>CAUJHG010000019.1 GCA_963204785.1 Pseudomonadota bacterium | reverse complement strand
GACGTGATGCGATCGAACGACGCACGCGAGAACTCCAGGCCGTTCCAGTTCAGATCTTCGTAGCGCGGCGTCGTGCCGAATACGTGTTCGACCCCCTGGGCCTTGCCCTCGAGGCGACCCAGCATCCAGGCCAGCACACGCATGTTGTCGCCGAACCCGGGCCACACGAACTTGCCGTTCTCGTCGGTGCGGAACCAGTTCACGCAGAAGATGCCCGGCAGCTTCGCGCCACCCACCTGCAGACGGTGGCCGAGGTCGAGCCAGTGGCCGAAGTACTCGGCCATGTTGTAGCCGCAGAAGGGCAGCATCGCGAAGGGGTCACGACGCACCACTCCGGTGGCGCCCGCCTGGGCGGCGGTGGTCTCCGAGCCCATGGTGGCGGCCATGTAGACGCCCTCCTCCCAGGAGCGCGCCTCGGTGACCAGTGGCACCGTGGTGCTGCGCCGGCCGCCGAAGATGAAGGCGTCGATCGGCACGCCGGCCGGGTCGTCCCAGAGCGGATCGATCGACGGGCACTGCGCGGCCGAAACCGTGAAGCGCGAGTTGGGGTGGGCGGCCGGGCGCGGCTTGCCGTTGACCGGGTTGGCCGCTGCGATCTGCGGCGTCCAGTCGCGACCCTGCCAGTCGAGCAGATGCGCCGGCGCTTCGGATAGCCCCTCCCACCAGACGTCGCCGTCGTCGGTCAGCGCGACGTTGGTGAAGATCACGTCGTGCGTCAGCGTGTCCAGGCAGTTCGGGTTGGTCTTGCGGCTGGTGCCCGGGGCCACGCCGAAGAAGCCCGCTTCGGGGTTGATCGCGTACAGGCGACCGTCGGCCTGCGGCTTGAGCCAGGCGATGTCGTCGCCGATCGTGCGCACCGTCCAGCCGTCGAAGCCGGCGGGCGGGATCAGCATCGCGAAGTTGGTCTTGCCGCAGGCCGACGGGAAGGCCGCGGCGACGTGGTACTTGCGCCCCTGCGGCGAAGTGACCGAGAGGATCAGCATGTGCTCGGCGAGCCAGCCGATGCCCCCGGCGAGCGCTTCCTGGCGGCCCATGTTGGAGGCGATGCGCAGCGCGAAGCACTTCTTGCCCAGCAGCGCGTTGCCGCCGTAGCCGGAGCCGTAGGACCAGATCTCGCGGGTCTCGGGGTAGTGGACGATGTACTTGGTGTCGTTGCAGGGCCAGGCGGCGTCCTTCTCGCCCGGCGCGAGCGGCTTGCCCACCGAGTGCACGCAGGGCACGAAGTGGCCGTCCTCGCCGAGCACTTCGTGGACCGCGCGTCCCATGCGGGTCATCAGCCGCATGCTCGCCACCACGTAGGGGCTGTCGGAGATCTCCACCCCGACGTGTGCGATGTGGCTGCCCAGCGGGCCCATCGAGAACGGGATCACGTACATCGTGCGCCCGCGCATGCAGCCGTCGAACAGGCCGTCCAGCGTGGCGCGCATCTCGGCCGGCGCCATCCAGTTGTTGGTCGGGCCGGCGTCCTCCCGCCGCTCGCTGCAGATGAAGGTGCGGTCCTCCACGCGCGCGACGTCGCTCGGATCGGACCACGCGACGTACGAGTTCGGCCGCTTCTCGGGGTTCAGTCGCCGCATCGTCCCGGCCGCCACCATCTGCTCGCAGAGCCGGTCGTACTCCTCCTGGCTGCCATCGGCCCAGTGGATCCGGTCCGGCCTGGTCAGCGCTGCGATCGAGGCGACCCAGTCGATCAGGCCCTGGTGCTGCACGTAGTCGGGTGCGCCGACCGCAGCCGCGCTGCTCGCGCCCCGCGCCGCGCCGGTCATGTGCGGATGATTCATGCGAGAAACTCCCGAACCGGATAAACCTTTGATCTTACACCTCGCGCTCTGACCCCCCCTGTGCGCGATTGCGCGGGACCGGGCGGGCAATGTCCCTGACGCGGCACGGGGTTTGCCCCATAATCGCGCCAAGGTCGCCATGACGAATGTCAATCCACCCATCCATGCACTTGAAGATCCATGCTCTCGGCGCGCAGGAGTGCGAGAGCTGCGGCATCCGCGCCAACGCGCTGTTCGCGGACCTGACCAGCGACGACTTCCGCCTGATCGACCGGATGATCCACGAGATCAGCGTACCCGCGCACACCACGCTGTTCGACGAAGGCACGCAGGGCCAGACCCTGTTCACGATCCGGCGCGGGCTCGTCAAGCTGGTGCGCTACCAGACCGACGGCACGCAGCGGATCATCCGCCTGCTCACTCCCGGTGACATCGCCGGGCTCGAGACCACGGTCCAGCCGGTCTACGACTCCAGCGCGATCACGCTGACCGAAGTCACCGCCTGCCGCATCCCGCGCACGGTGATCACGCAGCTCGAGTCCACCTCGCCGCGCCTGCACGCACAACTGCTGCGCAAGTGGCACGAGGCGCTCAGGCAGGCCGACGACTTCATCGCCGACCTCGCCTCCGGCAGCGCACGGCAACGGCTGGCCCGGCTGCTGCTGCGCCTGTCGAAGGGCGAGGGCTGCCGGCCGGTGCTGCTGCCGCCGCGCGAGGACGTCGGCGCGATGCTGGGCATCACGACCGAGACCGCGAGCCGCGCAGTGGCCGCCTTCCGCCGCGAAGGCCTGCTCGATCCGCTCGACCGCCAGAGCCGACGCTTCCGCATCGACGCTGTCGCGCTGGCCGCGGTCGCTGCGCGCAGCGACTGAGCGCCCCGGTGAGCAGCCCGATCCGCCTGCTGGCGCTCTGCGCCGGGCCCGTCGCCCCTCTGGTGGTCACCGAGCGCGGCGCGCCCGAGACGGTGATCAGCGCGATCGTGAAGTCCCCGCTGAGCCTGCCGGATTCGCCAGCGCCGGTGCGCGTGCGACCGCTGGGTCTCGAAGGCGACGAGCAGGCGGATCTCACGGTGCACGGCGGGCTGGACAAGGCGCTCTACCTGTACCCGGTCGCGCATTACCCGTTCTGGGAGACGCTGCGCGGACAGGCCGGAGTACCCGCTGCGGCGTCCAGGTCATCGGTGACCGGGACTTCGCTCGAGCCCGGCGCGCTCGGCGAGAACCTGCTGATCGACGGACTGCGCGAAGACGAGGTCTGGGTCGGCGACCGGCTGCGCATCGGCGAAGTCGAACTGCGCGTGGAGAGCCCGCGCCAGCCCTGCTACAAGCTCAACGCGCGCATGGGTTTCAAGTGGGCGGTGAAGATGATGGTCGACAGCGGCTTCACCGGCTTCTACTGCTCGGTGCTGCGCACCGGGACGCTCGCCGCAGGCGACACCGTCACCCTGCTGCCCGGCGAGCGCGTCCTCTCGGTGCTCGACACGCACCGACTGCGCAACCGGCCGAAACGCCGCTGATCGGATCGCGGCCTGCGGGCCCGGCAGGCGCAGACCATCTGAGGTACATTCCCTCCATGCCCGAGCTGAGCCCCGCGCAGCGTACCGCCGGTACCGCGCGCATCCTGATGACCGCTGGCGCGCTCTTCGCCGCCGAGGCGCTGTTCCGTGGCTCGGTCGCGCGCACGCTGTTCGCAACGCTGCTGCTGGCCTTCGGCGGCGGGCTGCTCTTCTTCGCGAAGCGGGCCGACTGAACGAACCCGGGCGAAGGCGGCGCGGCGCGCCACCGTCGTCCGCTGCTCCCCAGGCTGCCGCCCACCGCACCGGTCCCGGGCCCGCAGTGGAGTCCACCGCGCGGCCCGCCGCTCGTGCGCCTTGCCTGCCCCGATGGAATTCGAAGCACTCCTGATCGACGACGCGCCGGTCGACGACGACCTGCAGGACACCGGCAACGTCGGCCCCGAACTCGCCCACCTGGCCGGCGTCTACCGACGCAGTCCGCGGGCCCTGGTCTGGCATCGACCCTCGCCCGACTGGCGCCTGCTGGTGCTGCTGCCCCCGCTGGCATCCCGGCTTTCGCTGATGGCCAACCCGATCTTCGCGCAGCTCACCCGCGCCTGGGGCCTGCACGTGCGCTTCGTCGGCGTCGACCGCGACGGGCTGGCCTACGACTTCCGCAATCTGCTCGCCGACCACACGCTGCGCCTGCTCGTCGAACTGCTGGACGCGGAGCTCGCCGACGACCGCCCGGTGCTCGACGCGCTCTTCGCATCGATGGCCGGCGAGATGCTCACCCTGCTCGAGCTGCGCCGCCAGGGCTGGGGGCGCCACCTGGACGTCGAGCACCGGCTCGAGCCCGGCCTGCCCGCGACGCTGTTCGCGCGCGAGAGCCGCTACCCGGACTTCCTGGCGATGCTGCGCGCGGCCCTGCGCGACGAGGTGATCGATGCGACGCTCTACGGTCGCGCGCTGCGCTCGATCGACGCGCGCGAACTGCGCGCCGAGCAGCGCATTGCCGCCCTGCTCGCCGGCGCGCTCGATGCGCAGGCGCTCGAACGCCTGCGCCACACCGGGGCCGGGCTGCACCTGGGCTGCTACAACTGGCTGCTGCTGGGCGGGCGCCATGCTGCGGGCCGTGCCCACGTCCTCGGCCGCCTGCCCTGGCTGGCCGCCTTCCTGGCCGAGACCCTGGTGCCGAGCGATGCCGCGGCGCTGACGCCCGAGGCGCCAGCCGACCCCGAGGACCATGGCGCGTCGAAGAGCACCGATGCCGCGGCGCAGCCGATCGACGCAGCCGTCGCCCACCGCGTCCGCCCGCAGCGCCAGCGGCCCACCGACGCCCCAGGGCCCCGGGGCGACACGCTCGATCTGCGCGCACTCGCTGCGCGCAGCGCCACCGCCCACAGCCTGCACTGGGCCGGCGTGCTGCGCCGTGCGATCGACGCCGGACAGGATCGCGCAGTGATCGAGGCGCTCGCGCAGCGCTTCGCGGTCAGCGACAACCTGATCCGGCGACTCTGGCGCGAAGCGCCGGCCGCGCTCGGCCAGCCTCCCACCTGGCACCTGCGGCAGGTGCTGCGCCAGCTCGAGCTGCTCACGCCGCGCGACTGGCCGCGATCCGAAACGCAGTGGCGCGAGCTGCTCGCGCGCTGCGTGCCGACCGAGGCGCATTGAGCCGGCAAGCTGATTAAACTCGCGAGGATGAGCCTGCGCATCCTCGCCACCGGCGGCACCTTCGACAAGCGCTACGACCCGATCAGCGGCACGCTCGGCTTCGCCGGCACGCACCTGCACGAGATCCTGCCCATCGCCCGGATCGAGGGCGAGGTGCGGGTCCAGGAGCTGATGCAGTGCGACAGCCTCGACATGACCGACGCGCATCGCGCGCAGGTGCTCGCCGCCTGTGCCGCGAGCCCCGAGGAGCGGATCGTGGTCGTGCACGGCACCGACACCATGGCCGAGACCGCCCGGACGCTCGGCCGGGCCGGCCTGCCCCGGACCATCGTGCTCACCGGCGCGATGCTGCCCTTCGACCTCGCCGGCTCCGACGCACTGTTCAACCTGGGCTTTGCCGTCGCCTGTGCGCGCCTGCTCCCGCACGGCGTGCACGTCGCGATGAACGCGCAGGTCTTCGCCTGGGATGCGGTGCGCAAGAACCGCACTCTGGGCGTGTTCGAGATCGCCGACACCACGCCTGCGTGACCCGCACGGCGCATCCCCCATCGACCCCGTCCCGCATGGAACCCGCCCGATGAGCGCATCGACCCCTGCACCAGACCGCTCCGACTTCACCGCGATGCACGAAGTGCTGCGCAGCCGCGCACGCAGCCATCCGGACAAGCCCGCCTTCCTCTGGTACGGCGCGCCGGTCAGCTACGCCGACATCGACCGCGCCAGCGAGGCCTTCGCCGCCCGACTCGCGCAGCTCGGGGTGCGCAAGGGCGATCCGGTCGCCCTGTACATGCAGAACTGCCCGCAGTACGTGATGGCGCACTACGGCATCCAGAAGCTCGGCGCGGTGGTCTGCCCCGCCGGGCCGCTGTACAAGGAGCACGAGCTCGAGTACCAGCTGAGCGACCTCGGCGCGCGGGTGATCGTCGCGGCCGACCACCTGCTGCCCACGGTGGACAAGGTGCGCGCGAAGACGAAGCTCGAGCACGTCTTCGTGGTGCACTACGGCGACCTGCTCCCGGCGCAGCCCTCGATCGCGGTGCCCCAGGAGCTGGCCGAGCTCGCCGCCGCGCCGCGCACCACCCCGCCGGGAACCGAGGATTTCCTCGCCGCCACCCGCAGCGGCGCGCGCGCACCGGCAGTCCAGGTCGGTCCCGACGACGTCGCGCTGATGACCTACACCTCGGGAACCACCGGTCTGCCCAAGGGGGCGATGCTCAGCTTCGACAACGCCTTCTTCAAGGCCTCGCGCTCGGTCCAGGTCTACGGTCTGGGCGCCGATGACGTGATGCTCGCGATCGCGCCGATGTATCACATCGCCGGCATGCTGATGGCGGTCGGGATGAACATCTACGCAGGCAGCACCGCAGTCCTGCTCTATCGCTTCGATCCGCTCGCGGTGATGCAGGCGATCGATCGGCACAGGGTTCACTGGTGGTACAGCATCGCGCCGATGCTGGTGGCCTGCATGCAGCTTCCCGACGCGCAGTCCTACGACCTCTCCAGCCTGCGCACCAACGCGGTCACCAGCTTCGGGATCACCTTCACCGAGGAGCTCGCGCAGCAGTGGCATCGCTTCGCGCGCAACTGCAACTCCTTCGAGGCGGCCTACGGTCTGTCCGAGACCCACACGATGGACACGACCATGCCGATGGACGCGATCCGCTGGGGGACGCAGGGCAAGGCGATCCCCGGCAACGAGGTCCGCATCGTCGATCCGGACACCGGTCGCCCGCTGCCGGCCGGCGAACAGGGCGAGATCACGGTGCGTGGTCGCGGCAACTTCCAGGGCTACTGGAACAAGCCCGAGGCCACGAAGCAGACCCTGCGCGACGGCTGGGTGCACACCGGCGACATGGGCCGCATGGACGCCGACGGCTACCTGACCTTCATGGGCCGCTTCAAGGAGATGATCAAGGTCTCCGGCTACAGCGTGTTCCCCGAGGAGGTCGAGACCATCCTGATCCGCCACCCGTCGATCGCGCAGGCCGCAGCGATCGGCGTTCCCGACCCCGACAAGGGCGAGGTGGTCAAGGCCTTCGTGGTCCTGCGCCCCGAGTTCGCCGGCAAGGTCGACGAGGCGCAGATCGTCGCCTGGGCGCGCGAGAACATGGCCGTCTACAAGGCCCCGCGACAGGTGGTCTTTCGCGACTCGCTGCCCGCCACCGGCGCAGGCAAGATGCTGCGCCGCCTGCTCAAGGACGCCTGAGGACGGCCCTCACCCATGGACCATGCCGCCCGGCGCCCCGGCGCCAGCTTCCCCCAGTGCAGCTTCGAGCAGGTGCGCCAGGCGCTGCTCGGGCAGCGCGAGATCGCCCTGCTCGACGTGCGCGAGGAGGCGCCCTTCGCCGAGTGCCATCCGCTGTTCGCCGCGAACCTGCCGCTGTCGCGCATCGAGCTCGAGGCCTGGTCGCGGATCCCGCGCCGCGACACGCCGATCGTCGTCTACGACGACGGCGAAGGCCTCGCGCTGCGCGCGGCCCGGCGCCTCGCCGAGCTCGACTACTGCGACATCAGCCTCCTCGAGGGCGGACTGTCCGGCTGGCGCGAAGCCGGCGGCGAACTGTTCCGCGACGTCAACGTGCCCAGCAAGGCCTTCGGCGAGCTGGTCGAGGCGCAGCGACACACGCCCTCGCTGAGCGCGCAGGAAGTCCAGGCGCTGCTCGACTCCGGGACGGACCTCGTCGTGCTCGACGCACGCCGCTTCGACGAATACAACACGATGAGCATCCCGGGCGGGGTCAGCGTCCCCGGCGCCGAGCTTGCACTACGGGTGCGCGCGCTCGCGCCCGATCCGGCGACGCGGGTGATCGTCAACTGCGCCGGGCGCACGCGCAGCATCATCGGTGCGCAGTCGCTGGTGAACGTCGGCATTCCCAACCCGGTGGCGGCGCTGCGCAACGGCACGATCGGCTGGACGCTTGCCGGTCAGGTGCTCGAGCGCGGCCAGACGCGCCGCTTCGGCCCGGTGGACGCGGGGCTGCGCCGTGAGGCCGCGCAGCGCGCGCGGGCGGTCGCCGACCGTGCGCGCGTCGGGCGCGCCACGCCGGCGCAGCTCGCCGCCTGGCGCAGCGAACCAGGCCGGAGCACCTTCGTGTTCGACGTGCGCACCCCGGAGGAGTACGTCGCCGGGCACCTGCCGGGCTCGACGAGCGCCCCGGGCGGACAGCTGGTCCAGGAGACCGACCACAGCGTGGCGGTTCGCGGCGCGCGCATCGTGCTCGTCGACGACGACGGCGTGCGCGCCAACATGAGCGCCTCCTGGCTCGCACAGATGAACTGGGAGGTGCACGTCCTCGACGGGCTCGCCGCGGACGCGCTGTCGGAGACCGGACCGGGAGCCCCGCCGATTCCCGCCCTGCCGCAGTCGCCGGCGATCGAACGGATCTCCGCCCAGGCCCTGGCCGGCTGGCTGGGCGCCGGCGAAGCCCGGCGCCCATCGGACGATGGCACGGGAACCGGCGCAGCGACACGGGCGGCCGGCAGCGGCGCCGACACCGTCGTGCTGGACCTCGGCCCCAGCGCCAGCCACCTGCGCGGCCACGTCCCCGGGGCCTGGTTCGTGCTGCGCTCGCAGCTGCAGGATGCGCTCGGCAGCATCCGCGCCGCCTGCCCCGGCGCGCTGCGCTGGGTGCTGGTCTCGCCCGACGGCCTGCTTGCGCATTTCGCCGCAGCCGAGCTGATCGCGCTGGACGTGCCGCTGCCGGTGTTCGTGCTCGAAGGAGGCACGGCCGCCTGGCAGGCCGCCGGCCTGCCGATGGAGGCGGGCGATGCGCGGCTGGCCTCGGCGCCGATCGACCGCTACCGGCGCCCCTACGAGGGCACCGACAATCCTGTCGCGGCGATGCAGGGCTATCTGGAGTGGGAGTACGGCCTGGTCGATCAGCTCGGCCGCGACGGCACGCACGGTTTCTTCGTCATCTGAACCGCCGGCAATCGCACGACCTGGCCGCGGCTCACCGCATTCCCGGCTGCGGCAGACCCCTGAAGGCCGCCGCCCCCAGGACCAGCAGCGCCCCCAGGGTCGCCATCACCGCAGCACCCACCGGAACGCCGAAGCCCTGCGCCGCGCCGGCCACCACGCCGGTGAGCCACTGCACGAGGGCCACGCCGAGGAACATCGACATCGTGAACAGCGACAGCGCCCGCCCGGTCATCGCCAGCGGGTAGGCGCTGCGCACGTCGGCGTACTGCAGCACCACGAAGCCGGTCGCCATCGAAGCGAGCACCAGCATCACAAGGTCGCCGGCGTAGCCCAGGCCCCAGGCCAGCACGCCGAACATCGCCGCGCTGACCAGCGCCCAGCCGACGATCCAGCGCCGCCGCGTCCGGTCGCCGGGGTCCAGCCGACCGAACAGCGGCGGCCCCAGCAGCGAGATCACGGTGACGACCACCGCCACGTTGCCCGCCTGCACCAGCGACACCCCGTGCCGCTCCAGCAGCATCGGCCCCAGCCACAGCCCGCGCAGGGTCACGAAGGACGCGTAGCTGATCGCCCCCAGCGCGAGGATTCCCCAGGTGTGCGGGAAGGTGAGCAGCTGCGCGAAGCCGCGCAGCGCGCCCGCCAGCGTCTCGCGTCGCACGCTGCCCGCCTCACCGGCGGCGGGCTCGCGCACCCAGCGCAGGATCGCCAGCCAGGCGAGCACCGAGAGCAGCGCCAGCGCGACGAAGCCCGCGCGCCAGGACCAGGTCTCGATGATCCAGGCCAGCGGCGTTCCGGTCAGCAGCATTCCCATGCCCCCGATCGCCAGCACCGACCCGGACACCGACGCGAACCGCTCCGGCGCAAAGCGCTGCGAGATGAAGACGGTGCACACCAGGAAGGCGGGCGCGCAGCCGATCCCGATCAGCGCCTGCCCGACGAGCAGCACTCCAAAGCTGGTTGCCAGCGCCGACAGCAGCGCGCCGGCGATCGCCAGCGGGAAGGCGGTGAGCACGGTGCGGCGCACTCCGTGCACGTCCACGCCGATTCCCATCGCGAGCTGCAGCCCGCCGAAGGCCAGGTGGAACATCCCGGAGAAGATGCCCAGGCCCTGCGCCGACAGCCCGAAGTCCTGCTGCAGCGCTGGCGCCATGATCGCGGCCACGGTGCGGTAGGCCTGGCTCAGCCCGAAGGCGCAGGTCAGCGCCAGCAGCATCTTCCAGCGCTCACGCTCGGCGCCGCGTCGCGGCTGCGGCGAGGGTTCGCCCGCCGCAGCATCGCACGCCGGCACGCCGGCAGGGTCGCACGCCCGGGCGGTTTCGGGGTCTGGATCGGAAGTCGTTCCCATGGGGCTCGATCATGCCGCAGTTCGGGCATGGGACGAGCCTTCCGGCGCCTCACCTGGCGCCGGCCAGCCCCGCCCGCTCGAGCACGACCCGCAGCAGCACGTCGCAGCCCGCGCGCAGATGCTCGGGCCGGGCGTCCTCGAGCTCGTTGTGGCTGACCCCGTCCCTGCAGGGAACGAAGATCATCCCGGTGGGGGCGAGCCTTGCCATGTACACCGCATCGTGCCCGGCGCCGGAGATCATGCGCCGGCACGGATGGCCGAGCTGCTGCGCCGCGCGCTCCACCGCGGCCACGCACTGGGGATCGAAAGGCTGGGCCGGGTAGCTGGACACCGGCTCGAGCGCGACGCGCAGCCCCGCAGCCTGCGCAAGCCGCGCGGCGCTCTCGTGCATCTGCGCAGCCATCGCCTCGAGCGCAGCGTCGGAGTCGTTGCGCAGGTCGATCGAGAACTTCACCTGCCCGGGAATCACGTTGCGGCTGTTCGGGAACACCTGCACCATGCCCACGGTGCCGCGCCCGTTCGGCCCGTGCCGCCGCGCCAGGGCGACGACCTCCTGGATCAGCGCCGCCGCCCCCTGCATCGCATCGCGGCGCATGTCCATCGGCGTCGGCCCCGCGTGGCATTCCATCCCGGTCACCGTGCAGTCGAACCAGCGCACGCCCAGCGTGCCGAGCACGGCTCCGATCACCTCCTGCTGCGCCTCGAGCACGGGCCCCTGCTCGATGTGCGCCTCGAAGTAGGCGCCCACCGGGAAGCCGCCCGGCGCCGCCTCGCCCAGCCAGCCGATGCGCTCGAGCTCCTCGCGCACGCTGTGTCCGTCGAGGTCGCGGGCAGCGTAGGCCTGCTCCAGCGCAATCGCGCCGGCGAACACCCCCGAGCCCATCATCACCGGCACGAAGCGCGAACCCTCCTCGTTGGTCCAGGAGACGACCTCGATCGGCGCCTCGGTCTGCACCCGGTGCTCGTCGAGCGTGCGCACCACTTCGAGCGCGGCGAGCACTCCGTAGTTGCCGTCGAACTTGCCGCCGGTGGGCTGGGTGTCGATGTGGCTGCCGGCGATCACGGGTGCGCGTCCGGGGTCTCGCCCTTCGCGGCGCATGAACAGGTTGCCGATGCGATCGACACGCACCTGCAGCCCCGCTTCGCGCCCCCAGTGCGCGACCAGTTCGCGCGCCTGCCGGTCGAGATCAGTGAGCGCGAGCCGGCACACCCCGCCCTTGGGGGTGGCGCCGATGCGGGCGAGCTGCATCAGGCTGTCCCAAAGGCGCTCGCCGTCGATGCGCAGATGGTCGAGGGTGCGGGCTTGCATCGTGCGGGCGCTCCGGGAAGGTGGGTCGGGGGCGGACCGCACGAGTATCGCTGCCTCAGCCCGGTGCGGACATGACACCGATGGGCCATTTCGCGGCCGCGTCCTGCGCCCTAGAGTGCACCGATCCAGGCAGGGAGGATACGGGATGCGCGTGATCGTCGTCGGAGGCGGAATCGCCGGGCTGGGCGCTGCGTGGCGGCTGCGCGAACTCGGCCACGAGGTGGTGCTGCTCGAGCAGGACCGGGAAGCCGGCGGGCGCTGCCGATCGGTGCAGTGGCACGGACACTGGGCGGTCACCGGTGCAGTCGCCTTCCTGGGCGCCGAGAGCAACCTGCTGGAGCAGGCGCGCAAGCTCGGCATCGACGGCCCCGACGATGTGCTCGACGTCTCCGCGGCGCAGCGCTGGAACGTCCTCGTCAGGCGGCGCGAGGCGATCGACTTCGGCTCCTTCGATCTGGCCGGCGCTGCGCGCCACCCGATCATCCCGCTGACCGAGAAGGCCCGGCTGCTCGCAGCGCTCCCGAAGCTCGCGCGGCTGATGCTCGCCGCCGATCCGCGCGAGATCACCAGCACCGCCGCACTGGACGAGGAGAACGCCTGCGAATACTTCCGCAGGCTCTCGCCAACCTTCGTCGACTACTTCCTCGAGCCCTGCATGGGGATGTTCTGCGGCTACGGCGAGGACGACTTCTCGCTGGCCTGGCTCGCGTGGAGCTCGTCGGGCCGCCTCGCCTGGGGCGGCAACCAGGTCTGGACCTTCCGCGAACGCGGCGCTGGTCGCCTCACCTGGGAAATGGCCCGGCGCCTGGACGCCGACCCGGGCGTCGAGCTGCGCCTGGCGACCCGCGCGCTGGCGATCCACGAAGACGGGCAGGGGGTGCGCGTCGACGCCGATGGTGGCGAGACGATCGCTGCCGACGCCGCGGTGGTCGCAGTGCCCGGCAACCGCGTCGCTGCGCTGATGCCCGCACTCGACCCGGCGCGACGCGCCTTCCTCGAGCGGATCGACTACTCCGGTCACCACATCGTCTACTACCTGCTGGACCGCCCGAAGGGCGAGCTGCTCGACACCTACGTGCTCCCTGCCGCCGACGGCTTCCGGCGCACCGGCAACATGCGCTTCGTCGACCTTGGCAACGGACGCACCTTCGCGCACTCGCAGTGGAAGGACCACGGCTGCAGGCAGCACGCGCAGGCAAGCGACGCGGAACTTCTCGGGCTCGCCTGGTCGGACGTGGTCGAGGCGCTGCCGCAACTGCAGGGCACACGCGTGCTGGACAGCTTCATCGCCCGCCAGCCGCACGCGATCTGCAAGCGCCCGAAGGGTTACGTGCGCGCGCTGCGCGACTTCCACGCGCTCGGCCCGCTTGCGCGCGTCAGCTTCTGCGGCGACTGGCTCTCCAACAGCACCGTCGGGCAGGCGCACTGGACCGGTCTGCAGGCAGCGCAGAGCCTCGCCGCGCGGATCGGCTAGGGTCGTTCAGCCTGCCGCAGGCTTGGCTTGCGCGGCCGCATCCCAGCGGTGCGCGAGCGCTCCAAGCGCAGTCCGGTTGGCTGCCCCGGTCTTGCGGAAAACCGCGCGGAGGTGGTTCTTCACGGTCCAGGGGCTCGCACCGAGCTCTCGGGCGATGGTCTTGTTCGGATGTCCCGCCGCCACCAGCGCAACCACCTGGCGCTCACGCGGGGTGAGCGTAGCCAGCGGCCCCCTGCTTGCGCACTGCGGATCCCGCAGCGACCACTCGTCCCGCGCCCGACACAAGGCAGGGTGTCGAGCACCATCGGCAAGCGCCGGAGTCAGGCGAGCCTCCTCGCCGGGCGCAACCAGCCCGGGATTCGCTCCACGCCAGGCGAGTTCGAGCAGCGGCGCCATTGCGCGCGCGCGCTCGCAGTCGGCGTCGCTGAAGTCGCCTTCGTCGTGCGCGCGCACCAGGCTCAGCGCGCCCACCACCCGGGCGCGCTCGTGCAGCGCGATCGTCAGCACGTGCGCTGCGCCGCAGGCGCCGAGCCGCCGGTCGGGGAAGGCCGAGGGAACGGTGCGCAGGGCCGGCACCAGGTCCGACAGCCGCGCCACGCTGCCGCCGGTGCGCCGGGGGCCGCTGTCCAGCCAGGCGCGAATCGGGTCGCGTGCATGCACCCGGTCGCAGTAGTGGCCCAGGCACCAGGACGGCCAGTTGACGAAGTGCACTCGCAGCACCGAAGGCGCGTCCGTGCGGCGATCGGCGAGCACCAAGCGCGAAGCCCCGAAGGCGCTCCCCATCGACAGCGACACCGCGCGCGCAAAGCGCGCCGCGCCGGCCTGTGCGGAAGCTTCGTCTGCCCGACGGGCTGGGTGCGCGCCCTGCATGGTTCCTCGGCTTGCGTGACGCCACGCGGACGCCAGTGTCGCGCACCTTCGATCAGCGCACAAGCAAGCGACGCAGATACTTGTGAACGCAGCGCCATCCTTCATCGTCTACGTGAATTTTTCACGCATTTTTTCACACATATGTTATTGTTCGCGAATGGCTTCCATCCGCAGAACCGTGAACCTCTCCAGTGCCGAGCGCCCGTCAGCAGATTCCGATGCGCTCTCCGGATCGCTGCGCCACGCTCCCGCGCCCGGCGCCGAGGCGCAACGCATCCGGCTCGGCGAAGAGATCCGCAGCCTGCGCCGGGTGCGTGGCATGACGCTCGCCGAACTCGCCAGCCGCACCGGCCGCTCGGTCGGCTACCTCAGCCAGCTCGAGCGCGGCCTTTCCGAGGCCTCGATCGGCGTGCTGCAGCACATCGCGCAGGCCCTGGGCGTGCAGGTCGGCTGGTTCTTCCCCGCCGGCGACGACGCCCCGGCCGCCGAGCGCTCGATGATCGTGCGCAGGGCCAACCGGCGTCGCCTCGGCTTTGCCTCGGGTATCACCGAGCATCTGCTCTCGCCCAATCTGTCCGGGCAGATCGAACTGATCCACACCCGCCTCGAGCCGGGCGCCGACAGCGGCGAGCCCTACACCCATCAGGGCGAGGAGGCGGGCGTGGTGCTGCGCGGCCGGCTGCAGCTCTGGGTGGATGGCCAGGAGTTCGCGCTCGAGGCAGGCGACAGCTTCTCGTATCCGAGCCACCTGCCGCACCGGTACTGGAATCCGGGCGACGAGGCGACCGAAGCGCTGTGGGCGGTCACTCCGCCCACCTACTGAACCCGCGCGAACCGGAACCGGAACTGGAACCAGACCCGGAGCCGCGCACGCCCAGCCCGACCCAGCGAGGATGCCGATGAGCACGCCCCCCGACCTGAGCCACTACTGGATGCCCTTCACGGACAACCGGAAGTTCCGCCGCAGCCCACGCCTGGTCGCCAGCGCGCACGACGAGTACTTCGTCACCCCGGACGGCCGCGAAGTCTTCGACGGACTGTCCACGCTGTGGTGCGCCAACGCCGGCCACTGCCGAGCGCCGATCGTCGAGCGCATCGCGAAGCAGGCGGCGCAGCTCGACTTCGTCTCCTCGTTCTCGATGGGGCATCCGCCGGCCTTCGAGCTCGCGGCGCGGATCTGCGCGCTGGCTCCCGAGGGCTTCGAGCAGGCGTTCTTCACCAACTCCGGCTCCGAGGCGGTGGACACTGCGCTGAAGATCGCGCTGGCCTACCACCGGCTGCGCGACGAGGGGCACCGCTGCCGCCTGGTGGGCCGTGAGCGCGGCTATCACGGAGTGAACATCGCAGGGCTTTCGGTGTCCGGGCTTCCGGCCAACCGCAAGGCCTTCACCCCGGTCCTGCTGCCGCACGTCGATCACCTGAGCCACACCCAGAACCTGGAGCTGCGCGCCTTCTGTCGCGGCCAGGCGGCCGAGGGCGCCGAGCTGGCCGACGAACTCGAGCAGCGCATCGTCGCGCGCCACGACGGCTCCTCCATCGCCGCGGTGATCGTCGAGCCGGTTTCCGGCGCCGGCGGTGTGCTCGTGCCACCGCGCGGCTACCTCGCGCGGCTGCGCGAGATCTGCACCCGCCACGGAATCCTGCTGATCTTCGACGAGGTGATCTGCGGCTTCGGCCGGCTCGGTCGGCCCTTTGCGGCGCAGTTCTTCGAGGTGCAACCTGACCTGATCACATTCGCCAAAGGGGTCACCTCGGGCGCCGCGCCGCTGGGCGGCGTGCTGGTGCGTCGCGAGATCCACGAGGCCTTCATGGCCAGCGACCAGCCGGGGGTGGAATTCGCCCACGGTTACACCTGGTCGGGCCATCCGCTGGCCTGCGCCGCCGGGCACGGCGCGCTCGACCTGTACGCGCAGGAGCAGCTCTTCGAACGCGCCGACGCCTCGGCGCCGCACTTCGAGAACGCGATCCACGCGCTGCGCGGCGAACCCAACGTGATCGACTGCCGCAACCTCGGACTGATCGGCGCGATCGAGCTCGCGCCGCGTCCAGGCGCCCCCGGCGCGCGCGCGACGGAGCTCGCGCAGCGCGCCTGGGACGACGGCGTCTTCGTGCGCCCGATCGGCGAGAGTCTGGCCTTCTGCCCGCCGCTCACCAGCTCCGCCGCGCAGATCGACCGCATGTTCGACGTGGTCGGGCAGGCGCTGCGCGCCACCGCCTGAGGCCAGGCGCCGCTGCGCAAGGCCCCTGCGGTCCAGGCCGCGCACACCCACGTAGGAGGCAGTCGATGTTCACCATCCACGAAGCTCGCCGCATCATCACCATGAACCCGGCGCGCCCCTTCGCCACCCACGTCGCGGTGCGCGACGGCCGCATCCTCGGAGTCGGCACGCTCGAAGAGCTCGCCGGCTGGGGCCCGTATCGGCTCGACCGGCGCTTCGCCGACAAGGTCCTGATGCCCGGCTTCGTCGAGGGTCACAGCCATCTCGCCGAAGGGGTGTTCTGGGAGCACGCCTACTGCGGCTGGTTCGAGCGGATGGACCCGGACGGCCGGGTCTGGCCCGGCCTGGGCACCCTCGACGCGGTCCTCGCCCGGCTGAGGAGCGCCGAAGCGCAGCTCACCGACCCGGCCGCCGCAGTCTCCGGATGGGGGATCGACCCGATCTACTTCGGCGAGGTCCGGCTGACGCGGCACGACCTCGACGCAGTGTCCGCCACCAGGCCCGTCGGCGTGCTGCATGCCAGCGCCCACATCCTGAACGTGAACACCCGCGCCCTCGAACTGGCCGGCTTCCTGCGCCCAGGGATCGACCACCCCGGCATCCCGCTGGGCGACGACGGCCTGCCCACCGGCGAGCTGCGCGGCCCCGAGGCGATGACCCCTGCAGGCCGTCACGTCGGCTTCGCGCGCTTCGAGCGCGAGGGGCGCCCCGGCGACGACTGTGGACTGGGCCGCTTCGCCCGCCTGTGCGTGCGCACCGGGGTGACCACCGCCACCGACCTCACCAACCAGCTCCCCGAAGAAGCGGTGGAGACGATGCTGCGCCTGACCGCGGCGCCAGACTACCCGGTGCGCATCGTCGCGTTCCGGCGCTTCTTCGCGGTCTCGCCCGCCGGCCTGGTCGAGCACGCGAAAGCGCTGCGCGAACGCAGCACCGACCGACTGCGCCTGGGCGGCGTCAAGCTGTTCGCCGACGGCTCGATCCAGGGCTTCACCGCACGGCTGCGCTGGCCGGGCTACTACAATGGCCGGCCCAACGGGATCTGGTACCAGAGCCCCGAGAACCTCACCGAGGCGATCCGGCTGGCGCTGGCCGAGGGCCTGGTGGTGAACATCCACACCAACGGCGACGAAGCGATGGACATGGCCTGCGACTGCATCGAGACGGTGCTGCGCGAACGCCCCTGCCCGGACCACCGCATCACGCTGCAGCACTGTCAGCTCGCCGACCAGGCGCTGCTCGCGCGGCTGAAGAAGCTGGGCGTCTGTGCGAGCCTGTTCGCCAACCACACTTGGTACTGGGGCGACCAGCACTGCGCGATCACCGTGGGTCCGGAACGCGCGCAGCGGATGAACCCCTGCGCCTCGGCGCTCGCGCACGGCGTGCCGATCGCGATCCACTCCGATGCGCCGATCACCCCGCTGAACCCGCTGTTCACCGCGTGGTGCGCGGTCAACCGCGTGACCGCGTCCGGTCGTCAGCTGGCGCGTTCCGAGTGCATCGGGGTCGAGGACGCACTGCGCACCATCACCGTGGGCGCCGCGTACACGCTGAAGCTCGACCACGAGATCGGCTCGATCGAGTGCGGCAAGCGAGCCGACTTCGCGGTGCTCGAGGACGATCCGCTGGAGCTCGCGCCGGAGCGCCTGCGCGAGGTCCGCGTCTGGGGCACGGTGCAGGGCGGCCGGGTGTTCCCGGTCACGGAGCTCTGATCGATGCGCGCCCGGCCCGACGGGTCTCAGCGCCGCGATGTCGCGCCGCGCGGCCCGATCCCGCTCACCATCCTGGGCGGCTACCTGGGCGCAGGCAAGACCACGGTGCTCAACCACCTGCTGCGCCACGCCGGCGGGCGGCGCATCGCAGTGGTCGTCAACGACTTCGGCTCCGTGAACATCGACGCCGACCTGATCGAGGCCCGCAGCGCCGATGCGATCAGCATCGCCGGCGGCTGCGTGTGCTGCAGCTTCGGCGACGACCTGCTCGAGACGCTCCAGTCCTTGCGCAACGCGGCCGAGCCCTTCGAGCAGATCGTGATCGAGACCAGCGGGGTCGCGCTGCCGCGCAACCTTCGGGCCACCGTCTCGCTCGCACCGGGAATCACGGTCGCCGCCACTATCGTCGTCGCCGACGCAGAGTCGGTGCGCCGCCAGGCCGGCGATCGCTACGTCGGCGAGACGGTGCGCGAGCAACTGCAGTGCGCCGACCTGCTGCTGCTCGCCAAGTCCGACCTCCTGCCGCCCCAGGCGCTCGACGCTGTGGAGAGCTGGCTGCACACGCACAGCACTGCGCCGGTACTGCGCTGCACTGACGGCGCAGTGCCGGTCGAGGTACTGCTGGGCGTCTTCGAGCGCGCGCCGCGCACCGGCATGGTGACGCTCGGCCTCGCCGCGAGCCTTCGGCCGCAGGGCCACGCGGGGGCGTGCTACGACGCCGAGACCTTCGAAGTCCAGGGCGAGGTGGATCCGCAGCGGCTCGCCGACGCGCTCGCCGCGCTCTCACCGCCCCTGGTGCGGGCCAAGGGACTGGTGCGCGGGGCCGACGGTCGATTGCACGCAGTGCAACTGGTCGGGCGCCGCGCCAGCCTCGCTCCCGCGCCCGCCGGCGCCGACGGCGGCGGCAGGCTGGTGGCGATCTCCGCAGGCCTGCCGCTGGATCGCGACGCGATCGGCGCAGCGATCGCCGCAGCACGCGTCTAGATCGGCATCGGGGTTTTCCCCGATCAGAATCCGGCCGCTGGCCCAATCGAAGCCAGCCGACTGGTACTACCCGCGGCCGCGCCCGCTCGACTACTCTCGATCGCACCAAGGCCTGGCGCCCCGCGCGTCGCCGGCCCACAACAGGAGGACGACATGACGATCCGATCCATCGGCCGCCGCGCGCTGTGCGCCGCGATGCTCGCCACAGCCACCATCACGCTCCCGGCGCTCGCGCAGAACGCGAAGCAGGGGGGCACCCTGATCATCGGCTCGACGCAGACTCCGCGCCACCTGAACGGCGCAGTGCAGTCCGGCGTGGCCACCGCGATGCCGTCGACGCAGCTCTTCGCCAGCCCGCTGCGCTTCGACGACAAGTGGAATCCGCAGCCCTACCTCGCCGAGAAGTGGGAGCTCGCCCCCGACGGCATGTCGCTCACGCTGAAGCTGCGCACGAATGCAGTGTTCCACGATGGCAAGCCGGTGACCTCGGCCGACGTCGCCTTCTCGATCATGGCGATCAAGGCGAACCACCCGTTCCAGACCATGATGGGCCCGGTGAAGGCGGTCGAGACGCCCGACGCGCACACCGCGATCATCCGGATGAGCGAGCCGCATCCGGCCATCGTGCTGGCGATGTCGCCGGCCCTGTGCCCGATCCTGCCCAAGCACGTCTACGACGACGGCAAGGACCTGAAGAACCACCCGCGCAACACCGCCGACCTCGTCGGCTCCGGCCCCTTCAGGCTGGCCGAGTTCAAGCCGGGGCAGCGCATCGTGATGGAGCGCTTCGACCGCTTCTTCCTCGAGGGCAGGCCGAAGCTCGACCGCATCATCGTCAACCTCGCCCCCGAGAGCCAGAGCCTGATCTTCGGGCTCGAGCGCGGCGACATCCACATGCTGCCCTTCGTGTCCGCGTCCTCCGACCTGAAGCGGATGGCCACGAACAAGGACCTGGCGCTCACGGCGAAGGGCTACGAGGGCATCGGCGCGATCAACTGGCTCGCGTTCAACCTCGAGCGCAAGGAGCTCTCCGACGTGCGCGTGCGCAAGGCGATCGCGCACGCGGTGGACAAGGACTTCATCACCAAGAAGCTGATGGGCGGCTTCGCGACCCGGGCCGACGGTCCGATCGTCCCCAGCAGCGTGTTCGCGGTCACCGACCTGGTCACCTACCCGGTCGACCTGAAGAAGGCCGCGGCACTGCTCGACGAGGCCGGCTTCAAGCCCGGGGCCGACGGCGAACGCTTCAAGCTGACCATCGACTTCATCCCCGGGGGCACCGACGAGCAGCAGAAGGGCGTGGCCGAGTACGTGCGCGCGCAGCTGAAGAAGATCGGCATCGGCGTCACGGTGCGCGCCTCGGCCGACTTCCCCGCCTGGGCCAAGCGGATCGCCAGCGGCGACTTCGACATGACGATGGACGTGGTCTTCAACTGGGGCGACCCGATCATCGGCGTGCACCGCACCTACCTGTCGTCGAACATCCGGCCGATCATCTGGACCAACACGCAGAAGTACCGCAACGCCGAGGTCGACAAGCTGCTGGCGACCGCCGGCGGGGTGATCGACCCGGTCAAGCGCAAGGCCTACTACTCGACCTTCCAGAAGATCGTCACCGACGAGCTGCCCATCCTCTACGTGAACCTCACGCCCTACCACACCGTGACGCGCAAGACCGTGGGTCAGGTCCCGACCACGATCTGGGGGCCGATGTCGCCGCTGGACGAAGTCACGGTCAAGTGACGCCGGGCACGGTCCAGACATGAAACTCGGCCGAACCCTGCTGACCCAGCTGCTCCAGGGCCTCGCCCTGGTGCTGGCGGTGGTCGTGCTCAACTTCCTGCTGGTGCACGCCGCGCCCGGCGATCCGGTCGAGACCATCGCCGGCGCCAGCGGCGGCATGAGCGAGGAGCTCAAGGAAGATCTGCGCCAGCAGTACGGGCTGGACAAACCCTTGTCGACCCAGCTCGCGGTCTACCTGGGCAAGGTGCTCAGCGGCGACCTCGGCTACTCGTACTTCTTCAACCTGCCGGTGAGCGGACTGATCCTCGACCGGGTCCCGGCCACGCTGCTGCTGGTGCTCAGCGCGGTGATCGCCGCCTTCGGGATCGGCACCACACTCGGGGTGCTGGCCTCGCGCCGGCCCAACGGGCTGCTGTCGCAGGCGATCACCGTGATCTCGCTGATCGGCTTCGCCGCGCCGGTCTTCTGGACCGGCATCATGCTGGTGATCCTGCTCGCATCGGTGTTCCCGCTGTTCCCGATCTCCGGGATGCGTGCAGTCGACTCCGCCGGCGCCGGGAGCCTGTCGGACGTCGTCGACGTGCTGCACCACCTGGTGCTGCCCACGCTCACGCTCGCGCTGGTCTACCTGGCGCAGTACAGCCGCCTGGCGCGCGCGTCGATGCTCGACGTGCTGGGCAGCGACTTCGTGCGCACCGCGCGCGCCAAGGGGCTGGCCGAGCGCGTCGTGCTCTACAAGCACGCGCTGCGCAACGCGGTGCTGCCGGTGGTGACCATGCTGGGGCTGCAGTTCGGCAACCTGCTCGCGGGCGCGGTGCTGGTCGAGACGGTCTTCAACTGGCCCGGACTCGGCAGGCTCGCCTTCGAGTCGGTGCTGCGCCGCGACTATCCGACCATCCTTGGCGTGCTCCTGTTCTCCTCGATCATCGTCGTCGTCATGAACCAGCTCACCGACCTCGCCTACCGGCTGATCGACCCGAGGATCCGCAAATGAAGGTCCCCGCACAGTCCGTCGACGCCGCGGGCGCGGCCCCCACCGCCCGGGCGCCGGCAAAGGTGGAGCATCCGACCGTCGAGGCGATGCGCATGTTCCTGCGCAATCCTTCGGCGATCGCCGGCCTGGTGATCCTCGGCTTCGTGCTGCTGCTCTCGCTGGCCGGTCCGCTGCTGTGGCCGGCCGACCCCTTCGACATCGCCGCGGCGCCGCTCACACCGCCCTTCTCCGAGGACGCCTGGCTCGGCGCCGACTACCTCGGCCGCGACGTGTTCGCCGCAATCGTCCACGGCGGCCGCGCGACGCTGCTCGTGGGCGCGGTGGCCGCCGCGCTGTCGGTGCTGATCGGCGTCACCGTGGGCGCGCTCGCCGGCTACTACGGCGGGCGGGTCGACGCGGTGCTGATGCGCATCACCGAGTTCTTCCAGGTCCTGCCCTCGCTGCTGTTCGCGATGGTCGTGGTCACGCTGTTCTCGCCAACGCTCACCACGGTCACGGTCTCGATCGGCGTCGTCACCTGGACCGGCACCGCGCGCCTGGCGCGCGCCGAGTTCATGAAGCTGCGCAGCCTCGAGTTCGTGCGCGCCGAGCGCGCGGTGGGCGCCGGCAACGCGCGGCTGATCTGGAAGGTGATCCTGCCCAACGCCTTCCCGCCGCTGATCGTCTCGGCGACGCTCGCGGTGGGCGCCGCGATCCTCTTCGAGGCCGGCCTGTCCTTCCTGGGGCTGAGCGACCCCAACGTGATGAGCTGGGGAATGATGATCGGCTCGAGCAAGCAGCAGGTGCTCACGAGCTGGTGGGCGGTGACCTTCCCGGGCTTTGCGATCTTCGTCACGGTGCTCGCGGTCAGCCTGATCGGCGACGGCCTGAACGACGCGCTCAACCCCAAGCTGAGGGAACGCTGATGGCCGAACCCCTGCTCCGAGTCGAAGACCTGCGGGTCGAGTTCCGCACCCGCAAGGGCGCCGCGATGGTGCTCAATGGCGTGGACTTCCACCTGAACGCCGGCGAGACGCTGTGCGTGGTCGGCGAGTCCGGCTGCGGCAAGAGCATGACCGCGCTGGCGCTGCTGCGGCTGGTGCCGACCCCGCCCGGGCGCATCAGCGGCGGGCGCGTGCTCTACGGCGACGAGGACCTCGCGCAGGCCACCGAGGCCCGGATGCGCGAGGTGCGCGGCAACCGGATCTCGATGATCTTCCAGGAGCCGATGACCTCGCTGAACCCGGTCTACACCGTGGGCGACCAGATCGGCGAGACCTTGCGACTGCACTCCGGACTCGACGCGACGGCTGCGCGCGAGCGCACGATCGAGATGCTGCGCCAGGTGGGCATCCCGGCGCCTGAGCGGCGAGTGGACGACTACCCGCACCAGCTCTCCGGCGGGATGCGCCAGCGGGTGATGATCGCGATGGCGCTGGCCTGCCGCCCGGACATCCTGATCGCCGACGAGCCCACCACCGCGCTCGACGTCACGGTGCAGGCGCAGATCTTCGACCTGCTGCGCGAGCTGCAGCGCGACAAGGGCACCGCGATCATGCTGATCACCCACGACATGGGCGCGGTCGCCGAGATGGCCGACCGCGTGATCGTGATGTACGCGGGCCGTGTGATCGAGCAGGGCAGCACCGCACAGGTGCTGGGCTCGCCGCGCCACCCGTACACGCGCGGGCTGATCGCCTGCCTGCCCGAGCTCGGCAGCAGCCAGCTCCATGAGCGCGCCGACCTTCCCGAGATCCCCGGCGTCGTCCCCTCGATCTGGGAGCTCGGGCAGGGGTGCGCGTTTCGCGAGCGCTGCGCGTACGCAATCGAACGCTGCGCTGCCGAAGTGCCCGGCATGATCGAGGTCGGCGACGGGCACGCCGCAGCCTGCTGGCTGCTGGTCGACAGCAAGGAGGCTGCCCAGGCATGAACGCGCCCACCTCCCAGGATTCCCTGCTGCGGATCCAGAACCTGAACGTCCACTTCCCCCTGCGCAAGAAGGGCTGGTTCGACCCGCCCGAAGTGGTGCGCGCAGTCGACGGCGTCTCGCTCGAGGTCCGGCGCGGCAGTGCGATGGCGCTGGTCGGCGAGTCGGGCTCCGGCAAGACCACCACCGCGCTGGCGGTCATGCGCCTGGCCCCGATCACCTCCGGCTCGGTCCACCTGGGCGACACCGACCTGGGGGCGCTGCAGGGCGAGGAACTGCGCAAGGCGCGCCGCCGGCTGCAGATCGTCTTCCAGGATCCGTTCTCCTCGCTGAACCCGCGTCAGCGCGCAGGCGACACGGTGCGCACCCCGCTGGACCTGATGCAGGTCGGAACGCCGCAGCAGCGCGACGCGCGCGTGTCCGAGCTCTTCGAGGCGGTGGGCCTGCGGCCCGAGCAGCAGCACCTCTTCCCGCACCAGTTCTCCGGCGGACAGCGCCAGCGGATCAACATCGCGCGCGCGCTGGCCACGCAGCCCGAACTGGTGGTCTGCGACGAACCGGTGTCCGCGCTGGACGTCGCGATCCGCGCGCAGATCCTGAACCTGCTGGGCCGCCTGCAGCGCGAGTTCGGGCTCACCTACCTGTTCATCTCGCACGACATGGCGGTGGTCGAGCACCTGTGCGACGAGATCGCGGTGATGTACCTGGGCCAGATCGTCGAGCGCGCGCCGCGGCGCACCTTCTTCGGCAACCCGCTGCATCCGTACAGCGTCGCGCTGATGTCCGCGGTGCCCACGGTGCACGGGGGTCGCGCCCGCGCCGCGCAGCGGATCCGTCTCGCCGGCGACCCGCCCAGCCCGATCGCGCCGCCGCCCGGCTGCCGCTTCGCCGGCCGTTGTCCGGCGGCCGAGCCGGCGTGTCACGAAGCGCTGCCGCCGCTGCGCGAGATCGTTCCCGGGCACTGGGTGCGCTGCCGGCGGGTCGAGCTGATCGACGGTCGCCCCCAGGCGCCGCTGGCACCCGTTTCCGTCTGAAGGTCCGCCGCGCACCGAATCCTCCGGTGCCCGTGCGGCGCCGCAACGCAGCCCAACCAGGCTCCGATCCCGGAGCCCCACGCCACAGGAAGCCAAGGCCATGAGCGAAACCATCGTCTACTCCGCCCGCAGGATCCTCACGATGGCGCCCGCGCGGCCCGAGGCAAGCCACGTCGCGGTCCGCGACGGTCGCATCCTCGGGGTCGGCAGCCTCGATGAGCTGCGCGGCTGGGGCCCCTTCACGCTGGACGAGCGCTTCGCCGACAAGGTGCTGATGCCCGGGCTGGTCGAGGGTCACACCCACCTGATGGCCGGCGCGCTGTGGCGCTACACCTACTGCGGCTGGTTCGACGTCGACGACCCCGACGGCCGCCGGGTGGCGGGAGCACGCTCGATGGACGCGGTGGTCGAGACGCTGCGCGCCGCCGAGGCCGCCATGCCGCCCGGCGACGCCCCGGTCACCGGCTGGGGCCTGGATCCGATCTACTTCGGCGCCCGCCGCTGCACGCGCGCCGACCTCGACCGGGTGAGCGCCACGCGCCCGGTCGGGGTGATGCACGCCAGCGGCCACATCCTCAACGTGAACACCGCCGCGCTCGAGCGCGCCGGCCTGCTGCGCACCGGACACACCCACCCCGGCATCCCGCTGGGCGAGGACGGCCTGCCCACCGGCGAGCTCAGGGGCCCCGAGGCGATGTCCGGCGCGCTGCAGCTGGTGGGCCTGCACCGCTCCTTCCTGTCCGGCGACGAGCAGGGCATCCGCACCTTCGGCCGGCTGTGCGTGCGCGCCGGCGTCACCACCGCCACCGATCTCGCCGCCACGCTGGGCGAGGAGGAGCTGGGCACCCTGCGGCGCACCACCGACGACGCTCGCTACCCGGTGCGCATCGTGCCGCTGCTGCGCCTGATCGGGATGAGCCCGGCCGACGCGGTCGCGCGCGCCTGCGCGCTGCGCGAAATGAGCACCGACCGGATGCGGCTGGGCCGCATCAAGATCGTCGCCGACGGCTCGATCCAGGGCTTCACGGCGCGCATCCGCTGGCCAGGCTACTACAACGGCGCGCCGGCGGGCCTGTGGTACGCCGCGCCCGAGACGATCCGCGAGTGCTACACGCTCGCGCTCGAGCACGGGGTGCAGATCCACACGCACACCAACGGCGACGAGGCCACCGAGCTCGCGCTCGACTGCATGGAGCAGGCGCTGCGCGCGCGTCCTTCGCCGGACCACCGCTTCACGCTGCAGCACACGCAGCTGGCCGACGCCGCGCAGTTCCGGCGCATGGCCGCGCTCGGGATGGCGGTGAACCTCTTCGCCAACCACATCTACTACTGGGGCGACCAGCACTGGGAAACCACGGTCGGCCCCGAGCGGGCGTCGCGGATGAACGCCTGCGCGACCGCGCTGCGCGAGGGGGTGACGCTGGCGATCCACTCCGACGCGCCGATCACCCCGATCGGCCCGCTGTTCACCGCCTGGTGCGCGGTCAACCGGGTGTCGGCCACCGGACGGGTGCTGGGCGAGCGCGAGCGCATCAGCGTCGAGCAGGCGCTGCGCGCGATCACCCTGGGCGCTGCGCAGACCCTGCGCCTGGACGGGGAGATCGGCTCGATCGAGTGCGGCAAGCGCGCCGACTTCTGCGTGCTCGAGGACGACCCGACCGCGATCGCGCCCGAGGCGCTGAAGGACGTCCGGGTCTGGGGCACCGTCCAGGGCGGGCGCGTCTTCCAGGCCGGCGCCTGAGGCGCGCCGCGCAGGCAATCGGCCCGCGCGGCGCAGGCGGCCCCACGCCGCCGGCGCCGCGCGCCGGCTGGCGGGGACGAGCGCCGACCGAGGTCAGCGCCGGGCGAGCAGCCCGCCGAGGACGATCGAGTACGCCTCGTCGAAGGCCTGGGAGATCGACAGGCCGCTGCGCTCCAGGAAGTCCGGGCGACGCAGCCGCAGGGCCGCCCCAAGCAGCACCTCGATCGCCACTGCCGGGTTGTGCGCGTTGAACGCGCCGCTGCGGATCCCTTCCTCGACGATCCGCTGGCCGCCCTCGGCGCGCGCGTGCTGGAAGCGGTCGAACAGCGCCCTGCCTTCGGCGCTGGCCTCCAGGTCGCGCAGGAAGGCCTGGCTCAGGGTGGTCGTCCAGGTCACCCCGACCCGCAGATAGGCGGCGATCGCCCGTCCCGCGTCCCCCTCCCTGGCAGCGGCCTCGAAACCCTCGCGCAGCATCCGATCGAAGTGCTCGGCCGCCACCCGGTGCAGCAGACCCTCCTTGGTTGGCGCCAGCGCGTAGAGGCGTCGGCGCGAGCAGCGCAGCCGCGCAGCGATCTGGGCAACCGAGAGCTCGGAGATGCCCTCCCTCTTCACCAGCTCGGAGAGCTGCTGCGCAAATTCCTCGTCGGTGCGTCTCGTCTGCATCGAAAACCTCGACGGCAGTGATCGGATGGGGTCGATCGGAGTTCGTTTCTTATGGTACCAAATAGCTTGACTGGGTACCGAAACCGGTCTCTAATGCCCTGAGCCCCCCGCGATGGGCGAGCACCCGAACATCCTCCGAGGAGACATCGATGAGCATGAACCGACGCCACTTCCTGACGATCGCCACCGCCGCCGGCGGCGCTGCCTGCCTTCCCGGCTTCGCACGCGCGCAGACACCCGGCGTCACCGCGACCGAGATCCGCATCGGCCAGACCACTCCGCTGAGCGGCCCGGCCGCAGCCTGGTCCAGCGGCGCGATCGTCTTCAAGAACTATCTGCAGATGATCAACGATCGGGGCGGGATCAACGGCCGGAAGCTGACGGTCCTGCAGATGGACGACGGCTACAGCCCGCCCAAGACGGTCGAGGTCACCCGCAAGCTGGTCGAACAGGAGGAAGTGCTGCTGATGGCCGCGACCACCGGCACGCCGACTTCGGTCGCGGTGCGCGCCTACCTGAACCAGAAGAAGGTGCCGCAGCTCTTCGTGGGGTCGGGAGCGGCCACCTGGGCCGACGACATCCAGAAGTTTCCCTGGAGCCTGGGCTTCCAGCCGCTGTTCTCCGACGAGGGCCGCGAGATCGTCGCCCACGTGCTCAAGGGCAAGCCCGGCGCGAAGTTCGCGATCTGCTACCAGAACGACGACGCGGGCAAGGACTTCCTGCGCGGCGTCAAGACCGGCCTGGCAGCAGCCAACGCCCAGAAGCAGCTGGTCTACGAGTCCTCGCACGAGGTCACCGACCCGACCGTCGATTCGCAGGTGATCTCCAGCCAGGCTTCCGGCGCCGACATCTTCCTGATGTTCGGCTCGCCCAAGGCGACCGCACAGGGCATCCGCAAGTCCGGCGAGATCGGCTGGAAGCCGCAGATCTTCGTGAACCAGAACGCCACCTCGGTGAAGAACGTGATGGAGCCGGCGGGGCTCGATCACGCCAGGGGGGTGATGGCGGCGGCGTTCATGAAGGACCCGGCCGACCCGCGCTGGGCTGCCGACAAGGACATGGCCGAGTGGAAGGCGTTCATGGACAGGTACAGCCCGGCACAACCGCGCGACAACCTCGCCACCTACGGCACACTGTCGGCGCAGCTGCTGGTGCAGGTGCTCACCCAGTGCGGCAACGATCTCTCCCGCGAGAACGTGATCAGGCAGACCGCGAACCTCGACATGGACCTGCCGCTCCTGCTGCCCGGGCTGCGCGTCAAGACCAGCCCGACCAACCGCCACCCGCTGCGCGGCGTGCGCTTCCAGCAGTTCGACGGCACCGGCTGGAAGGTGCTGCTGTGAGCGCCCCGAACGCAGGCGCCCCCGCGGCTCCCGCGGCTGCGCCCCCGCTGCCGCTGGGCGAGCTGGTGCGCACGCGCGCGCACCAGCCCGAAGAGCCGCCGCTGCTCACCTTCGTCGGCCACGACGCCGACGGCGGCTACCGGGTCGCGCACCGCCACTACGCCAGCCTGTGGCGGCGCGGCCAGGCGATCGCGCGCGCGCTCGCCGCGCGCGGGATCGCGCCGGGCGACCGCTTCGCACTGCAGCTGCAGAACCACGCCGAGTTCGCCGACGCGGTCGTCGCCTCCTCGATCCTCGGCACGGTCTTCGTGCCGATCGATCCGCGCACCCGGGGCAAGAAGCTGCAGTACATGCTCGATGCGGTCGGCTGCAAGGGCGTGATCGCCGGCGCCTACTGCCTGGAGGCGCTGCAGGAGGTGGTCGGTGAGGTCCCGTCGGTGGGCTGGGTGCTGCTGGTCGGCCCCCGCAATCCGGCGCTCGCGCTGCCGGCACGCACCGAGTGGCTCGACGACGCCCTGGTCCCGGACGGTCCCGAGCTGCCGATCGCCGGCGACCGCCTCGAGATGCCGATGCAGATGATGTTCACCTCGGGCACCACCGGCGACCCGAAGGCGATCGTCGGCTCCTATCAGCGCTACGCGGGGATCGGCGAGATCGTCCGCGTGCTGGGTGTGACCCCGGCCGACCGGATGTACACCGGCCTGTCGCTGACCCACGCCAACGCGCTCGGGATCACCCTGGGCGGCGCGCTGTACAACGAGGTGCCCGCGGTGTTCAGCCTGAAGTTCACCAAGAGCCGCCTGTGGTCGGTGATCCGCGACTTCGGCTGCACCACGATGAACCTGCTGGGCGGGATGTTCAGCGCGATCTACAGCGAGCCCCCCACCCCGCGCGACGCGGACAACCCGCTGCGCATGGTGCTGGGCGCCGGCATGCCGGCCAACCTCTGGGAGCCCTTCTCCAGGCGCTTCGGCGTCGAGGTGTTCGAGTTCTACGGCGCGGCCGAGGGCGGCGTGATGATCAACCCGCCGGGCGTCGGGCCGCGCGGCAGCATCGGCCGCCCGCCGCCCAACCTGATCGCGCACATCCTCGACGAGGACGACCGCGAGTGCGCCCCGATGCAGCCCGGCGAGATCGTCTTCGAGAACGCCGACGGCAGCCCCGCGGTCGTCGAGTACTTCGGCAATCCGGAGGCCTCGCAGAAGAAGACCCGGGGCGGCTGGCTGCGGATGGGCGACATCGGCTACCGCGACGCCGACGGCTGGTTCTACTTCATGCACCGCAAGGGCAACGAGATCCGGCGCAACGGCGACTTCATCTCGCCCGGCTTCCTGGAGAAGGAGATCGCCGAGCACCCGATCGTCGACGACGTCTTCGTCTACGGCGTCCCGGCGGCCAACGGCACGCCAGGCGAGAAGGACGTGGTCGCCGCGATCGTGGTCCGCGACCCCGGTCAGTGGGATCCGGAATCGGTGTTCGCCTTCTGCGAGGAACGCCTGGAGCGCAACAGCGTGCCGTCCTACCTGCAGCTGGTCGACGAGATCCCCAAGACCGCGTCGGAGAAGCCGCTCGAGCGCGTGCTGCTGGAGTCCTTCGCCCCCGGAGCGGCGAACGTCTTCAGCTACGGCGGCGCCGCCCGGACGGCCTGAGCGCGCGCGCCGGCCCGGACGCTGCGCGCGTGCGGGCCGGCGCGGGCCTCAGCGGGCGAGCAGCTGCGCGAGCGCGGCGAAGTCGGCCATGGCGAGCCGCGCCGACGGATCCAGCAGCAGGCTGCGCGCGTACCAGGGGCTCAGGTCCAGCCCGACGCCCACGCCGAAGATCTCGACCTCGCCGCGGCGCCGCTGCGCGGCCACCACCTCGCGCAGGTGCGCCGAGAGCATCCCGGGCGGATTGGCTGCCGCGCTGGCCGACTCCATCGGACAGCCGTCGGAGACCACGAGCAGCACCCGCCGGCGCGCATCGCAGGCCGCCAGCCGCGCGCACGCCCACTCGACGGCCTCGCCGTCGACGCCCTCGCGGTAGAACACCGGTTCGAGCAGCGCCGCGACCTGCGCGCGCGCGCGGCGCCAGGGCTGCGAGGCCGCCTTGAACACCAGGTGGTCGCGCTCGGCGATCCTGCCGGGCGCGGGCGGCGATCCCGCCCGGCGCCAGTCGCGCAGCGCCCGTCCGCCGTTCCACGCGCCGGTGGTGAAGCCCAGCAGCTCGGTGCCCACGTCGATGGCGTCCAGCGCGCGCAGCAGCAGATCGACGAAGCAGGCGAGCGTCTCGCGGTGCGGCTTCATCGAGCCCGAGCAGTCGAGCAGGAGCGACACCACGCACTCGGCCTGCGGCGCCGGGCGCTGCCAGCGGAAGACGCGGCGCTCGGTCGGCGAGCTCACCAGCGCGGCGATCCGGCGCCCGTCGACCAGGCCCTCCTCACGGCCGTCCTCGGGCGCCTGTCCGTGGGCCCGCAGCAGCGCCGCGCCGAGCAGCCGCGCCACCCGCGCCGGGTTCAGCCCCGAGCCGGCCTGCAGCCGGTCCAGCGCCGCGCGGTGCTCCCGCAGCCGCGGCGCGCGCACCAGCGCACTCGCCTGCAGCTCACGATCGTAGGCGCGCGTGAACACGCGGTAGGCGTCGGCCGCGCCGGCCGCGTCCGCGACCCGCTCCGCGTCCAGCGCCGACGCCGACGGTGCCGCCTGCCCGTCGCCCTCGCCCAGGTCGATCCACAGCGAGAACCGCGGCGGCGCGCCCTCGGACCTCGGCTCCGGCGCCCGCCGCTCCAGCAGCTGCGCGGCCGTCGCATCGCCGCCGAGCAGCTGCGCCACGCCCGCGGCGATCGCGCGCGCGTGGACCGCGAACTGCGCCTGGTCCGAGCGGTGCCGGCGCAGGCCGGCAAGCGCGGAGCCAGCCGCCGACGCGATCCGTCCCATCGCGCGCTCGACGATCTCCTCGCTCGCCGGTGCCGGCGGCACGCCGCACAGCCGGGTGCGGCAGATCTGCGCCAGCGTGAACAGGACGACCCCGGCCTGCGTCTCGCACAGGCCGCTTGCGCGGAAGGCCTCGGACCAGCGCTCGAAGCGGTGCCGCAGGTTCAGCCGCACTCCAGGCAGCTCCTGCGGTGCGAGCGACTCGACCCGCAGCTGCTCGAGCAGCTCGAACACCCAGCGCTCGATCTCACCGTCGGGGCGCAGCTGCAGGTGCAGCGCCTGGTCCGAGAACAGCAGCCGCAGCGCGAGCCCGTCGGCTGCGCCCCGAAAGGAGCCCGGGTCGTCGTCGTCGGCCGGGTGCAGGTGCGGACCGAAGTCCGGCAGCCTCGTCTCGTCCCGGTGCAGCCGGCCGCCGCGAAAGTGCAGGCGAGCGTCGCCGGTGAGCGCGCGGATCGAGGCAGCGCCCAGCGCCTCCAGCCGCTGGCGCCGTCGGCGCAGCGCCTGCTCGCCGGGCGGCGCGCCAGCCGCGCTCACGCGGCGCCCGGCTCCGCGCCGAAGCAGCGCTGGGAGTACTCGGCCACCAGCGGTCGCTCCGCCTCGTCGCAGCGGTTCAGGAACGCGTAGCGGAAGGCGAGCGCCGTGTCATGGAAGATCTCGCAGTTCTCGGCCCAGGCGATCACCGTGCGCGGCGACATCAGCGTGGACAGATCGCCGGCCGCGAAACCCTTGCGGGTCAGCTCGGCCACCGCGACCATCGCCTCGACCCGCGCGCGGCCGCGCGCGTCGCGCATCGAGGGCGCCTGCGCCTGCACGATCGCCACCTCCTCGTCGCGCGGCAGGTAGTCCAGCGTGACCACGATGCTCCAGCGATCGATCTGCGCGTGGTTCAGCCGCTGCGCGCCGTGGTAGAGCCCGCTGAGGTTGCCCAGCCCCACGGTGTTGGCGGTGGCGAACAGCCGGAACCACGGATGCGGGCGCAGCACGCGGTTCTGGTCGAGCAGGGTGAAGCGGCCGTCGCGCTCGAGCAGACGCTGGATCACGAACATCACGTCCGGGCGACCGGCGTCGTACTCGTCGAACACCAGCGCCACCGGCCGCTGCAGCGCCCAGGGCACGATGCCCTCCTGGAACTCGGTGACCTGCCTGCCCTCGCGAAGCACCACCGCGTCGCGCCCCACCAGGTCCAGCCGGCTGACGTGGCCGTCGAGGTTGACGCGCACGCAGGGCCAGTTCAGGCGCGCCGCCACCTGCTCGACGTGGGTCGACTTGCCGGTGCCGTGCAGCCCCTGCACCAGCACCCGCCGATTGCGCGCGAAGCCTGCGAGCAGCGCCAGCGTCACCTCGGGGTTGAAGCGATAGGCCGGATCCGCCTCCGGAACGTGCTCGTCGGCCGTCTCGAAGGCCGGCACCCGCAGCGCGCTGTCGATCCCGAAGGCCTCGCGCACCGACACCATGCGCGTCGGCGCAGCGGCGCGCAGCGCGTCGTCCCCGCCGTTCATGCGCCCGCCGCTTCGTGTTCGCGGCCCTCCGCGTCGATCCCTGCCAGCGCCGCGGCCGCCCGCTGCAGCGCCGGCAGCACGCGCAGCGCCCGATCCGGCGTCAGGCGCATCACCGGCGCCTGGACCGCCACCGCCAGCTTGGGACGCTCGTCGCCGCGGCACACCGGCACCGCCACGCACAGCAGTCCGGGCAGGAACTCCTCGTTGTCGATCGCGTAGCCGTCGCGGCGCACCTTGTGCAGCTCGCGCTCGAGCGCGTCCAGGTCGGTGAGCGTGCGGTCGGTGAAGCGCTCGAGCGGCGCGTGCCCCAGCAGGCGCCTGCGCTGCGCCGGGCTCATCCGCGCGAGGAAGAGCTTGCCGCTGGCCGAGCAGTGCGCCGGCACCCGCGAGCCCGGCTGCAGGTAGAAGCGCAGCGCCGCCGGCGTCTCGACCCGATCCAGGTAGACCACCTCGCCGCCCGAGAGCGCGGTGAGGTTGCAGCTCTCGCCGATCTCCTCGACCAGCCGGCGCAGCACCGCGTGGCGCGCGCCGTGGCAGGTGTCGTTGAACAGCAGGTTCTCCGCGAAGCGGCGCAGCCGCAGCCCGGTGCCGTAGCGGCGGCCATCGTGCTCGCGCTGCAGCAGGCCTGCGGCCTCGAGCTGCGCCAGCATCCGGTGCAGCGTCGGCTTGGGCAGCCCGGTCTCGTCGACCAGCTCCTGCAGCGAGAAGCTCTGGTCGCGGGTGGCGATGACCTCCAGCAGCGAGAACAGGCGCAGCGCAGGGGTCTCGCCCCGCACCTCGCCGAGGTGCTCACTGGCATTGTGGACGAGTTCCATCGGTTGAAATCCATCGTTTGATGCATAAACGGTACCAGAAGTTCCGACTTTAGAGAAATCCCTTGACGTATTCGCCTGTTTCAGCGAAAACTTCGCCTTGTCTCGTTCTTCGGAACGAATGGTTCCGCTTCCTAGCCAACTTTCGCAGGAGTCCCAGATGAACGCGCCCAGCAAATCCGCCACCCGCACGCCCGTGCGCGGCGTGCAGAAGATGACCCCGTCCGAGGCCTTCGTCGAAACGCTGGTGGCCAACGGCGTCACCGACATCTTCGGGATCATGGGCTCGGCCTTCATGGACGCGATGGACCTGTTCGCCCCCGCCGGCATCCGGCTGGTCCCGGTGGTCCACGAACAGGGCGCGGCGCACATGGCCGACGGCTACGCGCGCGTCTCGGGCCGCCACGGCGTCGTCATCGGCCAGAACGGCCCCGGCATCAGCAACTGCGTCACCGCGATCGCCGCCGCCTACTGGGCGCACTCGCCGGTGGTGATGATCACCCCGGAGGCCGGCACCATGACGATGGGCCTGGGCGGCTTCCAGGAGTGCAACCAGCTGCCGATGTTCCAGGAGTTCACGAAGTACCAGGGCCACGTGACCCATCCGGCCCGGATGGCCGAGTACACCGCGCGCTGCTTCGACCGCGCGATCAGCGACATGGGCCCGACCCAGCTGAACATCCCGCGCGACTACTTCTACGGCGAGATCAGCGCAGAGATCCCCGCGCCCTCGCGCATCGAGCGCGGCGCCGGCGGCGAGGCCAGCCTGAAGGCCGCGGCCGACCTGATCGCGCAGGCGAAGTTCCCCGTGATCATCTCCGGCGGCGGCGTCGTGATGGGCGACGCGGTCGAGCAGTGCAAGGCGCTCGCCGAGCGCCTGGGCGCGCCGGTGGTCAACAGCTACCAGCACAACGACAGCTTCCCCGCGAGCCACCCGCTGTGGTGCGGCCCGCTGGGCTACCAGGGCTCGAAGGCCGCGATGAAGCTGATCTCCCAGGCCGACCTGGTCATCGCGCTGGGCACCCGGCTCGGCCCCTTCGGCACCCTGCCACAGCACGGGATGGACTACTGGCCGCGCGAGGCGAAGGTGATCCAGATCGACGCCGACCACAAGGTGCTCGGCCTGGTGAAGAAGATCAGCGTCGGGATCTGCGCCGATGCCGCCGCCTGCGCGAAGGCGCTGCTGGCGCTGATCGCGCAGCGCCAGCTCGACTGCGATGCGACCCGCGCCGAGCGCGCCGCACGCATCGCCGCCGAGAAGGACGCCTGGGAGAAGGAGCTCGACGCCTGGACCCACGAGCGCGACCCCTACAGCCTCGACATGATCGAGGAAGCCCAGGGCGAGCGCACCTTCAGCGGCGGCCACTACATGCACCCGCGCCAGGTCCTGCGCGCGCTCGAGCGCGCGATGCCGGCCGACGTGATGGTCGCCACCGACATCGGCAACATCAACTCGGTCGCACACAGCTACCTGCGCTTCGAGCGGCCGCGCAGCATGCTCGCGCCGATGAGCTTCGGCAACTGCGGCTACGCGCTGCCCACGGTGATCGGCGCCAAGGCCGCGGCGCCCGAGCGCCCGGCGATCGCCTACGCCGGCGACGGCGCCTGGGCGATGAGCATGGGCGAGATCCTCACCTGCGTGCGCCACGACATCCCGGTGACCGCGGTGGTCTTCCACAACCGTCAGTGGGGCGCCGAGAAGAAGAACCAGGTCGACTTCTACAACCGTCGCTTCGTCGCCGGCGAGCTCGACAACCCCAGCTTCGCCGGGATCGCGAAGTCGATGGGCGCCGAGGGCATCGTGGTCGACCGCCTCGAGGACGTCGGTCCCGCGCTCCAGCGCGCGGTCGACATGCAGATGAACCAGGGCCGCACCTGCGTGATCGAGGTGATGTGCACCCGCGAGCTCGGCGATCCCTTCCGGCGCGACGCGCTGCGCATGCCGGTGCGCCTGCTCGAGAAGTACAAGGACTACGTCTGATGACACATCCCCACCTCGACGCGCTCCTCGAGCGCGCGCGCGCCGCCGGACCGGTTCCGGTCGCGGTAGCCCATCCCTGCGACGCGGTCTCGCTGGAGGCGGCGACCGCCGCCGCCCGCGCCGGGCTGATCGACCCGATCCTGGTCGGCCCGGGCGCACGCATCCGGGCGACCGCGCAGGCCGCCGGAATCGACCTCGGCCCGGCCCGGCTGCACGACACCGCGGACGACCCCACGGCCGCCGCCGCCGCCGCCGCGGCGCTGGCGCGCGACGGCCAGGCGCACGCGCTCATGAAGGGGAGCCTGCACACCGACGAGCTGCTGGGCGCAGCGGTCAGCCGCGAGGCCGGCCTGCGCACCGCGCGCCGCGCAAGCCACGTGTTCCTGATCGACGTGCCCGGTGTGGACCGGCCGCTGCTGTTCACCGACTGCGTGGTCAACATCGCCCCCGACCTGATGGCCAAGCGCGACATCGCGCAGAACGCGATCGACCTCGCGCACGCGCTGGGCATCGCCTGCCCGAAGGTCGGGATCCTCTCGGCGGTGGAGACGGTCAACCCGGCGATGCCGGGAACGATCGACGCGGCCGCGCTGTGCAAGATGGCCGATCGCGGGCAGATCACCGGCGCGATCCTCGACGGCCCGCTCGCCTTCGACAACGCGATCTCCGCGGAGTCCGCGCGCCACAAGGGCATCGTCTCGCAGGTCGCGGGCTCACCCGACGTGCTGCTGGTGCCGGACCTCGAGGCCGGCAACATGCTCTACAAGCAGCTGGTCTACCTCGCCGGCGCCGACTGCGCCGGCGTGGTGCTCGGCATGCGGGTGCCGATCATCCTCACCAGCCGCTCGGACTCGATCGCCAGCCGCGTCGCGTCCTGCGCGCTCGCGGCGTGCTACAGCACCTCGTCGCGCAGGTAGTACCAGCGGTACAGGAAGCGCTGGCCGAACCTGCGGAAGGGGGCGAAGGCGCGCGAGCGCACCAGGTCGAACACGTTCGGGTACTCGAGCTCGGAATCGTAGATCGGCAGCGTGAACGCCGGGTCGCTGCGCCCGGCGATCCGCTGCGCCATCCGCCGGCCCGCGTGCGCCGAGAACGAGACGCCGTTGCCGCCGTAGCCCACCGCGTAGAACACCGACTCGCGCGGATCCGGCTGCATCACCCGCGGCATCATGTCGTGGCTGACATCCACCCAGCCCCACCACGAGTAGTCGATGCGGATCCCGCGCAGCGCCGGGAACTTGCGGTGCAGGCCGTCGACCAGCACCGCCATGTGCCTGGGCGCCGGCGCGTCGGCCCCGGTGATCGAACTGCGCGAGCCGATCTGCACGCGGTTGTCGGGCAGCCTGCGGTAGTAGAAGCGCAGCGTCCGCGTGTCGGTGATCGGCTCGGTGGTCAGGAAGTTGGTCGCTTCGAGCTCCTCGGCGGTGAGCGGCCGCGTCACCAGCGAGTTCGACAGGATCGGCATGATCTTCGAGTCCAGCCTCGGGTGCAGCCCGTTGCTGGTGTAGCCGCCGGTGGCGAAGGCCACTGCGCGCGCGCGCACCGTGCCGCCCGGAGTTTGCAGGTGGTGCACCCCTCCCTTCGTCTGGAAGCCGCTCACCGGGCTCGCGGTGTGCACGCGCACGCCGAGCGCGCGCGCAGCGCGCAGGTAGGCGAAGGCGAGCTTCAGCGGGTGCACGCCGATGCCGTCGGGCTCGTGCAGCGCACCGAAGGTCTCGGCGTCCTTCACGTACTCGCGGTGCACCTCCTCGGCGCTGAGCATCCGCGTGTCGTAGCCGAAGACCTCGCGCATCACCTTCGCCTCGTTGCGCAGGAAGGCCATCTTCTTCTCGCGATGCGCGATGTACAGGTGGCCGCCCGGCTGCGGCTCGCACTCGGGGAACTCCGCCACCAGGTTGCGGAAGGTGTCGAAGCCCGCGCGGATCTCCTCGTCGAGCTTCAGCGCCGTCTGCAGTCCCCAGCGCTCGATCCACTGCGAGCGGTAGAGCCTGCCGCTGGCGTTCTGCCCCTGGCCGCCGTTGCGGCTGGTGCAGCCCCAGGCCACCCCGTTGGCCTCGAGCACCGTCGCGCGGATGCCGTGCTCGCGGGCCAGGAACAGCGCGGTGGCCAGCCCGGTGAAGCCGGAGCCGACGATCGCCACGTCCACGTCCATGTCGCCGGTGACCGGCCCGTCGTCCGGCGGCGGCGGCCCCGCGGTGTCCACCCAGTAGGTGGGTGCGTAGTCGGTCCCGCGGCCCGGGTTCGGGGCCACCAGCGGGTCGTATCTCGGATCATAGGGCTCGCGGGAAAGCGGCTTGGCGCTAGACAGGTCCATGGGTGCTCCGGCATCCAGTGCGGCAGACGACCGGGAAAGGCTAGCTCCCGGCGAGCGAGTCGGTTAGCGCCAGTTCACAGGATTCGATTAGGCCAGAGCATGACGGCGGCACAGCATCGCAAGGCTGGACCCACCGAATGGGCACAACTGGCGCTACAAGGGGCGCGTGCCGCTGGCTACCCTGAGGGCTGGCCATCGGGCGCCGGCCACAGCAGGCAGCGCCCATCGTTCGAGGAGGAACACGGTGAGCGCACCCAAGGGACCGCTGGACGCGGCCTTCCTGCAGGCCTTCAACGACGCGTGGAACCGCCACGACATCGAAGCGCTGATGAGCTTCATGACCGACGACTGCGTCTTCCACGCCGTGGCCGGACCCGATCTCTTCGGCCGCAGCTTCGTCGGCCGCGACGCGGTGCGCGAGGGCTTCCAGCTCGCCTGGCAGACCTTCCCCGACGCCGCCTGGGTCGACGGCGAGCACTTCGTCTGCGGCGATCGCGGGGTGTCGGAATCGACCTTCCGCGGCACCCGCGCCGACGGCGCGCGGATCGAAGCACGGATGGTGGACGTCTTCACCTTCCGTGACGGTCGCATCGCGGTCAAGAACGCGTACCGCAAGGACCGCCCCCCGGTTGTCGGTGGCTGACAAGCACGCAGCGCGGGTCCGCTCGGTCTGCGGCCGGCGCACCGCCTCGCCCCGGGCGCGCAGATCGCGCCCGCGCAGCTCAGGCGCGCCGCTGCAGTTCGGCCATCACGCCCGCGAGCGCCTCGATCCCCGGAACGATCGACGCAGCCGGGATCGACTGGTAGCCCAGTCGGACGTAGCTGCCCGGTGGCGGGCTGGCGCGGAAGAACACGTCGCCCGGCTCGATCAGCACCCCCCGTTCGGCAGCAGACTGCGCAAGCGCCACTGCGGACATCTCATCGGGCAGCCGCGCCCAGCACGAACCCCCTCCCGAGACCGGCGCCACCGCGCACTGCGGCAGGTGCGCGCGCATCGCATCCATCAGCACTTCGAAGCGCTCCCGCTGGGCGACCGCAAGCCTGCGCATCTGCGCATCGTGATGACCCAGCGACAGGAACAGCGCGAAGGCCCGCTGCACAAGGGCGGAGGGGTGGCGCAGCATCAGGCGGCGCAGCGCGCGCAGTTCGGCGATCAGCGGCGCGGCGGCGACCACGTAGCCGATCCGCAGCCCCGGGGCCAGGCTCTTGGACAGGCTGCCGATGTAGATCACACGCTCGCTGCGATCCAGGCTCTTGAGCGCCGGGATCGGCTCGCCGTCGAATCGGTTCTCGGTCTCGTAGTCGTCCTCGATGACCACGAAGTCCTCGGAGTCGGCCATCGCCAGCAGCGCACGGCGCCGCTCGATCGGCATCGTCACCCCGGTCGGGCACTGGTGGCTCGGCGTCACGTAGACGTAGTCGACCCCTGCGAGCCTGCTGTCCACGGGCAGCCCGAAGGCGTCCACCGGCACCGACTCCACCTGCGGCGTGCGCAGCAGGAAGATGTTGCGCGCGTCCGGATAGCCGGGCTCTTCGATGGCCACGCGCGTGCCCCGGCGCACCAGCAGGTCGGCCACCATGTAGAGCGCGTGCTGCGCGCCCACGGTGACGATCAGCTCGTCGGCGCCCGCCCAGACGCCGCGCCTGGGCAGCACCCGCGTGCGGATCTGCTGGACCAGCGTCTCGTCGTCACGCGTGATCTGGTCGGGCGCCCACTCGCGGATGCCCATCACGCTGAGCGCCTTGATGCAGCACTCGCGCCACTCGGCGGTCGGGAACAGCGCGGGATCGAACTGTCCGTACAGGAAGGGATGCGGATACTGCTGCCAGTTCGCCGGCTTCGTGATGCTGCGCTGCGCGCGCGGCAGAACGCACAGGCGACGTTCCCAATCGAGCTGCTCGCCAGGCGGCGGCGGCGGCGAGGGCAGCGCACGCCCTGCAAGGATTGCACGGCTCACGTAGTAGCCGCTGCGCTCGCGGGCCTCGAGGTAACCGTCGTCGCGCAGCTGCTGGTAGGCGAGCACCACGGTGTTGCGCGCCACGCCCAGGTGCTCCGCCATCTCACGGCTCGAGGGCACCGGCGTGTCCGGGGGCAGCGTGCCGTCGAGGATCGCCGACACCAGCATCTCCCGGATGCGGCCCTGCAGGCTCGCGTCGCCACCGCCGCCACGCGCGAGCAGCGCTCGCCAGATCGCCGGCCCCGGGCGCTGTGTCATCAAGCCCTCCGCCCTGAACTCCAATGCCCGCAAGCACCCATCGTTCACGCTCCTGCTGCCGCTGCCCGCCCGCGGCAGTTGGACAGCCTGACGGGCACGAACACCGGAAGAGTATGAACGATCGATCCGAAACGCAGATTCCGCAAGCCGGCGCCGAGGCCGGCGGACCTTCACCAGTGCCGCCTCCAGCCCCTGCGCCCGGACTCCTCACGACGCTCAGGAGCCGCCTGCCCGGAACGATCACCGCTGTGACGATCGCGCTGGCAGCCACCTACATCGCCGAACGCTACCAGGGCCCGCAGCTGCTGTTCGCGCTGCTGGTCGGGATGGCCTTCAACTTCGCCGCCGAAGATCCGCGCATGCGCCCTGGGCTGGACTTCGCCTCGCGCACTGTGCTGCGCTTCGGCGTGGCCCTGCTGGGCGCGCGCATCGGCCTCGAGCAGATCCTCGCGCTGGGCGCCGCGCCCGCGGCGATCGTCGCGGTCGCAGTCGCAGGGACGATCGCCTTCGGCTGGCTGCTCTCGCGCCTGCTGCGCCGCCCGGCCACCGAGGGCCTGCTCACGGGCGGCGCGGTGGCGATCTGCGGCGCCTCGGCCGCGCTGGCGATCTCCGCCGTGCTGCCGGCGGGCCGCGACCAGCAGCGCTTCACGCTGCTCACCGTGGTGGGCGTGACCACGCTGTCGACGATCGCCATGGTGCTCTACCCGTCGCTGGCCGGCGAGCTCGGCCTGGACGCGCGCCAGGCGGCGATCTTCCTCGGCGGCTCGATCCACGACGTCGCCCAGGTGGTCGGCGCGGGCTTCATGATCTCGCCGCAGGTCGGCGACGGCGCCACCCTGGTCAAGCTGCTGCGCGTCGCGCTGCTGGTGCCGGTGGTGGTGGGCTTCGCGCACCTGTTCCGCAACGGCCACGGCGAGGCGGCCGGCGCCGGCGCGCGCCCGCCGATCCTGCCCGGCTTCCTGGTCGCCTTCATCGTGCTCGTCGCGCTCAACAGCACCGGGATCGTGCCCGCGCAGATCGCCGGCGCGCTCGGCCAGGTCTCGCGCTGGTGCCTGGTGATCGCGATCGCCGCGCTCGGCGTCAAGACCTCGTTCCGGCAGCTCGCGGAGCTGGGCTGGAAGCCGGTGGTGATGATGGTCGCCGAGACCGTGTTCATCGCCGCAGTGGTGCTCGGCGGCATCATGCTCACGCGCTGAGCGAAGGCGACGCGTCGCCCAGCGTTCATCGTCGGTTCAGGCGGTATCTTCGACACTTCGGCACCGGACCGCCGCATCGGCCGGTCCACCGGGCAGCGGCGCACCGGCGCCGCCGCCCACCACCGGAGCCACGAATGAACCGCACGCTGAGCACCGCGATCCTCGCGATCGCCATCGCCCTCCCGACCGCCAGCGCCCTGGCCGGCAGCGACCACGAGCGCGCCCGCGCCGCGCTGGTCGCCGGCGAGATCCAGCCGCTGCCGAAGATCCTCGAACGCGTCTCGGCGCAGCACCCCGGCCACGTGCTCGAGGTCGAGCTCGACCGCGAGCACGACCGCTGGATCTACGAGTTCAAGATCCTGCAGTCCGACGGCAGCATCCTGAAGCTGGCCGTCGACGCCAGGGACGCGACCGTGCTGCGCAGCCGCGAGCGCAAGCGCTGATGCGCATCCTGCTGGTCGAGGACGAGCCCACGCTCGCCGCCCAGCTGCAGGCCGCGCTGGGCGCCGCCGGCTACGCGGTCGACCGCGCCGACAACGGCCAGGACGCCTGGTTCCTCGGCGGCACCGAGCCCTACGACGCGATCGTCCTCGACCTGGGGCTGCCGGTGCTCGACGGGCTGAGCGTGCTGCGCCGCTGGCGCGCCGAAGGCGTCGGCGCGCCGGTGCTGATCCTCACCGCCCGCGACCGCTGGGAGGAGAAGGTCACCGGGATCGACGCCGGCGCCGACGACTACCTGACCAAGCCCTTCCACGTCGAGGAGCTGCTGGCGCGACTGCGGGCGCTGATCCGCCGCGCCAGCGGCCTCGCCGACCCGGTGCTGCGCTGCGGCCCGCTGGCGCTGGACACCCGCACCGCGCAGCTCACGCTCGAGGAGGCGCCGGTGAACCTCACCGCGCAGGAGCTGCGGCTGCTGAGCTACCTGATGCACCACCGCGGCCGCGCCGTCTCGCGCGGCGAGCTCACCGAGCACCTCTACGCCCAGGACTTCGAGCGCGAGTCCAACACCATCGAGGTGTTCGTCGCGCGCCTGCGCCGCAAGATCCCGGCACAGCTGATCGAGACCGTGCGCGGCCTGGGCTACCGGCTGAGCTGCCCCGACGACGCCGGACACGGCCGCAGCGGATGATGCGCTCGGCGCGCTCGCTGCGCTGGCGGCTGCTGGCCGTCACCCTGGCCACCGTCGCTGCGGCGATGCTCGTGGCGGGATGGTCGCTCGCAAGCCTGTTCCGCGAGTACGCGCAGGCGCAGTTCGAGGCCCAGCTGCTGCTGCAGCTCGACCAGCTCACCGCCGCCTTCGAGCCCGACCAGGACGGTCGCCCCCGGCTGCGCGCACCGCTGAGCGACCCGCGCTGGAGCCGACCCTATGCGGGCCTGTACTGGCAGATCGAACGCGCCGACGCCGGAGACGACGCTGGCGCCGAGCGCAGCGAGCCCGCACGCTCGCGCTCCCTGTGGGACCAGCGGCTCACGCTGCCCGCTCCAGGCACTCCAGCCGCCGGCGGCGCCCCGCTCGGCTACCGGCTCGCCGGCCCGGACGGCCAGACGCTCCAGGCGCTCGAGCGGCGCGTCCGCTTCGCCACGTCGCAGTCGCAGGATGCGTCCCCCGCACCCTCGGCAGCGGCCCGCCCCCCGGACTGGCGGCTCGTGGTGGCAGCCGACGAGGCTGAACTGCAGCGCGCGATCGCCCGGTTCAACGGCCTGCTCGCGCTCTTCCTCGCCATCCTCGGCGCCGCGCTGCTGGCCGCCGCCTTCGCCCAGGTGCACCTGGGCCTGCGCCCGCTGCGCGACCTGCAGGGGTCGATCCGCGCGCTGCGCAGCGGCGAGGCCCGCCGCCTCGAAGGCGACTTCCCCGCCGAGGTCGCGCCGCTGGCCGAGGACCTCAACCGCGTGCTCGACGAGAACGAGCGCATGGTCGAACGGGCCCACCGGCTCGCCGGCAACCTCGCGCACGCGATCAAGACGCCGCTGGCAGTGCTCGCGAACCTCACCAGTGATCCGCACACCGAGCGTGCCACGCTCGCCCGCCAGCTCGCCGAGCAGGTCGGCCGGATCCACGAGCAGGTCGACTGGCACCTGAGCCACGCACGCCGCACCGGCGCCGCGCTGCCTGGCCGGCGCACGGCCCCGGGCCCGGTGCTCGAGGGCCTGGTGCGCGTGATGCGCAAGGTGCACCGCGACCGCGAAGGCCGCCCCGAGCTCGCGATCGAGCTGAGCCCGCTCGCACCGGGCCTCGCCTTCGCCGGCGACCACCGCGACCTGCACGAGATGATCGGCAACCTGCTCGACAACGCATGCAAGTGGGCAGGCAGACAGGTGCGGGTGCAGGCCGCCGTCGTCGACGGCCGGCTCGTCGTGACGATCGACGACGACGGGCCGGGCCTGAGCGCCGCACAGCGCGAACAGGTGTTCCGCCGCGGAGTGCGTGCCGACGAGCGCACCCCGGGCACCGGCCTCGGCCTGGCGATCGCGGCCGAGATCGCCGAGCTCTACGGCGGTCAGGTCCAGCTCGAGGACTCGCCACTCGGAGGGCTCAGGGCACGCCTGTCGCTTCCCTCCGGCGAGCCCGCCCCGCGCGGCTGATCCGTCCCGCCGCGCGCCGGCGCCTGCGCGCGGCGGGCGCCGCTTCCCGGATCAGTAGGTCCGCGGCACCTGGTCCGGGTCCACCTTCAGGTCCACGAGGACCGGCCCGCTGCGGCTGCGCCCCTCGATCGCCTCGCACACCTGCGCCAGGTCTTCCATCCGGCGCACCGTCAGCCCCTTGCCGCCGAGCGCCTCGGCCACCGGCGCGAAGTCCGGCCAGCCGATGTGCGCAATCGCCGGATCCATTCCCCGGTCGCGGAACTGGATGTGCTCGGCGCCGTAGCCGCCGTCGTTGATCACGACGATGACGATGTCGAGCCGGTGCCGCACCGCGGTGTTGAACTCGACCAGATCCCCGAGCATGAAGCCCCCGTCGCCGGTCACCAGCACCGTCGGCCGGTCCGGCTCCGCCCTGGCCGCGCCGATCGCGTGGCCCAGCCCCATCCCGATCGCCCCGAAGCTGTGCCCCTGCACGAACAGGCGCGGCTCCTCGACGTGGAAGACCTTCCACCCGTGCCCGGGCGAGCGTCCCACCCCGGTGACCAGCACCCGGTCCTTGCCGATCGCCGACTCGATCGCGTGCAGCGCCGCCTCCAGCTGCACCGCACCGCGCGCCTGCGAAGGCGGCGGCGCCGCGTCGACCGCCGCCGCCGCCGCGCGCACCCGCTCCTCCGCGGCAAAGCCCGACGGCGCCACCTCCGCCTCGTCGAGCCAGTGCAGCATCCGCCGGGCCACCGAGCCGCAGTCGCCCAGCACCGCAGCGTCCACGCTCATGTGCTTGCCGATCTCCTGCGGGTCGTCGTTGACGAGGATCACCCGCTTGCCCTGCACCAGCGCGCCGCTGCCGGTGGTGATGAAGTTCAGGCTCGCCCCGAACGCGAGCACGCAGTCGCTCGCGAGCACCGCCTCCATCGCCTCGGGCCTGGAGGAGATCCCCATCAGGTCGAGGTTCAGAGGGTCGCCGTGGAACAGGTCCTTCGCGCGCAGCGTGGTCATCACCGGCGCCTCGAGCCGGCGCGCAAGCTGCAGCACCGTGTCGCGCGCGCCGGACTTCGTCACACCATGGCCGGCCAGGATGATCGGCCGCTTCGCGGTGGCGAGCATCCCGATCGCCGCATCCAGCTCAGGGCTGTCGAGCGCCTCGCTCGCCCGGTGCAGGGTGGGCAGCCGCAGCGGACGGTGCTCGACCACGTCCTCCCACTGCAGGTCGTAGGGCGGCATGTTGAAGACGATCGGCCGCCGCTCGGCCTCGGCACGCCGGAAGGCGTTGGCCAGGTCGACGCAGACGCTGTGCAGCGTGTTCGCCTGCTCGAAGCCGACCCCGGCCGCCGTGACGATCTCGCGCTGCGGAATCGTCTGCAGGTAGTACTTCCACTTCGAGGTCGCGTCGCCGGTGATCAGCACCATCGGCAGCCGCGCCTTCGCGCCCTCGATCAGCGCAGTCAGCGCGTTGGTCAGCGCCGGCCCGCAGGTCACCGTGGCCACCCCGGTGCGCCCCGACACCGACGCGTGCCCCAGCGCCGCGAGCACCGCACTGGCCTCGTGCGCAACCTCCACCAGTTCGCCGCCGCAGTTGCGCACGAAGTGGTCGACCACGAAGAGGTTCGCGTCGCCCAGCAGACCGAAGACGGTCCGCACTCCGAGCTCCTGAAGCGTCTGCGCAACCGCCTCGTTGATCTTCATCCGAACCTGCCCCCATTGCGGAAGATGACAGCTTCCGATTCTGATCCGCGAGCGCCGCGCGCGTCACAACGCCCCTTACGGGAACGCGAGGATTCGCCCCGGCGCGCGCCTCACTGCGGCCGGTTCTGCAGCGCCAGGATGCGCTCGATGCGATCCTCCACGGTGGCGTCGCTGCCACCCTTCCACTGCAGCACCTGGAGCACCACCCCGTTGGCATCGCGCGGACGCAGCACCACCTCGCTGCGATTGCTGAACTCGTCGCGCAGCGGAATCCGGAAGCCGCCGGCCTCCACCTGCGCGATGAAGCCGTCCAGGTCGTCGACCTCCAGCCCCAGGTGGTGCAGCCCCTCGCCGTGCCGGTCGATGTGCTGGTTGATGAAACCGTCCGGCTCCAGCGACTGCACCAGCGACAGGATGTTCTCGCCGATCTGCATGTAGGCCACCTTCACCATCCCCGCCTTCTCGCGCAGCACCTCGGTGCGCACGTGCCGGGCGTTGAGCAGCTTCGCGTACTGCTCGGTTGCCTGGTCGCAGTCGCGCACCGCGATCGCGACGTGATCGATCCTCTTGATGCTGGCCATTCGACGTTCTCCTCGTGCAGACGTGCTCGACTGGAAAGCAGACCGGCCCAGGCCCGCCTCAGGGCCGGCGCCAGATCCGGAACCTGGTCACCGGATCCTCGGTGAAGAGATCGATGAAATCGCCGTCGCGCCCCCCGAAAGGCGCAGGGAAGCGCAGGTAGAACTTGCGGCGGTCGAAGCTCAGCCCCTGGTCGGTGAAGAACCGGATGAACTCGGCCTGCGGCATGTCGACCCTGTACTCGTAGATCCGCCAGTGCGGGTGATACTGCGCGATCTGCAGCGCGGTCTCGTACAGCACCATCCGGGAGCCCCGGGGCAGCGCCACCCCGAGCTCCTCGCGCGTCGGCGGCCGCCGCGAAAGCTCCTGCTGCACCGCCACGCGCTTGTTGTTGACCACGAAGCCCCCCTTGGTGACCGTCGACGGCGGCGCCTGCTCGACGATCGCCGTGAAGCGATCCTGCGGCGCGGCCCGGCGCGCTCCCTCCCCCGCCTGACCCCAGGACGAGGGCGCGGGCGAACGGTCGCCCGGAACCGGCTGCGATTGGGACTGCGGTTGCGGCTGTGACGGGTACGGCGCTTGCGGTTGAGCCTGCGGCGCCGGCGCCTCGCCCTGCCCGCCTCCCTGCGCCGCGCCGCGCACCGCGTTCGCACCGGCATCGACCGCGTCCTTCACGAACTGGTTCGCCTGCTGCTCGAGCTGCCGCTTCAGCAGCCCGCCCCAGTCCTGGGCAGCGGAGGTCAGCGTCAGACAGGAGAGCGCGAGAACGAGCGCGACCGGCACGCTCTTCGGAATCAGGACCGAATTCATTGCATGCATCTCCTCGAAGCCCGCCGCGCAGTCGCGCGTGCTCGATGGGATTGTGTTCCAACGAGGGCAGGACGGATAGATCGGCAGGAGGGCGATCATGGGGTGATGAGCCGCCTGCGTGCGAATCGCCGGACGGAACGAAAATTTCCAAGGCGCAGGATTTGAGCCTAGCGCAATGCACACTGGAGGCAGAAATAGGAAGGGGCCGCATATAGCGGCCCCGCATCTGGTGCATCTTTCAGCTTGTTAGCGGACAGAGCGCATTTCCTGATTCAGTAGAGCCGATTCTCGTACGATTCCTGTCGGACAGTCAAGAACACCTATACGGAGGGGCATGCATGCGTAGCAAGCTGCGTTACAGGCTTGGGCTGGACCTGGGTTCCAGCTCGCTTGGATGGGCAATCATCCGGCTGAATTCGACCGATGAACCGGTCGCCCTTGTGAAGACCGGAGTCCGGATCTTCTCCGACGGACGGAAACCGACAGACGGCACATCTCTCGCAGTCACACGGCGTCTTGCGCGGCAGATGCGGCGGCGCCGCGATCGCCTGCTGAAGCGCAAGTCACGGTTGATGGATGCCCTCATAAGACACGGGTTCATGCCCCAAGACGAGCTCGCGAGACGTGCACTCGTCTCTCTTGATCCCTATGTGCTTCGAAAGCGGGGCCTCGACGAGCAACTTACAGCGTTCGAGTTCGGTCGGGCGCTTTTCCACCTGAACCAGCGCAGAGGCTTCAAGAGCAATCGCAAGACCGATCGACGGGACAACGAGAGCGGCGCGCTGAAGCAGGCGATCAAGGGAGTCCGGGAGCAGCTTGCTGCGCACGACTGCCGGACCGTCGGCGAGTGGCTGGCCCTTCGCCATTCCGCCGGTGAGCCGGTTCGGGCTCGACTACGCGAGACACGGGTCCTGCGCGCAGATGGCAAGACCCGGATCAACCGCGAGTACGACCTCTATATCGACCGTCGAATGGTGGAAGACGAGTTCGACGCGCTCTGGAGCGCACAGGCTGCAATCGCCCCGGAAGTCTTCAGCGAAGTGGCACGCGCAGAACTCAAGGACATCCTGTTGTTCCAGCGGCCCTTGAAGCCGGTGCTTCCCGGGCGCTGCACCCTCATACCGGACGAGCCCCGTGCACCGCTCGCCCTGCCCAGCACACAGCGGTTCCGGATTCTCCAGGAACTGAACAACCTCCGGATCGTCCATCAATTCGAGGAGCGCCCACTCAGTCTTTCCGAGCGGGACGAACTGGCGGCCGCACTCGAGCGCGGATCTCTCACCTTCACGAAGATGCGCAGATTGCTCAGGCTCCCGGGCCACAGCAGCTTCAACCTGGAGGACGCAAAGCGCGACCGCCTCAAGGGCAACGACACTGCTCGCATCCTCTCGGCAAAGGAGTGCTTCGGCGACCGCTGGTCGCGACTCGACCTGTCAACGCAGGACGCGATCGTCGAGAGGCTTCTCGAGGAACAGAGCGAGGGTGCGCTGATCGACTGGCTCGTCGAACACGCAGGCGTGGACGAGCACACGGCCGAACACATCTCGTCACAGAACCTTCCCGACGGCTACGGAAGCCTGAGCAAACGCGCGCTTTCCCTTCTGCTCCCGCATCTGACCTCCGCTGTACGTCCGTACTCCGACGCCGTATCGCTGGCCGCAGCACAAGGCGCCCCTTTCAGCCATCACTCCCACATCTCCCATGCGCAGCAGACCGGCGAGGTGCTCGAGGAACTGCCCTACTACGGCGAAGCACTCGAGCGACATGTTGGCTTCGGAACCGGAGCACAGGACGACCCGCCCGAACTGAGGTTCGGAAAGATCGCGAATCCTACGGTTCACATCGGTTTGAACCAGCTCCGCCTGGTCGTCAACGCACTGCTCCGCAAGTACGGTCATCCCACTGAGGTGGTCATCGAGATCGCTCGCGAACTCAAGCAAAGCCAGCAACAGCGCAAGGATGCGCTGGCAAGGCAGGCGGAGAACCAGAAGCAGAATGACCGCTGGCGTGACGAGATCAGGCGCGGTCTCGGCATCGAACCGAAGGCTGCCGACCTTAGGAGAATGCGGCTCTGGTACGAACTGAATCCCGAAGACATTGCGAACCGGCGTTGCCCGTACACCGGCGAGCAGATCAGCCTCACCCGACTGTTCTCCGAAGCTGTCGAGATCGAGCACATCCTGCCCTTCTCGCGCACGCTGGACGACAGCCTGAACAACCAGACGGTGTCGCTGCGCAGAGCCAACCGCGACAAGGGTGACAGGACACCGTTCGAGGCGTTTGGCACGAACCCGCCAGGCTACGACTACGAGGCGATCCTGCAGCGCGCCCAGAGCATGCCCCGAGACAAGGCCAAGCGCTTCGCGGCGGACGGCCTCCAGCGCTGGCTCAAGGACGACTCGGATTTTCTCGCGCGTGCATTGAACGACACCGCCTATCTGTCACGCATTGCGAAGGAGTACCTGCAACTGATCTGCCCGCACAATCGTGTCCGCGCGATCCCTGGCCGTCTGACCGCGCTTCTACGCGGCAAGTTCGGACTGAACGAGATTCTCTCCGGAAGTTCCCGCAAGAACCGCGACGATCATCGGCACCACGCCATCGACGCCGTCGTGGTCGGCGTCACCGATCAGGGAATGCTCCAGCGCTTCGCCTGCGCGAGCGCATCAGCGCGAGAGCAGCAGCTGCAGCGCCTGGTCGAGTCCATGCCAATGCCATGGCCCAGCTTTCGGGAACAGACACGAACGTCGATCGACGCGCTGCTTGTCAGCCACCGCCCCGACCACAACCACGAGGGCCAGTTGCACAACGACACCGCCTACGGACTGCTTCCCGATGGCAGGGTCGTACACAGGACCATCGAGAACGGCCAGAGAGTCCGAAAGGAGGAGGCGCTCAAGGTCATCCCCATTTCGACACCGAATACTGCCCACCGCCATGGCCTGCAGCCCGATGGAAGCCCGAAGGCTTACAAGGGCTACAAGGGTGACAGCAACTTCTGCATGGAGATCACGAGAGACGAAAGCGGCAAGTGGTCCGGAGACGTGATCTCCACTTTCGATGCGAACCAAATCGCAAGAACCGAGGGACACGCCCGACTGCATCATGCGTCGCTTGGGCAAAACGGCAGGCCGGTCGTCATGAGGATCTTCATCAACGACTATCTATCGGTGGTGATCGACGGTTCGCGAAGGCTGTTCCGGATTGCGAAGATCTCAGCGAACGGCCAGATCTTCATGGCCGAGCACTTCGAAGCCAATGTGGATGCCCGGAACCGCGACAAGGACAGCGGCTTCAAGTACGTCTCGAAGATGCCCGGATCCCTCAGGAGTGCGGGGGGACGACGGGTCACCGTCTCGGCAATCGGCGAGTTCAGCTCCTGGGTCGCCCGATGATCTCCTCGCCGGTCGGCCGTATCGTCGAGATCGCAAGTGATCGTCGGCACCTGTCGCTCTACCGCGGCTTCATGGTGGTCACCGATACGGAAAGCCGCACAGCGATGGCACGAGTACCGATCGACGATGTGGCGGCGGTCATTGCACACGCGCACGGCCTCAGTTACACGAACAACCTGCTCCATGCCCTGGCGGCCCGATGTGCTCCGCTTGTCGTGTGCGGAAGCAACCACAACGCCGTGGCGATGCTCGTGCCCGTCGAGGGCCACGGAATGCAGGCCGGCCGCTTCGACGCGCAGATTCGCGCCCCGCTGCCGATGCGCAAGCGGCTCTGGGCGGAGATCGTCCGATCCAAGCTCAGACATCAGGCGGCGGTACTGGGTGCCATCGCCAAACCCACCGCACCAATCTCCGCCCTCATACCGCGCGTGCGATCCGGCGACTCAACGAACGTCGAAGCACAGGCTGCCAGACGATACTGGTCGCTGCTGTTCGGCCCGGAGTTCCGGCGTGACCGGAACGCCGACGGGCCGAACGCAATGCTCAACTACGGGTATACGGTGATGCGCGGGGCCGTCACGCGGGCGGTAGTCGCGGCTGGACTGCATCCCACGCTGGGGCTGTTCCACAGCCATCAAGGCAATGCGATGCGTCTGGTCGATGACCTGATCGAACCCTTTCGGCCACTGGTCGACGCCGAGGTCCATCGCCTCCACTGTGACGGTGCGGTCGCCGTGGATTCGGAGATCAAGCGCGCGCTCGCCGCAATCCTGTACACCAACAGGCGAACCAGCGACGGCATGACGCCGCTCATCGCGTGCATCAACCGGTTGGCGACATCCCTGGCGCAGGTCTATCTTGGCGAACGCAAGTCATTGCTGCTGCCTGATGCATCCGCCCTGGAAGCAACGCAATCGGCTTCATCGGCGGCCAGGAAAGATGGCTGACGGGCGCACCACGCTTTCTGCCTACCGCCTCATGTGGATGCTCGTGATGTTCGACCTGCCGGTAGGAACGAAGGCGGAACGAAAAGCCGCCGCAGAGTTCCGGTTCCAGCTTCTGGACTACGGGTTCGAAATGGCCCAGTACTCGGTGTACATGCGCTTCTGCGTTTCGCAGCATCAGGCTGAGACGATGTCAGCCCGCATCGCAAGCGCCTTGCCGGAAGACGGCAAGGTCAGCATCCTGCTCTTCACCGACAAGCAGTACGAACGGATCCTCTCCTTCTGCGGACGGTCGCAGCAGCCAGGAAAAGAACCGCCGCCACAGTTCCATTTGTTCTAGTCAGTCCGCTGTTTTCCATGGCAGAAAAGCGAAAACCCCTCGATTTCTCAAGGGGTTACCGCACATCTAGTCTACTGGATCAGGAAATGCGCTCGGCCCGGAACAGCCCAGGCATCGAGCGCGCCATCGGCGTTAGTCTACTGGATCAGGAAATGCGCTCGGCCCGGAACCGCTGGAGCACCTTGCCGCGGTAGTTCACGAGTCTACTGGATCAGGAAATGCGCTCGGCCCGGAACCACCCTGCTCGACCGGCTCAAGGCTGCGGAAGTCTACTGGATCAGGAAATGCGCTCGGCCCGGAACGATTCGTGCGTCTTGGTGACGGCGGCGCGGAGTCTACTTGATCAGGATATGCGCTCGGCCCGGAACTGGCTCATTGTTTCCGTTGACGTCCTGACGAGTCTACTGGATCAGGAAATGCGCTCGGCCCGG
>CAUJHG010000018.1 GCA_963204785.1 Pseudomonadota bacterium | reverse complement strand
AGGAACACCTGCGCCCTGCCGGCCGGGCAGGTGAACGCTGCAATGCGCCCCGCCGTGAAATTCTCGCGCGCCATGCTCGCCCCCGGACTACTGGACGGAAAAACAGTCCTTCGGCCATGTAAGCAGCCATGTAAGCAATTTCCCCCGAAAACCGATCAACACAACCGAATTTTACCCGCGCCGCCGAAAGGCGCGCCAGTGCGTGTTTTCCGAGAGAGAATCAACGCAAACCGCCGAAATCGAATGCCTACGAATTAGGCACTTCCTCGGACTTTTCATCCGTTGGTTGCTGGTTCGAATCCAGCACGGCCTACCACCCGCCACGGCGCGGAGTCCCGAAAGAGGGAAGAAAGCAGACAAGGGCTTGCCGTTCGGCAGGCCCTTTGCTTTGGGCCGGCGCCTTTGGCGAGCGCAAGCATCAGGCTGCGTTGCTGCGCCGGCCGAGGTCCACACGGCCCTCGCGCCTCTCGATTTCGCCGCGCCGGCGAGCTCAGCTCCTGCCGTACAGCGTCACCACGCAGGCCCCGCCCAGCCCCAGGTTGTGCTGCAGCGCGAGCTGCACCCCTTCCACCTGGCGCTTGCCGGCCGTACCGCGCAACTGGCTGGTCAGCTCGAAACACTGCGCAAGGCCGGTCGCGCCCAGCGGATGCCCCTTGGAGAGCAGCCCGCCCGACGGGTTCGTGACCACCTGTCCGCCATAGGTGTTGTCGCCGTCCATCACGAACTTCTCGCCTCCGCCCTCCGGACACAGTCCCAGCGCCTCGTAGCTCAGCAGTTCGTTCTGCGCGAAGCAGTCGTGCAGTTCGCAGACGCGGATGTCCTTCGGATCCACGCCGGACTTCTCGTAGACCTTCCGTGCCGCCGCCTGCGCCATGTGGAAGCCGGCGTAGCTGATCAGCGAAGGCGGGTCGAAGGACTCGACAGGATCGGTGGTCATCGCCTGCGCCAGGATCTGCACGTCGGCACGCAGCCCGTGTTTCCTCGCGAAGCGTTCCGAGACGACGATCGCAGCGGCCGCACCGCAGGTGGGCGGACAGGCCATCAGCCGCGTCATCACGCCGGGCCACATCACCTTGTCGTTCATCACGTCCTCGGTGCTGACCACGTTCCTGAAGATCGCCAGCGGATTGTTCGCCGCATGGCGGCTGGCCTTGGCGCGGATCGCGGCGAAGGTCTCCATCTTCGTGCCGTACTTCCGCATGTGCTCGCGCCCTGCACCGCCGAAGGTGCGCAAGGCCTGCGGCAGATCCGGCACGTCCGAGGTCAGGTCGAGCATGATCGGCTGGAAGCGCGCACGGGTGCGGGGCCGGTCGTCCCAGTGCGACTTCAGCGCGCCGGCCTGCATCTGCTCGAAGCCCAGCGCCAGCGCGCAATCGACCTCGCCCAGCGCCACCGCCTGGCGCGCCAGGTAGAGCGCAGTCGAGCCGGTGGAGCAGTTGTTGTTGACGTTGACGATCGGGATCCCGGTCAGGCCCACCTCGTACAGCGCGGTCTGGCCACAGGTGGAATCGCCGTACACGTAGCCGGCGTAGGCCTGCTGCACCAGTTCGTAGCCGATCCCGGCATCGGCCAGCGCGCGGCGCGCAGCATCGGCGCCCATCTCGGTGTAGCTCGGGCTCGCACCCGGCTTGGAAAACGGGATCATGCCGACGCCGCCGACGATGACTTTCTCGCTCATGCTGTTCTCCGCAGTTCGGTGGTTGGTCGCAGGAAACCGGCGCTGCGCTCACAGCTTGCGGGCGATCAGGTCGCGCAGCACCTCGCTGGCGCCGCCTGCAACCCGCGCAACGCGGTAGTCGGTGAAGATCCGCGCGATCGGGTACTCGAGCATGTAGCCGTAGCCTCCGTGCAGCTGCACCATGTCGTCGACGCACTTCCACAAGGTCTCGGTGGCGAACAGCTTGGCAATCGCGGCCTCCTGCACGCTGAGCCGACGACGCAGGTGCTCGCCGATGTAGTAGTCGACCAGGGTGCGGACCGCCACCGCGCTCGCCTTCGCGTCGGCCAGCTTGAACTTCGAATTCTGGAAGTCCCACACGGTGCCGCCGAAGGCCTTGCGCTCCTTCACGTACTGCAGCGTCAGCTCCAGCGCGCGCTCCAGCGCAACCGCTGCGTAGATCGCGATCAGCAGCCGCTCCTGGGCCAGTTCCTGCATCAGGTAGACGAAGCCCTTGTTCTCCTCGCCGAGGCGGTTGGCGACCGGCACCCGCAGGTCCTCGAAGAACAGCTCGCCGGTGTCCGCCGCCGGCTGGCCCACTTTCTCGAGCCTGCGGCCGCGCCGGAAGCCGGGGCTGTCCGCCTCCACCAGCAGCAGGCTCACGCCCTTGGCACCGGCGGCGGGATCGGTCTTGCAGGCCAGCAGCACCAGGTCGCAGCAGGGGCCGTTGCTGATGAAGGTCTTGCTGCCATTGACCACGTAATGGTCGCCGTCGCGCACTGCGGTGGTGCGCATCGCCTTCAGGTCCGAGCCGCCACCGGGCTCGGTCATCGCCACCGACATGATGGTCGCGCCGGAGCACACGCCGGGCAGCCAGCGGCGCTTCTGCTCCTCGGTGCCCAGCCGCGCGATGTAGGGCGCGATGATGTCCGAATGGCGCGAGAAGCCCGCGCCCGAGACGCCGGCCCGGTGCATCTCCTCGAGGACCACTGCGGCATGCCCGAAGTCGCCGCCGCCGCCGCCGTATTCGGTGGGCAGCGTCACGCACAGCAGCCCTTCGCGGCCGGCCTTCAGCCAGGTCTCGCGGTC
>CAUJHG010000017.1 GCA_963204785.1 Pseudomonadota bacterium | reverse complement strand
GCCCGAACGCGAGATGTTGATCGCGGGGTAGACCCGCTTCTCCATCATCCGGCGGTCCAGGTGCAGCTCCATGTTGCCGGTGCCCTTGAACTCCTCGTAGATCACCTCGTCCATCCGGCTGCCGGTGTCGATCAGCGCGGTGGCGATGATGGTCAGCGAGCCGCCTTCCTCGATGTTGCGGGCAGCGCCGAAGAAGCGCTTGGGCCGCTGCAGCGCGTTGGCATCGACGCCGCCTGTCAGCACCTTGCCCGAGGCAGGCACCACGGTGTTGTAGGCGCGCGCCAGCCGGGTGATCGAGTCGAGCAGGATCACCACGTCGCGCTTGTGTTCGACCAGCCGCTTGGCCTTCTCGATCACCATCTCGGCCACCTGCACGTGGCGCGTGGCGGGCTCGTCGAAGGTGGACGCGACCACCTCGCCGCGCACCGAGCGGCTCATCTCGGTGACCTCCTCGGGCCGCTCGTCGATCAGCAGCACGATCAGCACCACGTCGGGATGGTTGGTGGTGATCGCGTGCGCGATGTGCTGCATCAGCACCGTCTTGCCGGCCTTGGGCGGCGCGACGATCAGCCCGCGCTGGCCCTTGCCGATCGGGGCGATCATGTCGATGATCCGCCCGGTGATGTTCTCCTTGGCCTCGATGTTGCGCTCGAGGGTCATCACCCGGTCCGGGTGCAACGGCGTGAGGTTCTCGAACAGGATCTTGTGCTTGCTCGCCTCGGGCGGCTGGGCATTGATCTTGTCCACCTTGACCAGCGCGAAGTAGCGCTCGCCTTCCTTCGGGGTGCGCACCTCGCCTTCGATGGTGTCGCCGGTGTGCAGGTTGAAGCGCCGGATCTGCGAGGGCGAGATGTAGATGTCGTCCGTGCTCGCGAGGTAGGAGGTCTCGGGCGAGCGCAGGAAGCCGAAGCCGTCGGGAAGCACCTCGAGCACGCCGTCGCCGAAGATCGTTTCGCCGGTCTTGGCCTTGCGCTTGAGGATCGCGAACATCAGCTCCTGCTTGCGCATCCGCTGCGGGTTCTCGATGTCGAGGCCCGTGGCCATTTCGATCAGCTGCGAGACGTGCAGCGCCTTCAGTTCGGAAAGGTGCATCGGTTCAGGCTCCCCGCGGGGAAGAGGAAGGCATCCAGGAGGTGGACGTGGGGTGGTGAGGACCGTGGAGATCGGTTCGCGGTTCGGCTTCGGGGGTGCGAAGAGACGGAAGCGGCGGCGGCAGCGCTGCGCGGGATGTCCGGCGTGTGGCCGGAATTCAGCGGATCGTGGGGTTTCGGGCGGAACCTCGCCCACGGGCGCGAGGCGCCCGGTCGATGTGGGGCGCCACGCGCGGCGGCACGCTTGTGCGAGCCGCGAGCTTACAACGAATCAGAGATGGCTGTCCAGAAACTGCGTGAGCTGGGACTTGGACAGGGCGCCGACCTTGGTGGCCACCTGCGTGCCGTTCCTGAACAGCATCAGGGTGGGAATGCCCCGGATGCCGTACTTGCTGGCGGTGGCGTTGTTCTCGTCGACGTTCACCTTGGCCACCTGCAGCCGCCCTTCGTAGTCGCGCGCGATCTCGTCGAGGATCGGAGCGATCATCTTGCACGGGCCGCACCATTCGGCCCAGTAGTCGACGAGCACCGGGGACTCGGCCTTCAGGACGTCCTGGTCGAAGGAGTCGTCGGAAACGTGTTTGATCGGCATGGCGTGCGTTCCTCTCTTGTCGGGCGGAAAATACCACAGGCGCGGGTCGCGGGCGCCGGATCCGCGCCCGGTGCCGCCGGCTGATAGAATCGCGGCGGGCGGGCCCCCCCGCATTGCGGCGTGGTCAATCTGGTCAGGTCCGGAAGGAAGCAGCCACAGCCATCCACCGTGAGTGCCGGGGTCCCGGCTCGCCCACCCTTCCTTCCTCCAGGCTTCCTCCAGGCGCGTTCGCCCCGATGCATCGTTCCGAGCCGGCGATGGGCCGGTCTTCCCCATGAGCCACCAGGTGCTGGCAAGGAAGTGGCGACCGCGTGACTTCGAGTCGCTGGTCGGCCAGGAACACGTGGTCCGGGCGCTCACGCACGCGCTGGCCACCGGGCGACTGCATCACGCCTACCTGTTCACCGGAACCCGCGGCGTCGGCAAGACCACCATTGCGCGGATCCTCGCAAAGTCGCTGAACTGCGAGACCGGCCTGGGCGCGCATCCCTGCGGACGCTGCCGTGCCTGCACCGAGATCGACGAGGGCCGCTTCCCCGACTATCTCGAACTGGACGCCGCGTCGAACCGGGGCGTCGACGAGATGGTGCAGTTGCTCGAGAACGCGGTGTACGCGCCGTCGTCGGGGCGCTTCAAGGTCTACGTGATCGACGAAGTCCACATGCTCACGACGCACGCGTTCAACGCGATGCTCAAGACGCTCGAGGAGCCGCCGGAGCACGTGGTCTTCATCCTCGCCACCACCGACCCGCAGAAGGTGCCGGTGACGGTGCTCTCACGCTGCCTGCAGTTCAACCTGAAGAACATGCCGCCCGCGGCGATCGCCCAGCACCTCGCGCGGGTGCTCGAGGCCGAGGGCATTCCCGCGCAGGCGCCGGCGCTGGCGCTGATCGGACGCGCCGCTGCGGGCAGCATGCGTGATGCGCTTTCGCTGCTCGACCAGGCGATCGCGTTCAGTGCCGGCAACGTCGAGGAATCGGCAGTGCGCGAGATGCTCGGCGCCGTCGATCGGCGTCACCTGGAGCAGTTGCTCGACGCCCTGCTCGCCGGCGACGGCCGCGCGCTGGTGGCGCTTGCCGATGCCATGTTCGTGGGCAATGCGCCCTTCGGACGCACGCTCGGCGACCTGGCTGCGCTGCTGCAGCGGGTTGCGCTCGCCCAGGTCGGGGCGATCGGCGACGACGAGGATCCGGCGATGCTGGAGCGCTACGCTGCGGCGATCTCCGCCGAGGATCTCCAGGTCTGGTACCAGATCGCCATCCACGGTGCGCGCGACCTGCCGCTCGCGCCCGACGAGCACACTGGCTTCACGATGACCCTGCTGCGGCTGCTCGCGTTCCGGCCGTCCGCAGGGGACACGATCGCGCAGCCTTCCGGAAGCCCCGCCGCAGCAGCGGTGCCACGGCAGGCGGACGGGCAGGCGGGCAGGGCGCAGCCAGGGCAGGGAGCCGCAGCCGCGGCGCTCGCGGCCGCGACGGCCGCCCGGCGCAGTGCGCCGGCTGCGGCAGCAGCCCCGCGACCGGCCGCACCTGCACGTGCCGGTGCCCCTGCGCCGCAGGCCACCGCGATCCGGCCTGCCGGGCGCCCGACTGCCCCCACGCGGGACCTCGCCTCCGAGCCGCCGCCCTGGCACTTCGATGAGCCCGCCGATGGCGACGAGCCGGCCGACGGCAAGCCCGCCGATGACGGCAAGCCCGCCGATTCCCGCAAGCCCGCTGGCACTGCCAGGCCCGCCGACGCCGGTCCGCAGGTCGATGCCGCCAGGCCCGTCGACGACGGTGAGCCTGCTGCCGCATCGTCCGCGCGCGCCTTCGACGGCGACTGGCCGGCGCTCGCCGCGGTGCTGCCGCTCTCCGGGTTCGCGCAGCAGTTCATCCAGCAGAGCGAGCTCCTCGAGGCCGACGGGCTGTCCTTCCGGGTACGCGTCCCGATCCGGCCGCTGGCCGAGGCCGCCACCGTCGCGCGGGTGCGCGAGGCGCTGGCGGCACACTTCGGTGCGCCAGTGCGGCTCGCGGTCGAGGTCGGCGCGGTGACGGGGCAGACTGCGGCCGCGGCGAACTCCCGTCAGCGTGCCGAGCGTCTCGAGCAGGCGCAGGCGGCGATGGAAGCCGACCCCTTCGTGCAGTCGCTGCTCACCGAGTTCGGCGGACGCATCCTGCCCGGATCGGTCCGCCCCAAGGAACCATGACCGGGCCGTGCCCAGGTCGACGAACGACGAACCCACAGGAGCGCCCAGATGATGAAGGGACAACTCGCCGGGCTGATGAAGCAGGCGCAGCAGATGCAGGACAACATGAAGCGCATGCAGGAGCAGCTTGCGCTGGTCGAGGTCGAGGGGCAGGCGGGTGCCGGCCTGGTCAAGGTGGTGATCACCTGCCGCAACGAGGTCAAGCGGGTCAGCATCGATCCGAGCCTGCTCGCCGACGACAAGGACATGCTCGAGGACCTGCTGGTCGCGGCCACCAACGATGCCCTGCGCAAGGCGGAACAGACGTCTGCGGAGAAGATGGGCAGCCTGACCGCAGGCCTGCCGCTGCCTCCCGGCTTCAAGATGCCCTTCTGAACTCCGTGACGCTCCGGCCGTCTTGAAGGCTCCCGCTCCCCTCGAGCAGCTGACCTCCGCGCTGCGACGCCTGCCCGGGGTCGGCCCGAAGTCTGCGCAGCGCTTCGCCTACCACCTGCTGCAGCACGACCGCGAAGGGGCGCGGCTGATCGCGCGCGCGCTCGGCGAGGCGGTCGAGCGGATTCGTCACTGCGCGCGCTGCAACACCTTCACCGAGAACGAGGTCTGCGAGACCTGCGCGTCGGCGCGTCGCGATCCGTCGCTGCTGTGCGTCGTCGAGACGCCCTCGGACCAGCTGATGGTCGAGCAGACGATGTCGTACAACGGCCTGTACTTCGTGCTGCTCGGCAGGCTTTCGCCGCTGGACGGGGTCGGGCCGAAGGACATCCACCTCGACCGTCTGCTGGCCCGCGCGGCCGACGGCGTCGTGCAGGAAGTGATCCTGGCGACCAACTTCACCCAGGAAGGCGAGGCGACCGCGCACTACATCGGGGCGCTGCTGCACGCACGGGGCCTGAAGGTGACGCGGCTTGCGCGCGGGGTTCCGGTGGGCAGCGAACTGGAGTACGTCGACCCGGGGACGATCGCGCATGCGCTGCGCGACCGCCGCACGGTCGACGACTGACAGGGGCTTGCGCGCGCCGAGGGCCCACGACTGCCTGTCCGCGCCGTGCTAGAATTTTCAGGTTCGATCGCTTGCGGCCAGCCCAGCGCCGATCCCCCCGATTCCCCAGATTGGCACCGCCGACTCGTCCCGCACGAGCGGGCAGTGGCGCGCAGGCAAGGCCGAAACTGGAGTCCTTCCTTGCTGCCCCAATTGCCCCCCGCACTGCTGGCGCTCGCCGACGGCACCGTTTTCCGAGGTCACTCGATCGGCGCCGCAACCGAGGTCGTCGGCGAGGTCGTCTTCAACACCGCGATGACCGGCTACCAGGAGATCCTCACCGACCCCAGCTACTGCCGCCAGATCGTCACGCTCACCTATCCGCACATCGGCAATACCGGCGTCAACGCCGAGGACGAGGAGTCCGCGCGCATCCAGGCCCCCGGGCTGGTGATCCGCGACCTGCCGGTGCGGGTTTCGAACTTCCGCAGCCAGGGCACGCTGTCCGACTGCCTGCGCCGGCAGGGCGTGCCCGGAATCGCCGGGATCGACACCCGGCGGCTCACGCGGATCCTGCGCGAGAAGGGCGCGCAGAACGGCTGCCTGGTTGCAGCGGCGGCGCCGGGCGACACCCTCGACGAGCAGGCGGCGATCGCGGCGGCGCGTGGCTTCGCCGGGCTCGCCGGCATGGATCTGGCGCGCGTGGTGAGCACGGCCCAGCCCTATGACTGGACCGAGGGCGTCTGGCGGCTGGGCGAGGGGCATCGGCCGATGGGGACGCGGCGTTTCCGGGTCGCGGCCTTCGACTTCGGCGTCAAGCGCAACATCCTGCGCCTGCTCGCCGAGCGCGGCTGCGAGGTCCGTGTGCTGCCCGCACAGGCCAGCGCCGCCGATGCGCTCGCGCTCGGCCCGGACGGCGTCTTCCTGTCCAACGGCCCGGGCGACCCCGAGCCGTGCGACTACGCGATCGCCGCCACCCGCGAGCTGGTCGATCGGGGCATCCCGACCTTCGGCATCTGCCTGGGCCACCAGATCCTCGGCCTGGCCTCGGGTGCGCGCACGATGAAGATGAAGTTCGGCCACCATGGCGCGAACCACCCGGTGAAGGACCTCGATTCCGGCCAGGTGCTGATCACCAGCCAGAACCACGGGTTCGCGGTCGACCAGGCTTCGCTGCCGTCCACGCTGCGGGTCACCCATGTCTCGCTGTTCGACGGCTCGCTGCAGGGAATGGCGCGCACCGATCGGCCGGCCTTCTCCTTCCAGGGTCATCCGGAGGCAAGCCCCGGTCCCCACGACATCGGTTATCTGTTCGACCGCTTCATCGCGCTGATGGAACGCAGCCACGGATGAGCCTCGCTGCGCGAGCTCATCGCTCGTCCGGCACGCCCGTCGGCAACGCCCTCGATGCGCTGCCCACCGGCCCCGGCGCCAGGCCCCGCCTGGCGCAACCAGCCCAACAAGATCCCGCACCATGCCCAAGCGCACCGACATCCGCAGCATCCTCATCATCGGCGCCGGCCCGATCGTCATCGGCCAGGCCTGCGAGTTCGACTACTCCGGTGCGCAGGCCTGCAAGGCCCTGCGCGAGGAGGGCTTTCGCGTCGTGCTGGTCAACAGCAATCCGGCGACGATCATGACCGACCCGGAGACCGCCGATGTCACCTATGTCGAACCGATCACCTGGCAGGTGGTCGAGCGCATCATCGCCAAGGAGCGACCCGACGCGATCCTGCCGACGATGGGCGGCCAGACCGCGCTGAACTGCGCGCTCGACCTGCATCGCCATGGCGTGCTCGAGCGCTACGGGGTCGAGCTGATCGGCGCCTCGCCCGATGCGATCGACAAGGCCGAGGACCGCTCCAAGTTCAAGGAGGCGATGACCCGGATCGGGCTGGGCTCCGCGCGCTCGGGCATCGCCCACACGCTCGACGAGGCCTGGGCGGTGCAGCGCAGCGTGGGCTTTCCGGCGATCATCCGGCCCAGCTTCACCCTCGGCGGCACTGGCGGCGGAATCGCGTACAACTCGGAGGAGTTCGAGACGATCTGCAAGCGCGGGCTCGAGGCTTCGCCGACCAGCGAGCTGCTGATCGAGGAGAGCCTGATCGGCTGGAAGGAGTTCGAGATGGAGGTTGTCCGCGACAGCGCGGACAACTGCATCATCGTCTGTTCGATCGAGAACCTCGATCCCATGGGGATCCACACCGGTGACTCGATCACGGTGGCCCCGGCACAGACGCTCACCGACAAGGAATACCAGCTGCTGCGCAGCGCCTCGGTCGCGATCCTGCGCGAGATCGGCGTCGACACCGGCGGCTCCAACGTGCAGTTCGCGATCAACCCGGTCGACGGCCGGGTGATCGTCATCGAGATGAACCCGCGGGTGTCGCGCTCGTCGGCGCTCGCCTCGAAGGCCACCGGCTTCCCGATCGCCAAGATCGCCGCCAAGCTGGCGGTCGGCTACACGCTGGACGAACTGCGCAACGACATCACCGGTGGGGTCACTCCCGCGTCCTTCGAGCCGACCATCGACTACGTCGTCACCAAGATCCCGCGCTTCGCCTTCGAGAAGTTCCCGCTGGCCGACTCCCACCTGACCACGCAGATGAAGTCGGTCGGCGAGGTCATGGCGATCGGGCGCACCTTCCAGGAGTCCTTCCAGAAGGCGCTGCGCGGCCTGGAGGTCGGCGTCGACGGGATGAACGAGAAGACCCGCGACCGCGAGACCATAGAGGAGGAGCTCGGCGAGCCCGGCCCGGAGCGGATCTGGTACGTGGGCGACGCCTTCGCGCAGGGCTTCAGCATCGAGGAGGTGCACGAGCTCACGCGGATCGACCCCTGGTTCCTCGCGCAGATCGAGGAGATCGTGAAGATCGAACTCGAGGTCGAGAAGCTCACCCTGGCCGACCTCGATCGCGAGACCCTGCTCCACCTGAAGCGCAAGGGCTTCTCGGACCGGCGGCTGGCCTGGCTGCTCGACACCACCGAGAACGAGGTGCGCAAGCTGCGCCGCGAGCTCGGCGTGCGCCCGGTCTACAAGAGGGTGGACACCTGCGCGGCCGAGTTCGCCACCTCCACCGCCTACCTGTACTCGACCTACGAGGACGAGTGCGAGGCCGCGCCCACCGAGCGCAGGAAGATCATGGTGCTCGGCGGCGGCCCCAACCGCATCGGGCAGGGGATCGAGTTCGACTACTGCTGCGTCCACGCCGCCTTCGCCCTGCGCGAGGACGGCTTCGAGACGATCATGGTCAACTGCAACCCCGAGACCGTCTCGACCGACTACGACACCAGCGACCGCCTCTACTTCGAGCCGCTCACGCTCGAGGACGTCCTCGAGATCGTCGACCTCGAGAAGCCGGTCGGAGTGATCGTCCAGTACGGAGGGCAGACGCCGCTGAAGCTGGCCAAGGCGCTCGAGGCCAACGGTGTCCCGATCATCGGCACCTCGCCCGAGAGCATCGACATCGCCGAGGACCGCGAGCGCTTCCAGAAGCTGCTGGTCAAGCTCGGACTGCGCCAGCCGCCGAACCGCACTGCGCGCACCGAGGCCGACGCCATCGCCCTCGCGCAGGAGATCGGCTATCCGCTGGTGGTGCGCCCCAGCTACGTGCTGGGCGGGCGGGCGATGGAGATCGTCCACGAGCAGAAGGATCTCGAACGCTACATGCGCGAGGCGGTCAAGGTCAGCAACGACAGCCCGGTGCTGCTCGACCGCTTCCTGAACGACGCGATCGAGGTCGACGTCGACTGCCTGTCCGACGGCGAGCGGGTGTTCATCGGCGGCGTGATGGAGCACATCGAGCAGGCCGGCGTGCACTCGGGCGACTCGGCCTGCTCGCTGCCGCCGTATTCGCTGTCTCCGGCGCTGGTCAAGGAGCTCGAGCGCCAGACCGAGCTGATGGCCCGTGCCCTCAAGGTGGTCGGTCTGATGAACGTCCAGTTCGCCATCCAGCAGGACGGCGCCTCCGGCGAGAGCGTCGTCTTCGTGCTCGAAGTGAACCCGCGCGCCTCGCGAACCGTCCCCTACGTGTCCAAGGCGACCGGGCTGCAGCTCGCCAAGATCGCCGCGCGCTGCATGGCGGGACGCACGCTCGCGCAGCAGGGCGTCGGCGCCGAGGTGGTTCCTCCCTACTTCTCGGTCAAGGAGGCGGTGTTCCCCTTCGTGAAGTTCCCGGGAGTCGACACCATCCTCGGACCCGAGATGAAGTCCACCGGCGAGGTGATGGGAGTGGGGCACACGTTCGGCGAGGCCTTCGTCAAGTCGCAGCTCGCCGCCGGAGTGCGCCTGCCCGAGTCGGGCACCGTGTTCATCTCGGTGAAGAACTCCGACAAGCCCGCAGCGGTCCAGCTCGCCCGGGCGCTGCACGAGATCGGCTTCCGGCTGGCGGCCACCAAGGGTACGGCGGCCGCGATCGCCGCCAGCGGGCTGCCGGTGGCGCCGGTGAACAAGGTGCCCGAAGGCCGCCCGCACGTGGTCGACATGCTGAAGAACGGCGAGTTCGCGCTGGTCCTCAACACCGTCGAGGAGCGGCGCGGTGCGATCGCGGATTCCCGTTCGATCCGCACCACGGCGCTTGCGCAGCGCGTCACCTATTTCACGACGATCGCCGGTGCGCGCGCCGCAGTCGAGGGGATGCGCTCGCTGCATGGCCTCGACGTGTACAGCCTCCAGGAACTCCACGGGGCCCTGGCGAAAGCCTGAGCCCCTCGCTCCTGCGCTGCGGCCGCGCCCCCGCCGGGGCGGCGCGGCCGGATTTCCTTCGACCTCCAGCGCCTGGCAGCTGCCAGGGCGCCCCCATCGATTCCGGAGTCAGACGATGCCGACCATTCCACTCACGGTGCGCGGTGCCCAGCTCCTCAAGGACGAGCTCCAGCGCCTGAAGTCCGTCGAACGCCCGGCGGTGATCAACGCGATCGCCGAGGCGCGTGCGCAGGGAGACCTGTCCGAGAACGCCGAGTACGACGCTGCGCGCGAGCGACAGGGTTTCGTCGAGGGGCGCATCGCCGAGCTCGAGTCCAAGCTCGCCAACGCCCAGGTGATCGATCCGAAGACCCTGGACGCCGACGGACGGGTTGTGTTCGGCGCGACCGTGGAGCTCGAGGACCTGGAGTCCGGCAACAAGGTCGTCTACCAGATCGTCGGCGACGACGAGGCCGACATCAAGGCCGGCCTGATTTCGGTGTCGAGCCCGATCGCCAGGGCGCTGATCGGCAGGCACGGCGGCGACATCGCCGAAGTGCAGGCGCCCGGCGGGATCCGTGAGTACGAGATCCTGGAGGTCCGCTACGAGTGACGCACCTGCGCGCAACCGGGCGCGCACGCGCAGGCAGGGGCTCAGCGCTTCTTCGTGCGCGCGCGCGGACCGCCTGCGCGTGTGCCGGGCGTGGCCTGCGGGCGCGCGCGGCCGAAGCCGGCTGCCGCGGGCCGGCCGCCGCTGCGCGGGGCCGGACCCCTGGCGCCATCCTGGCCGCTGCGCGCCCCGGCAGTGCGCCGCGCCGCGGGCCTGCCGCTGGCGGCCTTCGGGGCCGGCGCGGGCTTCGTCGCGGCCGTGCGGCGCCGGGCGGGCGCGCTCGTCGCGCCGCCTGCCGCGGCCTTCTTGGGCAGGTAGGGCCCGCGCGGGCGCGCCGGCGGCTCGGGCGGCCGGGGCCGGTAGACCACCAGCAGCTTGCCGATCATCTGCACCGGGGCGCAGCCGAGCGCTTCGCAGACCTGCTGCATCGCGGCCTGCCGCAGCGCACGGTCGTCGCCGAGCACACGGATCTTGACGAGTTCGTGGGCCTCGATCGCCCTGTCGATCTCGGCAAGCACCGCTGCGGTCAGTCCGGCCTCGCCGATGATCACCACCGGGTCCCGGTGGTGGGCGAGGGCCTTGAGTTCCTTGCGCTGCGCCGGTGTGAGCAGGGGCGCGGAATGCTCTGCGGTGTCGTTCGTCTGCATCCGCGCATGCTACCGCAAGAGCTCCGTGGAACGGCGCCAGTCCTCCCCGCGCACTGCCTGGCGCAACGCTCCCGGGCTTCCCGCAGGGGTATCGGAGGAAGAGGATAATCGGCGGTCGCCGACCCTGCCGGACACCGATGGCCAAGAAGAAGCTGAACAAGGCGTGGCTCGCCCAGCACCTCACCGATCCCTACGTGAAGCAGGCCCAGCAGCGCGGCTACCGCTCGCGCGCGGCCTTCAAGCTGATCGAGATCCTCGACACCGACCGCCTGCTGCGCGGCGGGGACACCGTGGTCGACCTGGGCGCGGCGCCGGGCGCGTGGTGCCAGGTGCTGCGCGAGCGGCTTGCGGCTCCGGGCGGGGGGATCGCCGGGCGCATCATCGCGCTGGATCTCCTTCCGATGGAGCCGGTGGCCGACGTCGAATTCATCCAGGGCGACTTTCGCGAGGCCGAGGTGCTCGAGCGGCTCGAGCGGGCGGTCGAGGGACGGCCGGTGGACCTGGTGGTCTCGGACATGGCGCCGAACCTGTCGGGAGTCGCGGTGGCCGACGCCGCCCGGATGGCCGACCTGGCCGAGCTGGCGGTCGACTTCGCGGTGCACCACCTGAAGCCCGACGGTGCGCTGCTGGTCAAGTGCTTCCACGGCAGCGGCTACAGCCAGCTGGTGGCCCTGTTCAAGCGGCATTTCGTCACGGTGGCGCCGCGCAAGCCGCGGGCCTCGCGCGACAAGTCGGCCGAAACCTACCTCCTCGGTCGTGGTCTGAAGGACAGGCAGGTGTAAGGCCCATACGGATCAACGACTTATGTCACGCTTGCAGATGGCGCTCGCGCCCCGATCTGCGTAGAATCCAAGGGCTGCAAAAGGAGCAGATTCCGTGAACAACGTATTCTCGAAGGCGGCGGTCTGGCTGGTCATCGCACTGGTCCTGTTCACCGTCTTCAAGCAGTTCGACACCCGCCAGGTGCGCGGCGGCGACATGCCGTACTCGCAGTTCATGGCCGAGGCCAAGGACGGGCGGATCGACACCGTCAGCATCGACGGTCGCACGCTGCGCGTGCGTGCGAAGGACAACCGCGCCTACACGGTCTTTGCGCCGAGCGACCCCTGGATGGTCGGCGACCTCATGAAGTACGGGGTCCAGGTCAACGCCAAGCCCGAGGAGGAGCAGTCGCTGCTGCTCAACATCTTCGTGTCCTGGTTCCCGATGCTCCTGCTGATCGGCGTCTGGGTCTTCTTCATGCGCCAGATGCAGGGCGGGGGGCGCGGCGGCGCGTTCTCCTTCGGGAAGTCGCGCGCCCGCATGCTCGACGAGACCAACAACACCATCACCTTCGCCGACGTCGCCGGCTGCGACGAGGCCAAGGAGGAAGTGCAGGAACTGGTCGACTTCCTGCGCGACCCGTCGCGCTTCCAGAAGCTCGGCGGGCGCATCCCGCGCGGCGTGCTGATGGTCGGTTCGCCCGGAACGGGCAAGACGCTGCTCGCGCGCGCTATCGCGGGCGAGGCGAAGGTTCCCTTCTTCTCTATCTCCGGCTCCGACTTCGTCGAGATGTTCGTGGGCGTCGGCGCCGCGCGCGTGCGCGACATGTTCGAGAACGCCAAGAAGCATGCGCCCTGCATCCTGTTCATCGACGAGATCGACGCCGTCGGCCGTCAGCGTGGCGCCGGGCTGGGCGGCGGCAACGACGAGCGCGAGCAGACGCTGAACCAGCTGCTGGTCGAGATGGACGGTTTCGAGACCGGGCAGGGCGTGATCGTGATCGCCGCCACCAACCGCCCCGACGTGCTCGACCCCGCGCTGCTGCGCCCGGGCCGCTTCGACCGCCAGGTGGTGGTGCCGCTGCCCGACATCCGCGGCCGCGAGCAGATCCTGAACGTGCACATGCGCAAGGTCCCGCTCGGCTCCGATGTCCGCGCCGACGTCATCGCGCGCGGCACGCCCGGCTTCTCCGGTGCCGACCTCGCCAACCTGGTCAACGAGGCCGCGCTGTTCGCCGCGCGCCGCGCGGCCAGGCTGGTCGAGATGATCGACTTCGAACGCGCCAAGGACAAGATCATCATGGGCGCCGAGCGCCGCTCGATCGTGATGCCCGAGGAGGAGCGGCGCAACACCGCGTATCACGAATCCGGCCACGCGATCGTCGCGAAGATGCTCCCCAAGACCGATCCGGTCCACAAGGTCACGATCATCCCGCGCGGGCGTGCGCTGGGCGTGACGATGCAACTGCCCACCGAAGACCGCTACAGCATGGACCGCGAGCGGATGCTCAACACGATCGCGGTGCTCTTCGGCGGCCGGATCGCCGAGGAGCTGTTCATGAACCAGATGACCACCGGTGCCTCGAACGACTTCGAGCGCGCCACCGCGATCGCCCGCGACATGGTCACCCGCTACGGAATGAGCGACGTCATGGGCCCGATGGTCTACGCCGAGAACGAAGGCGAGATCTTCCTCGGGCGTTCCATCACCAAGACCACCAACGTCTCCGAGGAGACGATGCGCAAGGTCGACAGCGAGATCCGCCGGATCATCGACGAGCAGTACGACGTGGCCCGGCGCATCCTCGAGGAGAATCGCGACAAGGTCGAGGTCATGGCCAAGGCGCTGCTCGACTGGGAGACGATCGACAGCGACCAGATCGACGACATCTGCGCCGGTCACCAGCCGCGCCCGCCGAAGGAGCGTTCCGGCGGCAGCGCAGGTGGCGGCGGCGGCAGCGCCCCGGCGCCCACCGGCGTGGCGCCCGCTGCCCCGGCGGCGCCCGCCGCCTGATCGCGGCTGCGGGCAGTTCTCCCGGGAAGCGGCGGTTCTCCGCCGCTTCCCGCTCCGGCACTTCCCGATGAGTCAAGGTCGCCTTGCACCGCGCCTTCGCTGCGGTCGTTTCGAGCTCGACCTCTGCGCTCCCCGCGTGATGGGCGTCGTCAACGTGACGCCCGATTCCTTCTCCGACGGGGGGCGGTACCTGGCTGCAGACGCAGCGATCACCCATGCGCGCCGCCTGCTCGACGACGGCGCCGACCTCATCGACATCGGCGGCGAGTCCACCCGCCCGGGTTCGCTGCCCGCCGGCGAGGCCGAGGAGATTGCCCGCGTGCTGCCAGTGCTCGAGGCGCTGCGCGACTGCGGTCGCCCGCTGTCGGTCGACACGCGACATCCCGCGGTGATGCGCGCGGCGCTCGCTGCGGGCGCGGACATGATCAACGACGTTGGCGGTTTCCGGGCGCCGGGGGCGCTCGAGGCGGTCGCAGGCAGCGACGCCGGCCTGTGCGTGATGCACATGCTCGGCGAGCCGTCCACGATGCAGCAGGCGCCCGTCTATCGTGACGTGGTCGCCGAGGTCTCGGCTTTCCTGCAGGCTCGACTCGTGGCGCTGACCGCCGCCGGGGTCGTACGCGAGCGCATCACCCTCGATCCGGGGATCGGCTTCGGGAAGAACCTGCAGGACAATCTCAGGCTGCTGCGAGGGCTTCCGGTGCTCGCGGGGCTGGGAAGGCCGCTGCTGCTGGGCGTGTCACGCAAGTCGATGCTGGGCCAGTTGACGGGTCGCCCCGTCGGTGAGCGCCTGGCCGCGAGTGTCGCGGCAGCGCTCGCTTGCGTCCATCGGGGCGCATCGATCGTCCGCGTCCACGACGTGGCCGAGACCAGGGATGCGCTCGCCGTGTGGCGGGCGATCGAGGAGTGAGGATGGGACGCAGATACTTCGGAACCGATGGCGTGCGCGGCAGGGTGGGCGAACCGCCGATCACCCCGGACTTCGTGCTGAGGCTCGGCTACGCGGCGGGCAGGGTGCTCGGCTCCCGCGAGGGCGGCCGGCCGGCGGTGCTGATCGGCAAGGACACGCGGATCTCCGGCTACATGCTCGAGGCGGCGCTCGAGGCCGGGCTGTCGGCCGCAGGCGTCGACGTCCTCCTCTCGGGGCCTCTGCCCACGCCGGGCGTGGCCTACCTGACCCGCGCGCTGCGGCTGACCGCCGGGGTGGTGATCAGCGCCTCGCACAACCCCTATGACGACAACGGGATCAAGTTCTTCTCGGGCGACGGCAACAAGCTGCCCGATTCGCTCGAACAGCGCATCGAGGAGGCGCTGGATGCGCCGATCGGCTGCGTGCGTCCGGAGCTTCTCGGCAAGGCGCGTCGCATCGAGGATGCAGCCGGCCGCTACATCGAGTTCTGCAAGAGGTCCTTTCCGTCGGCGCTCGACCTGCGCGGGATGAAGCTGGTCGTCGATTGCGCGCATGGCGCCGCCTACCAGACCGCGCCGCACGTGTTCCACGAACTCGGGGCCGAGGTGGTGACCATCGGCGCGAGCCCCAACGGACTCAACATCAACGAGGCCTGCGGAGCGACGCATCCGGATGCGCTGCGCGCAGCGGTGCTCGAGCATCGCGCCGACCTGGGGATCGCAGTCGACGGTGACGCCGACCGGCTGCTGATGGTCGACGGCGAGGGTCGCGACTACAACGGCGACGAACTCCTCTACGTGATCGTGCGCGACCGTCTCCTGCGCGGGCCGGTGGCCGGCGCCGTGGGGACGCTGATGTCCAACCTCGCCCTGGAGCAGGCCTTCGAGCGGCTCGGCGTGGACTTCGAGCGAGCCAAGGTCGGCGACCGCTACGTGCTCGAGCGACTGCGCGCGCGCGGATGGCTCTACGGCGGCGAGAGCTCGGGGCATCTGCTCTGCCTGGACAGCCACAGCACCGGCGATGGCACGATCAGCGCACTGCAGGTGCTCGCGGCGGTCCGCAGCAGCGGGCGCTCGCTGCGCGAGCTCACCGCAGACCTCGTCCTGTTCCCGCAGAAGCTGATCAACGTGACCATCGCCAAGGGCTTCGACTGGGAGATCCATCCGCCGCTGCAGCGTGAGCGCCTCGCCGCACAGGCTCAGCTCGGCGACGACGGCCGCATCCTGATCCGGCCCTCCGGGACCGAGCCGCTGCTGCGCGTGATGGTCGAGGCGAAGGACGAGGCCCTGGCAGATCGTGTCGCGCACCGCCTCGCAGCGGCAGTGGCCTGAGCCCGTCAGCCCTGGCGAGGCTGCGACTTGCGCCCGAATGCCGGCAATTTTCAGCTATACTTCGCGTCTTCCGGGGCGTAGCTCAGCCTGGTAGAGTGCTTGCTTTGGGAGCAAGATGTCGGAGGTTCGAATCCTCTCGCCCCGACCAGTTCTCCCGGAAACGCTCGACAGGCAGGCGTCGCCTTCCGGCCCGAAGGAATCGCTGCCCGTAGCTCAGTTGGATAGAGCATCAGCCTTCTAAGCTGAGGGTCACAGGTTCGAATCCTGTCGGGCAGGCCACACAGCACTGCGTGGACGGTCGGAAGTTCTTCATCGCGTCGCTCTTGTGCGCCGCGAACGGTGGTGGCTGTAGCTCAGTTGGTAGAGTCCCGGATTGTGATTCCGGTTGTCGTGGGTTCGAGTCCCATCAGCCACCCCACCCCGCCATTCCAGGAAACCGCAGCGAAATCAATAGCTTGCGGGTCAACATCCAGCGCTTGGGATGAATCCGGGGATGAATCGCGTCGAAGCGACGCTTCCAGCCGGTCCATCTCCATGGCGTTGTGATCCCCATCGAGCCAGCGGGCGTAGGTGCTCAGCAGCATGCCGACCTTCTGTCCACGGCTTGCCGTAGCGTGGATCGAGGAAGACGAAATCGCCCGCCAATTGTGCCAATGCGCACTGTCGCAGCAGTGCAGCGCGTGCGCGGCGGTTCAGCAGCACGTGGCGTGCAGTGCTGGTCTTGGTTGTGTTCTTCTCGAGCCCCCGAACGATGGCCCGATGCACATGGACCCGGTCGCGCTCCAGATCCACATCGTCCCAGCGCAGCGCCGTTGTCTCCGATGGGCGCAGCCCGCTGAAGAACTTGAACTCCACGCAGTTCGCCACCCCATCGGGGTACCGCTCGGTCATGTAGCCGATGATGGCCTCCACCTCGTCGTGCGTGAACGGATCCGGAAACGGTGTCCGCTGCCGCTGGTAGCGGACATGTCGGACGAGGTTGTCTTCGAGGGCATGGTCCGCAACGGCCATGTCCATGGCACGGCGAAGCGCGGTGACGTGGTTGTTGACGGTCTTCGCGTTGAGGCCGGGCCGGAAGGTCCACGCGCGCAAGACGTGACTGGCCTTCAATCGGTGCAGCGCCCGCTCGCCGGGGCAGTGCACCCTGGTCGTCGCACGGCGCGGACTTCCAGACGCGAACGGCCGACGCGTAGGCCGCTGCGGTAGATGGTTCTATGCGCTGGACCGCCAGCCATGCGTCGAGATGCTCGCCGACGGTGAGAGGCCTTCCGTCCTTCCGGGTCGCGGGGAAGTATTCGGAGTGACAAAAGGTGCCGGCGGCGATTCGACTGCGGATTTCGGCCGTGAGTCGTTTGGCCTCATCGAGGTTCTCTGATGACGGCGGGAGCGCGACGCCGTCACGCTTGAGCGTTCGTCGCACGACTTCGCCATTCAGGCTGAGCTGGATGCGGTAGCGCCGATCGGGTGTGAGTCGCACGACACTGTGCACACTGTCGGACATGAGGGAACCGATGATGGATTCGATCAACGCCGCGCTGGCGGCCGTCCTGCAAATCGTGCAGACGCCAGGCGATTTTTTGCGGTTGGCGAGTGCGCATTGCATCTTCCACTGATCGAGATCGAAGGCATCGGCCCGCTTGCCTTGCCGTTGGTGCCGGTGCAGGCCGCACAACTCATTGCGGCGGCTGAACGCGCGCCCTACGGCCGTGGTGTTGACACACTGGTTCGACTTGACCTGCGCTGCGCTGATGTGTCCGCGGTTGCCTGGGCCGCCGTCTATGCCGACTGCGATTTCCACCTGACGCTGCTGCGTATCGAAGAGAGTGGTGCGGCGCAGTACAACGACAGCGCCGGCCCGCGCTGCTGAACCGGCCGGCCTGCCTGAGGCTGCGGGCGGCTGCCGTGGACCACCTGCGCGTACGGTCTTCATTGGACTTGGCACCGCCCGCCGACTGGCAGCGCGAGGCCCGCATGAGCTGCCGTTGCGAGCACTGCCTGGCCCTGAGCCGCTTCCTGCAGAGTGCCGAACAGGAGGCCTGGCGCTTCAAGGCGCGCGAGGCCGATCGTCGTCACGTCGAGGACTCGATCCGTCATGGCCGGCACGACGTCGACTGCAGCACCGAGCGCAAGGGCAGCCCGCATGTGCTGGTGTGCATCAAGAACCAGGCGAGCTACGAGCGCAGGGTGGCGCAGCGACGAGCGGACCTCGACGATCTGACGCGGCTCGAGGCGTAGGCCTGTTCGGCCGGGCGGTCCACCGGGGCGAGATGCCATGGTCCTCGCACCACCGCCGTGCGATCACCTCCATGGCCTGGCGTTCGAAGGCGAACCAGGTTTCGCGTTGCGCCGGGTGCGCGGCCGGCACCTCCTTGAAGCGACGGAAGGGCTTGCGCTGTTGCAGCGCCTGCCCCAGCGCCCGGGCCAGGCGGTCATCGCCACACTGATCGGCGAAGTCCTCCATGACGCGGAAGGCCTCGGACGACTCGATGGGTTCGATGAACAGCCAGCGGTCGTCATCGCGCGGATCCTCGTCGGTTTCGTCGGCAGCGTCGGGTCCGATCAGGGACAGGATCGTCCCGGACTCGATGTTCAGCCAGTGGCTGCACTCCCCGAGCGGGTCGCGCGAGTTCAAGGCCCAGGTCAGCTCCTCGGGGGCTATGGTCAACACCGGCGCGGCATCGCCCCCGCGGGCGAGAGGGTTGCCGTCCGTGTTCACCTCGATATCCCCAAGGCGTCCCACAAGAATTGATAGGACACGGCGGGTCGCCCTTGGGCGGCGGACTGCTGGCGCTCGCCTTCCTCGTACTCGCGCAGCAGGCCCTTCACGCGCTCCAATCCTGCCGGCGTGGTGATGGCCTGGCGCGGGGTGCGTCCGTCCAGGGCCGGAATGCTCTCGTCAACCCAGTTGGCGTAGTGGCGATGCAGCACTTGCTCGATGGCCTGTGCGATGACCTCGGGCGGCAGGTTCGGTGTGCTTGCGGACGAGGATCGCGGCGTGCGGCCCGTGTCGCTGCCGCCCGCTCGGGCGAGATGGCCTGCCGGATCGGTGATCTCGCGCGTCAGGTGCTGCACGGCCGCGCCGACCACGCCTTCGAACCAGGCGCGGCCAACGTCCGCCAGCCGCTGTGTGCGGTGGAAGAGTTCGACGCGATCGGTGCTGCGCCCTGGGTTGATGGTCGACAGGCTGCGCTGCGCACCGTCGGCGCCCGCCATCATGCGGTTCCATCCCTGCTGCGCATCGCCGCTGACATCGGGCTGCGACGCCAAGGACGCGGCGAGCGCCGCCGCGTCGAGCACGCGGTAGTGGTCGGTCACCAGGAGCAGGGGATCGCCGGTCGACGCATCCTGGATCTGCGGCAGCGGTGCGGGCGCGAACCATTGGCCCAGCCAGGCGCGGGCGATGGCCAGTTCGAGCAGATCGCGTTGGTTGTCGACGTGGAGCCCGAGTTCGGCCGAGCCGACCATCGCCTGACGGGCCTGCGCCAGTACGGCCGTCTCTGCCAGCTTGGAGAACGGATAGATGGCGCCCGAGAGCTCATGATGCCCGTCGATTCCCGCGCCTGCAGCGAGCTCCATGATGCGCGCGCCCATCAGCATTCCCGGCTTCGCAGTGCGGCTGTCGCTGATCTCGCGTACGGGTTGCGGTAGGGCCTGCGGGTCGAACTCGTCGATCAGGGTCATGCCCGCGCCGGGCTGCACGTCGGTGACCCGGTAGAGGCGCAGGGGCCGTGCACGCAGCTGAGCGATCCAGTCGCGCTGGCCTGGCGTGAGAAACGGGCCCTCGCGCCCCAACAGGTAGGCGTTGATTTCCCGCAGGCCACCACGGGCGTGGATCTCCCCGCGGGAGATCAGCCACTCGCCGACGTTGATCGACACCATGGTCATGCCGTCTTCGTCCAGCTGCCAGCCGTCACGCGGACCTTCGGGCCGCCAGAGGTCCAGCAGGGCCTCGAACGCGCTGCGCCAGCCCTTGCGATGGCGCTCGGCCAGCCACGAGATCGCGACGCGGGCCGCGTCTTCGTGATCGCGCGGGCGCAGGGGGTGAATGTTCATGGTGGGATCCGGTGCGGTGGTTGAGGGTGGGCGAACTGCTGCCGAACGAACTCACGGCACGGCGCTCGTCGTAGGCGATTGACATGCCGGGAGCGTGGCGTTACGTGGTCTTGTATGCTATTGTCATACATCCGTTGGGGGATGTCCTCATGCCAACCGCCTCCGCCGCCGTATTGAGTGTTCGCGTCAATGCCAGCGAACGTGCCTTGCTGGAGGCCGCAGCCGAACAGGCCAGTACCAGCCTCAGTGACTTCGTGAGGCGGCGCGCCCTCGAAGCCGCTGAGACCGATCTGCTCAATCGCCGCATCGTGACGATTCCAGCGAAGGACTGGGCCCGGTTCGAGGCCTGGGCCCGCTCGCCAGCGCGGGAAGTGCCGGCGCTTCGGAAGCTTTCCAGGACTCGCCCTGTCTGGCAGAAGTGACCTCAGGCGCATGGGCCGCCTTAACGCCGCCGCGACCCCTGGCGGCTGACGACGATACGGCCGCCTTCGATTGCGGGCGCGATGCGTTGAATCACTGGTTCCGCCGCCACGGCTGGCGCAACCAGGAACAGGAGATCTCGCGGACCAGCGTGATCTGCGATGCGGAAGCCGGCAGCATCGTCGGCTACGTGAGCCTGTCGACGGCCCAGGTCGAGCGAGCCTGGTTGCCGAAGGCGCAGCAACGCAATCGACCCGACCCGCTGCCCGCCATCCTGCTGGGCCAGTTGGCGGTCGACCTGCGGTGGCAGGGGCAGGGCATTGCGCGATCGCTGATGTACTTTGCGCTCACAACGGCAGTGCGCCTGTCCGACCAGGTCGGCTGCTTCAGCGTGCTGACGCATCCGCTGGACGACGACGTGCGGGCGCTCTATGCGGCCTTCGGATTCGAGGACCTTCCGTTCGATCCTGCGCGCGGCATGGCGGTTCGCATCGCGGACCTGGTTCGCAGCGGCTTTGGGGCAACTGACTGAGCTCGCATCGCCCAGCTCACTGGCGTCAATGTGGCGGGACGATCCTCAGGCGCCCGGCTTCCCGAGGCTCCCTGCGACCCCGTTGATCGCCAGTGCGAGCACGACCAGCTTGAAGGCGAACGACAGCGCTCCGTGCACCAGCGTCAGCCGGCGCTGGCGGCGACTGGTCACCGCGACGTCGGACACCTGCGAGCTCATCCCCACGACCGCCGAGAAGCAGGGGTAGTCGAGACAGTCGGGGTCTGCGCCGCCCGGGAAGGCCAGCCCTCGCGCGATGCGCTCTGGATCGCCGTCGTGCGCGTGGTACACGCGTGCGTAGTGCAGCGCGAACTGTGTCTGCAGAAGCAGCCAGGAGGTGGCCAGCGCGCCCATCGCGAGCGCGATGTGCGCCCATCGGGCCGGGCCGTGGAGCGCACTGCCTGTGTCGACCGCGAGCGCCTGGCGCTGCCAGGCGCTCAGCCGCGCGGACCGGTGCAGGCGGGCGGATGGGTGCAGTGCCACAGCCGGCCGCTCAGTCGATCAGCCCCTTGCGCATCGCGTAGGTGGCCAGTTCGGCGTTGCTCGACAGCCCGAGCTTCTCGAGCACCCGGGCGCGGTAGACGCTCACCGTCTTCGGCGAGAGCGTCAGGCGCGCGGCGATCTCGGAGAGCCTGTGCCCGCGTGCGATCAGCACGAGGGTCTGCATCTCCCGGTCCGAGAGCTGCTCGTGCGAGCCCGTGGAGCCGGAGGCGACCGAGTCGGCCAGCACCTGCGCGAGTTCCGGGGTGACGTACTTGCGTCCGGCGGCGACGGTGCGCACCGCCTCGACGATCAGCTCGGGCGCTGCGGTCTTGTTCAGGTAGGCCATCGCGCCGGCGCGGAAGGCGCGGATGCCGTACTGGTCCTCGGAGTGCTGCGAAAGCACGACCGAGCGCACCGGGTGGCCTTCCTCCACGAGGCTGCGCAGGGCGTCGATTCCGCTGCGCCCCGGCAGGTTGACGTCGAGCAGGAGGACGTCGCAGGGCTGCCGGTGCAGCAGCTGGCGAAGCTCGCCGTAGTCGCCGGCTTCGCCGACGACGCGGATGTCGCCGGTCTCGGCGAGGGTGTCGCGCAGGCCGCGCCGGATCAGCAGGTGGTCGTCGACCAGGATCACTCGTATCGTCATGCCGCTGCGCGCTTCCTCCTGCCTCCGGGAGCGGGTTCCCCGGACGTGAGCGGGACCGTGAGCAGCAGCACGGTACCACGGGCTCCGGGCGAAACCTCGATCCAGCCGCCGACTGCGCGCGCGCGCTCGGCGAGCCCGCGCAGGCCGTAGGAGCCGGGCTTGGTGAGATCGGCCTCCGCGACGCCGCAGCCGTCGTCGGCGATCTCCAGCGACAGCATGCCGTCGCGCACGATCAGGTCGACGTTGACCCGCGTTGCCTCGGCGTGCTTGACCACGTTGGTCAGGGCTTCCTGCAGCGTGCGGTAGACGGTCATCGCGGCATCCTCGGGGAGCTCGATCTCGTCCATGTTGCTGCGCAGGCGACCAGCCGCGCCGGTGCGCTTGCGGAACAGGTCGAGCTGCCATTGCAGCGCCGCGACGATTCCGGCGTCGAGCACCGGCGGGCGCAGGTCGCGGACCAGTCGCTGGCCGGCCTGCTGTGCAGCGGTCAGGGTCTCCAGTGCCTGGGAGACGCGCTGGCGCAGCGGTCCGTCGGCGTTGCGCTCGATCCAGGCGAGGTCGTAGCGCAGCGCGGTGAGCGCCCCGCCGATCTCGTCGTGGATCTCGCGCGCGATCGCGCGACGCTCCTCCTCGATCGCGGTCTGCAGGTGTCCGGAGAGCGCGCGCAGGCGCTGCTCGGAGGCGCGCAGCGCGGCCTCGGCCTGCTGGCGTTCCCGGCGTGCCTGTGCGGCGCGCATCGCGTTGGTGAGCGCGCGGCCGAGCCGGCCGAGCCGGCCGCGGAACAGGACGTCGTCGGCTCCGGCGCGCATGGCGGCGAGCGCGATCTCCTCGCCGGCGGTGCGCGAGACGATCAGCAGCGGCAGGATCGTCCCGTTCTCGCGCATCGTGCGCTGCACGTCCGCGCTGGACATGGAGGGCAGGCGATGTTCGGCGATGACCGCGTGCCAGGGGCCCTGCTCGAGTGCGCTGCGCATCGCGTCCCGGTCGGCGACACGGTGGCACTCGATGAAGTGACCCTGCCGGCGCAAGGCGGCATCGATCGCGTCGCTTTCCTCGTCGCTGGCTGCGACGACCAGGATCCGAAGCCTGGGCAGCGGCGGGTACTGGGAGTCGAAGGGCGGCTTGGGCACGTCCGCGATTCTAAGGCGTGACTGCGCGGGTGCGGGCCTCAGCGCAGCGTGTGTGCGAGGAATCGCTCCAGCGCCTCGACCAGGGGCGCCTCGATCGCGGACAGCCCCAGGGCCAGCAGCAGCAGCCCGGCGCCGATCGTGACAGGAAAGCCGATCGCGAAGACGTTGAACTGCGGCGCGACGCGCGAGACCACTCCGAGCGCGATGTTCACGAAGAGCAGCAGGGCGATGAAGGGCAGCGCGACGCCCAGCGCAAGGGCGAACACCTCGGCGCCCAGCGTCACCGGCGAGCGCGCGGCGATCGCGCCCAGGCCGGCGCTGCCGACAGGGAAGACCTCGAAGCTGCGGATCACCGTGGCCATCAGCGCGAGCGGACCGTTGGCGCTGACGAAGGCCAGCAGCATGATCGTCCCGACGAAGCGTCCGAGCGCGTTGGCGTTGCCGCTCTGGGGATCGAAGAAGCCTGCGAAGGAGAGCCCGGTCTGCAGGCCGATCGTCTCGCCGGCGATCTCGAACACGGCGAACAGCAGGCGAGCGGCAAAGCCGATGGTCACTCCTGCGAAAATCTCGTGCAGGATCATCGCGCCCAGCGACGCATCGAGCGGCAGGCCTTGCGGGAGGTCGACCGATGGCGCGCTGACCAGGGCGATCGCGCCGGCGGCACCGACGCGCACGCGCGCCGGGAGCGCGCGGTTCGACAGCACCGGTGCGACCGCAAACAGCGCGAGCACGCGAAACAGCGGAAGCAGGAAGGCGCCGAGCCAGCCCAGCAGCTCGGCTTCGCCGATCGCGATCATCCGCCTGCGATCGCCTGCGGCAGTCCGGTCAGGGTGCGTTCGATGAAGCCCGTGAGCTGCGCGATGATCCACGGGCCGAGCAGCACCAGCGTGACCGCCACTGCGACCAGCTTCGGCAGGAAGGAGAGGGTCGCCTCGTTGATCTGCGTGATCGCCTGCAGCAGGCTCACCGTCAGGCCCACGCCCAGCGCCACCAGAAGCACCGGGACGACCACGAGCAGCATCGTCTCGAGCGCTTCGCGTCCGAAGCCGACCACGTATTCGGGTGTCATGTCGCCCCTCCTTCGCGTCAGCCTGCGCCGAAGCTCGTCACCAGCGAACCGATGAGCAGGTTCCAGCCGTCGGCGAGCACGAAGAGCATCAGCTTGAAGGGCAGGGCGACGAGCACCGGCGACACCATCATCATGCCCATCGACATCAGCAGGCTGGCCACGATCAGGTCGACCACCAGGAAGGGGACGAAGACCAGGAAGCCGATCTGGAACGCGGTCTTGAGCTCGCTGGTGACGAAGGCGGGAATCAGCACGCGCATCGGAACTTCGGCAATGTCGGGCGTGCCTTCGAGCTGCGCGACCCGCGCGAAGAGTGCGAGGTCCGACTCGCGCGTCTGCGCTGCCATGAAGTGGCGCATCGGCGCCGAGGCCCGCCCGAGGGCATCCTGGAAGGAGATCTCCTGCCTGGAGTAGGGGGCGTAGGCGTCGTCGTGTACCTTCTCCAGTGTCGGCGCCATGACGAAGAAGGTGAGGAACAGCGACAGCCCGACGATGACCTGGTTCGGCGGGGTGCTCTGCAGCCCCAGCGCCTGGCGCATCAGGGAGAGGACGATCACGATCCGCGTGAAGCTGGTCATCATCAGCAGCACCGCGGGCAGGAAGGAGAGCGCCGAGAACACCAGCAGCGTCTGCACCGGCAGCGACCAGGTCGTGCCCCCGCCTGGCGCCGGCGCGGACTGGACGCTGAGCAGATCCTGCGCGCCGGCTGCAATGGGAGCGAGCGCGAGCAGCCCGATGAGCACGGGCGCGAGCCGGCGCATCGGGTGCAGCGTGATCCGGATGCCTCGCACGGAGCGCTCAGCCAGGCTTGTGGAGCTCATTCCCGGACGGGCCGCGCAGGCTCGCGAGGGCAGCCTGTGCGCCAGGCTCTGCAGGCCAGCGCTCGAGCTCCGCGAGCAGGGTCATCGATTGCGCAGTGATGCCCACCACCAGGTGGCGCTCGGCCGCGCGCAGCACGACGATGCGCTCGCGCGGCCCCAGCGCAAGGCCGCCGACCACCGCAAGCGGCCCCTGGGTCGCGCGCGGGGACTGGACGCGCCGCAGCAGCCACAGCGCGGCCGGGATCATCGCGAGCACTGCGACGAAGGCGAGCAGCGAGGGCAGCAGGGAGGCGCTCACGTGCTCAGCCGCGATTCACGCGCCGCAGCCGCTCCGACGGCGTGACCACGTCGGTCAGCCGGATGCCGAAACGGTCGTTGACCACCACCACCTCGCCCTGCGCGATCAGGCAGCCGTTGACCAGGACGTCGAGCGGCTCGCCCGCGAGCGCCTCGAGCTCGACCACCGATCCCTGGCCAAGCTGCAGGATCTGCCGGATCGGAATGCGCGTGCGTCCGAGCTCGACGGTCAGCTGCACCGGGATGTCCAGGATCATCCCGATGTCGTTGCGCGCCTCCGCCGACTGCGTTCCCGACAGCCGCGGGAACAGGTGGGCGGTGCCCGAGGCATCCTCGAGCTCGGCCGCGATCGCCCGGTCACCGGCGGCGCTGCGGCCCCCGGCATGCGTGTCGGTGTGCCCGGATGCCGGAGGCCCGGAGGGAATGTCATCGATCATGTTCGCCTCCCGGCAGCGTTGCGGCCGAGCTGGGGTCGGACTGGATGCGCAGTGCGTAGCGGCCGTTCGAGACACCGTAGCGGCACTGGAACACCGCCACCTCGTCGACCTTCGCGGTGATGGTCTCCTGCAGGCCGAGCTCGATGAAGTCGCCCACCTTCAGCGACACCAGCTCCTCGATCGTCGCGGTGGCCCGCGCGAGTTCGGCCACCAGCGTCACTTCCGCTTCGCGCAGACGCTCCGAGAGGCGCTGCGGCCAGCGGTGATCCCCCTGGAGATCGGCCCGGGAGACCGACGCGTAGAGCGTCTCGCGGATCGGCTCGAGGGTCGAGTAGGGGATGCACAGGTGCAGGCTGCCTCCTGCGCCGCCGACCCCGAGCCCGAGCCGGGTGACGACGACCTGGTCGGAGGGCGCCGCGATCCGGGCTGCCGCCACGCTCGCCTCCGTGCCGGCCGGTTCGAGCTCGAACGGGTGCAGGTGCTGCCAGGCGTCCTGGTACTGACTGCAGACGAAGCCGGTGAGTCGGCCTGCGATGCGCTGCTCGGTGGGTGTGAAGTCACGGGCGGGCGCGTCGGCCGCGACTGCCGGCGAGCCGCCGAAGAGCGACTCGACCGCGGCGAACACCAGGCCCGGATCCAGGCACAGCAGCGCCGCTCCATGCAGTGGGCGCACACGCAGCACCTCGACTCCGGCGTGCGCGGGCACCGTGCCGACGAAGGCCTGGTAGGTCTGCACACTCGTTTGCGCGGCGTGGACCTCGACGGGCGCGCGCAGATAGGCGCCCAGCACCTGCTGCATGCCGCGCGCAAAGCGGATCCCCACCATTTCGAGCGCAGGGATCGGTTCCGGGATTCCGCGCGCGCGGCTGGTGAGGTCGTAGGGCCTTGCCTGACCCTGGGGATGGATGCGTGGTGCGGCAGCGCCCGCTTCGCTGCCGCCGAGCAGCGCCTCGATCTCGTCGGGCGAAAGCGAGCCGTCCTGCATGGTCACTGGACGATGAACTTCGAGAAGTGCACGCCGGTCACCGGACTCGGCCCTGCCCCCGCAGCGGGCCGGCCGATGGATTCGCTGGCCAGTGCGGAAACCTCGTCGGCCAGGGCCTTCTTGCCCTCGATCGTGAGAAGTTCATCGCCCCGCTTGGACGACAGGAGCAGCAGGATCGCGTTGCGCAGTCGCGGCATGCCCTGCTTGAGGTTCTCCACCGTCCCCGAGTCGGCGACCTCGATCACCAGTCCGATCTGCGCGAACCGCTCTCCGCCGGGGTCGGCCAGGTTGACCGTGAAGGGATCGAGATCGACGAAGATGCCGGGCTTGCGCACGGCTGCGTTGGCCTGCGGGCCCGCCTCGCCGGATGGTGTGCGCCCCAGGAAGTACCAGGCGGCCCCTGCGCCGCCGGCGAGCAGCAGCACTGCTGCGACCGCGATCACGACGATGCGCTTGCCGCCCTTGTTGCCACTGTCCGCCGCCTTGCCGGCCTCGCCCGTCATGCTCACTCCGTTGCGCCGGGGAAGGAGCCCCGGGTTCGCGACCGATTATCCGAAAGCGGCCCGGGGCCGGTCGACGGAATAGGGGCGCGGCAGCCTGTCATTTCCTGCGCCCGTTCCTGCCCGATCATCCCGGGCCGGCGCGCAGCCCTGCGATGGGTCGGTGCCCGTTCAGGCGAACAGGTCGAGCAGTCCGCGGCTGCCCGGGTTCGGCCGCACGAGCGCCGGGCGAGCCGAGGCGTCGGCCGCGCCGCGATCGCGGGGCGTGCCGGCCAGGTTCTCACCGGGCAGACTGCCGCCCTGGCGATGCTCGTGGCTGCCGACTTGCGCCTGCCCGAGCTGCAGTCCGTGCTCGGCGAGCAGGCTGCGCAGCAGGGGCAGCGACTGCTCGATCGCGTGGCGGGTCTCGGGCTGGGCAGCGCTGAAGGCGACCGATGCCGTCTCCCCGGTCATGCTGAGCTCGATGCGGATCGGACCGAGCGAACGCGGCGTGAGCAGGATCTCGGCCGACTGCGTTCCCTGCAGCAGCAGGCGGTCGACCTCGCCGGCAAAGGCCGGGCCGAAGCCTGCGGAGCCGAGGGGCTCGGCAACGAAGCCACGCAGCGGGGTGAAGGTGCTGACCGGCGTCTCCGGGGCCGCGGCGGCCCTGTGCGTGGGCGCGGCCGATGTGTCGACGATTCCGGAGGGCTGCGCGCCCTCGTCGTGGCCCACGCTCGATGCCGGGGTCGAGACACTGCCCGGGGGCGCGCTCGCCGTCGGGTCCGACCTGTCGTCGCCGGCGCTCGTCGGCGGTGCGAGGCTTCGATCCTCGCTTGCGGCGGACACTTGCGCCCGGGGCTCGCCCCCGCCTTTCCGTGCCTCGGCCGCCTTCGTGTCGCTGGCCGCCGTCCGGGCGTGGTTCGCGCCCTCCTGATCGGGCTCGTCGTCGATCGCGATGCTCGGCCCGGAGACCGCGTCCGCCTGCCCGGGGCTGCCCGGCGAAGGTCTGGCGGCTGCCGCTGGTGCGCTGGCTGCCGATGCCGCGCTCGTGCCGAGTCCGGTCCGGTCGGAGGCAGTTCCCGCTCGAGCCGAGGCAGCCAGGGCCGTCGGCGCAGCGCTTGCCGCTGCTCCGGCGCGGGAAGCGTCGCGGGGCTCCTCGGCGCTCGCGGGCGCATCGGAGCGCCGGACTGCCGCGATCACATCCAGCATTGCGAGCGCCAGGGCCTTGTCCTCGGGCGATGTGTCCGCGTCGCGCGTCGCGTCGGTCGTGTCGTTCCTGTCGGTCGCGTCGGTGGCGCCGGTCGCGTCGGTCGCGCCGGTCGACGCAAGGTCCTGGTCGTCCGTCTCTTCGCCGATCCCGGTCGCGTCGGATCCGGTGGCGCCCGGCTGGCCGGCCTGCGGCCCCGGCACAGGCGCGCGCCGGTCGTGTTCCGGGGATCCGGAACGGATGGGCCGCTCCGGCGCTTCATGCCTGCCGGCGCACTCCTCGCTGGCCGCAGAGGACTTGCTGCGGCCTTGCGCCTCGGTGCGTCCCGCCTGTCTCATCGCGTCCTCGAAGGCGCCAGCGGGTGCGGCCGGGGCGGGCGCAGCCGCCGACGCGGAAGAGGCCGGCCTGGCGCCGGCAATCTCCCCGATCATCGGTCGTTCTCCTTGCGTGCGCGCAGGTAGGAGCGCAGCGCGTGTTCGTCGGTCTGGCGCTGCTCCTGGCGTGCGAGGCGCTGGCGGGCATCTGCGCGGCGGCGCTCTTCGAGCGCCTTCAGCGCCTCCAGTCGCCGCTGGCGCTCCAGGAGCGCCTGCTCCTTTCGGGCGAGGGCGTCCTCCAGGCGATGGCTCACCGCGTCCTGGTCGTCGATCGCCTGGCTCAGGCGCTGGCCGAAGCTGTCGCGAATCCTCAGGCTGTCCGCCGAGAACGCCGGTGTCGCGGTGCCCGGTGCGCGCGATCGATGCTGATCGTCGTAGTCGCGCAGCAGGCGCAGGGTCGAGTCCGCGGCAGCCGCCTCGCGCCGCGAGCGCGCGGCTGCGCGCGCCGTGTCGTCGCGTGCCCGGCGCTGCAGCTCGATCAGCAGTGACAGAGGCGTGGGCCGGCTCACGCTGTGGCCTCGTCGGAACCGAGCACCGCCGCGAGCGCGTCACGGGCCTGCGCGAGGCCGCAGCGCTCGTTCATCGGCTGCTGCAGCATCGCTGCCAGCGCCGGGTGCAGCGCGATCGCGCGGTCGGTTTCCGGATCGCTTCCCGCGACGTAGGCGCCGACCGCGATCAGGTCGCGGTTGCGCTGGAAGCGGCTCCAGAGGGTCTTGGCGGTCCGTGCGAGCGCGAGCTGCCCTTCGTCGGCGACGTTGTGCATCACGCGCGACACCGACTGCTCGATGTCGATCGCCGGGTAGTGTCCGCTGTCGGCGAGCAGGCGCGAAAGGACGAAGTGGCCGTCGAGGAAGGAGCGCGCCGCGTCGGCGATCGGGTCGTTCTGGTCGTCGCCTTCGGCGAGCACCGTGTAGATGGCGGTGATCGACCCGCGGCCGGCGGCGCCGTTGCCCGCGCGCTCGACCAGTTGCGGGAGTCGTGCGAACACCGATGGCGGATAACCCTTGGTCGCGGGCGGTTCGCCGATCGCGAGCGCCACTTCGCGTGCGGCCATCGCGTAGCGGGTCAGCGAGTCCATCAGCAGCAGGACGTGTCGACCCTCCTCGCGGAAGTGTTCGGCGATCGCCGTCGCGTAGGCTGCGCCCTGCATGCGCAGCAGGGGCGGCGAATCGGCCGGCGCCGCGACGACGACCGACCGGCGCAGTCCCTCCTCGCCGAGGATGTCCTCGATGAATTCCTTGACCTCGCGGCCGCGCTCGCCGATCAGCCCGACGACGATGACCTCCGCTTCGGTGTAGCGGGCGAGCATTCCGAGCAGCACACTCTTGCCGACGCCTGCGCCCGCGAACAGTCCGAGGCGCTGGCCGCGCCCCACCGTGAGCATCGCGTTGATCGCGCGCACGCCGGTGTCGAGCGGCACGCGCACCGGCTCGCGTTCCATCGCGTCGATCGGCCGTCGCTGGATCGGCTCGGAGCGCACTTCGGCGAGCGGGCCTGCGCGATCCAGCGGGCGCCCGCTCGCGTCCACGACCCGACCCAGCAGTCCGGGGCCGACCGGCAGGTGCCGCATGCGGTCGGTGCTGCGTCGCCACGGATGCGAGTCCACTCCCAGGCCGGGGCTGTGCACCGGGCGCTCCATCGGCGTCACCAGGGCGCCCGGCGAGAGACCGAGCAGCTGGCCGGTGGGCATCAGGTAGAGACGATCGTCGTCGAAGCCGACCACCTCCGCTTCGATCGACTGTCCTTCAGGGCCGGCCGCCTGCTCGACGAGACAGACACTGCCGATCGGCAGGCGCAGGCCCGTGACCTCCAGCACCAGCCCTGCCACGCGCACCAGACGCCCGTGCACGTCCACCGGCTGGCTCGCCACCGCGAGCTCGCGGTGCTGCGCGATCATCCGCAGCAGCGCGCGTACCGTCCCGGAAGGCGAACCGGCATCATCGGGCGTCGATCGGGTGGCCATCTCAGTGTGCTCCGGTGTCGCTCAGTTCGGGCGCCTGCCGGCCCATCGCCCCGATCACGCGTCGCCAGCGGGATTCCAGCGTCGCATCCACCTCCGCGCCGGGCGCGATCACGCGGCAGCCGCCGGGAGCGATCGAAGGGTCGGCGACGGTCCGCGCCCCGCGGGCCGCAAGCAGGTCGGACAGCGCGTGATCGACCAACGCCTTGTCGTTGGGGTTCAGGTGCAGGGAGAAGCTCGATCGCTCGTCGAGCAGCGCGCCCACGGCCTCGCGGGCGATTCCCACGACCAGATCGCGATCGACCTCGAGCGCCTCGCCCACGGTGCGGCGCGCGATCGCGATGGCCAGGGCGACGATCTCGTCGGCCACCGAGCGGCGGATGGCAGCGAATTCCTCGTCCAGCGCGGCGCACAGCAGGGCCGTGCGCGCAGCCAGCCCCTGGGCGGCCTGCTCGTCGCGCCGGGCAGCCTCGCGCGCCGCCTGTTCGCGCCCGGCTTCCAGGCCCTGTCGCAGCCCTTCGCGCAGCCCCTGGGCATGGCCGGCCTCGAATGCCGGATCGCGTGCCGCCTGGCTTTCGGCGCCGGGAGAGGCAGGGGCTTCCATAGGTTCGTCGGCGAGATCCGAGAGCGTGAAGCGGCGCACGCCGGTCAGACTCTCGGCACCGATGATCCGGCTAGACGAGGGCGTTTTCATTTCCGGTTCCGATCACGATCTGCCCTTCGTCGGCGAGACGGCGGGCGGTCTGCAGGATCTCGCGCTGCTGCGCCTCGACTTCCGAGATGCGCATCGGTCCGCGGGCTTCGAGGTCTTCGCGCAGCGACTCCGCCGCGCGCTGGCTCATGTTGCGGAAGATCTTCTCGCGCAGCGCCGGGTCGGCGCCCTTGAGCGCGACCACGAGCTGATCGGAGGGGACTTCGCGCAGCAGCGTCTGGATGCCGCGGTCGTCGACCCGGATCAGGTCGTCGAAGATGAACATCCGATCCTCGATTTCCTGGGCGAGGTCGGGATCGCTCTCGCGGATTGCGTCCAGCACGCTGCCATCGCTGCTCCCCAGCATGTTCAGCAGCTCGGCGACGGTCTTGGAGCCGCCGAGCTTCGCTGCGCGGGAGGCGTCGCCGGCCGACAGCGCCGCCAGCAGCGTGGCGTCGAGCTCCTGGAGCGCAGCCGGCTGGATCGCGTCGAGCCGCGCGATCCGCAGCACCAGTTCCTGGCGCAGCGGTTCGTCGAGCAGGGCGAGGACCGCGGCAGCATGATCGCGTTCGAGTTGCACGAGGACCGTCGCGACGATCTGCGGATGTTCGCGCGCGATCAGGGCAGCCACCGAGTCGGCGTCCATCCACTTCAGCCGCTCGATTCCCGAGTTGCCGGACTGCGGGACGACGCGTTCGAGCATCGGGCGTGCGCGATCCTCGCCGAGCGCACGGGTCAGCACGCGCCGGACGTAGGCGTCGTTGTCCGCGACCAGCGAGTCGTGACGGCCGGCGGTCTCGTCGTAGCGTTCGAGCACCTGCTGCAGCCGGTCGCGATCGGTGCTGCGCGAGCGGGCCATGGCCTCGCCGAGCCGTTCGACCTCCTTCGGGGCCAGGTGCCGGAACACTTCGGCGGCTGCTTCCTCGCCGAGCGCGAGCAGCAGGATGGCGCTGTCGAGCAGACCTTCCTCATCCATTGCCGCGCCTTCCTGTCATCGCTCGTTCGACACCCAGTTGCGCACGACGTTGGCGACGGTGGCCGGGTTCTCGCGTGCCAGTCGCAGGATCGCCTCCGGATCGCGCGGCTGCCCGGGCAGGGCGGCGGCCACGCCGCCGGAGGGCGCCGGCAGCGGGATCTCCTCGTCGACCCTGGCTTCCAGGCGCCGTGCCCGTCCGGCGGATGCGCCGGTCAGCGAGCGTGCAGCGGGACGGATCACCGCGAACACCACGGCGAGCGCGAGCACCAGCAGCAGAAGCTGCTTCCCAGAGGTTCGCGCGAGTTCGAGGGTCGCCGGCTCCTGCCAGAAGGGCAGCTCCGGGGACACCGGCTGTGCCTGATCGGAGAAGGGGGCGTTGACCACGTTGATCGAATCGCCACGGTCTGCGCTGAAGCCGATCGCCTCGCGCACCAGCGCGTTGACGCTCTCCATCTCGGCCTGCCCGAGCGGCGCGGCGGTGGCCTTTCCCTCGTCGCCCGCGATCCTGCGGTGGTTGATCACGACCGCGGCGCTCAGGCGGCGGACCGAACCGCTGGGGTTGCGGGTGACCCGCACGGTACGGTCGACCTCGTAGTTCGTGACTGCGTCGCGTCGGCTCGCCACCGCCGGAGGCGACACGGTCTGTGCGGAACCGGCGGCTGCCGCTGCAGGCGCGCCGCCGGCCGGCGTGGCCGGCGCGCGCGGTGCGTTCAGCGGAGCGGTGGCCGGCGGCGCCGGCTGGTTCGAAAGCGCGCCGGGCACGCCGCGGGCCGCGACCGTCGTCCCTGCGCCCGCGGGTTCGCTGGACTCCGACACCTGCTGGCTGCGCACCGCCGCGGGCTCGCTGCCCTGGTTGGGCCGGAACTGTTCGGCGGTGGCCTCCACCTGGGTGAAGTCGACGTCGGCGGTGACCTGCGCACGCACGTTCTCGCGCCCGACGATCGGCTCGAGGATGTCGACGATGCGCTGCACGTAGGTTGCCTCGAGTTGTCGGACGTAGCCGAGCTGGCCGGCGTCGAGTCCGCCCGGCGAGCTCGCGGCGTTTGCCGACAGCAGCGCGCCGGTCTGGTCGAGCACGCTGACCGCCGACGGCGCCATCTCGGGCACCGAGGAGGCAACGAGGTGGACGATCCCCGCGACCTGCGCACGTTCGAGGCTGCGCCCCGGATGCAGCGACAGGAGCACCGAGGCCGAGGGCTTCTGCTGCGCACGCAGGAAGCCGTTCTGCGTGGGCAGCGCGAGGTGGACCCGCGCCGACTGCACGGCAGCCAGCGCCTGGATCGAGCGCGTCAGCTCGCCCTCGAGCCCGCGCTGGAAGTTCAGGCGTTCCTGGAACTGGGTGATCCCGAAGCGCTGGCTCTCCATCAGCTCGAAGCCGACGGTGCTGCCCTTGGGAAGTCCCTGCGAGGCGAGCTTCAGCCTGGCCTCGTGCACCGCCGAGGACGGGACCAGGATCGCGCCCCCGGCCTCGGAGAAGCGGTAGGGCAGGTTCATCTGGGACAGCGCCGCAACCACGGCGCCGCCGTCGCGATCGGAGAGGTTCGCGAACAGCACCTTGTAGTCGGGATCGCGCACCCAGCCGAGCGCCGCGACGACGATCACCGCGAGCGCGGCCACGCCCGCGAGCAGGGTGAGTATCTGCCGGACGGGCAGCGTCGACAGCCGATTGCTGCTGCCTGCCTGCGCGGACGATGCGGTCAGTGCGGAATCCATCGTTCTTGCTCCGGCGCGAACCGGCGCGGTCCTTGACCCCGCGATTCTCGCTGTCGACGCGTCGGCCGAAAGCATCGAAATGACAAGCGAAGGCAAGCCTATTCCCGGGCTGGCCCGGGCGCGGTCCGGCTAGAGTGCCGGGGTCCCATCCGGAGAAGCGCCTGTGGTCGCCCCCATCGCCAAGCTCCCGATCGCATCGCTGGTGAACTCCGGCGCGGCAGTCTCCGCTGCGCCGATGGCGCTGCCGTCCGCCCAGCCGGGCACGCCGAAACCGGCCTCCTTCGCGAGCGCACTCGAATCGGCACTGCAGTCGGTGAGCCGGTCGCAGGAGGATGCGGCGGCGCTGCAGCGTCAGTACCAGGCCGGCGTCGCCGGAGTCAGTCTCGAGCAGACGATGGTTGCGATGCAGAAGGCGCAGGTCGGATTCCAGGCGGCGCTGGCGGTGCGCAATCGCCTGGTTTCAGCCTACTCCGACATCATGAACATGCAGGTGTGAGCGATCAGTCCATCCCGCGGTTGCGCTGGACCTCGATCACGTAGCACTGGATCGCGCGCTGGCTCTCGGCCACGGGGCGGTGGAAGCTGCAGCCCACCCGTTGCGCATCGGGGGCGACGGGGTGGTGGGTACGCACCTCGAGTTCGCATGGAATCGGCGGCAGGCCCGCGATCTCCAGAAGGCAGTGGTGCAGGATCTCGCCGGGCCGCGGCGCGGGCTGTCCTGCAGGCACGTCGAGCGCGAGGCCGTCGACGCTGATGTCGTGCACGTCATAGCAGCGTTCACCGCCGGGCATCCCTCGCAGTCGGCATCGGGCTGCATGCTGTCGTGGCGGCTGTACGCGGTAGGCCTGGCGACGCTGGATTCTCACGAGCCGCTGCGGGAAGGCGCAGACCAGTTCGGGGAAGCCCTCGCGCTGCAGCGGATGCGGTTCGCAGGCCTCGAACTGGAGCTTGATCCGGTCGATCAGCGCGACCGCGATCAGGTCGCCACCGGAGAGCAGCGGCGCGCCACGGCTGGAATCATCGACGAAATCGAAGCGCAGTGAACTGTGGTCGAAGCCGAGCAGTCGCGAGACCAGGAAGTGTTCGAAGTCGCCGGCGCGGTACAGGGTGACCGGCGCGCGGGCCGCGACGATTCCCTGCAGCGTCCAGCCGATCTCGCGTGTCTCGACGATCCCGAAGCGCTGGGCGGTCCCCGGGTCGGTGTCGGGCAGGGGCCAGGCGCGAGAGTCCTGGGGTGCGGGGATGTGCTCGGACACGGCTCCCGCCCTCCGCCTCAGGACTGATTGCGGCGCTCCGCGGCAGGGCGTCGCGCGACGAGGGCAGGGCAGGCGTGATCCAGCAGCGCATCGAGCCGGTCAGCGCCCGGATCAGCCAGGCGTCGGATCTGGGCATCGATGAGAAGGATCTCGCGCAGGATGCGGAACTTGTGCCGGATCGCCGGCGCATCCAGCGGCACGCTGGCCGCGCGTGTGCGGATGTCGGCGATCCGATGGCGTGTCCCCGCCTCGACGTCGGCCACTGCGACCCAGTCGCCGCGCTGGGCGGCCTCGAGCATCCGGGCGCAGTCGCCTGCGAGGGCGTCGTAGCGTGCGAGGGCCTCGGCGGCGCAGTCCTGCATCAGAGTGCTCCCGCGGCCAGCGTCGTTCCGTCCGCGCGCTGCTCCGGCGCGATCGCGAGCCAGGACTGCTGCAGGGGAAGGATCAGGTCCAGGACCTCTCCGAGCACTGTCGCGTCGTTGCGCGCGGACGCGATGAGCAACTGGCGGGCGGCATGATCGTAGAGCGCCGACAGGCGCAGCGCGAGCTCGCCTGCGGCGGGGTCGAGCGAGGCCTTCAGCCCTTCGTCCAGGATCCGGATCGCGCGCGTGAGCGCCTGGCCCTTGCCTGCGTGGTCGCCGGCCTGCATCGCCACCGTGCCCTGCCGGATCGCAGCGACCGCGCCCTCGAAGAGCAGCGAGATCAGTCGGTGCGGTGAAGCCTCCCGCACCGAGCTCTCGAGCTGGATGTTTCGGTAGGTGCTGGCCTGGGGGCGATGCGGCGCGAACATGCGGAGCTCCATCGATGCGTCGGTTCGACAGGTTATCGGCCCGGGACTGCGGCTCTTGAGGGAAGGTTCGGGACGAGCGGACAGGTGGCAGGCCCTGCTGCTCACTTGCTCTCGCCGAAGCGGCTGCTCAGGAAGGCCGAGGCGCTGCTCCACTGTGCGAGGCTGGCGTCCAGCGCGGTGTACTGGCGCCGCAGCCGGGCTTCCACGAGCGTCATCCGGGTTTCGAAGGCCTCCTGCTGGCGCGTCACGCGCTGCTTCTGGCCCTGGAGTGCCTCGGTTGCGCCGGTCATCGTGCCGTCCACGCCCAGCACCGCGCCGATCAGCGCATCGAAGCGTCGCGCCAGACCGCGGGCAGCATCGGTCGCACCGCTGGCGGCGAAGAGCTCGCGCAGTTGCGCAGGCTGGGCAAGCGCCTCGTTCAATCGTGCGGAGTCGACCTTCAGGGACCCGTCGCGCTGCAGCGAAAGGCCCGCGTCGCTCAGGCGGGCAAGTGCGGCGCCGTCGACGCTTGCGCTCAGGACCTGGCGCAGCTGCTGCTGGACCGAGATCGCGCTGCGGTTGCCCTGCAGGGTGCCCGCAGTCCCTGTGGCCGCGTCGTACCGGGTGAGTTCCGCGAAGCTGCTGTTCAGCGCGTTCCAGGCGCTCACGAAGTCGTCGATCGCGCTGCGCATCGAGGCGGTGTCGCTTCCGATCTCGATCGACACCGGATCCGGTCCGGCCCGTCGCAGTTCGATCGCGACCCCTTCGAGCACACCGTCGAGACGGTTGGTCGACGAGGTGAGCGCGAGCCCGTCGATCGAGAAGCTCGCGTCGGCAGACGCCTGGGTCAGCGCCATCGACGGGCTCGGCGTGCCCGGCGTGTAGGCGAGCGTCGCCAGTCCGGGGTCGCCGTCGATCGCGAGCGAGAACGCGTTCCCCGCGCCGGTGTCGTCGGCGCGGATCGCCAGCCGCATGGAGCCGCCATCGGCGACCAGACTGGCACGGATGCCTGCACCCGCGGCGTTGATCGCATCGCGCACCTGCGCCAGGGTCGCGTCGGCAGGGATCGTGATCGCGATCTCGGGGCGTGCGGCGTCGGCGACCAGCGTGCCGCTGCCCTGGTCGATGCTGCCGAACTGCAGGCGCAGCGTCCCGCCGCCGACGAGCGCGTCGGCGCTGCTCCACTGCTGACTCGCGAGTGCCTGGCGCTGTGCGAGCGCATCCACGGCCAGCTGGTAGGTGCCGGGCTGTGCAGTGCCCGCGGACGCGACCTTCACCGCAGCGTCGTCGCTGCTCGTCGCCGTGGTGGCCTGCCAGCGTTCGGTGCGCGTCAGCGCCTTTGCGGCCGATTGCAATGCCGAGAGCTGGCCCTGCAGTCGGCCGAACGCGCTCAGCTTCGTCTGGATGCCGCTGAGGCTGGTCTTCATCGCGGTCAGCGGCTGGCGCTCGACCGCCATCAACTGCGAGACGATGGAGTTGACGTCGATCGTGGTCAGGCCGGACACGCTCGTGGCCATCGTGGCTCCTGTGGTGATGTCGGCGAGATCCGGCGACCCGCGCACTTTGCGCCGGCCACCCCGTCTGCGTTGCGACGAAAAGACGGCCAGGAGGCGGGCATCTCGTGGCGTCGCCGCGATGTCCGCCGATGCATGTGCGGGCCTGGCGCGCCGCGTTGCCTCAACTGCGGGCGCGCGTGGCGCCCGCATCCCTCGATCAGCGCAGCAGCGCGAGCACGTTGTTGGGCACTGCGTTGGCCTGCGAGAGCATCGCCACGCCCGCCTGCTGCAGCACTTGCGCGCGGGTCAGCGCGGCGGTCTCGGCAGCGAAGTCGGCGTCCATGATCCGGCTGCGGGAAGCGGCCTGGTTCTCGACGGCGATCTGAAGGTTGGCGACCACGGCCTCGAAACGGTTCTGGACTGCACCGAGCTTCGAGCGCTCCGAGTTGACCGTGTCCAGCGCGTCGTCGATCAGGTCGATCGCGGCGGTCGCATTGGTGGCGTCGGCGCCGTCGATCGTCGCTGCGGTGGCCGCGGCGAGGTCGCCGCCGGTCATGTCGGTCGTGGTGACGTCGATCGTGTCGTTGGCGGTGGTGTTGGCGCCGACCTGGAAGGTGAGCGCGCCGGCATCGGCGCCGAGGATCGCCAGGCCGTTGAACTTGGTGCCGGCCACCAGACGGTCGATCTCCTCGCCCAGTTGCGTGTACTCGTCGTTAAGGCTGGTGCGGTCGGCCGTGCTGTTGGTCGCGTTCGCGGACTGCACCGCAAGCTCGCGCATCCGCTGCAGCATGTCGCCGACCTTGCCCAGCGCGCCCTCGCCGGTCTGCGATAGCGAGATCGCGTCGTTGGCGTTGCGGATCGCGACGTTCATCCCGCGCACCTGGGCGTTCATGCGCTCGGCGATGGCCAGGCCCGCCGCGTCGTCCTTGGCGCTATTGACCCGCAGGCCGCTGGACAGGCGCTGGATCGACTGCGCGAGCATGTTCTGCGTGGTCGACAGGTTGCGCTGCGCGTTGAGCGAGATCAGGTTCGTGTTGATGACTTGGGGCATGGCTGACTCCTGTGGGCGTTTGGTGGGGACCGGCAAGGGTTGGCGGGAAATCCCGTTGCACTGGTTATCGGAGAGCGTCTGCCGCGCTTTAGCCGGGCCGACGAGCGGTCGATGCCGTCGGTGTCCGTAGGAAATCTTCCTATCGGCGTAGGAAGATCGACGCGGCGTGATCTGGTGTTCTTCGGATTCAAGCTGTCGGTGCCATTGCCGACACTGGGGCCTCCCCGACGATGGGGGCGCGAGATGCAGGCCCGGAGAAGCCGATGAACCAAGACGAACGACTGCTGGCGGAAATTCGCGAGGCCAACCTCTCGTACCTGATCCTCGCGCAGCGGCTGCTGCGCGCAGACCGGGTGCAGGCGCTCTACCGCCTGGGCATCTCCGAGGAGGTCGCGAGCCTGGTCGAGACGCTCTCGCCGACCCAGATGATCCGGGTGGCCTCGGGCAACGTGCTCATGTGCCGCTTTCGCTTCGACGAGGAGATGGTCTGGTCGCTGCTCGCGGATCACGGCGCGCAGCGTTCCTGCGGCGAGACGGGCAACGCCTCGAGGCTGCACGCAAGCATCCTGATGGCGGCACGGCGCGCGGAGGCGGTCTGAAGTGCGTGCACGCAGCGTCCTCGGAGACAGCCGCCAGGTGGACCGCGCGGTCGAGCTGATCCGGCTGGGCGCGCGCCTGCAACTGCTGCAGGCCGAGACCAGCCTTCCCTACGAGCGGCTGCTCAAGCTGTACAAGGAGGTGGCGGGGCGCTCCCCGCCGAAGGGGCAGCTGCCGTTCTCGACCGACTGGTTCATGGGCTGGCAGCCCAACGTGCACGCGTCGCTGTTCCTGAACATCTTCGAATACCTGCAGAAGGCCAGCGCGGTGGATCAGATCGATGCGCTGATCCGCGCCTGGCGCCTGTACTCGAGCGAGGTCTCGGCGCACGGTGTCGAGCCCCTGCTGTCGATCACCCGCGCCTGGCGGATGCTGAAGTTCGTCGACTCGGGGATGCTGTGCCTGACCGCCTGCACCCGCTGCGGCGGGCGCTTCGTCAACCACGCCTACGAACTCACCGACCGGTACGTCTGCGGACTGTGCGAGCCCCCGGCACGCGCAGGCAAGGGGCGGCGCCAGGGCGCGATCCACTGAGTTCCGATGCATCGCGCGCCGCCGCCGGGCGGACGCGCACGTGCGGGCGACGAGCGGCGTCCGGAGCGCTCAAGGAAGCGCCGGGGCTGCCGTAATGAATGGGGTCGCGACCTTGCGCCTCCGGCAGCGAAAGCCCCTCGATGTTCGTCATCCTCGGTTACCTGGTTGTCATCGGCTCGGTGCTCGGCGGCTACATGCTCGCCGGCGGCCACCTCCACTCGCTGATGCAGCCGCTGGAGCTGCTCATGATCGGCGGCGGTGCGCTCGGCGCCTTCGTGGTCTCCAACAGCCAGAAGACGCTCAAGGCGACCGCATCGGCGCTGCCGGGCATCCTCGCCTCCTCCAAGTTCACGAAGGCGCGCTACATGGAGCTGATGGCGCTCCTCTACGACATCCTCTCGAAGGCCCGCAAGGAAGGGCTGATGGCGATCGAGCGCGATGTCGAGTCGCCCGCCGAGAGCCCGATCTTCGGGCGCTACCCGACGGTGTCGAAGGATCATCACCTGGTCGAGTTCATCACCGACTACCTGCGGATGATGGTCTCGGGCAACCTGAACGCCCACGAGATCGAAGGCCTGATGGACAGCGAGATCGACACCCACCACCACGAGGCGCTGGTGCCCTCGTCGGCGATCCAGAAGATGGCCGACGGCCTTCCGGCCTTCGGGATCGTCGCGGCGGTCATGGGCGTCGTGCACACGATGGGCTCGGTGGGCAAGCCGCCCTCCGAGCTCGGGATGATGATCGCGCACGCGCTGGTCGGCACCTTCCTGGGCATCCTGCTGGCATACGGCTTCGTCGGCCCGGTCGCCACGCTGATGGGAGAGAAGGCCGACGAGGCGACCAAGGAACTACAGTGCGTCAAGACCGCACTTCTGGCCAGCATGCAGGGCTACCCGCCGGCGATCGCGGTGGAGTTCGGCCGCAAGGTCCTGTACTCGACCGAGCGGCCCAGCTTCGCGGAACTGGAGCAGCACGTGCGCCAGAAGCGGGCCTGAGCGCGGGCCGGCGGGACAGGAGCTTCGGATGAGCGCAGGCAGGGGCAAGCCGCCGGTGATCGTGGTGCGCCGCGTGAAGAAGAACGGCCATGCGCACCACGGAGGCGCGTGGAAGATCGCGTATGCGGACTTCGTGACCGCGATGATGGCCTTCTTCCTGCTGATGTGGCTGCTGGGCTCGACTGCCAAGGGCGACCTGCAGGGCATCGCCGACTACTTCAACACCCCGCTGCAGGTTGCGCTCAACGGTGGCGCCTCGGGCAGCGGCGACAGCAGCCACGTGATCCAGGGCGGCGGGCAGGATCTCACCCGCACCAGCGGACAGGTCAAGCATGGCGATATCGAGGCCGAGCGCAAGCGGATCAATCTGAGCGCGCTCAAGGCGGAGCAGCGCCGCCAGGAGCGGCTGCGGCTCGAGGAGCTCAAGGCCCGTGTGGAGCGCGCGATAGCCGCGAACGCCCAGCTCGCCGACCTCAGACGCCAGATCCGGCTCGACCTGACCGCCGAAGGGCTTCGCATCCAGATCGTCGACGATCAGAACCGGCCGATGTTCGACACCGGCAGCGCGATCGTGAAGGACTACATGCGCGAACTGCTGCGCGCGATGGGCAAGGTGCTCAACGACGTCGAGAACCGGGTGACGCTCGCGGGGCACACCGACAGCGCTCCGTACGGCAACGGCAATCGTGGCTACTCGAACTGGGAGCTGTCGGCCGATCGCGCCAACGCGTCGCGCCGCGAGCTGATCGCCGGCGGGATGGACGAGGGCAAGATCCTGCGCGTGATGGGGCTTTCGGACTCGGTGCTCCTGGACGAGTCAGACCCGCGCAACCCGGTGAACCGGCGCATCTCCATCGTGGTGCTGCACAAGGACGTCGAGCAGAGCATGCTGCGCGGCGACGAGCTGCAGGTCGAGGATCCGGTCGATCTGCAGAAGGCCCTCGGGGTTGCCGGGGCGGCGCCGGGCGCCGACGCTGCACCGGTGACGAACAAGGTGCCGGGCGCCGGGCCTGCCGCAGTGAGCGCCTCAAGTGCTGCGCTCGCACCGGTCGCAGGCAGGGCGGCAGCACAGACGCGCATCGAATAGACCGGGCGCAGCCGCGCTTTTCCTCGCCTGCCGGCTTCGCGCGCGAGGGAATAATCGAACCGGGGATTCTCTCGAGCCCGGACGATGGCCGACAGCGACGCCGACCGTGAGGACAGACAACTAGCGCCGTCGCCGCGGCGCCTGGAGAAGGCACGCAGCGAGGGGCAGCTTGCGCGCTCGCGCGACGTCGGGCATGCCTTCGTCATCGGCGCGGCGCTGGCCGGAATCGCGGGCTTCGGCTCCTGGCTGGGCAGCCAGTGCCTGTCGATCGTGCGGCAGGGGCTCACGCTCACCCGCGAGCAGGCGATCGAGGCGCGCTGGCTCTCGCTGGGACTGGGCGAGTCGTTCTCGGCGGCCTTGTGGGTGCTGCTGCCGGCCTGTGGCACGCTGGCCCTGGCCGGGCTGACCGCCAGCCTGATTCCCGGAGGAGCGGTGCTGGCGCCCGGTGTGCTTGCCCCCAAGGCGGGACGCATCGACCCGCTCGCCGGCCTGGGGCGGGTCTTCTCGCGCGACACTCTCGTCGATCTGGCCAGGCTGGGGATGCTGGCGCTGGCGCTCGTGGCGCTTGCTCTCTGGTTCGTCATCGACCGGCTGTCGCAGTACGTCGGCTTCGCATCGATGCCGATCGCATCGGCGCTGGACGGAATCCACGACGGCGCGATCGCGGGGCTGGGGCTGCTTGCAGGGCTGCTTCTGCTCTCTGCGCTGGTCGACGCGCCGCTGCAGTGGTGGCGCCATCGCCGCAAGCTGCGGATGACCCACCGCGAAGCGCGCGAGGAGATGCGCGAGGCCGAAGGCGATCCGGCGCTGCGCGGGCGGCTTCGGGCGCGCCAGCGCGAGATCGCCCGCGGGCGGATGCTCGCCGCGGTTCCCGCTGCGGACGTCGTGATCACCAACCCCTCGCACTACGCGGTCGCGGTGCGCTACGACCAGTCGAAGATGGCCGCGCCGCGGGTCGTCGCCAAGGGGGCGGATCACCTGGCAGCGAAGATCCGCGAGCTCGCGATGGACGCCGGGGTGCCGATCGTCGAGGCGCCTCCGCTGGCGCGCGCGCTGCACGCCCACGTCGAGCTCGATCGCGAGATCCCTGCCGCGCTCTACGGGGCGGTGGCGCAGGTCCTCGCATACGTCTACCGCCTGCGCGCCTACGTTCCGGGCCGCGATCCGCACCCGCGCGGTCCCGAGGACCTTGAACTGCCGCCCGGCTTCGATCCTGCCGAGGGCCTGCGATGAGGGCGGGCGAATCCCCGCTGGCCGGACTGGCCGCGCTGACCGGACGGGCAGGCGGGCTGGTCAGCCGGATGCCCCCGCTGCAGGCGCTCTCGGTGCCGATCGTCATCGTCCTGATGCTGGCGATGATGGTGCTGCCGCTGCCGCCGCTGCTGCTCGACCTGCTGTTCACCTTCAACATCGGGCTTGCGGTGGTGGTGCTGCTCGTGTCGACCTACACGGTGCGCCCGCTGGAGTTCGCGGTGTTCCCGTCGGTGCTGCTGGTCACCACCCTGCTGCGGCTGTCGCTGAACGTCGCCTCGACCCGGGCCGTGCTGATGAACGGCCACACCGGCACCGACGTCGCCGGACACGTGATCGAGTCGTTCGCCAACTTCCTGATCGGCGGCAACTTCGCGGTCGGCATCATCGTCTTCGCCATCCTGACGGTGATCAACTTCGTGGTCGTCACCAAGGGCGCGGGCCGGATCGCCGAAGTGTCCGCGCGCTTCGCGCTGGACGCGATGCCGGGCAAGCAGATGGCGATCGATGCGGACCTGAACTCCGGGCTGATCGACCAGGCGGAGGCACGACGCCGGCGGCTCGAAGTGGGCCAGGAAGCCGACTTCTACGGCTCGATGGACGGCGCGTCGAAGTTCGTCCGGGGCGATGCGATCGCGGGAATCATGATCCTGGTGATCAACATCGTCGGCGGGCTGGCGATCGGCGTGCTGCAGCACGACCTGACGCTGTCCCGGGCTGCGGGCAACTACGTGCTGCTGGCGATCGGCGATGCGCTGGTCGCGCAGATCCCTGCGCTCGTGATCTCGGTGGCCGCCGGACTGATCGTCTCGCGGGTGGGCAACGACCAGGACGTCGGCGGGCAGCTCGCGAGCCAGCTCTTCTCGACCCCGCGCGCGCTCGCGCTGTCGGCCGCGGTGCTCGGCATCTTCGGACTGGTGCCCGGGATGCCGCATCTGGTGTTCTTCGCGCTGGCGCTCGGCTGCGGCTACCTGGCCTGGAAGGTGTCCGAGCGGCAGCGGCTCGCGAAGCTGCCTGCGCCGGCGCAGGCGCCGGCAGGGCAGGCGGACACGGACGCCTCGTGGGACGACGTGACGCCGGTCGATGCGCTCGGGCTCGAGCTCGGCTATCGGCTGATCACCCTGGTCGACCGCAAGGACGGCGCCGACCTTCTCGCCCGGATCAAGGGCGCGCGGCGCAAGTTCGCTGCGGAAGTCGGCTTCCTGCCGCCGGCAGTGCACATTCGCGACAACCTCGAACTGCGTCCGAGCGCCTATCGGGTCACGATCCGCGGTGTCGTGGTCGGTGAAGGCGACTGCTTCCCGGGAATGTGGATGGCGATCGACCCGGGGCATGCCACCACCCCGCTGGCAGGCACCCGCACAGCCGATCCGGCCTTCGGGCTGCCTGCCTGGTGGATCGACGATGCGCAGCGCGAGGCCGCACAGGCGGCGGGCTATACCGTGGTCGACGCGGCGACCGTGATCGCGACCCACGTCCACCACCTGATGCAGACGAACGCTGCGCGCCTGCTGGGCCGCTCCGAGGTCCTGCACCTGCTCGAGCACCTGGGCCGTCACGTGCCGAAGCTCGGCGAGGACGTGGTGCCGAAGATGCTCTCGGTGTCGGTGTTCCAGAAGGTGCTGCAGAACCTGCTCGAGGAGTCGGTTCACGTGCGCGACCTGCGAGGCATCCTCGAGACGCTGGCCGAGCACGGCGTGCGGACCCAGGACCCAGCCGAACTCACGCGCGAGGTCCGCATCGCGCTGGCGCCGGCGATCGTGCAGCAGGTGTTCGGTCCGGTCAGCGAGCTGAGCGTGGTCGCCTTCGAGCCCCGCCTCGAGGCCCTGCTCGTGCAGGGGCTGGCGCCGGGGGCGAGCGCTGCGCTCGAGCCCGGTGTGGCCGACTTCGTGATCTCGGCCTCGGCGCAGGCCGCGACCGCGCAGGAGGAAGCCGGCGTGCCGGCGTGTCTGCTGGTGCCTGACCGCATCCGCGTGCCGCTGGCGCGCCTGCTGCGCAAGGCGGCGCCACGCCTGCGGGTGCTCGGGCACTCGGAGATCCCCGAATCCAATGCGATCCGCATCGGCCGGATCATCGGAGAGACGACGTGAACATCAGGCGCTACTTCGGTCGCACCAACAGGGAGGCGCTGGCTGCGCTGCGCCGGGAACTGGGTTCGCAGGCGGTCGTGCTGCGCAACCAGGCGGTGGACGGCGGGGTCGAGCTGCTGGCGATGCCCGCCGATGCCCTGCCTGCGTCGGGCGCAGCCACCGGCGCGCAAGCGACGTCGCGCGCCGATGCGCATCCGCCCGCGGCGGCACCGCGTCCGACGGCGACGGCGCAGGCGGACTCCGGCGCGGCCGCGGGCGAGATGAGCACCCTGTCCTTCCAGCAGTACGTGCGGGAGCGCCTGGCGCGGAAATCGACGCTGGCGGCAGCGGATGGCGCGAGCGGGACGGCTCCCATGGAGCCGATCGCCGCTCGCGCCTCCGAGGCCCTTGCGCCGCACGAGGCTGCCTCGGGAGCGGCCGGACCAAGGAGCGCCGTCATTGCGCCCCTGGAGGCGCGCGCACCCGTGCCGACGCCCAGGCCGGTAGCTGCTCCCGAGTCTGCGCAGGTGCTCGAGGAGCTGCGTTCGCTGCGCGGATTCATTTCGGAGCAGATCGGCGCACTGGCCTGGCTCGACCAGGCGCGCCGGGGCGGGGCGCAGGCGCGCCTGCTCGCCATCCTGCTTGCAGCGGGCTTCTCGGCGCCGCTGGCGCGGATCGTGCTGTCGCGCGTGCCCCGGACCTGGACCGACGCGCAGGCCGCGGGCTGGCTGCGACGGGCGCTCGCGCACAACCTGGCCTGCGACCCGGCGGGGTCTCCGCTGCAGACCGGAGGCGTCTTCGCCCTGGTCGGTCCCACCGGCGTGGGCAAGACCACCACCACCGCGAAACTCGCGGCGCGCTTCGCTCTCGCGCATGGCGTGGGCTCGGTCGGTCTGGTCACGCTGGATGCCTACCGGATCGGCGGCAGCGACCAGTTGCGCAGCTACGGGCGGATGCTCGGTGTCCCGGTGCACGTCGCGCACGACACCGCGACGCTTGCCGATCTGCTCCAGCTCTTCGGCAGTCGCAAGCTGGTCCTGATCGACACCGCGGGGCTCGGGCAGCGCGACCAGCGCGTCGAGATGCTGTTGCGGGCGCTCGAGGCGCCGCAGGTCCGCAGGCTGGTGGTGCTCAATGCGACCGCGCAGGTCGACACGCTCGACGACGTGGTCTGCGCCTACCGGGCCCAGGCGGCAGCGGGAGTGGTCCTGACCAAGATCGACGAGGCGGCGCGGCTGGGCGGGGTGCTGGACTGCGCGCTGCGGCATCGTCTGCGAATCGTCGGGTTGGCGAACGGGCAGCGCGTTCCGGAGGACTGGAGCGCGCCCGACGCGCAATGGCTGGTCGACCGTGCGCTGGCAGCGGGCGACAGCGGCCCGGATCTCCAGCCGCAGGAACTGCAGGCACTGATGGCGCGCGCCACGATCGCCGGCCGGGTCGCCAGTGTTTGAGCCGGGCCAGGACCAGGCGGCGGGGCTGCGCCAGTTGCTGCAGCAGCCCCCGCTGCGCGTGCTGCCAGTGATCGGGACCGCGACGGGCGATGGCGCCGCGCAGGTGGCCGCGGGGATCGCCGAAGCGCTCGGCCGGCATGGCTGCCGCACGCTGCTGGTGGCGAACGGGGACGAAGCCGCGGCAGCGCAGGCACGCCATGCGACGGTTCGACGCGTTGCCTTGCCCGATCGCCTCGGCCGCAGCGGGACGGCCGGCGCGGCAGCCTGGCTCGAGGCGCTGCCGATCGCCCACAAGGGCTACGAGCTCGCAGTGCTGGCAGCCCCCGAGGATCTGCTCGGGCCGATGCTCGCCCGTCTGCATCCGGAGACGCTCGTGCTCTGCGGGCCGCGCCGGGAGGACCTCGCCAGCGCCTACGCGCTGGTCAAGCGCCTTGCCCGTGGTCATGGTTTCTCCCGCTTCCGGCTGCTCTTCGAAGATCTGGACGATCCCGCGCTCGCACTGCCGCGCCAGCGTCGGCTGGCCGCGGTGGCGGCGCGCTACCTCGGGGTCGAGGTCGGCTTCGCGGGCCGGCTCGACCGGGCCCTGGAGCGCGGACGGCAGCGCATCGACGCCGCCGTCGCGCCGGCCGATGCCGGTGCCGGCCTGGCCCCCGTTGCCCGGGCCGTGCGCGGCTGGTCGCTGGCGACGGTGGGCGCGCAAAGCCCGCTGCTGCACTGACGGGGAGCGCCGATGTACACCTCACGCGGGACGCTCGACCGGGATGCGGTGATCGAGCGCTACGGGCCGATGGTGAGGCGGGTTGCCGCGCAGCTGATCACCCGCCTGCCGGCCAACGTCGAGATCGACGACCTGGTCCAGGCGGGGATGATCGGGCTGTTCGATGCGCTGTCGCGCTACCAGGCCGATCAGGGCGCGCAGTTCGAGACCTTCGCGATGCAGCGGGTGCGCGGCGCGATGCTCGACGAACTGCGCGGCGCCGACTGGCTGCCCCGCTCCGTGCGACGCAACCAGCGCGAGATCGAGTCGGCGATCCGCCGGCTCGAGCAGCGGACGCATCGAAGCCCCTCCGAGCGCGAGATCGCCGATGAACTCGGCATCGGGCTCGATGCCTACCAGTCGATGCTGGCAGAGTCCCGCAGCGGGCAACTGATTCCGCTCGACGATCTCGACCCGGAGGAGGGCGCCCTCGCCGGCGATACGGCCACGGATCTGCTCGGGATGCTGCGCGACGACCGTTTCCGCGCGGCGCTGGTCGCCCAGATCGAGCGCCTTCCGGAGCGGGAGCGGCTGATCATGGGGCTGTACTACGAGCAGGATCTCAGCCTGAAGGAGATCGGTGCGGTCCTCGGGGTCACCGAATCGAGGGTCTCGCAACTTCACAGCCAGGCGGTCGCGCGCCTGAGAGCCGGGCTGTCGGACTGGACCTGAGCCGGTTCAGGCCGAGTCGAGCGGGCGACTGGTGCGCGCGAGGCGATCGTCTCCGCCGGCACCGTAGAATCCCTCGGCGCCGAAGATCGTGGCGAGCGCGCGGGCATTGGCTGCCTGCACGCGGGTGAGCATCCCGGCGTTCACGCGCAGACTGGCGCGGGAGCGCTCGAGCGCTTCGGTCGATGCCGCCTGCGCGCCGCAAGCGCGCAATTCCCGGATCCGCAGTTCGAGCGCCCGGCTGGCCTCGTCGAGCGCAGCGGCGTCGTGCGCGAGGATCGCCTCGCGGTGGCGCCCGAGCAGGGCATCGAGTTCCTTCAGTCCGGCTGCCAGCGGGTGATCCACGGCGCGCTCAGCGATTCGTGCCGCGGGCGATCGCCTCGACCAGTTCGGCCGCTTCGGCGATCATCCGGTCGGCGACCGCCTGTGCGGAGACGTGGAAGCTTCCCTCCTGGATCGCCCTACGGATCTCTTCGACCTTGTGCTCGCGGATCGGGTTCGAAGTGTCGGTTCCCGCGGAGACCATCGAGCGCGTGGCGGCAGACAGTTCGAGCCGCTCGCCGGCTTCGACCGGTTCGACGGCGCCGGCAGAAGCCGGCGCCCGCGCGCGCCCGTCGAGCGCGGGCTGCAGATGACTGGTTCGTTGGGGGTCGTGGGACTGGCCGATCTTCATGGCGGGCTCCCTTTCGCGGATTGCGGCGATTGCAAGGGTGTGCAAAGAGCTTATCGGCATCGAAGTCTCGGACTTTAGCCCGGTGGCGCCGCCAGCTGCGCTTCCCGGGCGTCAGAGCCTGATCTCGACCGCGCGCTCACGCACGAGCCCCACCGCCACGCGCCCGTTCCCGGTGCGTACCCTGAGGCGCTGGCCGTCGGCTGCAGCGGCCATCGCCACCCCTTCCCCGACGATCGTGAAGCCGTCGCCGTGCACCACGATGCGCACGGGATCCCCCGCAGCGAACACCGGGGGCAGCCTCAGGACATCCTGGCGCAGGGGCTGGCCTGCGGCGATCGGACGGGCGAGCACCTTGCCGTCGAGCTCGGCCGGGTCGGCGATCAGCGATCCCTGGTGACGGGTGAGATCCACCTCCTCGAGCCGGAAGTCCGCCGGACCCGGCGTGCTTCCGGCGGGCAGCGCCACGCTCGCGATCAGCGCGTTCCCGTAGACGCGCACCTGCACCGGCAGCAGGACCGACCAGCTTGCGCCGGCGATGCAGCGCACGCCGATCGCACTGCGTCCCCACAACCGGGTGCCACGGGGAACGAAGGGTTCGGCCCGCTCGCACGGCGCAAGCTGCAGGCGCGGATCGAGTCGACCCACCTCGACCTCGATGCGCCGGTCGGCGCCGATCTCGCGGGCGATCATCGCCTCGACCAGCCCCGCCTCCAGTGCGCCCGGGGCTTCGTTCTCCGATGCCCGGGCCGGCAGGGCGCTCGCGGCAAGGACGAGGGCCCCGAGAACGAAGGCGATGGCGCGACGTCGCCACGGATGCAGGGCCGCCGCGGTCCGGCGCGACGCTCGCGCGTTCGCATGCGCGCACCAGCAGGGCGTCCGGGACGACGGAAGGCGGATTTCCATGGCCGCGACCTTATGCGCAACGGAGCAAGGGCGGCGAGCGGAACAGGTGGGCACTTGGGCCGCTTTTCGAGGCTTGCACGCGGGCGGCGCCGCGAATAATCACCTGACTGCCGGGAGGATGGGCCGGGTCCGGGTTCGGACGGAACAGTCAGGAGGGGGCGCGATGCTCGCACGGATGGTCGACAACATCGGTTTCCATGGACAGGCGCTGGAGTTGCGTGCGCAGCGGCAGGAAGCCCTCGCTTCGAACATCGCCAACGCCGACACCCCAGGTTATCAGGCGAGGGACTTCGACTTCGGCGCGGCCCTGCGCAACGCGACCGGAACGGGCGTGATGCCGGGCGCGACCCTTGCGCTGGCCGACCCGCGGCATCTGACTGCGGCCGGCGCAGGCGCGGGCCCGAGGCTCGGCTACCGGATGCCCGAGCAGCCGTCGCTCGACGGCAACACCGTCGACCTCGATCGCGAGCGCGCGAACTTCGCCGACAACTCGGTGCGCTACGAGGCGACGCTCAGGTTCATCGACAACGGCGTGCGCACGATGCTCTCGGCGATCCGCGGCGACTGAGCAAGGAGGCTGAAGATGTCCCTGGACCGGATCTTCGACATTGCGGCGAGCGCGATCTCCGCGCAGAGCCAGCGCCTGAACGTCGTCGCCTCGAACATGGCCAACGCCGACGCAGTGGCAGGCCCGGACGGGCAGGCCTACCGCGCGCGGCAGGTGGTGTTCGAGACGCTCCAGCAGGGGCGTTCGGCGGCTGCCGCGGGCGTGCGGGTCGTCGGCGTCGTCGAGGACGCCACGCCGGGCAAGCAGGTCTACGATCCGGCGCACCCTCTCGCTGATGCGCAGGGCTACGTTGCCGGCAGCAACGTCGATCCGGTCGCCGAGATGGTGAACATGATCTCCGCCTCGCGTGCCTACCAGAACAACGTGGAAGTGATGAGCACTGCGCGGCAGCTGCTGCTCAAGACGCTTCAGCTCGGCAGGTGAGGCTGCAATGGCCGTCGACGTCACGCAAACGGGTGCTGCATCGGTCGGGGCGCAGATCACGAAGATCCTCGCGGACAGCCGGGGAGGTGCAGGCGAATCGGCCGAGACGGGCACCGCCGAGGGCACGGAGGATCGGTTCCTGAAGCTGCTGGTCGCCCAGATGCGCAACCAGGATCCCTTGAACCCGCTGGACAACGCGCAGGTCACCACGCAGATGGCGCAGATCAGCACGGTGCGCGGCGTCGAGACGCTCAACCAGACGATGAAGAGCCTGGCTGCCCGGTTCGAGCAGGCCTCGCCGCTGGACGCGCTGGGAATGATCGGCCGGCAGGTCCTCGCCGAAGGCGACACCCTGGAGCGCCTGTCGGAGGCCGAGGGCTCCGTGCGGGCCGGCTTCGAGCTCGCGAAGGGCGCCGACGAGGTGCGGATCCGCATCCTGGATGCGAACGGGAAGGTGGTCCACGAACGCACGCTCGGGGCGACGCCGGCCGGAATGCAGCTCTTCGAATGGAATGGCGAGGACGGCGACGGCAAGGGCGTGCCCGCCGGAAGCTACCGGATCGAGGTCAGCGCCCGCGCCGGCGAGGCCGCGGTGGAGGTGACCACGCTTGCCCCGATCCGGGTGCTGGGAATCTCCCCGGGAACCGACGGGGTGCGCATCGAACTGGCGGGGCAGCGCACGCTCTCCGCGCAGGACATCAAGGCGATCCTCTGACAGAGGAACAAGGAGACGACGATGGGCTTTCAGCAAGGCCTCAGCGGACTGAGCGCAGCAGCGCGCAACCTGGACGTGATCGGCAACAACGTGGCGAACGCGAACACCGTGGGCGCCAAGGCGTCCAGGGCGGAGTTCGCCGACGTCTACGCCAATTCGCTCAACGGCGCGGGCAACAACGCAGTGGGGATCGGGGTGACCGTGGCTGCGGTCGCGCAGCAGTTCACGCAGGGCGACATCGTCACGACCGACAACCCGCTCGACGTTGCGATCAACGGCTCCGGCTTCTTCGAGGTCTCGATCGACGGCACCAGGGCCTACACCCGCAACGGGCAGTTCAAGCTCGACGCCGAGGGCTACATCACGACCACCGATGGCGCGCGGCTCCAGGGCTTCATGGCCGATTCCAGCGGGATGCTCACCCAGATCAACACCGATCTGCGCCTGAAGGTGGACGGCGTGGCGCCCCAGGCCACAGGCAAGGGGAAGATCGGTCTGAACCTGGATGCGAGCACCGAAGTGCCCACAACGGCCTTCGACATCACCGACCCGACCTCCTACGCGGGCATCGCCTCGATGGCGGTGTACTCGCCCCAGGGCCAGCAGCACACCCTGGCCACCTACTTCCGCAAGACCGGGGACAATGCCTGGGAGGTGAACGCAAGCCTCGACGGTGTCGCGTTCGCGTCGAACCCGGTGGCCACGCTGTCCTTCGACACCTCCGGCAAGCTCGTCTCGCCGATCGGAGCACAGTCGCTCACTCTGCCCTTCGCGGCGTCCGAGGGCGGTGACACCGCGATCAGCGTCGACCTCGGCAGCATCACCCAGTATGGCTCCCCCTTCGTGATCGCCGAGACCTCGCAGGACGGTTTCGCCCCGGGCGACCTGACGGGATTCTCGATCGGCGCCGACGGACGCATCGAGGCACGCTATTCGAACGGCACCACGCAGATCCAGGGGCAGCTGACCCTGGTGAATTTCCGCAACCCGCAAGGCCTGGCGCCTCTGGGTGGCACTGCCTGGGCGGCGACCGCGGAATCGGGTGCGCCGCTGAGCCCGCAGGTGCCCGGGACGGGCAACCTGGGGGCGCTGCAGTCCGGCGCGCTCGAACAGTCGAACGTCGATCTGACTGCCGAGCTGGTCAACATGATCACCGCGCAACGGGTCTACCAGGCCAATGCACAGACGATCCGCACCCAGGATCAGATGATGCAGACCATCGTCAACCTCAGGTGAGCGTCGGCGCGGACCCGGACCGGGGGCACACATGAACGATCTGATCTGGCTGGCGATGAGCGGGGCACAGGCGCTGACGCATCGGCAGAGCTCGGTCGCCCACAACCTCGCCAATGCGAACACTGCGGGGTTTCGCGCGGATCGCAGCGTCTTTCGCGCGGTTCCGGTCGAGTCGCAGCAGGGGTCGGCCACGCGGGCCTTCGCACTGGAGGCGAGCGCCGCCTTCGATCCCAGCCCGGGACCGGTCAGCGCGACCGGGCGCCCGCTCGACGTGGCGGTGGCCGGCGACGGATGGTTCGTGGTGCAGACCTCCGACGGCGGTGAGGCGTACACGCGCAACGGACGCTTCGAGGTCGGCCCGGAGGGCACCCTGCAAGGCGTCGGCGGTAGGCCGGTGCTCACGGACGGGGGGCCGCTGGCGGTGCCCGCGAACGCGCAGCTCAGCGTGGGCGAGGACGGCACCGTGAGCGCGCGCATCGAGGGGCAGCCTGCGGCGCTGCTCGGCCGGCTGAAGCTGGTCAATCCGCCGCCCTCCGAACTGGTGCGCGGCGAGGACGGGCTGATGCGCAGCCGGACCGACGAACCGGTCCTGGAGGATCCCGGAGTGCGGGTGTCGGCCGGGGCGCTCGAGGGCAGCAACGTGAACGTCGTCGAGTCGATGGTGGGGATGATCGCGCTCGCGCGGCAGTACGAGGTGCAGATGCGTCTGCTGCAGAACGCCGAGAGCAACGAGCAGCGTGCCACGCAGCTGCTGTCGCCATCGCCCTGAGCGTCCGGACGGATCGATCGAGGAGAATCGGAATGATGCGATCGCTGTGGATCTCGAAGACCGGGCTCGACGCCCAGCAGACCCAGCTGGACACGATCTCGCACAACCTGGCCAACGTCGGCACCAACGGGTACAAACGCTCGCACGCGGTGTTCGAGGACCTGCTCTACCAGAACATCAGGCAGGTCGGCGCGCAGTCGAGCCAGCAGACCACGCTGCCGACCGGACTGCAGCTTGGCGCGGGAGTGCGTCCCGTCGCGACCGCGCGCATCTTCAGCCAGGGCAACCTGCAGCAGACCGGCAACGGCTTCGACCTGGCGATCGACGGCAACGGTTTCTTCCAGCTCCAGATGCCCGACGGCACCGTCGGCTACACCCGCGACGGCAGCTTCAGGATCGACGCGCAGGGCCAGCTGGTGAACTCCAACGGCCTGCCGCTGACGCCGCCGATCAACATTCCGCCCAACGCCACCTCGGTGACCATCGGCGACGACGGCGTCGTGAGCGTCGCCACCCAGGCCAATCCCGCCGGCACCCAGCTCGGCCAGATCGAGCTGGCCACCTTCGTCAATCCCGCCGGTCTCGATCCGCGCGGCCAGAACCTGTTCTTCGAGACCGCCGCCTCGGGCACCGCAACCATCGGTGCGGCGGGCGCCAATGGCGTGGGACTGATCAAGCAGGGCTTCGTCGAGACCTCGAACGTGAACGTCGTCGAGGAACTCGTCGCGATGATCCAGGCGCAGCGCGCCTACGAGATCAACTCGAAGGCGATCCAGACCTCCGATCAGATGCTCGCGCGCCTGTCGCAGCTCTGATCGGAGCGGACCGGGCACGGAGAAGTCGTCATGCGCGTCCTCGGCAGCATTGCCACCCTGGTCCTGTCGGGAGTGCTCGCCGGCTGCATGGCCAGCGCCCCGAAAGTGGCGGTTCGCGAGCCGACCAGCCTGCTTGCGCAGACGGCGGCTGCGGATCAGTCCGGCGCCGTGCCCGTGCAGTCCAGGGCGCAGCAGGTCCCGGCGGTCCAGCCCCAGGCGCAGCAGGTCGCCGCCGCACCGAGCGCGGGGGCGATCTTCCACGCGGGCAGCTATCGCGGCCTGTTCGAGGACCGCCGCGCGCGCCTGGTCGGCGACATCCTCACCATCCAGATCCAGGAGAAGCACTCCGCGCGCCGCAGCTCGAACAGTTCGCTGGACCGGGGCGGGAAGGTGGGGGCGAAGATCTCGATGCTGCCTTTCGCTTCGCCGACCTCGAAGCGCTTCGATCGCCTGCGTGCCGAAGGAAGCTCGGACAACAGCTTCGAGGGCAAGGGCGCCACCGGAACCGACAACGAGTTCAACGGGACGATCACGGTGACCGTGATCGAGGTGCTGGGCAACGGCAACCTGGTCGTCTCGGGCGAGAAGCAGGTGGGGATCAACCAGAACGTGGAGACCCTGCGCTTCTCCGGCGTCGTGAACCCGGCGACGGTCCTGCCGGGCAATCTGGTGAGCTCCACGCAGATCGCCGACGCGCGCCTGGAGGTGCGCGGGCGCGGCGACATCGATCGTGCACAGACCACCGGATGGCTGTCGCGCTTCTTCCTCAGCTTCCTGCCGATCTGACCATGAACCGGAGAGACAGGCTCATGCACAGCGTCCGGGCCGGGCTCGCCGTGGCGCTCATGGCAGCATTGCTCGCGCCGGGGCCGGCTGGCGCGGAGCGCATCCGCGAGCTGGCGAGCATCCAGGGCGTGCGCCACAACCAGCTGATCGGCTACGGGCTGGTGGTCGGACTCGACGGCAGCGGCGACCAGACCACGCAGGCGCCGTTCACCGTCCAGAGCCTGCAGTCGATGCTCTCGCAGCTCGGGATCCAGCTGCCGCCGGGGGTGACGCCCCAGCTGCGCAACACGGCTGCAGTGATGGTCACCGCGCAGCTGCCGGCCTTCGCCCAGCCCGGCCAGACGATCGACATCACGGTTTCCTCGCTGGGCAACGCGCGCAGCCTGCGGGGCGGAACGCTTCTGCTCACACCGCTGCGCGGCGCCGATGGCCAGGTCTATGCGATCGCCCAGGGCAACCTGCTGGTCGGAGGCGCGGGCGCCTCGGCGGGCGGCAGCAAGGTCCAGATCAACCACCTGAGCGCCGGCCGCATTCCGGCCGGGGCGACGGTCGAGCGCAGCGTTCCCAATGCAGCGCTGGCGGCCGACACCATCCGCGTCGAGCTGGCCAATGCGGACTTCTCGCTGTCTCGCCAGGTGGCCGAGGCGATCAACCAGTCGCTGCCCTCCGCGGACGGCAGCCCGACCGCGGTGCCGCTGGACGCCCGGGTGATCCGGGTTCAGCTGCCTCCCGACGAAAGCCAGCGAGTCGCCTTCCTGGCCGAACTCGAGAACCTCGAGGTGCGCTCCGGCAGTCCCCTGGCCAGGGTCGTGGTCAACGCGCGTACCGGATCGGTCGTGATGAACCAGGCAGTGACGCTGGCGGACTCGGCGGTCGCCCACGGCAACCTGTCGGTCACCATCTCGTCGACGCCGCTCGTCTCCCAGCCGGCGCCTTTCTCTCAAGGTTCGACCGTGCTTGCCGAAAAGGCGGACATCTCGATCAGGCAGGAAGGCGGCGCGATCATGCAGATGCAGGGCTCGGCGAAGCTGGCCGACGTGGTCAAGGCGCTCAACGCGCTGGGCGCCACGCCGTCCGATCTGATCGCGATCCTGCAGGCGCTCAAGGTGGCCGGCAGCCTGAAGGCCGAGCTCGAGATCATCTGAGCCCGGTGCTGCCGTGAATCCTCTCGCACCGCTGGTCGCCGATTCGCGCTCGCTGGACAGCCTGCGTGCGCAGGCGGCGCGCGACCCGGCCTCGGCGGGGCGCAAGGCGGCAACGCAGTTCGAGGCGCTGTTCATGAAGCAGGTGCTCGCGAGCATGCGCGCCGCGATGCCGCGCAGCGGCATGTGGGACGGCCCGGCGCAGTCGGTCTACGAGGACATGCTCGATCAGCAGATGGCGCATGCCGTGTCGGGTCGCCGGGGCGGGCTGGCCGAGGTGATCGCGCGGCAGCTCTCCGGCAACGTGCAGGGCGGACTGAAGGCGCAGGCGCTGCGATCGGAGGCGGCGGAGCACGCGCCGACCATGGCCGTTGCGGCCCGGTCGCCCCGCGCAGCCCCGGTCGAGACCGGGATCCGGCGTGCGCTCGCGGCGCCGGACGTCCGCAGCGGGGTCGCGCCTTCGACGATGCCCGACCTGTCCCGGCTGGACGGCGCGCAGGCGGGATTCGTGCAGCGGATGTGGCCGCATGCGCTGCTGGCCGAGCAGAGCACCGGCGTGCCCGCAGCCTGGATCGTCGGGCAGGCGGCGCTGGAGTCCGGCTGGGGGCGGCGCGAGATCCGCACCGCCGATGGCGCTGTCAGCCACAACCTGTTCGGGATCAAGGCCGGCCGCAACTGGGACGGCGCCGTCACCGAGGCAACCACGACCGAGTACGTCGACGGACGGGCTCGCCGGCAGGTCGAGCGGTTCCGTGCCTATGGTTCCTACGCCGAGGCCTTCACGGACTGGGCGCGGCTGATGGTGGGCAGCGCGCGCTATGGCGCGGTGCTGCGCTCGGCGGGCGACGTGCGCGCCTTCTCGAGCGGGATGCAGAAGGCCGGGTACGCGACCGATCCCGAATACGGCGCGAAGCTCGAGCGCACCATCAACCGGACCCTGGCGCTCGGGCGCCTGGTCCTCTGAAGCAGTCGGGAGCGACGCAATGTCGGTCAGCGGGCTCTTCGCCATCGGCACCTCGGCGCTGCAGGCGGCCTACGCGCAGATCCAGACCACGGGTCACAACATCGCCAACGTCGACACCCCCGGCTACACCCGGCAGCGGGTCGAGCTCGCGACTGCATCGCCGCTCTACACGGGGAGCGGCTTCGTCGGGCGTGGCGTGGACGTCGTGACCGTGGCGCGCCTCTACGACCGCTTCCTCGCCGGCCAGGTGCAGACCGGCACCGCGACCGCCGCCGCGGACGCAGCGCGCGCGTCGCTGACCAGCCAGCTCGAATCGCTGCTGGGCCGCCAGAGCGCCAGCCTCGGGGTGGCGATGGATGACTTCCGCTTCGCGCTGGCCGACCTGGTCGATCGCCCGGCGGATGCCTCGGCGCGCGCAGTGGTCCTCGGGCGGGCGCAGGTGCTCGCCGAGCGCTTCCGGACCTCGTCGGCGGGAATCGAGTCGATCGCGGGCGAGGTCGAGGCGCGACTCGCCGATGGCGTGACGCGGCTGAACGGGCTGCTGGCCGGGATCGCGGCGGCAAACGAGGCGATCGCGCGCAGCAATGGTTCTGCGCAGCCGCCCAATGACCTCCTGGATCGGCGGGATGCGCTGGTCGCCGAGGCTGGTGCACTGATGCAGATGACGGTGCGCGAGAATCCGGACCGCACGATCAGCCTGTTCGGCGCGGGCGGACACGGCCTGGTGGTCGGCGCGGCAGTCGCCCGGCTCGCCCTCGATCGGGATCCGCTCGACCCGCAGCGCGCACAGTTCGTGCTGCAGACCTCCGGCAATGCGATTCCGGTGTCGTCGGCGCTGATCGGCGGCGGGGAGATCGCAGGCCTGCTGCGCTTTCGCGACACGGATCTCGTCTCGGCCCGCGATGGCCTCGGCCGGCTCGCCGGAGCCGTTGCCGGCGCCTACAACGCCGCCCATGCGCAGGGCGTCGATTCCACCGGGACGCCGGGGGCGGACCTGTTCGCGATCGGTGCCCCGCGCGCCACTGCGGCCGAGGGCAACGGGGGCAGCGCAGCCTTCTCGGTCGAGGTGGCCGACGCCTCTGCGCTGCTTGCGTCCGATCACGTGCTCGGCTGGGATGGCGCTGCGTGGACGATCACGCGCCTGTCCGACGGCCGGCAGACCGCGGTGAGCTCCTGGCCCGTGGATCTCGACGGCCTGCGCATCGACGCGACGGGCGGTGCACCGGTGGCCGGCGATCGCTTCCTGCTGCGCTCGGCCAGCGTGATGGCGGCAGGCTTCGCGTCGACGATCACCTCGGTGCAGGGGCTGGCCACCGGGCTCGCGGTCACGCCGGTGGCCGGCGTCGGCAACGGTGGCGACGTCCGGGCCGGGAGCTTTGCGGTGCTCGCGTCGAATCCCGACCTCGGGGCAGCGGTGACCATCACCTTCGACGGGGCGGGCAGCTACTCGGTCTCGGGCGTAGGTACCGGCAACCCCACGGGACTGCCTTATCTCCCCGGCACCACGGTTTCCTACAACGGCTGGTCGCTGACGCTGGCCGGATCCCCGGCCGCCGGGGACACGATCGCGATAGTGCCGGTCGACGAGCCTTCGATGGACAACCGGAACGCCCGCACCTTGCTCGGGCTGGGCGACCAGCGACTGGTCGAAGGGCGCAGCTTCACCGATGCCTGGGCCGCGATCCTCGCCGACGTCGGCCAGCGCAGCCAGGCGGCGCAAGGCGCTGCCGACCTGTCGCGGTCGATGCTGGCCGACGCCCGGGCGAGCCTCGGCGCCGTGTCCGGGGTCAACCTCGACGAGGAGGCAGCGCGCCTGCTGCAGTTCCAGCAGAGCTACCAGGCGGCTGCGAAGGTCATCGCCGCGGCGCAGTCGGTCTTCGACACCCTGCTCGGCATCGCCAACTGAGCGCAAGGACCACGACGGAGACGATGATGCGCATCGCAACGAGCACGATCCACCAGCGCGCGATCGACGCGATCAACGATCGGCAGGCCCGGATGGCAAGGTCGCAGCAGGAGCTGTCCACCGGACAACGGCTGCTCGAGCCCAGCGACGACCCAGGCGCGGCCGCCCAGGCCGAGCGTCTGCGGGCGCAGGCCAGCCGGCTGGCGCTCGCCCAGCGGATGAACGATTTCGCGCGCGGCATGCTCGGTCATGCCGAATCGACCCTCGCGCAGGCGGGCGAGCTGCTGCAGTCGCTGCGCGAACGCTTCCTGGAGGCGGGCAAGGGCACGCTGGGAGCGTCGGACCGCAGCTCGCTGGCCAGCGCGATGCAGGCCGAGCGTGACGAACTGCTGCGCCTGGCCAATCGTGCCGATGGCGCTGGCGGCCATCTCTTCGGAGGGCTCGGGACCGCCTCTGCGCCATTCTCCGCTGCGGCGGCGTGGCAGGGGATCGGCGGCGAGCAGCAGGTCGGGCTGGACGCAGGCCTGCCGACCAGTCTGGACGGGCGCGAAGTCTTCATGTCGGTGCCGACCGCAAGCGGGCCGGGCAGCCTGTTCGACCTGCTCGACGCTGCGATCGCGATCCTCGCCGATCCGTCGGCTTCCTCGGCGCAGGTCCGCACGGCGATCGACGACGGAGTGTCGGCAACCGATGGTGGCATCGACCGGATGCTTGCGGTGCGCACCCGGCTGGGCGAACAGCTGAAGCTGCTCGACGGGCGCGATGCGTTCTCCGAGGATGCAGGGCTGGCGATCGCCGGGCGGCTCTCCTCGCTGGTCGATGCGGACTATGCGAAGTCCGCATCGGATTTCGCGCAGCAACGCACGCTTCTGCAGGCGGCGCTCGAGTCCTACGCGAGCATCGGCAGGCTCTCGCTGTTCGACTATCTCTGAAGTCCTCGCCTGCCGACGGCAGCCGCGGGCGGGCTGCGGCGAATCATCGGGGCCGCTCGGCTAGAATTCCCGGATGGACCAGAACGCACTGAAACGCGCGGTCGCCCGGGCGGCCCTCGACCATCTGCAGCCCGGCGAACTCGTCGGCGTGGGCAGCGGCTCCACGGTCAACTTCTTCATCGAGGAACTCGGCAAGGTTCGCGACCGCGTCGCCGGCGCGGTGTCCAGTTCGGAGCGCAGCGGGCGTTTGCTGCGCGAACAGGGAATCGAGGTCCTCGACCTCAACGAGGTGCTCGGCGCGGGCCGCAGGATCCCTGTCTACATCGACGGCGCCGACGAGATCAACCCGGCGCTGCAGATGATCAAGGGTGGGGGCGCTGCGCTCACCCGCGAGAAGATCGTCGCCGACGCCTGCAGCCGCTTCGTGTGCATCGTCGACCAGTCGAAGTGGGTCGAGGTCCTCGGCGGCTACCCGCTGCCGATCGAGGTGATCCCGATGGCGCGCGAACTCGTCGCGTCGCGGCTGCGGGCGATGGGCGCACGGCCAAAGCCGCGCGACGGCGTCGTCACCGACAATGGCCAGCTGATCCTGGACGTCGCGGGCCTGCGCATCGAGGATCCGGCTGCGCTGGAGGCCGAGATCAACCAGTGGCCGGGCGTGGTCACGGTCGGGCTGTTCGCGCGCAAGGCGGCGGACGTCGCGCTGGTCGCCACGGCGGGTGGCGTGGAGCAGCGACTGCCGGCCCGCGGCTGAACGGCGCGCGCCGGCCGGCCGCTCGAGCTTCAGGCCGACGGCGGCACGTAGCCCGGCACCTCGTCGGCACCGGCGCCGAAGAAATAGCCCTCCATCTGCGACGCGAGGTACTTGCGCGCACGCGGATCGGACAGGTTGAGCCGGTTCTCGTTGACCAGCATGGTCTGGTGCTTCAGCCAGCCCTGCCAGGCCTCCTTCGAGACACTCTCGTAGAGCCGCTTGCCGATCTCGCCGGGGTAGGGCGGGAAATCGAGGCCGTCGGCCTCGCGCTGAAGCTTCACACAGAACACGGTTCGGGCCATGGGGTCTCCGGGCAGGCGGGGGATCACAGATCCTTGAGCAGCACCACCGAGCGGCGCTGCCAGTTGTACAGGTTGCGCTTCTCCTGGGGCAGGGCTTCCACCCCCGCCACCACGAAGCCGCGCTTGAGGAACCAGTGCATCGTACGGGTGGTCAGCACGAACAGCTTCTTCAGCCCTGCTGCCCGAGCGCGTTTCTCGATGCGCGTGAGCACCCGTTCGCCGTCGCCCTTGCCCTGGCTGTGCGGGTAGACGGCCAGGCAGGCCATCTCGCCGATGCGCTCCTCGGGGTATGCGTAGAGCGCTGCGCAGCCGAAGATCACCCCGTCGCGCTCGAGCACGGTGAAGTTGCCGACCTCGCGCTCGATCAGCGCGCGGTCGCGGCGCACCAGCGTGCCGTCCTCCTCGAGCGGACGGATGAGCGCGAGGATTCCGCCGACGTCGTCCGGGCCTGCCTCGCGCAGCTCCTCGAGGGTCTCCTCGACCACCATGGTGCCCACGCCGCTGTGCTGGAACAGCTCCAGCAGCACGCTGCCGTCCATCTCGAAGGGAAGGATGTGCGCGCGCGCCACGCCGCCCTGGCAGGCGCGCAGCGAAGCGCGCAGGTAGAGGGCGCCGTCGGACGGCAGGCGTTCGGGCGCAGCCAGCAGCTGCTCGCTCATCTCCTCGGAGATCTCGCTGATCAGCTCGCCATCCCCGTCGAGGATGCCGGGGGTTTCGGTGACGAAGATCAGCTTGTCGGCGTCAAGCGCGACCGCGGCGCTCGCCGCGACGTCCTCCATTCCCAGGTTGAAGGCCTCGCCAGTGGCGGAGAAGCCGAGGTTCGACAGCAGCACGATGGCGCCGCCGTCCAGCGCGAAGCGTACCGTCTGGGTGTCGATCTTGCGCACCACGCCGGTGTGCTCGAAGTCCAGACCGTCGACGATGCCGACCGGTCGCGCGCTGACCAGGTTGCCGGAGACCACGCGGATCGACGAGTGCGCCATCGGGGTGTTGGGCAGGCCCTGCGAAAAGGCGGCCTCGATGTCGAGGCGGATTTCGCCGGCGGCCTCCTTGGCGCACTCGAGCGCGACCGGATCGGTGATGCGCAGACCGCCCTCGAAGCGCTCGGGCACCCCGCGCAGGCGCAGCTGCTCGTTGATCTGGGGCCGTGAGCCGTGCACGACGACGATGCGCATTCCCATTGCGTGCAGCAGGCCGATGTCCTGGACCAGTGCGTTTAGCCTGCCCGCCATCACCAGTTCGCCCGGGAAGGCGACCACGAAGGTCTTGCCCCGGAATGCGTGGATGTAGGGCGCGACCGCCCGCAGCCAGGCGACGAACTGCTCCGGGGCGGGCAGCGCAGGGAAGGTGTCCATCGCCTCATTATAATTTCGCAGTGCCGCACCCACCGCGACCTCTGCCCCCGCTGTCGTTTCCCGAGTCGCTGCCGGTCAGCGCGCGGCGCGAGGAGATCGCCCGCGCGGTGCGCGAGCATCCGGTGGTCATCGTCTGCGGCGAGACCGGATCGGGCAAGACCACACAGCTTCCCAAGATCCTCGCGGGGCTGGCAGGCCGTGCGCGTGCAGGGCTGATCGGGCACACGCAGCCCCGGCGGCTCGCCGCCACTGCAGTGGCCCGGCGGATCGCCGAGGAGATCGGCACGCCGCTGGGCGTGCACGTCGGCTACAAGATCCGCTTCAACGAGAAGTTCACGCCGGGCGCGTCGATCAAGCTGATGACCGACGGGATCCTGCTGGCCGAGACCCTGCACGATCCGCAGTTGCGCCAGTACGACACGATCATCGTCGACGAGGCGCACGAGCGCAGCCTGAACATCGATTTCCTGCTCGGTTACCTGAAGCAGCTGATCGAGGGGCCGCGCCGCGACGACCTGCGCCTGGTGATCACCTCGGCGACGATCGACGCGCAGCGCTTCGCCGAGCACTTCGGGCGCAACCGGCAGCCGGCGCCGGTGATCGAGGTCTCCGGACGGCTGTATCCGGTCGAGATGCGCTACCGCAGCTTCGACGACGAGCAGCGTGATGACGAGGACGAGACCGACCTGCCCTCCAGGATCGAGGAGGCGATCGACGAACTGTGGCGTGGCGGACCCGGCGACGTGCTGGTCTTCCTGCCCGGCGAGCGCGAGATCCGCGACGTCGCCGAGCACCTGCGCCGTGCGCAGGCACGGGCGCAGGCGGGTCGCGGCGCCGCGACGCTGGCGCGTGGGCCGGTGGAGGTGCTGCCGCTCTTCTCGCGGCTGTCGGCTGCCGATCAGCAGCGGGTGTTCGCGAAGCCGGGGGGCCGGCGCATCGTGCTGGCCACCAACGTCGCCGAGACCTCGCTGACGGTGCCCGGCATCCGCTACGTGGTCGACTCCGGAACGGCACGCGTCAAGCGCTACCGGTACCGCAGCAAGGTCGAGCAGCTGCAGATCGAGCCGGTGTCGCAGGCCGCCGCGAACCAGCGCGCGGGGCGCTGCGGCCGGGTCGCCGACGGGGTCTGCATCCGGCTCTATTCGGAGCAGGACTTCCTCTCGCGACCCCGCTTCACCGATCCCGAGGTCCTGCGCTCGTCGCTGGCCGGCGTGATCCTGCAGATGAAGGCGCTGCGGCTCGCCGAGATCGAAGCCTTCCCCTTCCTCGATCCACCGCCACGCAAGGCGATCGCCGACGGCTACGCGCTGCTGCACGAGATCGATGCGGTCGACGAGCGCAACCGGCTGACCGAGGTCGGGCGGCAGCTCGCGAGGCTTCCGGTGGACCCTCACGTCGGCCGGATGCTGCTGGCTGCCCGCGACGGGCAGTGTCTGCGCGAGATGCTGGTGATCGCTGCCGCGCTGTCGGTCCAGGATCCGCGCGAACGGCCGATGGACGCGCAGCAGGCTGCGGACCAGCAGCACCGCCGTTTCGCTGATGAGCGATCCGACTTCACTGCCTGGGTGAAGCTGTGGGACTACTGGCAGCAGGCCCTGGCCGAGAAGGAGACCAACCGCAGGCTGCAGCAGCGTCTGGAACGCGAATTCCTCTCCGCGCGCAAGCTGCGCGAGTGGGCGGACGTCCACGCACAGTTGAGCGAGGCGGTTGCCGGGATGCACTGGAAGCCGAACGCGACGCCGGCCAGCCACGAGCAACTGCACCGGGCGCTGCTCACCGGCATGCTCGGCAACCTCGGTTTCGCTTCCGGCGACGACGGCGCCTACCTGGGCACCCACCAGACGCGTTTCGCGATCCATCCCGGGTCGGCGCTCGCGCGCAAGGCGCCGCGCTGGCTGATGGCCGCCGAGCTGGTCGACACGGGGCGCCTGTACGCACGCACCGTCGCGCGCATCGAGCCGCAGTGGATCGAAAAGGCTGCAGCGCACCTGATCAAGGTCTCCTGGAGCGAGCCGCACTGGGAGAAGAAGGCCGGGCAGGTCGTCGCAATGGAGCGTGGCGTGCTCTACGGGCTCACCGTGTACGCCCAGCGGCGCGTGCACTACGGGTCGCGTGACCCGGAGCTCGCGCGCGAACAGCTGATCCGCGAGGCGCTGGTCGCCGGTGACTGGGACTGCCAGCTCCCCTTCTTCCAGCACAATCGCAAGCTCGTCGCCGAGATCCGTCGGCGCGAGCAGCAGATCCGGCGTCCCGATCTGCTCGTCGACGAGCAGTGGCTGTTCGACTGGTTCGACGCGCGCGTGCCGCAGCAGGTCTATTCCGGCGCGATGCTCGAGGCCTGGTATCGCGAGGCGGTGTCCGACGACCCCGGGCTGCTGAAGCTGTCGCGCGAGGAACTGCTGCGCAAGGACGCCGCCGGCGTGTCCAGCGACGCCTTTCCGCGACGCATCACGATGCGCGGGATCCAGTTCGACGCGAGCTACCGCTTCGATCCGGGCGCAGCCGACGACGGCCTGACGCTCACGGTTCCGATCCGCGCGCTCAACCAGGTCGACGCGGTGCGCTGCGAGTGGCTGGTGCCGGGAATGCTCGAGGACAAGGTGGCGCTGCTGCTGAAGTCCCTGCCGCAGAAGCTGCGTCGGCACGTGGTTCCGCTGCCCGCCTGGGCAAAGGGCTTCACCGAGCGCTGGGCGCCGAAGCTCGCGGACGGCGCCGCGATGCGCCCGCTGGTCGAGGCCTTGCTCGAGGACCTGCGCGAGACGCTGCAGTTGCGTGCGCAGGCCTCGGACTTCAGGCTGGAGACGGTGCCGGCGCACCTGTTCGCGAACTTCCGCCTGGTCGACGAGCACGGGGCCGTGATGGGCATCTCGCGCAATCTGGCGGCGCTGCGGGCGCAGCACGGCGCCCGCGCGCAGACCAGCTTCCAGCAGGCGCTGCGGCGCGTGGCCGAGCAGATCGACGCCGGGCGCCCGGTCGCGGCGCACGACCAGGCGCGCGGGTCAGCTCGCCGCGGTGCTGAGGGAGCCGCTGCGGCAGGATCGTGCGGCGAGCCCGACGCCGACGCAGCTGCGGCCCGGGCAGCACGGCCGACCGAGGAGTCGTCCGGCGGCGCGCCGGCGCCTGGCGCCGGCCTGGCGCTGCAGGCAGGACAGCGCTTCAGTTCCTGGGCCTTCGGCGAGCTGCCGGAGATCATGGAACTGGCGCGCGGGCGCGAGCGGCTGATCGGGTATCCGGCGCTGGTCGATTCCGGCGACGCAGTCGAACTGCAGGTCTTCGACGAACCGGAGGTGGCTGCCGCCGAGCACCGGCGGGGACTGCGGCGGCTGTTCGCGATCGCCTTGCGTGAGCCGCTGCGGTTCTTCGAGCGCAACCTGCCCGAGGGGCAGAAGCTCGCGCTGCTGTACCTGCCCTTCGGTGGTGCCGACGCGCTGCGCGACGATCTGGTCGCGGCGCTGCTCGATCGCGCATGCATGGCCGCGCCGCTGCCCGGCAACGCCGAACAGTTCGCGGCCCGCGTCGCCCAGGCGCGCCCGCGCCTGAACCTGATCGGACAGGAGCTCGCGCGGCTGGTTCTCGCGGTGCTGCTCGAGCACCAGGCGGCGACGCGCAAGCTCGGCCAGGTGAAGGGCTTCGCCCAGGCGAGCGCGGACCTCGAACAGCAGCTTGCGGGGCTGCTGCATCCACGCTTCGTGTCATCGACGCCACCGGAGCGGCTCGCGCAGTTGCCGCGTTACCTGAAGGCCGTGTCGCTGCGACTGGACAAGCTGCGTGCGGACCCCGCGCGCGACGCCCGGCAGATGGCCGAGCTCGAGCCGCTGCTGGCCAGGCTGCGGCGCATCCAGGCCCAGCGGCGCGGGCAGGCCGATTCCCGGCTCGAGGAGTTCCGCTGGCTGCTCGAGGAACTGCGTGTCTCGCTCTTCGCCCAGGAACTGCGGACCCCGATGCCGGTGTCGGTCAAGCGCCTGCACAAGGCATGGGAAGCGATGCAGGCCCAGGGCTGAGCCTGGACGGCGGCGACAGGCCTGCTGGCGCAGGAAGCGGCAAACGCGATGCCGGCGCTAGACTCTGTGCGGTGTGAGCAGGCAGGAGAATGGTCGATGAGCTTCGGGCTGATCGTGATCGGAGACGAGATCCTCTCGGGCAAGCGAAAGGATGCGCACTTCGCGAAGGTCGTGGAACTGCTGGGGGTGCGAGGCCTGCAGCTTTCCTGGGCGCGCTACCTCGGCGATGATCGCGGCCGGATCGCGGCGGTGCTGCGCGAGAGCTTCGCCGGCGACGACGACGCAGTGTTCTGCTGCGGAGGCATCGGCGCGACGCCCGACGACCAGACCCGGCAGGCGGCTGCGGCTGCGCTGGGGGTGCCGCTCGAGCCGCACCCGGAGGCGGTGCGCCTGATCGCCGAGCGGATCGCGGAGATGGCGCGCGACGGGGGTGCGCCGTCCGATCTGGACGCTCCGGAGAATCGGCAGCGCCTGAAGATGGGGGAGTTCCCTGCGGGCAGTGCGATCCTGCCGAACCCCTACAACCGCATCCCGGGCTTCACGGTGCGCAGGCACTTCTTCGTTCCGGGCTTCCCTGTGATGGCCTGGCCGATGATCGAGGCCGTGCTCGATCGGCACTTCGCGGATCTGCAGCATCGCGAGCCGCGAGCGGAGCGATCGCTGCTGCTGTTCGGTGTCGCCGAGTCGGCCGCCGTGCCGCTGATGGAGGCGGTGGAGGCCGAGCACCCGGGAATCAAGGTGTTCAGCCTTCCATCGGTGGGCGCCAACGGAGTCGGTCGCCACATCGAGCTCGGAGTGAAGGGCCCGGCTGCTCTGCTGGAGGCGGCCTGGGTCCGGCTCGAGGCCGGGGTTCGCCTGCTGGGCGGCGAGGTCCGCCCGTCGTCCTGAGCCCGCTGGCCGGCAGCGTTCGGGCACCTGGCCGGCTGCGCGCTGCGCCGGGCCATGGTCGAGGCGAGGCTGCAGCGCCGGTCGGTGCCGCAAAAGAAGAGGCCCGGCTCTTGCGAACCGGGCCAAGGGGCGCCGCCTGGAGGGGGAGGGGGAGGGCGGCGCCCGCCGGAGAGGATCTCTCCGCGCGAAAGGCCTCAGGCAGCCTTCTTCGCCGCAGCCGGGCGCGCCGCAGTGGCAGTCTTGGTGGCGGCAGCGATGTTCTGCTCGGCCAGTTCCACCGCCTGCTTGGCGGCCTTGTTGACCTGGTCGAAGGCGCTGTTGGCAGCCGAAACCGCCGACTTGACCATCGTCACCACGCCTTCGGAGCCGGCGGGAGCGTTCTTGCCGAGTTCGTCGATCGCGGCAGTGAACTGCTTGTTGCCGTCGGCGAACTGCTTCTCCAGGATCTTCGCGATCTCGCTGCCGGTCTCGGTGCCGATCTCGTACACGTGGCGGGCGTAGGCGCCGAGCTTGTCGACTGCCGGCTGCAGGCCGAGGCCGGCCAGGTCGCCCAGCGACTTGGCGTCACGGATGTTCAGCGCCGACTTGATGTGGTCGCTCGACTCGGACAGCGTCGCCTTGATCGCCTGGATGTTCAGTTCGGCCAGCTTTTCGAAGCCTTCGACCGACTTCAGCGCGACCGCCTGGAAGGTTTCGAGGGCGGCTTTCTGGATTTCAACGAATTGCTCGGGAGTGTTGACCATGTCTCGTCTCGCTTGGATGGATGTGGATCGGAGGGGGACTCGGGGGATCTGTCAGCACGCAGCGTTGTATGGTGCGCTGCACAAATCGAATTGTAAGGCCGATTTTCCGGAAGTCAAGAACAATTTGTGCAATGCAATATGATCCTGGACAAGGCCGGGTCTCGATGCCGCGCAAGGCTGGGCCCGTGCTGCCGCCGTATCGATCGCGTATCTTTCGCCTGTCACGTCGCTGACCTCTGCTGGTCACGCGCCGGGATCGATCCCTTTCCCGAATCTGAATCCGCGCTTGCGCCCATGGACTATCCGCACAGCCATCGTCACGTCGACGAAGCCATCCTCAGCCGCCGCTCGGTGCGCGCCTTCCTGCCCACGCCGGTGCCTCGCGAGGTCGTCGAGGACATCCTGGAGGTCGCGCGTCGCGCGCCGTCCGGCACCAACATCCAGCCCTGGAACGAGGTCCATGTGCTCACCGGGGTTGCCAAGGCCGAGTTGAGCCGCCGCATCCTGGAGGTGTTCGACGACCCCGCAGCGCTTGCCGGGCACACCGAGGGCTATCGCTACTATCCGGCCGAATGGGTGTCGCCCTACATCGAGCGCCGGCGCAAGGTCGGCTGGGACATGTACGGACTGCTCGGCATCGGCAAGGGCGACCGCCAGCGGATGCGCGAGCAGACGGCCCGCAATTTCCTGTTCTTCGACGCACCGGTGGGCTTCATCTTCACCATCGAAAGCGTGATGCGTACCGGTGGCTACCTCGACTACGGCATGTTCCTGCAGAACATCATGATCGCGGCGCGGGCGCGCGGGCTCGACACCTGCCCGCAGCAGGCCTTCTCGCAGTTCCAGCGCGTGATCGCCGAGGTGCTCGAGATTCCGCCGACCCAGACCGTGGTGTGCGGGATGGCCCTTGGCTATGCCGACCCGCATGCGCCAGTGAACCGGCTGGTCACCGAGCGCGCACCGGTGGCCTCCTTCACCCGCTTTCACGGCTTCTGATCAAGGAAAATCTGAACAGACTGCGCCAAGCCCCTATTTCGATGGAGTTTTCTTGCTAAACTGATCTCCCGGAACGAGCGCCGTTCCGGACGCCTAGGAAGCGAACTCCGGACCCGATCGGAACGGACGGCGCTTGCCGGCGAGACCGAGTTGCAAGGGGGAACAGTGCGCAAAGCTACCTGGATGCTGGCGGCCGTGGTCGCCTTCGCCTGGTCGATCCCGGCGATGGCCGAGGCTCGTCCGGCAGCGGTTGCGGGCAAGACCCGCGTTGTCCGATCCGCGCCTCTGAAGGCATCGCCGTCGGCTTCGCCGCAGCGCAGCGCGAGGGCGGCCGCCCTGGCGCGCGGCAAGACTGGTGCGACGCAGCGCCGAGCTCGTGAGCAAGTTCCCGCGGCGCGGGCGGCGGCAGCGAAGCGCGCAGGCAGCCCGGCTCCGCTCGCCTCGGCCGGCAAGGCGCGTGCAGTGCGCGCGCATGCTGCGCCGCGTGACCTCGCACCGGCGCGCATGTCGGTCGGCCACGCGATCGGGCTGGCCGCCACCGACGATCCCCTCGATCTGCGCTCGTCGGTCGCGCTGGTGGTCGACCAGGGCACCGGCGAGACCCTGTTTGCGAAGAACGCGAATGCGGTGCTGCCGATCGCATCGATCAGCAAGCTGATGACTGCGCTCGTCGTGATCGATTCGCAGGCTCCGCTGGGTGAAACCCTGTCGATCGGGGTCGAGGACATCGACACCGAGAAGGGTTCGGGTTCCCGGCTGCGCCCCGGCACGCGCCTGTCACGCGGCGAGATGCTCCAGCTTGCGCTGATGTCCTCCGAGAACCGTGCGGCCAGCGCGCTCGGGCGCCACCATCCGGGCGGGTCGAAGGCCTTCGTGGCCGCGATGAACGAGAAGGCGCGCCAGCTCGGCATGAACGACTCCCACTTCGTCGAGCCCACCGGCCTGTCCAGCAGCAACGTCTCCACCGCCCGTGATCTCTCCCGTCTGGTGCGCGAGGCGCTCGAGTATCCGCTGGTGCGGCAGTTCTCCACCGCCACCGGCCTCACCGTGGACACCGGCTACCGGATGGTCAGCTACCGGAACACGAACCGGCTGATCTCCAGCCCGGACTGGGACATCGGGCTGCAGAAGACCGGCTACATCTCCGAGGCCGGCAGTTGCCTGGTGATGCAGGCGAGCATCGAGGGGCGTCCGGTCGTCATGGTGCTGCTCGACGCCAACGGCTCCAGTTCGCGCTTCGGCGATGCCCGGCGTCTTCGCCACTGGCTCGGCAGCAGCGGCGGCAGGCTCCCGCCCTTGCGTGCGGTATCGGCGCCCTCGTACGGTTCCTGAGGCGGATCGGGCCGGCAGCGCGCACCGGCGCGCTCCTGCTCCTCAGCCTTCCCGCGCGTCGTGGCCCAGCGCCGCTGAGATCTGCCCGGCGGTCCGGCACAGCAGATCGATCCAGTGGTCCTGGACGAAGTCTGCCGGCGCCGAGATCGACAGACCCGCGACCAGGCGCCCCGAGTCGTCCCGGATCCCTGCAGCGATGCAGCGCACGCCGGGCTCGAGTTCCTCGTTGTCGCGCGCGTAGCCGCGCGCACGCACCAGGGCCAGCTCACGCTCGAGCCGTGCCGGCTCGGTGATGCTGTTGGGGGTGGTGCCGGCAAGCCCGGTGCGGGTGACGTAGGCACGTGCCGCCTTCGGTTCATCCTCGGCGAGGAAGAGCTTGCCCACCGAGGTCAGGTGCAGCGGCGCGCGACCGCCGACCGCGCGCACCACCTGCATCCCGGAGCGCTCCGAGACGGCGCGCTCGACATAGACGATCTCGTCGCCCTGGCGGATCGAGAGGTTCACCGGCTGCCCGGTCGCACGGTGGAGTTCGCGCATCGGGTCCAGCGCCGCGTCGCGCACGTTCAGCCGGGTCTTGACCAGGTTGCCCAGTTCCAGCAGGCGCATGCCGAGCTGATAGCTGCCCGGTTCGGGACGATCGACGAGCCGCGCGATCACCAGGTCGTTCAGGATCCGGTGGGAGGTCGACGGATGCAGCCCGGTGCGCACCGAGAGTTCCTTCAGGCTCACTGCGTCGGGCTGGGCAGCGAGGGCGTCGAGCAGCGCCACCAGCCGCTCGATCACCTGGATCGTGGTCTTGCCTGCGTCGGCAGCGAAGCGGCTTGGGCGCGACATGGTCGAGGCCTCGTGCTGGGCGCCTGGGCGGCGCATCCGGTGTTAGTGAAATTCTATACCGCCGTGCGGAAAGGGCGGCGGGACCGGCAATCGCCCTGGTCGATTTGACCGCCGCCGCCGCAGGCCCTATCGTCGACCGCAGCCGCGTGCAGCGCCACTGCTGCACCGAGCGGCCGGACACCTCTTCGGGAGCGATCGTGCGCGTCGGATTGTTCGTCACCTGCCTGGTCGACCTGATGCGACCGGAGATCGCCATGGCCACGGTCCGGCTTCTCGAGTCCGCCGGCTGCGCCGTCGAAGTGCCCATGAACCAGACCTGCTGCGGCCAGCCGGGCTACAACTCCGGCGACACCGACGCCGGACGCAGGCTTGCGCGGCGCTTCCTCGAGGACTTCGAGGGCTTCGATCACGTGGTGCTGCCCTCGGGCTCCTGCGCAGGGATGATCCGTCGGCACTATCCGGAGCTCTTCCGCGACGATCCCGACCTGCGCCACCGGATCCAGGCGCTGGCCGAGCGCACCTGGGAGCTGACCGCCTTCCTGCACGATGTGCTCCGGGTCGACAGGCTGCCCGGCAGCTTCGAGGGCGAGATCACCTACCACGACAGTTGCAGCGGGCTGCGCGAACTCGGGGTGCGTGAACAGCCGCGCGCCCTGCTCGCGCTGAATCCGCGGATCCACCTGACCGAGATGCGCGACTCGCGCGCCTGCTGCGGCTTCGGTGGCGCCTTCTCGGTCAAGTACGGCGAGATCTCGGCGGTGATCGCCGACGCGAAGATCGACGATGCGACCGCCACCGGCGCGCGCTGCCTGGTGCTCGGCGATCTCGGCTGCATGCTGCACCTCGAGGGGCGGCTGCGCAGGCGCGGCGACACCACCACGCGCGTGCTGCACGTCGCCCAGGTGCTGGCGGGAGACGCCTGATGCAGGTCAGCTCGATGCACTTCAAGGCGCGCGCCGGCCAGAAGATCGCCGACCAGCGCCTGCAGGAGAACCTGAAGAAGCTCTCGACGAAGTGGGTTGCCGGCCGGGCGCAGGCGGTGCTCGAACTCGAGGATTTCGAGGCGACCCGCGACGACGCGGTCGCCCGACGCAACCGCGCCCTGGGCGAACTCGATGTCTGGCTGGAGCGCTTCGAGCAGGCCGCGAGCGCCAGCGGCGCGACCGTGCTCTACGCGCAGACGCCGGCCGAGGCATCGCGACTGGTCGTCGAGATCGCCAGGAAGCACGGCGTACGCAAGGTGACCAAGTCGAAGTCGATGGTCTCCGAGGAGATGGCGCTGAACAGCGCGCTCGAGGCGGCCGGCATCCAGCCGGTCGAGACCGACCTGGGCGAGTACATCCTGCAGATCAACGGCAACGAGCCGCCCTCGCACATCGTCGCGCCGGTGGTGCACAAGAGCAGGGACGAGGTGTCCGACCTCTTCGCGCGGGTTCATCATCGTCCGCGCCTCACCGACATCCCCGAGATGACGCGCGAGGCGCGCGAGTTCCTGCGCCCGCACTTCCTGTCGTCGGACATGGGGGTGTCGGGCGGCAACTTCCTGATCGCCGAGACCGGCTCGGTCGCGCTGTTCACGAACGAGGGCAACGAGGGCATGTGCACCGTGCTGCCGCCGGTGCACGTCGTGGTCACGGGAATCGAGAAGGTGCTGCCCACGCTCGAGGACCTGGCCGCGATGGCGCGACTGCTGCCGCGCTCGGCCACGGGGCAGTCGATCTCGAACTACTTCTCGATCCTCACCGGGACACGGGCGCCCGGGGAGACGGACGGCCCCGAGCACATGTACTTCGTGCTCGTGGACGCAGGGCGTTCGGCGCTGCTGGGCAGCGAGTTCCAGGACATGCTGCGCTGCATCCGCTGCGGTGCCTGCATGAACCACTGCCCCGTCTACCAGAAGGTCGGCGGGCACGCCTATGGCTGGGTCTACCCGGGGCCGATGGGGTCGGTGCTGACGCCGTCCTACGTCGGCATCGAGAACGCACTGGACCTGCCACAGGCCTCGACGCTGTGCGGCGAGTGCCAGGTGGTGTGTCCGATGAAGATCCCCCTGCCGGGCCTGCTGCGCAAGCTTCGCGAGAGGCAGCTCGATCGTGGCCTGCGGCCATGGGCCGAGCGGGCCGTCACGGCCGCCTGGAAATTTGCCGCGGGCCGTCCGGGGCTCTACCGGCCGATGGTGAAGCTGGCCTCACGACTGCTGCGGCTCGCGGGCCGCAGGGAAGGCCGCATCAGCCGCATCCCGCTGGCCAGCGGATGGAGCGCGTATCGCGACCTTCCGGTGCCCGCGGCCGAGACCTTCAAGCAGCAGTGGGCCCGCCGGCAGGCTGGCGGCCCCACTGCCGCAGCGCCGACCGGCGGGGGCGCAGGGGGATCGGCCTCCGCGGTCCGCACCGCGGAGCGCCCGGACGATCAGCCTCCGGCCTGAGGTTGCGCGCCAGGCGTGCGCCAGCTCCCGATCCTGCTCAGTGGCCGCCCTTCGTGTGGCCGTGGCCGCCGCCCTGCGCGGCGACACCCCTGACCCGCGCTTCCAGCGGGATCGTCGTGCGGGTGCCGTCCCGCGCTTCGACGGTCAGCGTGATCGGTACGGTCTCGCCATCGTTCAGAGGCTTCTTCAGGCCCATCAGCATCACGTGGTAGCCGCCCGGGCGCAGCTCGACGGTCTGGCCTGCGGGCAGGTCCAGCCCGGTGATCGCGCGCATGCGCATCACGTCGCCCTCCATGCGCATCTCGTGGATCTCCACCGTGCCTGCCACCGGCGAGGCGGCTGCCACGAGCCGGGAGTCGGTGGCCGCGGTGAGCTGCATGAAGGCGCCGGTGGTCGTGAGCTTGCCGACGGTGCCGCGGACCCACGGGTCCTTGGCAGTCACCTGGGCGAAGGCGGTGCCGCTGAGGGCAAGGGTGGTGGCAAGGGCGGCCACGCGAAGGCTTCGTTTCATCTCGTCGTTCCTCGATGTGTTCCTGGCAGGCGGCATCGTGGCCGCGCTGCTCGCGCGCCGGGTCGCGCTGACACTTGCGCCCGGCAGTGGTGTCCGTTCGGTTCCGGACCTGCGGGCCGCGAGGCCCGGGGCCGGCGTGCCGGTCGCGCGCACGCAGTTCGCACGCCGACCCGCAGGCGCTCAATGCTGCGGCGGACCCCGGGCGGGCAGGGGAGGTCGGGACGCGACCCATCGGGCGGGGTCGCCGAGGACGGCAGCGAGCGGCGGGCGTCGGCCCTCGCTGGGCGCGGCGAGGGGAGAGCAGCCCAGCGACGGCGCCCAGGTCGCGCAGGTCCCGCACGGCGCGCATTCGCAGCCGGACAGGCCGTGGCGATGTGTTTCACCGACGGGCGGCGTCGGGTCGCCCCGTTCGTGCGCCTCGCTGGCACTGGTGCAGACCGGGCCGAAGACGGCGGCTGCCGACGCGTGAGGCGATCCGGCGGCGCCTGGCGGCAGCAGCAGCGTCCACGCAAGGACGAGCAGGGCCAGCCATGCGTCACGCCGCTGCCGGGAAGATCCTCGCATCGTCCGAGTCCGGGCCTGCCCGCGGTGTCAGGCGCGTGCGCCGGGCGCCGCGTCGCCGGGGCGATGCGCCGCACGCGCCCGACGCGCCGCATCGCGCCGCAGCGCGAGCGCGCACTCGCGCACCAGCGCCGGGCCACGGTAGATCAGCCCGGTGTAGAGCTGGACAAGCGTCGCCCCCGCCCCGACCTTGGATGCGGCATCGGCCCCCGAGAGCACGCCGCCCACGCCGATGATCGGGAAGTCCGCCGGGAGCAGTGCGCGCAGCATGCGAATCACCCGGTTCGATGCCTCGAGCACCGGCGCGCCCGAGAGTCCTCCGGCTTCGTCGGCGTGTCGCAGGCCTGCCACGGCATCGCGCGAGATCGTGGTGTTGGTCGCGATCACTGCATCGATCCCGTGGTGCTGCAGTCGCTGGGCGATCGCCTCGATCTGCGCGTCGTCGAGGTCCGGCGCGATCTTCAGGGCCAGCGGCACGTAGCGTCGATGTCGATCGGCGAGCTCGAGCTGGCGGCCTCGGAGCGCCGACAGCATCGCGTCGAGTTCGTCGCCGCCCTGCAGTTGCCGCAGGCCCTTCGTGTTCGGCGAGGACACGTTGACCGTGACGTAGCCTGCCAGCGGGTAGACGCGCTCCAGGCAGGCGAGGTAGTCGTCGGTGGCGCGCTCCAGCGGGGTGGCGGCGTTCTTGCCGATGTTCAGGCCGAGCACGCAGCCGGGGTGTGCGCGCTGCACGTTGGCGACGAAGGCCTCGACGCCGTCGTTGTTGAAGCCCATCCGGTTGATCAGCGCCTGGCGCTGCGGCAGGCGGAACATGCGCGGCCTCGGGTTGCCTGGCTGGGGCTTCGGCGTGACCGTTCCGACCTCGACGAAGCCGAAGCCCATCGCCGCGAACGCGTCGATGTGTGCGCCATTCTTGTCCAGGCCCGCAGCCAGGCCGATCCGGTTGCGGAAGTCCAGGCCCATCACCTTGACCGGATCGTCGACGGTCGGCCCGGCCAGCAGCGACAGCGCGCCGCAGGCCGTGGCCCGGTCGATCGAGGCAAGGGTCAGGTCGTGGGCGCGCTCGGGGTCGAGCGCGAAGAGCGCGGGCCGCGCCAGTGCGTAGAGGCTCATCGTGTCGCAGGGGGCCGCGCGACAGGCATGTCCTGCGCGGTCGTCGAAGGAGGCTCGGGCAGGCGCACCCAGGCGCCGTCGTGCAGTTGCTCGAGCGGGCGGAAGTTCACTTTGTAGGCCATCTTGGGGCTCTCGGCGATCCAGTAGCCGAGGTAGAGCCAGGGGAGGCTCATCCGCCGGGCCTGCTCGATCTGCCAGAGGATGCCGTAGGTGCCGTAGCTCGCGTGCGGCACCTCGGGATCGTAGAAGGTGTAGACCGACGACAGCCCGTCGTCGAGCAGGTCGACGATGGACACCATCCGCAGCCTGCCGTCGGGCTCGCGGAACTCCACCAGCCGGGTGTTGACCTTGCTCTGCAGCAGGAACTGCGCGTACTGCTCGCGGCTGTCGTGGTCCATTCCGCCGCCGCAGTGCCGGGCGCTCTGGTAGCGCAGGTACAGTGTGTAGTGCTCCTGCGAGAAGGCGGCCCGCGCCACCAGGGCTCGCAGTCCGCAGTGCCGCTTCCAGGCCCGCCGCTGGCTGCGCGTCGCGCGGAATTCCTGCACCGGCACGCGCACCGGCACGCAGGCCCGGCAGCCGTCGCAGTGCGGGCGATAGGTGAAGACGCCGCTGCGCCGGAAGCCCGCACGCACGAGTTCCGAGTAGACGTCGGCGTTGATCAGGTGGTTCGGAGTGGCGACCTGGGAGCGGGCCTGGCGCCCGGGCAGGTAGCTGCAGGGGTAGGGTGCCGTCGCGTAGAACTGCAGCGTGGAGAACGGCAGTTCCTTCAGGTGGGTCATGCGTCGGGCACTCTGGGTGTCAGGTCCGGCCAGTCGGGGGCGGGGAGGGCGCACAGCCCCGCCACGGCATCCAGGAACTCGGCACGTCCGATCTCGCGCGCCCCGAAGGACGCCAGGTGGCGCGTGTTCTGCTGGCAGTCTATCACGCTGAATCCGGCCTCCCTCAAGGTTGCCACGAGCGAGGCGAGCGCGAATTTCGACGCCTCCGGCGCGAGCGCGAACATCGACTCACCGAAGAACATCCTGCCAATGGCGACCCCGTAGAGTCCGCCGCGCAGGCAGTCTCCTTCCCAGACCTCGAACGAGTGCGCGCGTCCGCTGCGGTGCAGCCCGACGTAGGCGGCCATCATCTCCTCGGTGATCCAGGTGCCCGACTGCCCCGGTCTGGGTGCGGCGCAGCAGCGCATCACCGTCTCGAAGCTGGTGTCGATCGCCAGCCGCCAGCGGCCTTCGCGCACGATGCGGCGCAGGGTCTTGGCGAAGGAGCGGCTGATGCGGAACTCCTCGAGGTGCAGCACCATGCGCGGATCCGGCGACCACCACAGCACAGGCTGGCCTGCCTCGTACCAGGGGAAGGTTCCCTGCCGGTAGGCCTCGATCAGACGGGCGGGGCCGAGGTCGCGGCCGGCAGCCAGCAGGCCGTTGGGCTCGCGCTGCGCCCGGGTCGGCGGCGGCAGCGGCTGGCCGGGTTCGACCCAGGCGAGCCTCATCGCGGATCAGCCCTTGGGCCTTGGCTGGTAGCGGATCGTCTCGGTGTGCAGGTGGAAGCTGCCGCTGCGCCGATCCTCGAAGAACCAGCGCAGCGTCTGCGACACCGTCCGGAAGGCCAGCGCATCCCAGGGGATCTCCTCCTCGGTGAACAGCCGCGCCTCCAGGCTCTCCGGACCGGGATCGACCTCGGGCGCGAGCATGGCCGCGCGAAAGAACATGTGGATCTGCTCGATCTGCGGCACGTCGAGGATCGAGAAGGGCTCGCCGAGAGTGATGCGTGCGCCGGCCTCCTCGACCGTCTCGCGCGCGGCGCCCTCGCCGGTGCTCTCGCCGTTCTCCATGAAACCGGCAGGCAGCGTCCAGTATCCGTAGCGCGGCTCGATCGCGCGCCTGCACAGCAGCACCTTGTCCTGCCACACCGGGATGGTGCCCAGCACCATCTTCGGGTTCTGGTAGTGGATCGCATTGCAGGCCGGACAGCAGTGGCGCATCCGGTTGTCACCAGGAGGGATGGTCTGCTCGACCTCGTGTCCGCAGGATGGGCAGAATCTCATGGGTCTTTCCGGGGAGACATGGGGCACCTGGGTCCAGCGCAGCAGTGTATAGCAGCGAGCGTACAGGGGCGGCGGGCGCTGTGCGCACCCGCTGCGCCTCCATTTCCCAGGCTTGTACCCGGCCGCTCGCGGAGGCCGACGCGCTTGTGCTGCGAGGGAGTTCCTGTTATAGTTGCGTTCTCCAGACGCGGGGTGGAGCAGTCTGGCAGCTCGTCGGGCTCATAACCCGAAGGTCGCAGGTTCAAATCCTGCCCCCGCAACCAGACTTAGAGACGCGCCGGCTTCGAGGGATCGAGCCGGCGTTTCCGTTTCTACGTCCGCCATCACGCTGCCGTCGGGCCCCTGGATGATCGACACCCGACCAATGATGCCGGCCAACAGGCGACGGGCGCGCTCCCGATCTGAATCCAGGACGCGCTCGAGTTCGAGCAACTTGCGACGGTAGGCGGCCACCGCAGCCGCGCTGTCGAATTCGCGCTGGGGCGCCTCCTCCCGTCCGGGATCTTCCAGGCGGTCCTTTTCCGCCTCGGCGGCCTGCAGGCGCGCCAGCAGCGCGGGGGGCGTGCGGAAGTCTTGACTGGAGGATTTAGCGTAACTACGATTAGTCGGTGCGGATCGAATTCGACCCAGACAAGCGCAGCAAGGTGATGACCGAACGGGGGCTGGATTTCGCCCGGGCCGGTGAGGTGTTCGCGGGGCCGACCGTGACGATGGAAGACACCCGCTTCGACTACGGTGAGCCGCGCTTCACCACGGTCGGAGTGCTCGACGCACGCATGGTCGTTCTGGCGTGGACGCCCAGGGGCGCCGCCCGCCGCGTCATCAGCATGAGGAAAGCGAATGAACGCGAGATCGCAAAGTTCACCGAAGCGCTGGGTTGACCCGGACGACGCCCCGGAGCTGACCGACGAGTTCTTCGAAAAGGGTCAGTGGAAGGTCGGAGAGCGGCCTGTTTCGCCGCCCGAGGGTGCTGCCGAGATGGCCAAGGCCCTAGGCCGCGGTCGACCGAAGGCCGAGGTCACCAAACAGTCGCTGACGGTGCGCTATGACGCCGACATCGTCGATGCATTCCGGGCCATGGGGCCGGGGTGGCAGACCAGGATGAATGACGCACTGCGCGAGTGGCTGGCGGCGCGCTCGCGATGACCGAAGGCAAGGCGAGTCTGGGATCGCCCAGGCGCGACTCGTGGCGACGGGCTAGGCGGCGAAGCGTCCCAGCCATTTGTCGCGAAGGCTGAACGGCAGCACGGTGGCGCTGGTGTTGAGCATGGTGATGGCGCGCGGAACTTCGTCAGCCGAGCCACTGTCGTCGATCACCACCACCCGACGATCTGGAGAGACTCCGGCTTCACGAATATCGAGCATTTTGCCGGTGGCGCGATAGATGGCAGACCAATCCATCTCGGAGTTGATCGTGCCGATTGGCGCCAATGGAGCCGCAACGTGGTCGCCGCATGCACCACCCCATTTGCAACGAGCGGCCCAACGGCCTCATACCACTGTGCCTGACGCTGCGACGGCCGTCGTACCCACTCAAGCCGGCCCAGGATCTGCTTTGGCGTGGCTGTGCACCTGCTTCTGGCGTTGATTGTTCATGCGCGGCTACCGCTCACTCCACCCCCGTCACCACACCCGCCTGGTGAGCGCATAGGTCGTGCCACACAAGGTCGAAGACGTGCCGCTCCTGCTCTCGATCATCAAGCCCCGTGCGCACGCCATCCGAATAGAACCGTTTGAACCCGTTGTATCCACCGTAGGAGTTCTTGGCGTTCAGTTCTCCGCAGATGACGTCGCCGCCGCCAGGCGGCTTGCTCAGGTATACGTCTCGGTAGCGGACCGAGAAGGGGTCTTTCAGGTCGCGGGTGATGGCATCCAAGGCCTTCTTCACCAAGGGGGCGTGCTCGGAGCTGATGGGGGATTCGGCCTTCGCAAGGGCGTCGGCTACTCGGGGAAGACCCGCACCTTGAAGCGCGCGCAACTCCTCGACGCTCCAACCTCTGCTAGAGAATCGTTCTTCGAAACGTCGCTTTGCAGGGTGGTTCTGCACAACTGCGGAAGTCCTGGATATCTCTGTTGCGAGGCCGGGGCTCGGCGTTTTGGCGTTGAGCATGGCATCTATCAGGACATCGAACTTTGTGTCCGGATTGGAAAATGCTCGGATGTGCTTGACCTCTGGGACTGATTCAAACCGAATGCGCCCGGAGCGGATAGCATTGACCGCTGTGGCATCAACACGCTGAGCATCTGGCAGGCTCTCCGGGAGACCGGCTTCAGCAATAGACCAAAGGTCCTCAAGTGCTTTGAACAATGCGTAGGTATCTGCGCCATCCGGGTTGGTGGCCCTAGCGGCGGCAATGGCCTGTACCCGGATTTCTGGTTCGACGGCAAGAAACCTGCGTAGCGCTTCATTGCCCCCAGGCCGGCGTGTTGCCCGCGCGAGTTCGCCCAGCGCATCCGATCCCCGTCCACGCTGGAACGCGGATCGAGCATCTTGTAGATCCACTTTGATCTGCTCTTGCGGGGTCATGTAATTGTAGGGAGTGCCGCAACCTGCGGCAAAAGTCGCGATGGCGAGCGCAGCCACCCCAGCCACCCATCTCACTTGATGCCCTCCATGGTCTCGTTGTTCTTGCGTGCGGCAGCCCGGGCGGATGCCTGCCCACTAGCATCCGCCATAGTTCGTCCGGCCGCTCTTCGTGATCGTGTAGGTTCCGCCACGCGGTCCGACATAACAGCCAGGAGGTAGCGCACCTTGCGCTGGGGCGGGCTGCGTGACAGGTGCAGCCAGGGAAGTCGCTCCTCGATTGGAGCTTCTCCCCATGGCCGCGAGACGCTGGTTGATCAAGGTCAGGCGCAGCTGCAGTTCTGCTTTCTCCGAACGCAGGCCGCTTTCAGATATTGGTAGTGGTGCGTGAGGGTCACAGGTTTGTGCTTGGCTAGAAACAGCGGCGGTGAAGATGAGCGCGGCGGTGAAGCTCTTCATGATCCTTTCCGTTGTAAGCGGTGCGCGGCGCCGGCCAGCCTCAGCCCTGGCGCTGCTGGCGATCCTATCGAGTCAGGGCTTCCCCTGCGTCTCGTCGCATCCCATGGCCGTGGCCAATCTCCTCGAGCTGCAGCACCCAGCTCTCTCCGGTCTTGCGCTCCGGCGGCAAGCGAACGCTGAAAGTGACACGTAGTCCGCGCAGTCGTTGCCCGGACGCATCCATCACGCCGACCTCGATTTGCGTCACGGCGGGATGCGTCGGATACGTCGCCCAGACGAGATCCCCGGGCAACACCTTCGGCAGGCAGAGGATTGCTTGGCTCACCCCGTCGTCCAGCGGCTGGCCTTGACGATCGCGCCGACGTAGTGCATTGCGGCCACCTCGCGCTCGTCCAGCGCAATCGAGGGGTGCGCCTCGTTGACCGAGACCAGGTGCACGCGCCCCTCGCGCCGGTAGAGGTAGGTCTTGATCATCACCCGGCCATCGGCGGCCTTCACCAGCACCTCGTCGCCCGGCGAGGGCTCGGTGTTGGGCTCGACCACCACGAACTCGCCGGAGCGGATGCGCGGCTTCATGCTGTCGCCACGACAGCGCAGCGCGTAGGCGTTCGGATCACGGCTGGCGATGTGGACCCAGCCGTCGCCGTGGCCAGCCGGGTACTCGAGCTCGACGAAGTGCCCGTTGTCGCCCAGTTGCGCGGTGCCCACCACCGGGATGCGGTTGCCCGACGGGTAGGGGCGGGTGGTTTCGACCTGCGCGTTGGACGTGTACTCGCCGATGTGCTCAACGGCGGAGATGGAGGCGGGGCGCTTCGGCCCTGCGCCTGTAGCGAGCCACGTAGATTCCACGCCGAGCGCGGCGGCCGCGATCGCGTTATTGGGCGCGCTCAACGATTTCGTTCTGCCGTCCTGCGCCTTCCGTACCGCCTGGTAGCTGATACCTAGTCTGGCTGCCAACGAGGCGGTGTCCATCTTCGCCTCTCGCATCGCCTCGTTCAGCCTGTCCTGAAAGGTGGTGTCAACCATAGTTAGGATATTGGCAGCGATGCGTTGGCTCATGGTTGTCTCCAGCAAGCAACTATGGTTCAATGCAAGGCATGCACCCAATTCAGACCGCTGCCGACCTGGCCGGAGGGCTTGGCGCCCTTGCTCGGGCGCTGGGCGTGTCGTACCAGGCAACGAAGTTCTGGCTGGACGACGCGCGCACGATCGAGCCCGCGCGCTGCGTCCAGATCGAGCGCATCACCGAGGGCGCGGTGCGCCGATGGGACCTGCGTCCGCACGACTGGGGAGCGATCTGGCTGGAGCTGATCGGCGCCGAGGGCGCGCCGCACTGGCCGATCGGGGAGGTGGCGGCATGAGTGAATTCGCGCCTGTCGACTGTCGTGCTGCCGGTCGGAGCGGCCGACACGCCTGCTTTGCGCAGGTGCTGGCACGTCTGGTCTCCTCCTGGACGACAGCCTGCGCAACATCTCCAAGGCGTTGGTGCGGGCGGCTCCGGCGATCGCCGAGGCGCGTGACCGGATCCGCGCAGGGGCGCTGCATGATGCCGACATTGCGCCTGCGCTGATCGAAGCAGTCGAGGCGCTGTCGAACCTGAAGGCGCGCGGATGGAAGGTCGAGGACGAGCTCGCGCAAGGCGGGATCGAAGGGCCGCGCTACAGCGACGAGGCGGCGGCGCTGCTGCGGATGCTGGACGCCAACATCCGGCGACCCAATCGCATTGCCGAGTTCCTGCGAGCCTACTACGACGCGCTGGAATCGTTCGGCGACCCGAAGCAAGGCTCGCTCCTGGGCTCGACGCAGGCGCCGCAGCGCGGACAATTGCTGGACGAGGCACGACGGAGGACGAGCGATGGCAACGATGTCCAGGACACCCAGCGGGGAGTCGATCGAGAAGGTGCGCAGCCTGATGCGCGCGGTGGACGCCAATCCGCGCATGAGGCGCTCGGTGGCGGCGGCGATCAAGGCGATGGGGCTGCCGGCTCCGCTGCCGCAGTCCAAGGGCAAGGCGAAGGGCGAGTCGACGACTTCGCGCTGACCGCGCCCACGCCAGAAGACATCATCCGGCAGCAGCAGGCTGCCGAGCGCGCAGAGCGCGGCGAGCAAACCGAGGACGAGGCCCGCGCCAGGATCGACGCCGAGCGTGCGGTGGCCGACGAGGTCGGGTTCCTGCAGCCGCCGCCGAGCGGCACCGAGCAGCGCGACAACACCGGCGACATGTTCGGCGGGCCGACCGCCGACGACGTGCTGGCGCAGCGCAAGCGCGAGCGGGCGGGAACCGGCGCGGCGCCCGAGGCGGGCGGACTGTTCGCGGCGCCGGTCGATGCCTCGCCCGACGTCGCCGAAGCGAAAGAGGCGTCTGATGAACCTCGCGCAGGCGCCCCAGAGAGTGCGCTTCCGAATCCGTGGACGTTGACGCAGGACGAGTTCGTCAAGCGCGTGGACTTCCGCAATTCCGGATCCGGCTCGCGGCGCTGGTCTGCCCATTGGGGCGATGCCCAACTCGACGCAGGCCTGGAGGAGTTCGATCACCCGAACCTCGGCAAGACTGTCGTGCAAGGCGGTCGGTTCTTCGGCACCAAGCGCGAGGCCGAGATCACGGCGAGGGGTGCCCACAAGCGGGCCGTGCGCCGCGCCATGCTGAACGGAGAGAAGGTCGAAGCCCGCGTCCTGTCCGCGTACCCTGAGCTGCTGGAGCAGGCGCAGAAGGACGCTGCGCGCGGCGGCGAGGCGCCGACCGCGCCGGTGTTCGCCACCTATGCCGACGCACAGGCATGGATCGAGGAGCGCAGCAAGGCCGCAGGAGGCAAGAAGGCGTTCTCGACCACCGCCGAGTACCGAGCGGTCTACCCGCAGATCAAGGCGCTCTACGACGTGGAGCAGGCTCGCAGCGCGGCCGCGGCCATGAAACGGCTGCAGGATGCTGGCCTCGAGGAAGGCGACCGCGTGCGCATGCACCTGCCGGGCATGTTCCTGTCCGCCGGCCGTACCGTGACCGGGACCGTTATCGCGCGCGGTGACTTCCCGGTGGTGAAGATCGACGGTGAACTGGACGTTGCGAGCAAGGGGCGGGTCCGCACGGTGAAGTCGATCCGGTGGGACGCCAGGTGGACGAAAGAATCCGCCGTAGACACCGAGGCGACCGCCGCGGAAGCTGTTGCCCCAGAGAACACCTCGCCGGAACCTGCCTCCGAAACGCCGAAACGCGAACAGGTTGCAGCGCCCATCGGCGACTTCGGCGAGAAGATCGGAGGCGCACGAAAGGACATCTGGGCCTCGTTCATGGACCGCATGCAGCAGGCCGAGGACCTGGATGTCGCGGCCGAGCCATTGTCGAAGACCTGGCCGGCGCCGGACTACCAAGCGCTTCTCGATGGCGGCGCCGACCCGTGGGCAGTCGCGTTCATGCACGCTGTTCGCGACGAGGTTCCGGCCAAGCCGAAACGCGCATGGAAGCTCAAAGCGTGGGCCGAGCAGGTCAAGCTGCTGCGCGGCCTTGGGGTGAGCGCTGTTGATGGCAGGCTCGATGCTCGACGCGCGAAGGAGATGCTCGACAAGGCCGCCGACACCTCGCGCGGACTGGCCGATGTTGCCGGTCGGACTGAGCTGTACGAACTCGTCGGGCACGGGAAGTCGCTGTCCGGAGTGCGAATCCGCCGCGGCGAGTACTCGCTGCACAACGGGATCGAGTACAACCCCCCGAAGGTCGTCTGGACCGTCGAGAAGGATGCCGCGGCCACGGCGTTTGGCAACTGGCCGCGCGAACTGGCCGCCGGCGCGACGCGCGAAGAGGCGCTCGCCCGGTTCAAGGCCAAGTACGCGGAGATGGAGATCAGCCCGCCGGCCAGCAAGGAGGCGACGTTCGAGATCTTCTCAAAGCGCGGCGCGAACGGTTACTGGATCGGCAAGAAGATCGGCCGAAACCCGGCACTGCTGGCGGGCCCATTCGCAACGATCAAGGAGGCGCGGGCCTACAAGGACGCGAACAATGCGGAGCTGGTCGAGCGGCTGGCGAAGTTCAAGGAGCTCCCGCGCGAGCGCCGCGACACCAACGAGCCGCGTGTCGGAGAGGATCATCGCGGCGGCCAGGACGTGACGCCTGCGATGTTCTCGGATGCCTTCAAATTCCGCGGGGTCGAGTTCGGGAACTGGGTCGAGCAGAAGCGCCGGCAGAAGGATCTGAACGACGCCTACGACGCGCTGATGGACATGGCCGCGGTGCTGGGGGTGCACCCGAAGGCGTTGTCGTTGAACGGCGAGCTCGGCCTGGCGTTCGGCGCGCGCGGCAGCGGCGGTGCAAACGCGGCCGCCGCGCACTACGAGCCCACGAAGGTCGTCATCAACCTGACGAAGAAGGAGGGCGCCGGAAGCCTCGGACACGAGTGGTGGCACGCGCTGGACAACTACTTCTCCCGGATGCGCGGCAAGGGCGATGACACGATGACCGAGTCGCTCGACGTCGATCTGGCATCGAAGGGGGCTGAGTTCGTTCACCGGGGTGCTGTCCGCAAGGAGATGGTCGCGGCCTTCGGCGAAGTGATGAAGGCGATCCGCGCGACAGGGATTCGCGTGCGGTCGGCCAAGCTCGATGCCAAGCGCACGAAGGAATACTGGACGACGCAGGACGAGATGTCGGCTCGCGCGTTCGAGTCCTACCTGATCGCCAAGCTGCAGGACCAGGGCGCCTCGAACGACTACCTGGCCAACATCGTCGACGAGAAGTCGTGGGCTGCCGCGGAGGCACTCGGCTTCGAGATCGAGGACAGCTACCCATACCCGCGCGCGTCTGAGGTGCCGACCATCCGGGCTGCGTTCGACCACTTCTTCCAGACGGTCGAGACGCGGGAGACGGAAACCGGGGTGGCGATGTTCAGTCGGCGAGGGCGGGGCATCGGATTCCCAGACGCAGTGCTCGGACACAAGCAGGGCGTCGCACAGGCACACCCGGACTATGCCGCGGCGAAGGCCGGCGACGACCGCGCCGCGCTACGCCTGGCGCGCGACCTGGTAACCGACGAGTACGTCGAGAAAGTGCGTGCTGCGCTGCCCGAAGGAGCGCGGCCGACGATCGTGCCGGTGCTCGCTGTGGAATCTGCGGGGAACAATCGGATTCCGCTCATGGCGGCGAAGGTGCTCGGCGATGCACTCGGGCTTCCGGTGGCGACCGGGATCCTTCAGTCGCGCAAGGTCGGGCGGGGCGGCAGCGACGGGTTCCACCGACTTGCGAATCCGCCCAGCTTTGCCGGCGAGATCGTGCCTGGGGACTTCCTGATCCTCGACGACACGCTCACGCAGGGCGGCACGCTCGCCCAGTTGAAGACGCACATCGAGAACGGCGGCGGTCGCGTGCTGCTGGTCTCGGCGTTGACGGGCAAGGGCTACAGCGCCAGAATTGCGATCACCGATGAACGTCTCGCCCAACTCCGCGAACGCTACGGCTCGATCGAGCCGTGGTGGCGAAACACGTTTGGCTACGGCTTTGACGGGCTCACCGAGTCCGAAGCTCGCTTCATCGTCTCCCTCCGAGATCGTCCGGGACCTGACGCCCTCCGAGCTCGAGTCGCTGCGGCGCGAGTTCGCAGCATCGGCAGCGTGGGCGGACGAGATGATTCGGACGGGCGAGATCAACCGCCTCTAGTCCGCGGCGCCGGTAGCGAGACCGGCCTTTCAGCCCCCGCAGTCACCCGCATCGCCAGCGCCATCCGCGCGGCCTGGGCCAACGGCCCGGAGGTCGTGGTGGCGGCCGATATGGCCGACCCTGGCGTCCCCGCGCGTGTACGGGAGTACGACGCCGAGCAGCGGTCGCAAGGCGCCGCCGGTGAGCCGGAGGGGTTCTTCTACGGCGGCAAGGTCTACCTGGTCGCAGGCCAACTCGACACGCCTGCCGACGTCGTGCGCGTGCTGGCGCACGAAGCGCTGGGGCACTACGGTCTGCGTGGTCTGTTCGGATCGTCGCTCGACGGCATCCTCGACCAGATCGTGATGGTGCGTCGTGCCGAGATCCGCGCCAAACTCGACGAGTACGGACTGCCCGACACGCAAGCGGGCAGGCGCCAGGCGGCCGAGGAGGTGCTGGCGGTCATGGCGCAGACGACTCCGCAACTGGGCTTCGTGCGTCGCGCGGTCGCCGCGATCCGCACCTGGCTGCGCGGTCTGGGGTTGAACCTGCAGGTGACCGACGACGAGATCATCCGGGACTTCATCCTGCCGGCGCGCGAGTTCGTCGAGCGGGGCGGAAAGGCTGACGCGGGCGCAGACCCGTTCTTCTCGCGCTCGGCGATGAAGAGCACCGAAGCGAACATCCGGCGCGGTCGCGCGGCCATGGCCAAGGCGCTGACGGAACGCGCGGACGTCCATCGCGCGATGTTCAGGAACGGCATAGGGTGGATCGACTTCGTCTGGGGAGACGCCAAACGAGGCCTGCAGCACATCCGCGAACGACGGATGGCTGCGGACGGCATGACGCCCACCGAAGTGGATCGCATGCTCTCTGAGCGCATCGTGGAGACGATTGCAAGTGGCGTCGAGACCAAGCGAGCTGAGGTCGGCAAGGCGTTGCGCGTGACCGTGGAGCTCAATGGCACGCAGGCAATTCTCGTGCGGCGGGCCGGTGGAAATTCGTGGCTGCTCACCGGCTTCGAAACTGTGCCCGGCGGCACGGCGCGGGGTGCGACGCAGTCCGTGCCTACGCAATCCGCGCCTACACGTTCTCGTCGCGAATCGGGAGCGGGCCAAGATATTCTCGCCGATAGCGCCAACCCGGGCAATCCGCCCCCCGCCTTCAGCCGCTCCACGCTCGGCCCCAACGAGGTCCCCGAGCTGCCGCCCCATCAGCGCAACCGGTGGCAGTTCCTGAAGTCGCGGGTCATGCGCCTGACCGACCCTCAGGTGCTGGACAAGCTGGTCTACGAGTTCCAGGACAAGTTCATCGACCTCAAGCGCATCACGGACCACATCAAGGCGCTCGGGGGCACCGTCACCGATCTGAACGACGCCTACCTTGGCGAGGAGCTGTACCACAAGCGGCTGGCCAAGCGCAGCGAGGACTTCCTCGCGCAGGAGGTCAAGCCGCTGCTGGCGCAGATGCGGGCCGCGGGCGTCGGCATGGC
>CAUJHG010000016.1 GCA_963204785.1 Pseudomonadota bacterium | reverse complement strand
TACGCGGGCCTGTCCTACTTCCTGATCCCGATGCACGTTCCTGGCATCGAGACCCGGCCGATCCGCAAGCTCACCGGGGAGTACGGCTTCACCCAGACCTTCTTCACCGACGCGCGCGTACCCGCGGACACCCTGATGGGCCGCGAGGGCGAAGGCTGGAAGATCGCGATGCTCACGCTCACCTTCGAGCGGGGCGTCACGGGCGGCCAGGCAGGCGGGCTGATGAAGATGGCCGTCGGGATGGACGACGTGCTCGAGCTCGCCCGTCAGTCGCGACGCAACGGCCGGCCCGCGCTCGATGACCCCTTCGTGCGCGACAGCCTGGTGCGCTTCATGATCGAGGCGCAGGGCGACGAGCTGTGCTCGGCACGCGCCGGGATTCCCGCGCTGTGCAGCGAGCGTCCCGATGCGATCGCGCTGTCGGGCAAGCTGCGCGTCACCGAACACCGGCGCCGCCTCTTCCAGTTCACCCTTGCGCTCCAGGGCGCCAATGCGGGGCGCTTCGTCGGCGATCCGCAGGCGGTCGAGGGCGGCCTCTGGCAGCGCTCCTACCTGAATTCCTTCTCATCGACGATCGGCGGCGGCACCAGCCAGATCCAGGCCAACATCATCGGCGAGCGCGTGCTCGGCCTTCCGAAGGACTGACGCCATGCAGGGACTCTCCAATCGAATCGTCTTCACCGACGAGCAGGCGATGCTGCTGGACGCGGCAAGCGCCTTCTGCAAGGACAAGGCGCCGATCGCCGCGGTTCGCGCCCAGATGACCACCGAGCACGGTTTCGAGCGCGCGGTCTGGGACGAGATGGTCGCGCTCGGCTGGTCCGGGATCGCAATTCCGGAACGTTTCGGCGGCAGCGGACTGACGCTCGCCGAGGTGGCCACGATCGCCGAGCCGATGGGGCGGAAGCTGTTCGCCACGCCCTTCGCCAGCACCCAGATCTTCGTACACGCGGCACGCACCGGCGGCAGCGAGACCCAGCAGGCCGCCTGGCTGGGGCGCGTGGCCTCCGGCGCGATCGCCACCACCGCCGTGCTCGAATCCGACGGCGACTGGACTCCGTTCAGCGGCGCCGCCACCGCCGTCCGCGAGGGCGGATCGCTGAAGCTCTCCGGCAGCAAGACCCTGGTCTGCGACGCGGCCGTCGCCGAGCTGTTCATGGTGGCGCTTTCCCTGGACGGCGCACCGGCGCTGGTCGTGCTCGAACGCACTGAGCTTCCGGCAGGTGCGCTCCAGCGTGACGGGGTGATCGACGAGACGCGGCGGGCCTTCACGCTGAGGCTCGATGGCCTGAGCATTCCCGCCGACCGCGCGATCCAGGGCAGTGCGGCGCAGGCGGCGATGCGTGCATTGAGCGATGCAGCGCTGCTGCTGGCCAGCGCGGAGGCAGCCGGCGGAATCGCCGGGGCACTCGATGTGACCGTCGAGTACCTGAACACGCGCGTCGCGTTCGGTCGCAAGATCGGCAGCTACCAGTCGCTCAAGCACACCTGCGCGGAGATCCTCATCGGGCTGGAGCGTTCACGCTCGCACCTGTACCACGCGGCAACGCTGCTGGCGGCAGGAGAGAACGCCGAGATCGCGCTGCGCATGGCGAAGGTGGAGTCCGGGGAGAGCTTCCGGTTCGCGGGCGACCGCGCAGTGCAGTTCCATGGAGGATTCGGCTTCACCTGGGACTGCGACGCGCAGCTCTTCCTGCGGCGTGCGCTGTGGCTCGAAGCCGTCTACGGCGACGGGGCGCATCACCGCGCACGGCTCGGGGAACTCCTGTTTGGCAGGGCACATGGCTGAGTCCTCGCGGCGGGCGCCGCGCATCGTGGTGAGCGGCCCGGTCGGCGCCGGGAAGACCACGCTGGTGAATGCCCTTGCCGCGAGACTGGGGGTGGTGGCGCTCGAGGAGGGTGTGGTCGAGATCTTCTCGAGGCTGCATGCCTGGAGGGCTCTGCGCGGCAAGCCGCGCGACGATCTGCAACGCAGGCAGGCGACCTCGCGCCTGGCGCAGGCGTTCTTCGACTGGGGCGCGAAGAGGGCACAGGCATATCACGCGCACCAGGGGTTCGTCGCGGATCGCTGGGAGGCGGATCTGCTGGAACTCTGGCTGAAGGTCTTCTCCGACTTCGACTGCGATCAGCAGACCCGCCGTCTGCTGCGTGACATGCGGATCAAGGCGCGCACGCTGAGTTGCGCGGTCCTCCTGGCGCCGTCGGAGAGAGCGGTCGAGACCTACAACGAGGTCGGACTCCGGCGGCGGCAGACGTTTACGCTGACCTTTCTGTCGGCTCTCGTGACCGACGGGCTGCTGCGTCAGTGCCCCGGGCTTCGGGTGATCACCCTCGAGCCAGAATCATCGGTGGAGCAGAGGGTGGAGCGTGTCCTCGCCTTCGTCGATGAGCAGTCGTCGCACCCGTCGGAGTGACCTCCTGCGCGGCGTCGCAGGTCGCGGAGAGCCTTGCCTGGGTGGCCGGTGTCGACTGTACGCACTTCCGGGGCGCGTCGATCGTCAGTCCTGTGCGAGCAGTTCGCGCAGCGTGGCTGCGATGGCCTCAGCGGTTTCGAGCGGCCGCTCCATCGGGAAGAGGTGGCTGCCGTCGATCATGCGAATTCGCTCCGGATGCGCGCTTCCCACCACCCGACGAGTCATCGTCATTCCGACCTGGCGCATCTCGACCGAGCGGGTGCCTCCGATGAAACCCACCGGACAGCACAGCGGATGCCGCCACAGCAGGCGATCGAGATTGTGCGGCACCGTGTTGTAGATCGCGGTTTCGACCTCGCGATCGAAGTCGAGCACCCGTCGGACCGCTCCGCCCGGGGTGCGCTCCTCGTGCGTGCAGTGCGCTGCGTAGTCGTGCAGCATCTGCGCGTTCCAGCGCATGAAGGGGCGCTTGTGCCTGAAGTGCTCGAGCACGGCGTCGAGATCGGGCCACTGGTTGCGCCGGCGCCGGCTCACCCGTCCCGGCGAGACCGACCCGACCAGTTGCGCGCGCTTCATCAGCTCGAGCGTGTTCGCGCGCCAGCCGCCCAGCAGCGGCGAATCCAGCAGCAGCACGCCCTGCACCCCCTTGCCGCCGATAGCAGGGTGGCGTGCTGCGCACATCAGGCTCAGGAAGCCACCGAGCGAATGTCCGACGAGAAAGGCAGGCCCATCGTGGCGTGCGATTTCCGGGCCGGCGAAGTCCGCGAGCTGGCGCACCAGGTGCGGCCAGTTGCTGGTGACCGGATAGGACGGATCATGTCCGAACTTGTCGACCGCCCTGACCGTGAAGCCGCGGGCGCGCAGCGAGCGGAACAGGAGCGAGTAGGTGGCGGCAGGAAAGCTGTTGGCGTGGGAGAAGACGATCAGGGGCATCGTGGTCGCGGCGTGTGATGCGGCGGCGCGATGATAGCGCCCCCGAGGCCGGGCCGGGCCGGGCGGCCTGGTCTCGTGTTCAGCCGGTTCGCGCGGCGAGCGCGACCAGTTCGCGCTTCAGGATCTTGCCCATCGGGTTCCTCGGGAACTCCTGCGCCACGTAGACCCTGCGCGGGTGCCTGATCCCGATCGCCTTCCTGCAGTGCTCGATCAGCTCGCTCTCCGGAACTTCCCGGTGCAGCGTGACCGCAGCCACGGGAACGTCCTGGAAGCGCTCGTGCTTCAGGGGGAATGCCGCAGCCTCGCGGATCGCCGGATGCGAGCACAGCGCATTCTCGATCTCGGCGGGATAGATGTTCATCCCGTCGAAGATCATCATGTCGTCCTTGCGGCCCTGGAGCATCAGCGCGCCTTCCGGCGTCAGGTAGCCCAGGTCGCCCGGGTGGAACCAACCATCCCTGAAGGACCTTGCACTCGCATCGGGATTGTCCAGATAGGTGCGCACGACGCCTGGCCCGCGCACCCGGATCTCGCCGGTCTGCCCTTGCGGCACCGGCCGCCCCTGTTCGTCGACGATCTGGAGCTCGATCGACGCAGTGGGGCGCCCGACCGTGTTCGGGACCTGTCGCTGCAGTTCCGGGTCGGCCAGCGTGAGCGCTTCGCCCTCGTTGGTCGCGTACACGACGTGGAGGTTCGGGCTGACCGTCGCCTTGAAGGATTTGCGAAGCTTCTCGTCGATCATCGCGGAGCGCACCTCGAAGGCGCGCATCGACCGGATCGGCTCGCCGATTTCGATCAGCTGGTGCAGATGGGAGGGGGTCCCGCAGGCGAGGCTCACGCGGGCCTCATTCAGGAAGTCGACCAGCGCCCTGGACATCGGCATCCCCACGGGCAGGCAGATCGCCGCGCCGGCCAGCAGCGCGTGCATGGTCCGCTGCTTGGCCACCACGAAGTCCAGGCGCGACGCTGCCCAGAAGACGTCGTCTTCCGTGCAGTCGAACAGCGGGAGATAGCGCTGGAAGCGCTTCAGCGCGTCCTGGTGGCTGAGCTCCGCGGACTTCGGGGCTCCTGTTGTTCCGGATGACTGCAGGATCAGCCAGGTCGATGAAGCGTCCCGGGCGGCGAGCGCAGCGCGCCCCGCGGCGTCCACCTGGCGCCCGCCAATCCTCTCGACGAGGAGTGAACCGGGGATCTGCGCGAGCAGTTCCCTCGAATCGCAGAGCACCGTCTTCAATCCGAGGGTCTGCCTGATTCCCGAGCCTGCCAGCGCGGCGTCCGCGACGGGCAGGGCAACCTGCGCAGCGCCGATTCGCGCCAGCCCCAGACTCGCGGCGAGATGCGCAAGCGGATGCAGCATCGTGATCCCGACCCGGTCGCGGCCCCGGATCCCGGCTTCGTGGAGCGTCGCCGCCGCCGACCAGACCATGGCGTCGAGCTGCGCCCACGAGAGTCGGTGCCGCGAAGTGATCACCGCGGTGCGCTCCGGGCGCCTGGCGGCATGGCGATGTATCGGATCGAGGATGTTCGTGTCGTGTGTCGAGGTCATGTGCTTCGGATCGTTCTGCGGACCGGGCGTGTGCGAGCGGTGGCAGCAGGGGAGGGTTGCGCCGATCGTGGTCGTTCCGACGTCGTTCGGTGTACGCGGCCTGCCGACCGTTGCGATCGATGCGCGGGAAGCTACCCCATCGCTGGCAGGGGCGCAAAATCCGCCGGGCCATGTTCGACGAAGCGGGACTGGCGGAATGGACGTCGAATGCTGCACCATGGAGATCACGGTCGTCCGCGAAGCCGGCACGGCGCCGGTCGACACCGAGGCCGGCCAGGACCGTGCGGCCGCTCCAGGGCGCAACTGCCCGGGAGCCCGTGAAGATTCCGCCCTCACCGAAGGAGACGAGATGAAGCAGGTCGACCCGCAGCGCCGCGCGCTGCTCGCCTCGGCGGCCGCGCTCACGGCAGCGCCCGCCGTCGCGCTCGCACAGTCCGGGGACTGGCCGCACCGTCCGATCCGGCTGATCAGCCCGTTCGGACCGGGATCGGCCACCGACACGCTCGCGCGCATGCTCGCCGAGCCGCTGTCGCACGTGCTCGGACAGCCGGTGGTCGTCGATCCGAAGCCGGGCGCCAACACGGTTCTGGCCACGGGGATGACCGCGAAGTCGCCACCGGACGGCTACACCTTCCTGCTCGCGACGAACTCGGGCCTGGTGGCGAGCCCCGGCGGACTCACCGACAACGTGCCCTACGACACGCAGAAGGACTTCGACTACATCGCGCTGGTGGCCAGGATCTCCTACGTGCTGCTGGTGAACGACACCATCGGCGCAAAGACCCTTCGCGAGCTGGTCGACCTGATCAGGGCGAACCCGGGCAAGTACACCTATGCGAGCGGCAACACCGGCGGGATCGCCTACATGGGGTATCTGCACAATTCGCAGGGGCTGCAGATGTCGCACGTCGCCTACAAGTCCGCGCCGCCGGCGCTGGTCGACGTGATCGCGGGCCACGTCCCGATGATGGTGTCCGACGTGACCACCGCGACGCCGCAGGTGCGCGCAGGCAAGTTGCGCGCGATCGCGGTGCCGTCGCCGAGACGCGATCCGATGCTGCCCGAGGTGCCGACCTTCGCCGAGAGCGGCTTCCCACAGCCGCCGGACTTCGACGGGTGGTGGATGCTGACCGCGCCGGCCGGCGTGCCGGGACCGATCCTGGACCGGATGAACACCGAGGTGGTCGCGATCCTGAACAGGCCCGAGGTGCGCAAGGCGCTGCTCGAGCGCGGGCTGGTTCCGGTGGGTTCGAGCCGCGCGGAGGCGACCCGCTACCAGCGCGAGCAGCTGCAGGTCTGGACGCGAACGATCCGCGAGCTCGGGCTCAAGGCAGGCTGACGACAGACAGGGTGCGGTCCGGCCGGCACCGGACCGCGCCCCGGTCATTGGGTCAGACGAACCCCGGTGTCGCGGGTCACCTGGATCCAGTACTGCTGTTCGAGACGAAGGAACTCGGCGAAGGCCGAAGTCGGCGTGTTCCGCAGGATGAAACCGAGATCGTTCATCCGGGTGCGAAATGCCGGGTCCGCGATCGCAGTTCCGACGTCCGCTGCGACCTTCTCGACGATCTCGGCAGGCGTGCCCGCGGGCGCGAGGAACCCGGCGAATCCCTGCCGCTCGAGGCCTGCGTGCCCGGACTCCGCGAAGGTGGGAACGTCGGGCAGAAGGGGCGCGCGCGTTGCGCCTGCAACCGCGATCGCGCGCAGCTTGCCGGCGTGCCTGCGCGCAGTGACCGCCGCAACGGTGCCTGTCGGGATCTGCTGGCCCAGCAGGTCCTGGACCAGTGGCGCCTCGCCCTTGTAGGGCACGTGGACGAGGGGTGCCTTCGTCTGGCGAGCGAGAGCCTCCATCTGCAGATGCGCACTCGAGCCGATCGAGTAGGTGCCGTAGGGCAGCGGTCTCGGTTGACGGGCGGCGTACGCGAGAAAGCCCGCCACGTCGCTGACCGGCAACTCCGGCTGCGCGACCAGCGCCCAGTGAGAGGTGCCGATCTCGCAGATGGGTGTGAAGTCGCGAATCGGATCGAAAGGGGCCTTCCCGTAGAGCACGGGCATCTGGATCAGTCCAGTGAGCGCGAACAGCAGCGTGTAGCCGTCAGGCGCCGCCTTTGCAACCGACTCCGCGCCTATCATCCCACCGGCGCCCGGGCGATTGTCGACCACGACCGGTTGTCCCCACAGACTGGAGAGCGCGGTGCCGATCGGGCGCAGGATCGCATCCCCGGTCCCGCCCGGAGGATATGGATAGACGATCCGTACCGGCCGGTTCGGCCAGGCGTCGGCCGCCCGCACCAGCGGGGCGCGGATCGTCGCGAATGCGGCGCTCGCGCCGACGAGGGTTTTCGTGAGGACTCTCCGGCGTGGGTTCATGGATGTTCTCCCTTGGGGGCGCTCGACAGCTCGGCGGGCCAGTAACGATCCTTCAGCAACCGTTTGTAGAGCTTTCCGGTGGGCAGCCGGGGCATCTGGTCGATGAAGTCGACGGAGCGCGGCACCATGTAGCGTGCCACCTTGGCGCGCAGGAAACTGATCAGTTCTGCGGCGAGTTCCGGGGCCGGTTCGACCCCTGCGACCGGTTCGACGATCGCCTTGACCGATTCGCCCATCTCCGGGTCGGGTACGCCGATCACCGCCGCATCGGCTACGCTCGGGTGCGTCACGAGCGCGTCCTCGATCGCCTGCGGATAGATGTTCACCCCACCCGAAATGATCATGAAGTGCGCGCGGTCGGTCAGGTACAGATAGCCGTCCGCATCGACCCGCCCGATGTCGCCGATGGTGGTCCAGTTCGGGTGCTCCGGGTGCTGCGTCGCGCGCGTCCTTGCCGGGTCCTTGTGGTAGCGGAACGGGGGCTGGTCGCGTTCGAAGTACACGAGTCCGGTTTCGCCCACCGGAACCTCCGTGCCAGCGTCGTCGCAGATGTGCAGTGCGCCCAGAGCCGCGCGCCCCACGGTGCCGGGGTGCGCCAGCCATTCGTGGCTGTCGACCGCGGTCAGGCCGTTGCCTTCGCTGCCCCCATAGTATTCGTAGAGGATCGGTCCCCACCAATCGATCATCGCGCGCTTGACCTCGACCGGACACGGCGCAGCCGCGTGGACCGCGCCGCGATGGCTCGAGAGGTCGTAGCGCCGGCGAAGATCCTCGGGCATCTTCAGCATCCGCACGAACATCGTCGGCACCCACTGGCTGTGCGTGATCCGGTAGCGCTCGATCAGCGCCAGCGCCTCGGCCGGATCGAACTTCTCCATGAACACCACGGTGGCGCCCATGAACTGCACGTTCACTGCGTAACCCAGGGGAGCTGCGTGGTAGAGGGGTGCGGTCGAGAGGTACACCGTCTCCGGGGTGAACCCGAAGCGCCGCAGCATCTGCTGGGCGGTCGTCGATGCCTGCGGATCGTCCACCCTCGCGGCCGCCAGCGTCCGGACCACGCCCTTGGGCTTTCCTGTGGTGCCGGAGCTGTACATCATCAGCGCGCCGAGCCATTGGTCGTCGAGCGGTCGGGCGGACCGCCGGGCGATCGCTTCCTCGTAGCTCTCCCAGCCGGCAATCGTGCCATCGACCATGAGCCGGGAGCTGCACCCCGGCATCCGATCCGTCAGGCTGGCCGCAAGCTCTCGCATCGCAAACGACGAGACCACCACTCGCGCATCCGAGTCGGCGATCACGTGGGCGGCCTCGTCGGCAGTGAAGAAACGGTTGACCGGAACGATCAGCAGCCCGGAGCGCAGTGCCGCCCAGCACAGCTCGAAGCAACGGATGTTGTTCTCCAGCACCATCGCGATCCGGTCGCCGCGCAGCAACCCGATCTCCTGCAGATGGCGCGCGAAGCGGTTCGATCGCTGATCGAGCTCCCGATAGCTCAGGATCTCGCCGGTTCGCGCGTTGATCGCTGCGGCCTTGGCGGGCGTCAGGCGCGCGTGATCTCCGATGTAGCCTGGCTGGCGCATTGTGCCTCTGCTCCGTTGGGGTCCGGTGCCGTCCCTCCCGGGTGGTGCCGGGCCGGGCCTCTCCCCCATGCTGGACGGACAGGGCTGCGGCCGAACCACCTGGGTCGAGGGGCTTTCGATCAGCATTGTCCACTGCAATCCAGTGCGTGGCGAGAAGGCTGCGGCAGCACCGTCCGGTTCCTTGCTGGATGGAGGCAGTCTCGTGTCCATCCTCGATCCGTTTGCCGACGGGCCCCAGCCGGTTTCGCGCGCTTCACCAGCACCAAGCTGGTGCCTCCACGAAGCGCGCGTCACCCGATGCCGCGCGAGTGGCTGCGGTCGCGCCTGCGTGCGCAGGAACAGCTGGCGGCGTACGGCATGGCCGACCTGCGCTTCTCGCCCGATGAGTCTGAGCTCTTCCTGAGCACGCACGTCGGCGAGATCGATAGCCGCGACGCGCGCACGATCCATGAACTGAGCGACGGCTTGGCTGCGGGCCGAGGGAGGGCGGTTGCAGTTCTGCATCCGCAGCTCGATCTGGTTCTCCAGTTCTACGACGAGCGTCTGCTGGAGGCGGCCAGACAGACCCGGGAATTCGTGACCGGCCGGGCGCCGGTCGCGCGCAAACCCGCGCCCGCTGATGGTCACGGGTTGAGCGAGCGGGAGCTGCAGGTTCCCGAACTCGTCGCGCAGGCGACGCCGAACAAGAAGATCGCACGTGCGCTGGGGTCACGCCGCACACGGTGAAGCGGCACCTCACCCGGATCTACGGGAAGCTCGGGATCTCGGAGCGAGATCAGGCCGTCGCGCGCATGCACGATCTCACCAACGACGGTCATGCGTGGGGGGTGCCCCCCGATTCCGCTTGTGCACGCCGCGGGCGTCGAGCCTACGATCGCTTTTCCGCGGTGGCCCCATCGCCGGTTCCGACCTCGAGGCGATGCGCACGACCGCTGTGCGTGACGGCGACTGGGTGACCCTGGACTGCGTGAAGTCGCGCCAGGCCTCCGGTTCCGTCGTCTGGGACTTCCAGGGCACTCGATTCAAGCCTGCCCACGCCAAGGCAGCCGCGGTTGCGGTCAGAGCACTGGTGGGCCACCACGTCGGCAGGCACCTGCACCGCAGGCTGACCGTGCAGGAGGCACTGATTGCGAAGCTGTATGCACCCGAGACCCTCTGCCGCCATCCCGACGACATGGTCTCGCGGCACGACGGCCACGGCTTCATGTTCGAGTACCCGATCGTCCGGATCTTCGTCGACTACCGGGTGTCGCGTGTGGTCGATGGGGCAAACGAGGTGATGCGCGAGCTGATCGCGCGCAAGCTGTGAGATCCTCTGCGAGGTGACCGACAATCTTTCCGACCTCCTGAGCGCCCGGGCCGACAGCCACCCTGAAGCGCTCGCGGTGATCACGAATCGTGGCGGACTCAGCTTCGCCCGTCTCGAGCTGCTCGTCTGGCGGTGCGCGACCAGGTTGAGCGAGCAGGGCTGCGGTCGAGGCAGCGTAGCCGCCGTCATGCTGGCCGACGAACTGTCGCTGCTCGTGGTGATCCTCGCGTGCGCCCGAGTCGGCGCGACCTGCCTGACGCTTGCCGAGGACACCCCCGATCCGCTGCTCCAGGAGATCCTCGCGTCGACGCGCACCGAGGTCGTCATTCGCGCGCCTTCTGCTCCAGGAAGTGGGCTGGGCAGGCCGGTGATCGGGATCGACCGCGCCATCCTTGCCGAACCGATCGAGATTGACCGAGGGGTCCGGTGCGCGAACCCGCGAGCCGCCTGGATGATCATCGTCGGGTCGGGATCGACCGGGCGCGCAAAGCTGATCGCAGTCGGTCACCAAAGCTACGCGGCACGGCTGCGCTCGTGCGCAGAGTCGCTCGCGATCACGTGCGAGGATCGCTACGCATCGCTCATGCACCTCCTGTACTCGTCGCCCAAGGAGCGTGGGCTCGCGACCCTGTTTTCGGGCGGCACTCTGGTGCTGCGCGACCGTCGGCGCGAGAGGGTGGGGCCGATGCTCGCGCGTCATCGCGTGATGATGCTCGAGGCGACTGTCTCGCACGTGGAGTCGCTCCTGCGCGATCCAGCGCAGCGTCACCCGGGTTTCGCGGCACTGCGGGTGCTGCTGCTGACCGCATCGACGGTGACCGAGGCTCTGCGGCGCCGGATCACCACGGAGCTGACCGCGAACCTCTGGATCCGATATGGAACGAACGAGTCCGGGTTGATCTCGATGTGCCGCCCGGACCGGCTCTTCGCGCCGCCCGCGTCCGTGGGAACCGTGCATCCGAGCGTCGAGGTCGGGATCGTCGCGCCTGACGGCAGGCCGTTGCCGGCCGGAGCGAGCGGCGAGCTCAGGGTGCGCGGAGCGGCGGTGGTCGATGGCTATCTCGGCGATGACGCGGCAACGCGAAAGGCGTTTCGCGACGGATGGTTCCACCCCGGGGATCTCGCGCGCCTGAACGAGGACGGCACGCTGGAGTTTCTGGGGCGCGCCGACCAGATGATGATCTTCGACGGCGACAACATCTATCCGACGCAGATCGAGACCGTGGCCACTTCGCACCCGGCGGTCTGCGATGCGCTTGCGTTTCCGATGGCGGACCCGGCAAGCCAGGACATTCCCTGCTGTGCGATCGCACTCCGCCTCGGGGTCGCGGTCGACGAGGCAGCGCTGCACGCCTTCCTGCGCGAGCGTCTGGCGCACAGGGCGCCGCGGCGCCTCTTCTTCGTCGAGGAGATTCCGCGCAACCCGCAGGGCAAACCGATCCGTGCGGAGCTCTTCGCGCGTCTGCGCAGGGCGATCCAGGCGCGAGAGGGTTCCGACAGTGGTGCTGATCGTCCGATCAAGGCTCGAGCGCGACCCGGCCGATCACCTCCCGTTCGCTGACCGCGCGCAAGGCCTCGCGGAAGTCCGCAAGGGGGAAGGTCTTCCAGGTCTCGGGCTGGAGCAGGCCGTCGGCGCACCAGCCGAGCATCCGGGCGAAGGCCTCGCGCACGCGCGGCTCCATTCCGGGCGGCGGGGCGATTCGCCCCCAGCCGACGTAGTACCCCCAGTACAGCCCGATCACCGTGACGTTCTTGACCAGCGCGATGTTGGCGGGGATCGTCGGGATCGAGCCGCTGGCAAAACCCATCGGGATCAGCCGCCCGTCGGGGGCGACGCACTTCATCGATTCCTCGAAGGCGCTGCCGCCCACCGGGTCGAAGACGACGTCCGCGCCGCGCCGGTCGGTGGCCGCCAGCACGCGCTCGACGATCGGGCCCTCGCGCCGATCGATCAGCAGGTCCGCCCCGTGGCGTCGTGCCGCATCGAGCTTCGCCTCGGAGCCCGCCACCGCGATCACGCGCGCGCCCAGGCGCTTGCCGATCCCGATGGCCGCCAGTCCGCTGCCGCCGCCGGCGCCGTGCACCAGCAGCGTCTCGCCGGGGGCGATCTGCGCGCGCCACTTCAGGCCGGCGAAGGCGGTCGCGTAGATCGTCGGGAAGTGGACCGCCTGCACGAACGAGACCGCCTCGGGAAGCGCGTAGACCGTGCGCTCCGGAACCACGGCCTCCTCGGCGAAGCCGCCGTTGCGCAGCCCGGCGACCACCCGGTCGCCGGGCCGGAAGCGCGTCGATCCGGGGCCGGTCTCCAGCACGGTTCCGGCGATCTCGGTTCCGGGGGTGAACGGCGGCTCCGCGCGGTTCTGGTGCCGGCCGCTCAGCACCAGGAGGTTGGCGAAGCTCACCCCGGCGGCGCGCACGCGGATGCGCACCGACCCCGGACCCGGCACCGGCGAGGGAAGCTCCTCGATCCGGGTGGCCGAGGGATCCTCGAACGAGCGACAGACGACCGCACGCATGCTCAGGCGTCCTCCGAAGGCGCGGCGCCGATGGCTCCGTGCCGGCCCTCGCCGGCCGCGAAGCGCCGCGCGCCGGACACGGCCTCGTGCCTGCGCGCCTCGATCGAGTGGGCCAGCTCGTTGGCGATCGCGTCTGCCTCCGCGAGGTCCCACTGCTCGTAGGCGGAGCGCCGGTCGGAGCGCATCGCGATCTGCGGGAAAGCGGCGATCGCGTGCGCGAGCCGCTGGGCTTCGGCGAGCGCCTGTCCCCGCGGCGCCAGCCGGGTGAGCAGGCCGATGCGCGCCGCCTCCTCGGCCCGGACCACCTTGGCCGAGAGCAGCATGTCCAGCGCATGGGCCATGCCGACGATCCGCGGCAGCCGCACCGTCGTGCCGTCGGACATCGGCACCCCCCAGCGGCGCGACAGCACCGCAAAGCTCGCACTGGGGTCGCCCACCCGGATGTCGCACCACAGCGCGACCCCGAGTCCGCCGGCGCAGGCCACCCCGGTGACCGCGGCGATCACCGGTTTGGCGAGCGGCCTGCTCAGCGGACCGTCCTCGCTGCCTGCCCATGGATCGTAGTGCACGCCCGCGGCCAGCTCCTTGAGGTCCGCGCCCGAGCAGAAGGCGCCGCCGCTGCCGGTCAACACCGCAACGCGCGCGTCGGGGTCCGCCTCGAAGCCGCGCAGCGCGTCGCGCAGTGCGGCCGTCGCCTCCCTGTCGAGCGCGTTGCGCACCTGCGGGCGGTTGATCGTGACCGTGGTGACCGGGCCATCCCGGCAGACGAGGATCTTGTCTGTCATCGTTGCTTCCTGTGCGTTTCGGGCCGGCGGACGCTTCACGCGGACTGCGCAAGGGCTTGCCGCATCGACAGGGCCGCTGCCGCGGGCCGCTCAGCCGAACTCCCTGCGCACCGACTCGGTGTGCTCGCCCAGCGCGGGCACCGGTCCGTAGGTTCGGGGCTGTCCGCGCACCTGAGCCGGCGGGGCTGCGACCTCGACGTCGCCGCGCGGCGTGTGCACGCGGATGCGCCGCAGGTGCGGGTGGCGCGCGAGTTCCGGGACGCCGTTGACCGACGCGAACGCGATCTTCGCCCCGGTCAGCCGCTGCCTGAAGTCCGCGGCGCTCAGGCCCGCGACCACCCGGGCAAGCTCCGCATCGAGCACCGCCTTGTGCTGGACGCGCAGCGGGTTGGTCGCGAACCGCGGATCGTCGGCGAGGTCCTGCCGGCCGAGCGCGTCGCGCGCAAAGCGCTTCCACTCGTCGTCGTTCTGCACGCCGACCAGGATCGGCAGCCCGTCCGCAGTGGTGAAGGCTCCGTAGGGCGCGATCGTCGGGTGGCCGAGGCCGACCCGCGGCCAGATCGTCCCGGCGTGGTCGTAGTGCAGCAGCGGCACCGCCATCCAGTCGCTCATCGCGTCGAACATCGAGACGCGGATCGCGCTGCCCTCGCCGGTGATCGAGCGCTGGACCAGCGCCTCGAGGATCGCGGCGTGCGCGTACATCCCGGTGCCGATGTCGCAGGCGGAGATCCCGATGCGCCCCGGCGCCTCGGGCGTGCCGGTCACCGACGCGATCCCGCTCTCGGCCTGCACGAGCAGGTCGTAGGCGCGCGCGCCGGCCAGCGGACCCTCCTCGCCGTAGCCGCTGATGTCGCAGGTGATCAGGCGCGGATTGCGCGCGCGCATCTCCTCCCACCCGAAGCCGGCCCGCTTCGCCGCTCCCGGGCCGAGGTTCTGGATCAGCACGTCCGCGCGCTCGATCATCCGCTTCAGCAGGGCCAGATCCTCGGGTTTCGAGTAGTCCAGGACGACCGACTCCTTGCCCCGGTTCAGCCAGACGAAGTAGGTGCTCTCGCCCATCACGGCGTGGTCGTAGCCGCGCGAGAAGTCGCCCTGCGGGCGCTCGATCTTGATCACCCGCGCGCCTGCGTCGGCCAGGCGCGAGGACACGTAGGGCGCGGCTGCGGCCTGTTCGACCGCGATCACCAGCAGGCCTTCCAGGGGCAATGGCATGGTCGTTCTCCTGTCGGAAAGCGTGGGTGGCGTGGATTATCAGGCGACAGCGTCGGTCGCGTCGCCGGCGCGTTCACGGCATCCGTCCGGCCAGCCCGGGCGGATGCGATGCGAAGCACCGGCATCATAGAGGGCTTGCGCGGCGTTTCCGGATCGAATCCGATCGGGCCCCGAGGGGCGGCTCGGCGTCGATCCACAATCGTGCCCGGACCGCAACTGAAGGCTGCGTGGCGGCCGGCGAGCAGATCACATGAGCAGTTCCGATTCCACCCGCATCGAAATCAGCCAGGGCGACATCGAGCCGGCTTCCTCGAACGGTGTCTCGAGCCCAACCGGGCGCCACGACCCCGCCAGCCTGCTGGAACGCAGCACGGTGCTGCGCGTGCGACTCGCCGTGCCCGAACCCGAGGGGATTGCATCGCTGTCCCGATGGCTGCACGAGGTCCTGGTCATCGAGACCGTCGCGGCGCCGCTACCAGCACCCGAGGTCGAGGCGCGCGCTGCGGCGTTCACGAGCAAGGTTGCCCAGGTGGCGCGACTGTTCCTCGAGCTTGGGCGGCTGCCGGTGTTCGATGCCCCGCGCGTGCACTGCGTGGCGCGCGGACAGGGCGAGCAGGACACCTGCACCGCGACACTCGCCTTTCCTGTCATCGAGAATCTCCGGGTGGACTTCCCGCGGATCGCCTTCGAGTCCGCCTTGCGCTTCTGCCGGTGGGCGTGCGCGAACCCTGTGGACGCCGAGACCCGCGAGGAGGCGTTCAGGAAGATCCAGTCGGAGCTCATCGCGCCCCTGCGACGCATCGTGCCGGGGGGCGGATCCACCATCCCGGTGCTGCGTGCGGCGCATCAGCGCGGCATCCCCTGCATCCACCTCGGCGCAGGCGCCTACCAGCTTGGCTGGGGCAGCAAGGCGCGTCGCATGGATCGAAGCATCAGCGACCGGGACAGCGCGATCGGCGCGAAGCTCTCCCAGGACAAGGTGGTCGCGGCAGGTCTGCTGCGCATGGCAGGGCTGCCAGCCCCGGTGCACCTCGTGGTGCAGCGGCGCGAGCAGGCGCTGCGTGCGGCGCGCCAGCTCGGCTACCCGGTCGTCGTCAAGCCCTCGGACTCCGACCGCGGCGAAGGCGTGGCCGTCGACCTCGCCGACGAGGCTTCAGTGGCAGCAGCCTTCGACGAGGCCAGCCGGATTGCGCGGAACCGTCGCGTGATCGTCGAGCGCCAGGTGCCAGGCGTGTGCCATCGCCTCTTCGTTGCCAGTGGGCGACTGCTGTACGCGGTGAAGCGGCTGCCGATGTCGGTCGTGGGCGACGGCCGTCGCAGCGTCGCCGAGCTGGTCGACGCCGAACTCGCGCGCCAGCAGGCCCTGCCGCCGTGGGAGCGCAGCGAGATCCGGCCGATCGACGATCTGGCGCGCGCGGCGATGGCGCGCGAAGGCCTTGCGCCCGCGTCGATCGCGCCCGAAGGGGTGCTGGTGCCGCTGCGCCGCATCGAGTCGACCCGATGGGGCGGGGTCGACGAGGCGGTCGGCGACCGTGTCCATCCCGACAACCTGGCGATCGCACTGCGCGCAGCCTCCCTTTTCGGGCTCGAGGTCGCCGGGATCGACCTCATCACCACGGATGTCTCGGTGCCCTGGCACCGCAACGGCGCGATCGTCAACGAGGTGAACCTCGCCCCCCTGTTCGGCGGCGGCGAGATCTCGCGAGCCCACATTCCGGAGTTCCTCGAGGCCTTCGTCGAGGGCGACGGCCGGATCCCGATCGAGGTGTTCGACGCAGCGCAGGCGCTCGCGCAGGCGCGGGCACGGTTTGCGCAGCTGCGCGCCGAGGGCCGACGCTGCTTCGTCACGAGCGCCGATCGCACGCTGGACAGCGAAGGCGCCGTGCTGCACCTGGCGGTGACGGGGCTGCGGGCCCGGCTGCTCGCGCTGGTGTGCCGGGCGGACGTCGATGCGATCCTGGTGGTGCGCGAGCTCGTCGGTACGACAGGGGAGTGAGGGGCGCCTCGGAGCCGCACTGCGGCTCGCCACTTGCACGTCGGATGAGGACGGGCAGGCTGGAGGGCTCGGCTTCCCCGGCATCCGAAGCCCTGCAAAGACCGTTGCGACCGGGCGAGGGGCGACCCCGGCCCTGACCGGAGGCCGATCACAGCCTCCCGATGGCTGTGCCGCGCGGCGCGCCGCATTGCGCTCGACGCCCGCTGGTGCCGTGATCCGAAGTTCGCTGCGGCACCGACTCCCCTTCTTCTGCGATCATCGGCGGTCGCCTCGACCCTGAGGTGGGGCAGTTCTGCTGAAGCCTCCGAGATCTCGGGGCAACTCCGCATCGGGCTCCGACCCTCGTCATCGCTGTCATCGTTCTGTCACAAGGAATTCATGCTGGCGCCATCCGGGCGTCATGTCCTTGCAACCCGCGGTCTCCATCATCAGCACGTCGAGTTTCACGAAGCGATGGAGAGAAAGGATGTTCGTTGACTATCCCGGGAAACTGCGCAGGTTCACGGCTGTCGCGGCTTGTGCATCGGCACTGGGCAACGCTCAGGCCACCGACATCACCGGCGCGGGTGCCAGCTTTCCCTACCCGATCATTTCCAGGTGGGCTGCCAGCTACGCCGGGAGCTCAGGCAACCGCGTCAACTACCAGTCCATAGGATCAGGCGGTGGCGTGGCGCAGATCAAGGCCGGAACGGTCGATTTCGGCGCCTCGGACAAGCCGCTGGACGAAGCGGAGCTGAAGGAGTTCGGCCTGGGCCAGTTCCCGATCGTGATCGGCGGCATCGTGCCCGCCTTCAACGTGCCCGGGATCGCGCCAGGCCAACTGGTGCTGGACGGCCCGACGCTTGCCAACATCTTCCTGGGCAACATCAGCCGCTGGAATGATCCGGCCCTCGCGGCCCTGAATCCCGATCTGGCGCTGCCCGACAGGAAGATCACGGTGGTGCGCCGGTCCGACGGTTCGGGCACGAGCTTCAATTTCACCAACTACCTGTCCAAAGTGAGCCCGCAGTGGAAGTCTGCGGTGGGCGAAGGGACTTCCGTCAAGTGGCCGGTCGGCGTGGGTGGCAAGGGCAATGAAGGGGTCGCCGCCTATGTCAGACAGCTGGACCACTCCATCGGCTACGTGGAATACGCGTACGCCGTGCAGAACCAGCTCGGTTACGCACGCATGAAGAACGCGGCGGGCCAGGTCGTGACGCCAGAGATCGCCACGTTCCAGGCCGCGGCGGATACCGCCGATTGGGCCAGCGCGAAGGACTTCAAGCTGATCATGACCAACGCGCCCGGCAGGAAGGCCTGGCCCATCACCGCCACGACCTGGAGCATTCTCCACAAGCAGCCCAGGGACGCTGGGCGTGCGAAGGCCACGCTCGATTTCTTCCGCTACGCCTACACGCAGGGTCAGGACGCCGCCAGGGCACTGGACTACGTCCCGCTGCCCGACTCGCTGGTGCGCCAGATCGAAGGCTACTGGCAGGGCGAGTTCCTGAAGTAGGCGTTCCGCCTGCCCGAGCGCAATCCCGCCGTGCGCGCCACCTGACCCGGCGCGCATGCGATCGGCAAGATCGGACATCCGCCGCCCGGCGGGCGTACCGAATCCACCGCGAACCCCGCTCATGCCATCGAATCCTGCCATCGAGAGAAACCCGGAAACTCCGCCGCGCGACGTGGAGCCGCGGCACCGTGCCGACGCGCGTCACGATGTCTGGTTCCACCATCTTGTGCGCACCTGTGCGCTGCTGGTTGTGGCCGCACTGCTCGGCGCAATGCTGTCCACCCTGTGGGGCGGGCGCGAGGTGCTGTTCGGCGAAGGGCTGAAGTTCCTCACCAGCAGCGAATGGAACCCCGTTTCGGACAGCTACGGCGCCGTCGCGCCTGTGTACGGCACGCTGGTGACCTCGATGATCGCGCTGGTGCTCGCGGTGCCGGCCAGTTTCGGCATCGCCCTGTTCCTCACCGAGATCGCGCCGCCCTGGCTGCGGGGTCCGGTCAGCATGGGCATCGAGTTGCTGGCCAGCATCCCGTCGATCATCTACGGCATGTGGGGCCTGTTCGTGTTCGTGCCGTTCATGGCGCGCATCGAGCCCGCGCTCAGCGCCACGCTGGGCCGCCTCCCCGTGGTCGGCGCGCTGTTCGACGGCCCGCCGCTGGGCCTGGGTCTGCTCACCGCCGGCGTCGTGCTCTCCGTGATGATCCTGCCGTTCGTCTGCGCCGTCATGCGCGAGGTGTTCCAGACCGTGCCCGCGCGCCTGAAGGAGTCGGCCTACGCGCTGGGGTCCACCACTTGGGAGGTGGCGTGGCACATCGTGCTGCCCTATACCCGCACGGCGGTCATCGGCGGCATCTTCCTGGGGCTGGGGCGAGCGCTGGGCGAGACCATGGCGGTCACCTTCGTGCTCGGCAGTTCCTACGACCTGACGGCCTCGCTGCTGATGCCCGGCACCACGATTTCGTCCTCGATCGCCAACGAATTCAACGAGGCCGTGGGGCTGCACCGCTCGGCGCTGATCGCACTCGGCTTCCTGCTGTTCGTGGTGACCTCCACCGTGCTGCTGATCGCGCGGCTCATGCTGCGCCATCTGGCGCGTCGCGAGGGGGACCGATGATGACCATGCTGCATGCGCGCCGGCGCCTCACCAACACCGTGGCGTTCGCGCTGAGCGCCCTCGTCACCGCAGTCGGGCTCATGTTCCTGGGCTGGATCCTGTGGGTGACGCTCGAGCGTGGCATCAGTGCCCTGAACCTGCAGCTCTTCACGCGCATCTCGGCCCACGGTGCCGAGGGCGGCCTGGCCAACGCCATCGTCGGCAGCGTGTTCATGGACCTGCTGGCGCTGCTGCTGTGCGTGCCCGTCGGCGTGCTGGCCGGCGTGTTCCTCGGCGAATACGCGAGCCGCTCCCGGCTCGGCAGCGCCATCCGTTTCCTGAATGACATCCTGCTCTCGGCGCCGTCCATCGTGCTCGGCCTGTTCGTGTACGTGATCGTGGTCGTGCCCAGCTCGCAGATCACGAACGGCGCGGTGTCGTTCTCCGGCGTGGCTGGTGCCATTGCCCTGGCGCTGATCGGGTTGCCGGTGATCGTGCGCACCACCGACGAAATGCTGCGCCTGGTGCCGGGCACCTTGCGCGAGGCCGCGCTGTCGCTGGGCGTACCGCAGTGGAAGCTCACCGTGCAGGTGCTGATGCGCGTGGCCGCCTCGGGCATCGTCACCGGCGCATTGCTGGCGCTGGCGCGCCTGGCGGGCGAGACCGCGCCGCTGCTGTTCACTGCCTTTGGCAACAACTTCATGACGCTGAACCCGCTGGCCGCCACCGCCAGCATCCCGGTGACGATCTACCACTACACCAACGACCCCAACCCCGCCATGCACGCGATCGCCTGGGCCGGCGCCCTGCTCATCACTCTGCTGGTGCTGGCCCTGGGCCTGCTGGCGCGCTGGTACCTCAAACGCAACCGCATCACCCATGACTGAAATGACTGAACTGATCGCCCCCTTGCCGGTTCGCGCGGCAACTGCCAATCCGAACGCCGTGCAAACCACCGCGCCGGCCAAGCTGGTGGCGCGCGACCTGAACTTCCACTACGGCCAATCCCATGTGCTCAAGGGCATCGACATGGAGATCCCGGCACGGCAGGTCACCGCGCTGATCGGCCCCTCGGGCTGCGGCAAATCCACCCTGCTGCGCATCTTCAACCGCATCTACGCAATCTACCCCGGTCAGCGCGCCAGCGGCGAGGTGCTGCTGGACGGCCGGAACGTGCTCGATCCGACCTACCCGCTGCAGCGCCTGCGCACGCGCGTGGGCATGGTGTTCCAGAAGCCGGTGCCGTTTCCGATGACCATCTTCGAAAACGTCGCCTGGGGTATCCGCCACCACGAGCGGCTCTCCCGGGCCGACATGGCCTTGCGCGTGGAACAGGCGCTGCGCCGCGCCGCGCTCTGGGACGAAGTGAAGGACAAGCTCGGGCACAGCGCGCTCGGCCTCTCGGGTGGGCAGCAGCAGCGCCTGTGCATCGCGCGCGGCATCGCGCTGCGCCCCGAGGTGCTGTTGCTGGACGAGCCCACCTCGGCGCTGGATCCCATCGCCACCGGGCGCATCGAGCAACTGGTGGAAGAAATCAAGCGCGACTACACCATCGTCATCGTCACGCACAACATGCAGCAGGCGGCGCGCATTTCCGACCGCACCGCCTTCATGTACCTGGGCGAACTGATCGAATTCGACGCCACCGGGAAGATCTTCACCCAGCCCGGTCAGCGCAGGACGGAAGACTACATCTCCGGGAGATTTGGATGATCACGGGCACGCGTGAACACATCGTCAGGAGCTACGACGCCGAGCTGACCCGTCTGACCGGAGAGATCGTCAGCATGGGCGCATCCGCCGGCATGCAGCTCGACCGCGCCATGCAGGCGCTGGCCGCACGCGACGACGTGGCGGCGCAGCAGGTGATCGCCGCCGACGATGTCCTGGACGCGCAGGAGCGCCGCATCAGCGCCGACGTGCTGCGCCTGCTGGCGCTGCGCCAACCCTTTGCCAGCGACCTGCGCGAGGTGCTTGCGGCGCTGCGCATCGCCGCCGACATCGAGCGCATCGGCGACTACGCCGTCAACATCGCCCGGCGCTCCCTGGTGCTGAACCAGAGCGCGCCGGTGCCTCTTGTCACCGGCTTGCCCGCATTGGCGCATCTGGCCGGCGACATGCTGCGCGACGTGCTCGAAGCTTACCAAGCGCACGACGCGCGGGCTGCGCGCCTGGTCTGGGAGCGCGACGACGTCCTGGACCGACGCTATGGCGGGCTGTTCCGCGAGCTGCTCACCTACATGATGGAAGACCCGCACAGCATCACTGCCTGCAGCCACCTGCTGTTCATCGCCAAGCACCTGGAGCGCATCGGCGACCATGCCACCAACGTCGCCGAGAACGTGTGGTTCGCAGCCTGCGGCAGCGCGCTCACGGCCCAGGAAGGTCGTCATGCGCACGGCGTGCGGGTCGATCGCGCGTGAACCACCGGTTTGCACGCCGGCTGCATCCGCCCCCCCCGGTTCGCCTGGCTGAGCGATCAGGCGCCAGGCGCAAGCAGGCAGTCGCTGTCGAACACGCACGCGAAGGTCGAGCCCACGCCGAGCTGGCTCGCCATGCGAAGGCGCGCGTTGTGCAGGTCCAGCACGTGCTTGACGATGGACAGCCCCAGGCCGGTGCCGCCCTTCGCGCGCGAGCGACTGGATGAGACGCGGTAGAAGCGCTCGGTGAGCCGGGGCAGATGCTCGGCCGGAATGCCGACGCCGGTATCGGTCACCGAGTAGACGCCCGCACCCGCTTCGAGCGCCCAGCGGATGGTGATGCGGCCGCCGTCGGGTGTGTAGCGCACGGCGTTGCTCACCAGGTTGGAAAAGGCGCTGTGCAGGTCCGAGCGCGAGCCCAGCATATCCTGGCGCGCGGCATCCTCCAGCAGGATCTCGTGCCGCCCCTGGCTCAGGGCTTCGGCCTCCTGGCGCAGCGCCTCCAGCAGCGGCGCCATGGGCACACGCTCGCGCGGCAGCGCCTGGCCCGTCTCCAGCCGCGAGAGCACCAGCAGGTCATCGACGATCTGGCGCATGCGCTGCGACTGCGCGCGCAGGTCCTCCAGCACTGACGAGAGCGCCGGCACGTCGTCCGGCTCCAGCATCTCCAGGTAACCGTGGATGACGGTGAGCGGCGTGCGCAGTTCGTGCGACACGTTGGCGACGAAGTCGCGGCGCATCTGCTCCAGCTTCTGCACGCGCGTGATGTCGCGCGCCAGCACCACGTGACGCTCGGCGTCGTAGTCGACCCGTGTCAACTGCAGCAGGCGCGCGGCATCGACCGGTGATGGCACCTCGTCCGTACCCGCGCCGCGCAGCCACAGGCCGATGGGGTGAGCGTGGAAGCGCTTGCCCATGGAAAGTGCGCGGTCGCGCGACCAGACCACGCCTAGCAGCCGGCGCGCCGCCGGGTTGGCCCATTGCAGCTGATGGCGCCGGTCGAGCAGCAGCAGCGCGTCGGGCAGCGCGCGCGCCACGTTGCGCAGATCGCGCAACTGCCGCGCCAGTGCATGCGCCCGACGGTTGGCGTGGGTCGCGGTGGTCATGGTGCGGTGGAGAAGCGATAGCCCGTGCCGCGCACCGTCTGCACCATGCCGGCCAGCCCGTGCGGTTCCAGCGCCCGGCGCAGCCGGCGGATGTGCACGTCCACCGTGCGCTCCTCCACGTAAGCGTCACCACCCCAGATACGGTCGAGCAACTGGCTGCGCGTGCAGGCGCGCTCCGGGTTGCTCATGAAGAAGTGCAGCAGGCGATATTCGGTGGGGCTGAGCTCCAGTTCGACATCGGCGACGAAGACCCGATGCGCCGGCACGTCGATACGCAGCGAACCGGCAACCAGGCTGCTGCTGCCGTCGTCGCCCTGGCTGCGGCGCAGCACGGCGCGGATGCGGCCGATCAGCTCGCGTGTGGAAAACGGCTTGACCACGTAATCGTCCACGCCCGCCTCGAAGCCGTTGACGCGGTCGATCTCCTCGCCGCGCGCGGTCAGCATGATGATGGGCACCGTCGCCGTGCCGCGCTCGCGCCGCAGGCGGCGCGCCAACTCCAGTCCGGAGACACCCGGCAGCATCCAGTCCAGCAGCATCAGATCGGGTGGCATGTCGGCCAGCACCGCCAGCGCCTCGGCAGCGTCGGCCGCCTGGACGGGCTGCATGTCGGCCTTGCGCAGCGCAAACGCCACCAGATCCCGGATGGAAGGTTCGTCGTCGACGATGAGGATGCGTTTCTGCATGGCTGCCGGGTCGGTCAGAAATTCCGTGTGCGGAGCGGCGCTGTCGCACGACCGGGCCTCGCGCTCGAAGGAGTCGAACCCGATGTCATCTGAGCGATTGATCTGGAATGGAAATTCTGGTCGGGGTGAGAGGATTCGAACCTCCGGCCTCTACGTCCCGAACGTAGCGCTCTACCAGGCTAAGCTACACCCCGAGTCCTGCGCCGCACCCTGTACGCACAGGGGAGCGCCGAAGACGGCTTCGATCGCCCCGCGCCAGGCCTGAGTCGGGATCTGCCTGGCTCGGTGGCGCAACCTAGCGGTCGCGCTCGATCGAGTAAGTCGTAAAGTATAGCAGTGCGTCGCGGTAAGCGGAAGGGGCCAGTTCCGAGACCGCGTCGGCGGCCGCCCGTGCCTCGGCCCGGGCGCGCTCGCGCGTGTACTCGAGCGCGCCGGTGCGCCGGATCGCGGCGGTGATCTCGTCGAAGCGCTCGGTGTGCCCCCGGGCGATGGCTTCGCGCACCATCTCGCGCTCGGCGGCGCTGCCGCTTGCCATCGCGTACAGCAGCGGCAGGGTGGGCTTGCCCTCGCGCAGGTCGTCGCCGACGTTCTTGCCGATCTCGTCGGTGATCCCCGAGTAGTCGAGCACGTCGTCGATCAGCTGGAATGCGGTGCCGAGCCGACGTCCGTACTCGGCGGCAGCCTCTTCAACTGCGGGCGGCGCCTTGCACAGGATCGCGCCCACCTGCGCTGCAGCCTCGAACAGCTTGGCGGTCTTGTAGCGGATCACCTGCAGGTAGCGCGCCTCGTCGACGTCGGGGTCGTTGCAGTTCATCAGCTGCAGCACCTCGCCCTCGGCGATCACGTTGGTGGCGTCGGCCAGCACCTGCATGATGCGCATGTCGTCGGCCTCGACCATCATCTGGAAGGCGCGCGAGTAAAGGAAGTCGCCCACCAGCACCGAGGCGGCGTTGCCGAAGGCTGCGTTGGCGGTCTTGCGTCCGCGCCGCAGCTGCGACTCGTCGACCACGTCGTCGTGCAGCAGGGTGGCGGTGTGGATGAACTCGATCACCGCTGCCAGCTGGTGGTGCGTGCTGCCCTGGTAGCCGAGAGCGCGCGCGACGAGCAGCAGCAGCACCGGCCGCATCCGCTTGCCGCCAGCGGCGATGATGTAGTCGGCCACCGTGCTGACCAGGGCGACCTCGGACCTCAGGCGGGTGCGGATCACCCGGTCGACCTCGGCAAGGTCGGCGGCGAGCACCGGGAACATTTCGGCGGGCTTCAAGGCGCTTGTGGCGCAGTGTGCGCTCGGTGGGCGGTTGGTGGGTGGCGCCCTGGGGCGCGCGGGGATTATAGGGCCGCGCGATCGGACGCGGCAGGGAGAACTGCCTTCACTCATTCCTGATCTTGTCCGGGATCGGGAATGCTTGTATCATGCCCGGTTCCCTGGCTGCGCGATGGCGCTTGCTGTCCTGGTGTCGGGGAAGGCGGTCGGATCCACCCCGGATCCATCCACAGTCACAGAATCCAGAGGTTCCCATGTACGCGGTCATAAAAACCGGCGGCAAGCAGTACAAGGTTGCTGCCGGCGACAAGATCAAAGTAGAACAGATGCCGGCGGACATCGGGGCTGAAATCACGATCGACCAGGTGCTGGCGGTCGGCGCAGGCGACCAGCTCGCGGTCGGCGCGCCGCTGGTGGCAGGGGCGACGGTTTCGGCAACGGTGGTGTCCCACGGTCGGCACGACAAGATCCGCATCTTCAAGATGCGTCGTCGCAAGCACTACCGGAAGCAGCAGGGCCATCGCCAGAACTACACCGAGCTCTTCATCGGGAAGATCGCCTCGGCGCTGGGCGAGAGCGCTGCCGCCGCCGACGACCTCGAGAAGATCGAGGGCATCGGTCCGAAGATCCGCGAGATCTTGGCAAGGGCCGGCATCGTCACCTTCACGCAGCTCGCCGAGGCGCCGGTGGAGCGCCTGAAGGAAGTGCTGCGCGCGGCCGGGCCGCGTTTTGCGATGCACGACCCGTCGACCTGGGGCGAGCAGGCCAGGCTGGCCGCCGCGGGCGACTGGGATGCGTTCGAGAAGCTCACCGACGAGCTGATCGCCGGCAAGCGCAAGTAAGGAGAGGGCACCATGGCACAGAAGAAGGGCGGCGGCTCGACGCGCAACGGGCGCGATTCCCAGCCGAAGATGCTGGGCGTCAAGGCCTATGGTGGTGAGACCGTCTCGGCGGGCTCGATCATCGTGCGCCAGCGCGGCACCAGGTTCCATCCCGGCGTGAACGTCGGCAAGGGCAAGGACCACACGCTGTATGCGCTGGTGGACGGGCAGGTGAAGTTCGCGGTGAAGGGCGCGCTGCGCCGTCACACCGTAGAGATCGTCCCGCTCCAGTAATCCTTTCGGCGGCACGGTTCACGACCGTTCCGCTCGTCGGCCGCAATCCGCGCAGGTGGAGTCGGCCGGCGGGCAGGGCAGGTCCGAAAGCCCCGCCGTGCGGGGCTTTTTCACTGGAAGACCATGAAGTTCGTCGACGAAGCGCGCATCGAGGTGATCGCCGGTGACGGCGGCACGGGGATCGTGTCGTTCCGTCGCGAGAAGTTCATTCCGCGTGGCGGCCCCGACGGTGGCGACGGCGGCCGCGGCGGCAGCGTCATCGCCGTTGCGGACCGCAACATCAACACCCTGGTGGACTACCGCTACGCGCGCAAGCATCAGGCACGCAACGGCGAACGTGGCCGCGGCTCCGACCAGTACGGCGCTGCCGCTGCCGACATCCGCCTGCGGATGCCGGTGGGCACGCAGATCTGGGACGAGGACACCGGCGAGCTCCTGTTCGATCTCACCGAGCACGACCAGCAGGTGGTGCTGGCGCGTGGCGGCGAGGGCGGCCTGGGCAACATCCACTTCAAGTCCAGCACCAACCGGGCGCCCAGGCAGAGCACTCCCGGCAGACCGGGCGAGCAGCGGCGGCTGCGGCTCGAGCTCAAGGTGCTCGCCGATGTTGGCCTGCTGGGGCTTCCCAATGCCGGGAAATCCACGCTGATCGCCGCGGTGAGCAAGGCGCGGCCCAGGATCGCCGACTATCCGTTCACCACGCTGCACCCGAACCTGGGCGTGGTGCGCGTGGGGCCCGAGAAGAGCTTCGTGATGGCCGACATCCCGGGGCTGATCGAAGGCGCGGCCGAAGGCTCGGGGCTCGGACACCAGTTCCTGCGTCACCTTCAGCGCACACGGCTGCTGCTGCACCTGGTGGATCTCGCTCCCTTCGACCCGGATGCCGATCCGGTGCGTGACGCGCGCGCGATCGTCGCCGAACTGCGCAAGTACAGCGCGGACCTGGCGGCCAAGCCGCGCTGGCTGGTGCTGAACAAGATCGACATGATCGCGCCCGAGGATCGGCAGGCGCGCATCGATGCCTTCGTCGCACAGATCCGCAAGGGGCGAGGGCGCAACGCAATGAAGGTCGACCGGGTGTTCGCGATCTCGGGGCTCACCCACGAGGGCTGCCAGGGGCTGATGCTCGAGGTCGCGCAGTACCTGGAGTCGATCCGGCCGCCGCAGGCGCCCGAACGCGACGCGCGCTTCGATGCGCCAGGCGGGGAGGACGCAGATGGCTGAAGACACTGCCGTGACGCCCGCCGCAAGGCTGCCGGGGCGCGGGCAGCCTGCGGTGCAGGCTGCAAGGCGCATCGTGGTCAAGGTGGGATCTAGCCTCGTCACCAACGAAGGGCGGGGCCTGGACGCGGCCGCGATCGCGCAGTGGGCCGAGCAGATCGCACGGCTGCGCGCGATCGGCAAGGACGTCGTCATGGTCTCCTCGGGAGCGATCGCGGAGGGGATGAAGCGCCTCGGCTGGGCGCAGCGCCCGAAGCAGATCCACGAGCAGCAGGCTGCAGCCGCGGTCGGCCAGATGGGGCTGGCACAGGTCTACGAGACCTGCTTCCGTGAGCACGGCCTGGCCACCGCGCAGGTGCTGCTGACCCACGAGGACCTCGCCGATCGGCGCCGCTACCTGAACGCCCGCTCCACGCTGCTCACGCTGCTGGAGCTGGGCGTGGTGCCGATCATCAACGAGAACGACACCGTGGTCACCGACGAGATCAAGGTCGGCGACAACGACACGCTCGGGGCGCTGGTCACCAACCTGATCGACGCCGACTGCCTGGTGATCCTCACCGACCAGCAGGGGCTGTTCACTGCCGATCCGCGCCGCGATCCGCAGGCGCAGCTGCTGCCGCAGGTGAGCGCCGGCGACCCGGCGCTCGAGGCGATGGCCGGCGATGCGGGCACTGCGATCGGAAAGGGCGGAATGATCACCAAGGTGCTCGCCGCGCGACGTGCCGCCTCGGGCGGTGCGCACACCGTGGTGGCATCGGGGCGCGAGCCTTCGGTGCTGGTGCGCCTGGCCCAGGGCGAGTCGATCGGCACGCAATTCGTTGCCCAGACGCCGCGGCTGGCGGCACGCAAGAAGTGGATGGCCGATCACCTGCAGTTGCGCGGCTCGGTGCGGCTCGACGCGGGCGCGGCTCGTGCGCTGATGCGCGAGGGCAAGAGCCTGCTGCCGATCGGCGTCATCGACGTGATCGGCGATTTCGAGCGCGGTGAAGTGGTCGCCTGCCTGGATCCCGAAGGGCAGGAGATCGCGCGCGGCCTCGTCAACTACTCGGGCTCGGAAGCGCGGCGGATCATGCGCAGGCCCAGCACCGAGATCGAGGCCATCCTCGGCTTCGTCGAGGGGCCCGAGCTGATCCACCGGGACAACCTGGTCCTGCGCTGACCACACTCCCTGCGGCGCGCGGCACGACTGCGCTGCCGCCGATTCCGAGCACCGGCCGACCCCCCGTTTCGAATGAACTAGACCGCGTGCGCAATGGCGGCCGCGCTGCGTCGCGCCTAGCCTCCCGACGATGGCAGGGAGGGCGCAATGGGGCGATGCGATCCGGGTCTGGGGCAGCGGAGGTTTCGGGGTGCCTGCGTGGCACTGGCGGCAGCAGTCCTGCTTCATGCCGCAGCGGCGAGCGCGGCCGGGGTCTGCACGGCCGCAGGTGCCGGCGCACTGCAGGGCGCGCAGGGGCTGGTGTCCGCGCTGGTCAGTGGTCTGCTGGGTGCGGCCGCCGGTCTGCGCGATGGCCTCGTCGGCAGCTTGCCGGCTCGGCTGGCGCTGGCCTGCATGCCGGCCGAGCCGGCGAGCCTTTCCGGGGCGGATCTCCCCCAGACCGCCGGCAACCCGGCAGACCTCACGACCGGCGCAAAGCTGGATCGTGCCGTGGACCTGCACATCCCCGTCACCGAGTCCCTTCCCGCGCTGCGACTGGGTGCGCCCCTCGAACTGGTCTTCTCGCGGATCTACTCGAGCGAGTTCGCGGCAGCGGGCCCGCTCGGGCCGGGCTGGCGACATGGCTTCGAGACGCGCCTGCACGCAGACACCGGGCCTGATGGCCTACGCCGGATGCAGGTGCTGCAGGCCGATGGTCGGGTCGTCCACTTCGGTGAAGCGGTGCCGGTGGCGGGCGGTGTGTCGCGGCGCATTGCCCTGCGCCGCGACGACGGCGTGCTCGACACCTTGCCGCTGCCTCCCGCTGGCGATGGGCAGGCTGCTGCGCCTGGCGCAGGCTCGCGGGCGCGTTTCGTCTGGCGCTGGCGTGACGGCAGGCAACTGCATTTCGCCGATGACGGTCGCCTGCTGTTGCTCACCGATGGCGCGCAGCGAATCGTGCTGCACTACGAGGGAGCGCCCGCGCGGCTCGCATCGGTTGCGGATTCCGCGGGCCGGCGCGTACGGCTGCACTACACCGACGAGGGCCGGCGCTCGCCCTGGTCCGGCTCCGGTGCACGATCGGCGGTGCGTCTGGCTGCGCTCGAACGCCCCGATGGCCGGCGCATCGAATATCACCACGACGCCCGCGGGCGCCTGGTGCTGGTGCGGCAGCCCGAGGGCGACGAGGTGCGCTACCGCTACGCGGGCCGCGAAGCGGCCGGCAACGCTGCTACCGCCCGTGCGATGCTGAGCGCCGTGGTGCTGCCCGATGGCCGCGACAGCGAGTATCGCTATGACGAACAGGGGCGGGTGGTCCACTCACGCGCTGCCGGTGTGCCCGAAGCGCAGGCACTGCAGTTCGCCTACCCTGGCGATGCGTTGCCCGGGGCGGCGGGCGAGACGCAGGTATCGCGCGGCGGCGTGGTGCTGGCCAGCTATCGCTGGCGCGTCGATGTCGACGGCGTCACGCGACGGCTCACCGAGGGGCAGGGGCCGGGATGCGATGCCTGCCCGCCGGTGGGGGTCCGCTACCGTCATCACGACGGCCGGCTCGCCGAGGTCCAGGCAGGGGGGCGGTGGTGGCGCCTCTCCTACGACCGGCAAGGCCGGCTGGCCGCGGTGGAATCGGCAGCGTCGGGTCTCGGCCCGGCAGGCCTGGGTGGCGTGGGCACGAGCGCGGAAGATCTGCGCGCGATCGGCGCCAGCACAAGCGATGTGAGCGCTCACTTCGGTGTGGACGGCCTCCACCCAGTGAGGTGGTTGCGGATCGACTGGGCCGATGACCCGGTGCTCGATCGTCCGATGCGCCTGCGCCGGCCCAGCGTGGTTCCGGGGCGTGAGCATCTGCTGGAGATCGCCTATGGGCGCGATCTCCAGCCGCAGACCTTGCACGAGCACGGGTACGCGCCGGCCGTCGCGCGGGTGCAGGGCCGCGTGCAGGTGACTGGCGGTGTGCGCATCCGGCGTGCCCTGCAGGCAGGCGCCCTGCCGCCCGGGCTGGGCGGCGCACTGGCGCTTCCTCCCGAGGCTCGCCCCGAACCCGACGGCAGCTGGATGCATCGCGCGGGCAACGGCGCCCTGACCCGCTACTGGCTGGATGATTTCGGCCGCATGGTGGCCTCGGATTCGCCCGACAGCGGGCTCACCCGCTGGCGCCGGGACGGCGACGGCAGGGTGCTCACCGAGACCGTTGCCGACGGCGCCACGGCCAGGCACCGCTACGACGCCACAGGCCGGCTGACCGGGCACGAAGTGTCGCGTTCCGGTGCAGCGCCGGTGTCGACACGTTTCCTGCACGCAGGGGGGCGGCTCGCTGCAGTGACGCACCCGCTGCAGTCCGAGCGCTACGCCTACGACGACGCAGGTCGGCTGGTGCGACGTACCGTGCGGCTGCACCTGGCCACCGGGCGGGAAGCAGCCTTCGACACGCACTACCGCTACCACGCTGGCGAGCACCACCCGCGGGCGTGGTCGCTGCCGGACGGGAGCTGGCTGCACCTGGTTCGCGACGACGCAGGCCAGGTGGTGGCGGTCGATCTCGAGCGCGCTGCCTCGGCCGCCGCGAAGCCGCAACGCCTGCGTCTGGTCGGAGCGCTGGAAGGCGGCCCGTCGGGCCTGCGCCACGCCGAACTGGGCAATGGCGCCCGGATCTCCATCATGCGTGACCCGGCCGGCCGTCCGCGGCGCCTGTGCGATCGCGGGCCGAGCGCGGCGCCCGGCCGCTGCGACCTGCTCGATCACCGGCTCGGCTTCGACGCGCACGGGCGCCTGCTCGGGTGGATCCGCGGCGAGGAGCGCAGCCTGCACCTGTACGACCGCGCCGGGCGGCTGGTCCAGGCGCTGGGCCGCGGCCCGGGCGGGGAGACGGTCTGGCGGCGTGCCTACGATGCGAACGGCAATCCGCTGGGTGACGGCGCCGCAGCCAGGCTCGCTGGTGTCCTTCCCGACGCGCCATTCGCGTATCGACCCGATGCGCGAGGGATGCGCTCCAACCGCGTCGCCCTGGCCGCGGCGCCTGCTTCCGGCGCCGCGGTCGTTCCCGATGACGCAAGCGATCCTGGTGCGCCGATCAGCGCCGACAGCGGCGCGCCGATCGCCTGGGATGCGGCCGGGCGCCTGTTGCGCGATGCGCGCCGTCGCTATCGCTGGAACTCGATGGGGCTGCTCGCCGAGGTTCGTGATCGCAGTGGTGCGCTGCTTGCGGCCTACCGGTACAACCATCGCGGCGAGCGGATCGCCACGCAGACCGGAGGGCGCTGGCGCTACCACCTGTTCGACGAGCAGCGCCGACAGCTTGCCGAACTCGACGAGCAGGGGCGTGTGCTGCGCATCCACCTTCATCTCGGTGAGCGCCCGCTGGCAGTGGTCGACCTTGCTTCCGGGGCTGCACGAGTCGCCTGGCTCCACCTCGACCATCGCGGCGCTCCGGTGGCGGCCAGCGGCGCGCGTGGCGAGATCCTCTGGCAGGTCGCGCACGCTCCCTTCGGGCGGGTGGTGCGGCAGGAGGGTCAGCCGGGCTTCGATCCCATGCTCCGACTGCCTGGCCAGTGGGAGGATTCCGCCACCGGCCTGTACTACAACGATCACCGCTGGTACGACCCGGACAGCGGGCGCTACCTGAGCCCCGATCCGCTCGGTCTGCGCGGCGGCCCGAACCCGTACGCGTACGCGGGCAACGATCCCCTGACCCGCATCGACCCTTCCGGCCTGCTGCTCTTCGCCTTCGATGGCACCGGCAACAGCGACCCGCCGGCGCGCCTGGACGACTGGTCCAACGTCTACAAGCTGGCGCGCGCCTATGCCGACGGACGGGTCTGGTACATGGCCGGGGTCGGGCGCAGCGACGCAGCAAGCGGAATCCGTGCCGGAGCGATCGACCTCGTCGACGCGCGAACTGCGCGGACCCGCGTCGACCACATGCTCGAGCAACTGACCCGAACGGTGTCGGCGCCGGAGTCGGCCGGGCGCTGGCTGGACGTCGACGTGATCGGCTTCTCGCGAGGCGCGGCGATGGCGCGGGACTTCGCCAACCGGGTTGCGCAGCGCATCGACTCGGGCGCCTGGGAGCGCCTGGGCGCCTGCGTGCGCCTGCGTTTCCTGGGACTGTGGGACACGGTCGCGCAGTTCGGGATCGGCGGCATCCTCGATGCTGCCTGGGATCTCGCGGTCCCGACACAGGTCGCCTACGCGGCGCATGCGGTCGCGCTCAACGAGCACCGCACGCTGTTTCCGGCGGAGTCGATCGCTGGCAGTCCGCTGGGTGGCGTACGGATCGAGCGCGGCTTCATCGGCGCCCACAGCGACATCGGCGGCAGCTATGCGGAGGGAGATCTCTCCGATGTCGCCCTGGCATGGATGCATTCGCAGGCGCGCTCGGCAGGGGTGCGCATGTTCGCGCTGACCAGCGAGTTCGAGCGCGTGAGTTCGCCGCTGCTGCACGACTCCAACCTCGATCGCATCGGAGATCGCGACTTCCACAAGCGCAACGCGCTGGGGATCGCGCTCTGGTCCCGACCGCAGCGCATCGCGCCGGTGGCCGGGATGCAGTGGCGCGACACGCTCGGTTTCATCACGCGCTTCGATGCGCCGATGAACGATGCCTACGGCGAGCCGACGCTGGTCGGCACGGTGCAGATGCAGGCCTACTCGGAGTGGCTCGCCTCGAACTACGGTTTCACCGTCGGCGGGGAGCCGTGACCTTCGATGCTCAAGCCCGGCGCCGGGAGCAGGGGGGCCCCCGTGGTGATCGCGCAGCGGCGGGACGCAATCGCGGCAGCGGCATTCGCAGCGACCGGATACCATGACGGACCATGCCTGACGCCAGCCACGATGCCCGGCGCGGCGCGATTGCCTCGCGCAGTGCGCTGGGCGTGCTGCGCGCGCTCCTTCCTTTCCTCGCGCCCTACAAGGCCCGGTTCGCCATCGCGGGCGTGGCGCTGCTGATCGCTGCGGCCGCCGCGCTCGCGGTGCCGCTGGCCTTCCGGCAACTGGTCGACATGGGCTTCTCCGGGGGTGCCGCCCCGCTCGTCGGCGCTGCCGGCGAGGCCCAGGTGAACCGCTCCTTCCTCGGTCTGTTCCTGGTCGCGGTGGTGCTCGCAGTGGGCACCGCCGTGCGCTTCTACTTCGTCTCCTGGCTGGGCGAGCGCGTCACCGCCGACCTGCGCAACGCGATCTACCGGCACGTGCTGCGCCAGGACCCTGGCTTCTTCGAAACCCTGAAGTCGGGCGAGGTGCTCTCGCGCCTGACCACCGACACCACGCTGATCCAGACGCTGGTGGGCACCAGCATCTCCATGGGCTTGCGCAACGCGCTGCTGTTCGCCGGCAGCCTGGTGATGATGCTGGTCACCAGCCCCCGGCTGGCTTCACTGATCGTCGGACTGATCCTGCTGGTGGTGCTGCCGATCCTGGTGCTCGGGCGCCGCGTGCGCAGGCTCTCGCGCGACAGCCAGGACCGCATCGCCGACACCAGCGCGATGGCCGCCGAGCGGCTCGCCGCGATCCAGACGGTGCAGGCCTTCGCGCGCGAGGGCTTCGAGTCGCAGCGCTTCGACGCTGCCACCGAGCGTGCCTTCCGGGCCGCAGTGCGCCGCACGCGCGCACGCTCGATCCTCACTGCGCTGGCGATCGTGCTGGTGTTCGGCGCGATCGTCTTCGTGCTGTGGCTCGGCGCGCACGCCGTGATCGAGGGCCGGATGACCGCGGGCCTGCTCACCCAGTTCATCCTCTACGCGGCCTTCGTTGCCGGCGCCACGGGCGCGCTGTCCGAGGTGATCGGCGACGTCCAGCGCGCCGCCGGCGCCACTGAGCGGCTGCTCGAGCTGCTGGCGGCGCAACCGCGGATTCTTCGCCAGCCCCGGCTGTCGCCCGCGCCCTCCTCGCCGCTGCCCGCGTCCGTCGCATCGACCGCGCCGACCGCACCGGCCGCGTCCGTCGTGCCCGTCTCCCGCGGCGCCGCCCTGGATGTCGAGCGGCTTTCCTTCTGCTACCCGTCGCGCCCCGATGAGCGCGCGCTTGCCGACATCGACCTGCACGTCGCTGCCGGTGAGAGCGTCGCGATCGTCGGTCCCTCGGGCTCGGGCAAGACCACGCTCTTCCAGCTGCTGCTGCGCTTCCACGATCCGCAGCAGGGCCGCATCCTTCTGGACGGCAACGATATCCGCGGCTTGGAGCCGGCGCAGCTGCGTGCGCGCGTCGGGATCGTCGCGCAGGACAACGTCGTGTTCTCGACCGATGCGATGGAGAACATCCGCTACGGGCGCCTGGATGCGAGCGACGACGAGGTGGTTGCCGCAGCCCGGGCCGCGCACGCGCACGAATTCATCGAGAGGCTGCCGCAGGGCTACCGGACCGACCTTGGCGAGCGCGGCGTGCGCCTGTCCGGCGGGCAGCGCCAGCGGATCGCGATCGCGCGTGCCCTGCTGAAGAACCCGCCACTGCTGCTGCTCGACGAGGCCACCAGCGCGCTCGACGCGCAGAGCGAGCGGCTGGTGCAGAACGCGCTCGAGCAGGCGATGCAGGGCCGTACCACGCTGGTGATCGCACACCGGCTCGCCACCGTCGTGCGCGCCGACCGCATCGTGGTGCTCGATGCGGGACGGATCGTCGAGTCCGGAACGCACGCGCAGCTCAGCGCGCGTGGCGGGCTCTACGCACGACTGGCGCGCCTGCAGTTCGCATCGCCAGCCGCCGCCGCACCGACGCCGGCCGACGCTGGCGCCACCTTCGACCACGAAGAGGAGATTCGATGAAACTGGTGCGTTATGGCCGGGCCGGCAGGGAGAAGCCGGGGCTGATCGACGAGGAAGGCGTGCTGCGCGACCTGTCCGGGGTGGTGGCGGACATCGGTCCGGAGCAGCTTTCGCCGAAGGGACTTGCGCGGCTTGCGAGGATCCGTCCTTCGCGCCTGCCCGTGGTGCGCGGGCGCCCGCGCATGGGAGTCCCGTTCACCGGCGCCACCAAGTTCGTCGCGATCGGCCTGAACTACCGGGACCACGCGGCCGAGACGGGCAACCCGGTGCCGAAGGAGCCGGTGGTCTTCCACAAGACCCTGTCGTCGATGCAGGGCGCCAACGACGACATCATGCTCCCCAAGGGGTCGGTGAAGACCGACTGGGAGGTGGAGCTGGGGATCGTGATCGGCACCCGGGCTCGTCACGTCACCCGCAAGGCGGCGCTCGAGCATGTCGCCGGCTACGTGCTCGTCAACGATGTCTCCGAGCGCGAGTGGCAGATGGAGCACGGTCCCACCTGGGACAAGGGCAAGGGTTTCGACACCTTCGGTCCGGTCGGCCCCTGGCTCGTGAGCGCCGATGAAGTGCCCGACCCGCAGCGGCTGTCGCTGTGGCTCGACCTCAATGGCGAGCCGCGCCAGCGTGGCAGCACGCGGAAGATGATCTTCGACTGTGCGGCGCTGATCGCCTACCTGAGCCGGCTGATGACCCTGAACCCGGGGGATCTGATCACCACCGGAACGCCGCCGGGCGTGGGTGCGGGGATGAAGCCGCCACAGTTCCTGAAAGCCGGTGATGTGCTGTCGTTGGGCATCGAGGGCCTGGGCGAGCAGCACTGCAAGGTCGTGAAGTTCCAGCTCTGACCGGGAGCGCTTCGGCGCCAGCGGCGCGCAGCAGGAGCGCCGTTCGTGCCGGCGCCTGCTGCTCAGCCGGCACGCCGGGCGCGGGCGCCGCGCATCTTCGGAAACGGGAAATGGCGGCGACGGAGCCCGCCGCTGCCGGAACCGGTCAGCGGCCGCGTCCGCGGCTGGTCATTCCTCGAAAGCCCATCCCGCCCGCTGGTTGCGCCGGCCGTGCCGCGCCGCCCGGGCGCTGCGCAGCGCCTGCAGACGGGCTGCCCGACTGGCTCGACGCGACGTGCCCGCCTGCCGAGGCTGCGCGCTGCGCCTGTCCCTGCTGTGGGCGCTGGGCCTGCGGTCCCCGCGCTGCGGGCGGATGGCCGCCGCGCGGCGGCGCCGGATGGCTCGTCGAGCCGTGGCCGCCCTTGCCGTGCCCGGTACCGCCCTGCGCCGATCGGCCGCCCTGGCCGGATCGCTGCCCACCGCGGTTGCCGCGCGGCGGCAGCGGCGGGCGCGTCGATTCGCCCAGGCCGTCGTCGTACTGCTGGCCGCGCGCGCTGCGCCCCATCGGGATCGGCACCGGCTTGATCGACAGATCCGGTTCGAAGCCGGGAATCTCCAGCCTCGGCAGCTGGCGCTTGAGCAGGCGCTCGATGTCCGCGAGGAACTTGTGCTCGTCCACGCACACCAGCGACAGGGCCTCGCCGCTCATTCCGGCGCGACCGGTGCGGCCGATGCGGTGCACGTAGTCCTCGGGGACGTTGGGCAGCTCGAAGTTGACCACGTGCGGCAGTTCGTCGATGTCGATGCCGCGTGCAGCGATGTCGGTGGCCACGAGCACCTGCAGCGTGCCGTCCTTGAACTCGGAGAGCGCCCGCGTGCGCGCCCCCTGGCTCTTGTTGCCGTGGATCGCCAGCGCGCTGATGCCGTCCTTGTTCAGCAGTTCGGCCAGTCGGTTGGCGCCGTGCTTGGTGCGGGTGAACACCAGCACCTGGAACCAGTTGTTCTCCTGGATGAGCTTGGAGAGCAGCGGACGCTTGCGGTTCTTGTCGACCAGCACGACCTTCTGGTCGACCAGTTCGGCCGGCGCATTGCGGCGTGCGACCTCGATCATCGCCGGGCGGTTCAGAAGGTCGTCGGCCAGCGCCTTGATCTCGTCGGAGAAGGTGGCCGAGAAGAGCAGGTTCTGCCGCTTCTTCGGCAGCAGCGCGAGGATCTTGCGGATGTCGCGGATGAAGCCCATGTCGAGCATCCGGTCCGCCTCGTCGAGCACGAGGATCTCCACGCCGGAGAGATCGACGGTGTTCTGCCCGACGTGATCGAGCAGCCGGCCAGGCGTGGCCACGAGCACGTCGACCCCGGCCTGCAGCTGCCGGATCTGGGGGTTGATGTTGACGCCGCCGAACACGGTCATCGAGCTGATCTTCAGGTGCCGGGAGTACTGGCGCACGCTCTCCTCGACCTGCGCCGCGAGTTCGCGCGTCGGCGTGAGGATCAGCGCGCGGATCGCACGCCGGCCGCCGATCGGGGCCTTCAGCGGCGGGCTGGAGATCAGGCGCTGCAGCAGCGGCAGCGTGAAGCCGGCGGTCTTGCCGGTGCCGGTCTGGGCGCCGGCGAGGAGGTCGCCGCCCGAGAGCACGGCCGGGATGGCCTGCGTCTGGATCGGCGTGGGCTGGGTGTAGCCGAGCTCGCTGACGGCTCGGACGATGGGCTCGGACAGACCGAGCGATGCAAACGACATAGGACCCCTGACGGGAATACCGCGTCGACCTGTCGCGCTGCGGCAATGCGCCGGGGCGACACCAGTCGGGGAAGACGAAGAGGGATGAACGAGGGAGGTCGGATGACGGCGGCGCGCAGACTGGTGATCGATGCCGCTGCGCTGCAGTATAACCGCTGCCGGCCCCGGCTGCAGGCGTTCGCCTCCTGCCGGCCGCGCCTTCGCTGCGCTGCGATCCGCGGGCGCAGCGCCCCGGTCAGCGTCCCCGGAACTCCGGCTTCCGTTTGGCCAGGAAGGCCTTGCGCCCTTCCTGGAAGTCCTCGGTGCCGAACAGCACCGCCTGGGCGTCGGTCTCGGCGGACATGAGGTCCTCCAGCGGCATCGGTCCGCGCGCGAGCACCGACTTCACCATTCCGTTGGACAGCGGCGAGACCTGGGCGACCTCCTGCGCGAGCGCCAGGGCCGTCTCGAGCGCGCTGCCCGGGGCGCAGAGCTCCTCGGCCATCCCCTGGGCCTGCGCGCTGGCGGCGTCCATCACGCGGCCGCTCATGATCCAGTACCTGGCGCGTCCCATGCCGATGCGGTTCGGGATCGACCACAGCCCCGCGAGATCGGGCAGCAGCCCGATGCGGTTGAAGGTGCAGGAGAATTTCGCCTCGGTCGAGGCGACCACGATGTCGCAGGCGGCCGCCAGGCACATCCCGGCTCCTGCGGCATGGCCCTCGACCGCAGCGATCACCGGCTTCTCGCCGCGGATCAGCAGCCGCATGATGCGGTGCACGAACTGCATGCGGCTGCGGCCCCTGGCGGGCGTGACGCCCTCGAAGCTGGTGATGTCGCCACCCGAGCAGAAGTGCGCGCCCGCGCCGGTGAGCACGATCACACGGCAGTCGGCGTCGTCGAGCGCGGTCTCGAGCTCGGTCAGCAGCCGCGCGCGCAGCGCCAGCGCAAGCGCGTTGCGCCGCTCGGGGTAGGACAGCGTCAGCACCGTGACCGGCCCGTGCCGGTCGACCTTCACGTCGCATTCGCCCTTCGGCTCGGAAGCAGTGCTCATGCTGGATTCCCCGGGTGGTGATGGTGACGCGCAGCGCCTTGCGCGAGGGTGGGGGCGGTGCGGCGCGCGCCTGCTGCCTCGCCCCGGTTGCTCAGGCCTTGATCGGGGCCTTGTCCGGTGGGTCTGGGAGGGTGTCGATCCGTGCTTCGGCGGGGCGTCTGCCGCCGGCTGCGGCTGCGCTCGCCGACCTTGCTGCGGCCGAGTCCGTGGCGGGCAGCGTTGGCCTCGAAGGAATCGATCCGGTCGCCGGCTCGCTGCCTGCCTCGGCGCTCGCGCCAGCCTCGCGCGTGCGCCGCGGCCGGCCCCTGTGGCGCAGGAAGCGCGGAGCCTCCTGCGTCCTGAACAGGTGGCGCGAGAGCTCGTCGAGCGCCATCCGGTAGACCTCGCGCTTGAACTCGATCACCGAGTTCAGCGGGATCCAGTACTCGTTCCAGCGCCAGGCGTCGAACTCCGGATGCTCGGTTGCGCGCAGCTGCACGTCGCAGTCGCGCCCGACCATGCGCAGCAGGAACCAGATCTGCTTCTGTCCGCGGTAGTGGCCGCGCCAGTCGCGGCGCACCCAGTTGGTGGGAACGTCGTAGCGCAGCCAGTCCCGGGTGCGCGCGATGATGCGCACGTGCTCGGGCCGAAGCCCCACCTCCTCGTGCAGTTCGCGGTACATCGCCTGCTCGGGCGACTCGCCCCGCTTGATTCCCCCCTGCGGGAACTGCCACGAGTGCTCCCTGATCCGCTTTCCCCAGAAGACCTCGTTCCTGCTGTTGACCAGGATGATGCCGACGTTGGGGCGGTAGCCGTCCCGGTCCAGCATGACGACACCCCTCGATCCTTTAGAATTGACCGGATTATATCGGCGCAATCCCCAGCGTCGGACGTTTCCCGGAATACCTCAATGAAGGCATCGCGCTTCCACGTTTCCACGCTCAAGGAGGCGCCCTCCGACGCCGAGATCCTCAGCCATCGCCTGATGACCCGCGCAGGCATGATCAAGCGGCTCGCCGGCGGCATCTACAGCTACATGCCGATGGGCCTGCGCGTGATCCGCCGCATCGAGGCGATCATCCGCGAGGAGATGAACCGCGCCGGCGCGATCGAGCTGCTGATGCCGGTGGTGCAGCCGGCCGAGCTGTGGATGGAGTCCGGCCGCTGGGAGCAGTACGGGCCGGAACTGCTGCGCGTGAAGGATCGGCACGGGCGCGACTTCATCGTCCAGCCGACCTCCGAGGAGGTGGTCACCGACATCGCCCGCCAGGACCTGCGCAGCTACCGCCAGCTGCCGAAGAATTTCTATCACATCCAGACCAAGTTCCGCGACGAGCGCCGTCCGCGCTTCGGCGTGATGCGCGGGCGCGAGTTCACGATGAAGGACGCCTACTCCTTCGACCGCGACCGCGAGTCGGCGCTGCGCAGCTACCAGGCGATGTTCGACGCCTACTGTCGGATCTTCGATCGCATGGGTCTGAGCTACCGCGCGGTGGCCGCCGACACCGGCGCCATCGGCGGCTCGGCGAGCCACGAGTTCCAGGTGATCGCCGACACCGGCGAGGACGCGATCGCGTACTGTCCGGATTCCGGCTACGCCGCCAACGTGGTGCTGGCCGAGGCCCTGCCGCTGATCGCCGCGCGCGCCGCGGCCACCGAGCCGCTGGTCAAGGCGTCCACGCCAGGCAAGGCGCGCTGCGAGGACGTCGCCGAGCTGCTCGGGCTGCCGCTGGCGCGCACCGTGAAGTCGATCGTCCTCGCGGTCGATCGCCACGAGCCGGTCAAGGACGGCGCCGAGGACCTGGCCGGCAGGCCCCGCGTCGTGGCCACCGAGATCTGGCTGCTGCTGGTGCGCGGCGACCACGAACTCAACGAGGTCAAGGCTGGCAAGGTCGAGGGCCTGAAGGGCTTCCGCTTCGCCACCGAGGCCGAGATCGTCGACCACTTCGGCTGCGAGCCCGGTTACCTGGGGCCCATCGGCACGGCGAAGCCGGTGCGCGTGGTGGCCGACCGCACCGTGGCCAACATGAGCGACTTCGTCTGCGGCGCCAACGAGGCCGGCTTCCACTACACCGGCGTCAACTGGGACCGCGACGTGCTGCCGGCGCTCGGCGAGCGCGGCGGGCAGCTGCAGGTGGCCGACATCCGCAACGTCGTCGAAGGCGACCCTTCGCCCGACGGCAAGGGTGCGCTGTCCATCCAGCGGGGGATCGAGGTCGGCCACGTGTTCTACCTGGGCACGAAGTACTCGGAGGCGCTGAACGCCGCGTTCGTCGACGACGACGGCAGGAGCAAGCTGCTCGAGATGGGCTGCTACGGCATCGGCGTCACCCGCCTGCTGGGCGCCGCGATCGAGCAGAACCACGACGAGCGCGGCATCGTCTGGCCCCGCGCGATCGCGCCCTTCGAGGTGGTGATCTGTCCGCTGGGGTACGCGAAGTCGGCCCAGGTGAGGGAGGTGGCAGACGCGCTCTACGCGGAGCTGCTGGAGGCGGGGGTGGACGTGCTGCTGGACGACCGCGACGAGCGGCCGGGCGCGATGTTCGCGGACTGGGAGCTGATCGGGGTGCCGGTGCGGGTGACTGTCGGCGAGCGCAGCCTGAAGGAAGGCAAGGTGGAACTGGTGGTGCGACGCGACCTGGCGAACAGCCCGGTGGGCGCCGGTCAGGCCGCCGCCGCGGTGCGCGAGGCGCTCGCCCGCAGCTGACAGCAGGCTCGATCGCGCGAACCCGGCAGCGGACCATTCCTCGGCCGTTCGCGGACTGACGACAGGCCGCGCGGATCGGCCGGACGGTGCGGGGCCGAGGGCGCTGCATCGCTAGAATCGATGGGGTCCATCTGCAAGCGTCCCTGCCGTCGAGCCTGATGTCCATCGTCTTTCGTCGCGGAACTGCCCCCTCGCGAAGCCTGCGCGCCGCCGCGGCGCTGGCCGCGGCGTTCCTGGCGGGGCAGGCTCATGCTGGCCCGCAGCAGTACGAGCCGATGTCCGCGTCGGTGCGCTCGGCGCTGGCGGCGGCAGTGGCCGAGGATCGCTCCCCGCCGGAGCCGCGTTTCGTGTCGGTGAGCGAGAAGGTCGACTGGCTCGCCGTCATGTCCGAGCGG
>CAUJHG010000015.1 GCA_963204785.1 Pseudomonadota bacterium | reverse complement strand
CGCCGTGCGCGCATACGTGGATAGCCTGGGCGGGCAGTTGCGGCTGTTCTTTTTGCCGCCGTACTCGCCCCAACTCAATCCTGATGAAGTTGTCTGGGCGCACGTCAAGCGCACGGTCTCGGGCCGGCTGGTGCAAAGCGCGGTAGACATGAAGCGCTTCGCGCTCGGGGCCCTGCGCCGTATCCAGAAGCTGCCCGCGCTGATTCGATCCTTCTTCGGCCAGCCGGAGTGTCACTATATCCGGCAACATGTCCATATCTGACTTTACTTCCTGAAAAGTTAGTAACCGGATGAGGCGCCAAGATCTGCGGTAGCGACCTTGACGGCAATTTTCCCGCGCTGGCCGCTCCAGTCGATTGGCAAGCTGCCCCGGCGAATCAGATGCTCCAGGGCAATCCCGCCGCTGTCGTTCGCGAGGCAGGCCTCGACAACGTCCGGGGCGAGGTGCGCCAGCCGGGCGATCCGACTCGCGCGGCCGGAGTCTATTCCCTCGACCGCCGCGATCTCGGTCATTGAGGCGTACCGCCCGTCGTCGAGGAGGTTCTGCCAGTGGTGCGCCAGTCCGAGGGCGCGCACGAGCGCGCTGGACTGGGCGGCGGCGCGTTCACGGCGCTCGGCCTCGGCCTCCTTCTCGAAGGCCTGCGGCGCGTCCAGCGGAGTGATCACCCGCCGCCGCACGCCGCGTTTGATCAGCGTCCAGGGGATAAACGTCTCCATCTGCACACCGCCTGCGGGGGGCGGGATCTGGAACGTGACCGGCTCGCCGGTAAGTTTCCCGATGTCCTTCTTGGCCATTTCGCCTCCTACTCGAAGCTCGCGATCACCCGGCGCTGCGCCCGCCAGTCGACCGGGACGGGGTTGCGCTGAAACCAGATCAGCGTGAGCCGCCGTGGCTGGCGACCGGCCAGCAGGCGCTCGATGATGTCCGGGGCGAGCAGCGTCAGCCGCAGCAGTTCGTTAACCGTGCTGTGGTGCAGCCCCTCGGCACGGGCGATGGCTGTGCCGCTCTCGAACTCGCCGCTGTCCAGCAACTGCTGCCAGTGAAAGGCGCGGGCCACCGCCTCGATGATCGTCGGGTCGTGCGCGACCGCACCGGTGTCTGCCAGCCGCCGAATGCCACGGCGCTTGAACTCCAGCGGGACGAAGGTCTCCAGCGTGTCGTCCGTGCTCACGCCGCCTCCATCTCGACCATTTCCGCGCCGATGCTCTCGGGCGCGAACTCGCCGATCAGTTCCTTCCACCCGAGTTCGTTCCACTTCACCTTGAGGCCACCGGGCACGATGTCGACGCGCTCGATCATCAGGTTGACGATGCGGTGCCGCTCGGCCGGGTACAACTGCTCCCACACGTGGCCCAGCCGGTGCATCGCCATCACGGCGACGTCCTCGGTGATCTGCGCGCCGTTGCGTTGCACGAACTGGCAGACCGCCGTGATCGCCTCGGGGCTGGCCAGCACCGTCTTGATCTGCGCAATCGCTGCGGCCTCGACCTGATCGGCCGGGATGCGCTCGTAGGTCTTGCCGGCCGCGCCGAACCGCGCCTCCGACTTCGACACGTAGTAGTGGTACTTGCGTCCGTTCTTGCGCGAGTAGGTCGGGTACATCCGCTCGCCGGTCGGCGCGTACAGCAGGCCGCGCAGCAGCGCGTCGGTGCGCGAGCGGATCTTGGTCTCCACGGATCGCGCGTGGCCGTCATTGGCCAGGATCTCGTGGACCCGCCCCCACAAGCCGTGATCGATGATCGCCGGATGCGCGCCGGGGTACCAATTGCCCTTGTGCGACAACTCGCCGAGGTAGATGCGGTTGCGCAACAGCTTGTGCAGGTACTTCTTGTCGATCCGCGCCCCATTGCGTGTCTGGCCGTCCTGCGTGGTCCACGCCTTGGTGGTGATCCCCTCGGCGGTGAGGTTGGCGGCGATCTGCGTCGGCGAGCCGATGGTCAGCATCTCCTCGAAAATGCGGCGCACGACCGCCGCCTCGTCGTCGTTGATCACGAGCACGCGGTTCACGACGTCGTAGCCCAGCGGGGGCACGCCGCCCATCCACATCCCCTTGCGCTTGGCGGCCGCGATCTTGTCGCGGATGCGCTCGCCGGTGACTTCCCGCTCGAACTGCGCGAAGGACAGAAGGACGTTCAGCATCAACCGCCCCATCGAGGTCGTGGTGTTGAACTGCTGCGTCACTGAGACGAAGGAGACTCTGTTGCGCTCGAATACCTCGACCATCTTCGAGAAGTCGGCGAGGCTGCGCGTCAGGCGGTCGATCTTGTAGACGACCACGATGTCGATCAGCCCGCGCTCGATGTCGGCCAGGAGCCGCTTCAATGCCGGGCGTTCGGTGTTGCCGCCGGAGAACCCCGGGTCGTCGTAGTCGTCGGCGACCGGAATCCAGCCCTCGGTGCGCTGGCTCGCGATGTAGGCCTGCCCGGCCTCCTTCTGCGCGTCGATGGAGTTGAATTCCTGGTCGAGCCGTTCGTCCGAGGACACCCGGCAGTAGACCGCGCAGCGCTGGCGCGGCTTGGTGCGGGGGACGTCGTTCATTCGTAACCCTCCCCCTGGCGGCGCAGGCCGAAGAACAAGGGACCCGACCACGGGCTGCCGGCGATGTGCCGAGCGACCGCCGAGAGGCTCTTGAACTGCTTGCCCTCGTACTCGAAGGTGCCGTCCGCTGTGACCTTGACGTGGTGGTCGCGGTCGCCCCACTCACGGACGAGGACCGTGCCCGGGGCGAGGACGATGTCGCGGGCCTTGCGGGGCTGCTTGATCTTCGAATGCCGTATGCCGATGTTGGCCAGCCGCCGGCGGGTATCCGGGTCGAGGCCGCCGAAGGCCTCCTCCTGCAGTTTGTAGGCGACGCGCGACTCGAGGTAGACGCGGTTCGTCTTGTCCGGGCGGCGCGGGAAGAACCGATCCCAGAGCGCCCAGAGCTCCGGCATCGGCAGCGACGGTAGCGCGGCCACCTGCGCGGCCACGGACGATTGACTTTCGTTCATCACAACTTCTCCTGGTGATAGGGGGTTGTATGAACGCGCTGGTCGGGGGAGAAGCCAAGGTCAACTTCTCTCCGATTGCGCTCGTCCGCGAGGTGCGTGCGGACGACGGCCGTCGGGCTGCTGGAGGATCTCGGCATCCTGGCCGAGCTCACCGGCCAGAAGAAGCCGCGCCTACAGCTACCAGCCGTATGTGAAGCTCCTGTCCCGCTGGCGAGGGGCGCAACGCGGATTGCAGGCGGACTTTTAACGGACTATATTCAGTCCTTGTCCATCAAGACACCACACCCATGCGCTACTCATCCCAAGTCAAGCCCATCAGCTACCTCAAGGCCAACGCCGCCGAGGTACTCACCCAGTTGGCGGAACAGCGCGAGCCCCTGGTCATCACGCAGAACGGGGAAGCCAAGGCCGTGCTGCAGGATGTCGCCTCCTTCGAGGAAACGCAGGAGACCCTCGCACTGCTGAAGATCCTGGCGCTCGGTCAGCAGGACGTCGAGGATGGCCGGGTCAAGCCCGTCGCCGACGTGGTGGCGCGTCTGCGCGCAAAGCGGGCCACGGCCTGATGGCCGGCAGGCCGGCGCGCTACGAGGTTCTGCTCACGCAGGGTGCCGAGCAGGACCTGGAGTCCATCCACGACTACATCGCCGAGTTCGACGGCGTGGCCAATGCGAACCACGTGCTTGATCGACTGATGGAGGTCGTGGAGGTGCTGGCCCAGTTCCCCGAGCGCGGCAGCTACCCCAAGGAACTCGTGGCGCTGGGCATCAAGGAGTACCGGCAGACGGCGTTCAAGCCCTACCGGGTGATCTATCGCGTCATGGGCAGCCGCGTCGTGATCTACCTGATCGTCGATGGCCGCCGCGACATGCAGTCCATCCTGGCGCGCCGACTTCTGGGCGCGTGACCCGCAGCAACCCGCGGCATTGCTCGCAAGCGCGACGGGCGGCTTTTGCACCAGGCAACCGTCCGCCACCATATACAAGGGCTCGGATGGTCTCCGGGCCCTTTTTTTCTCGTCTGAGATCCTCGCGCCACGCGAGGTTCCGGCCATCAGCGCTGCGGGTAGCGATCCGCCGAAGCGCCCGGAATTGGCCGCTTTCCCGGCCAGAGCCCTCTCTGTTCTCCGCTTGGCCTGCGGCCATACGCGGATATCAGTCTGTAAAAAATCAACAACTCGAGCGCGCCGGTTCATTGTCAGCCAAGGCCGCCGGTCACAGATCGAACGCCATCAGAGCATCGTCAGCAGTTGCTTGATCGTATCTCAATCGAGATGCACAATTACCGAAACGGAGGATCTGACCATGGCCCGTTCCACGATGCTTCACGTTCGAGTGGATGACGAAATCAAGACGCAAGCCAGCGAGGCGCTCGCAGCCATGGGGCTGTCCGTGTCCGATGCCGTTCGCATCCTGCTCAAGCGCGTGGTCAATGACCAGGCGTTTCCGCTGGAGTTGAAGGTGCCCAACGCCCAGAGCCGCGCAGCGATGGAAGAAGCCCGCGCCATGGCCAAGGCGCGCACCGCCCGTATTGACTCCGCCGACGCCCTGATCGATGACCTCGAAAAAGCCCGCCAGCAGTAAGCGGGCAGCGCCGCCCAGGGCGTGCGACTACACCAGGGCCTTCCTCAAAGACTGGGAGCGCCTCTCGCGCTCAGGCCGATACGACCCGAGGCGCCTGAAGGAGGCGATGCTGCTGCTCATTGGCAACGATGCGCCGCTGGGTCCCGAATGGCTGGACCACCCGTTCAAGAGCGATTGGGCCGATCACCGCGAATGTCACATCGGCGGCGACTTCCTCCTCATCTACCGTCTGGATGACAACGCCATCATCTTCGTGCGGGCTGGCACGCACTCTGAATTGTTCGAGGAGTGATCTGTTCGACCGCAAGGCGCCTTGGGACGCGAAGTGACCTTGCGGGCGCCGGAGCCACTGGCCCCGCAGCATCTGCTGGAAGGCTTCGACTGCGGCAATCCTGCGCTGAACGACTGGCTCCTGCCTCACGCCCGCCAGGCCCAGGGGCAGCGGCTCGGCCAGGGGATCCGTCCTCGTCGACGTCAACGAGCGTGTGGCGGGCTGCTCCAGTCTGGCCGCCGGCCAGGTCGACACTGCTGGAAGCGGCTGAGCGCATCCGCAAGGCAATGGGGCAATATCCGGTACCGGTGGCAGACGCATAGCGCGCGCATCACCGCGCTGGCCGGCCAGACGCAGAACGGCAACGATGGCGCCGCCAGCCTGGTCGCATTGCGCTCCGACCTGCTGGCCAGTTTCAGCACCGCGCTGGAAGCCATCGGCCTGCTCGACCCCTTCCAGGTGCGCGGCATCGTGGCCGGCTTCTGGACCCAGACCAAGTACGACTTCCTCACCCTGATGGCGCGCGGCGCCAGGGGCGTGATGGATGCCTGGCGCACCAGCATCGTCACCGCGCTGGAGGACAAGGCCAGCAAGGAGAGCCCGCTGGAGCACAAGCTGGTCAGGTTCCTGATGAGCGACTTCGTCGAGGCCATCGAGGAACTGGAGGCGAAGAAGGCCGAGCTGGACGGCCAGATCAGGGCCGCCAGCCCGAAGGACGCCGAGGCCGAGGAAGACGAGGCAGCCGAAGCCGCGGACGAGGATGGCGACGACGAGAACGCGGTCGACGAAGCTCAGCTCAAGGCCTGGAAGAAGGAGCTCGCCGCCGTGAAAAAACAGCTCAAGGCCAGGAAGGAGAGCTTTGCCGCGCACATCGATGCCGCCGTCGATGAACTGACGTCCGAGGCTGCCGACGAGCTGCTGCTGACCATCCTGCGCGACGACATGAGCGCCATCGTCGAGCGCTACATCGCCGCGCAGCGCAAGCAGATCGTCGCTGCGTTCGAGAACTGGTGGGACAAGTACCGGGTGACGCTGACGGAGATCGAGGACAGGCGCGATGAGGCGGCGAAGGCGTTGCAGGGTTTTTTTGAGGTTCATCGAAAGCTGTGAGCTTCAGATCTCCACCGCCGCCTTGAAGGAGACTGCTGCAAAGAGACATCCCGTCGGCACGATCCTCATTTCGATGTACGGAACCATCGGGCTCACCAAGATAGCTGCGATAGAACTGGCGGCAAACCAGGCATTGTGCGCTCTGATTCCCCCTCTTTCGTGCTGTCCTGACTACCTGTACCACCACCTTGAATACATCCGGCCGCAATGGCTTAAGCACTCAGGCCAGACCACGCAAGCGAACATCAATGGCGCAGCGATCCGAGGGCACGAAGTCCCGGTCCCGAGCGTAAATGAACAGCGCAAGATTGCCCAGATCATCGACACCCTCGACACCGCCATCCACGAAACCGAGGCGATCATCGCCAAGCTCGAGGCCGTCAAGCAGGGCCTGCTGCACGACCTGCTGACGCGCGGCATCGACGCCAACGGCGAACTGCGCCCGCCCCAGGCCGAGGCGCCGCATGTCTACAAGGAGTCGCCGCTGGGGTGGATTCCGAAGGAGTGGGATGCTTGTGAGTTGAACAGCTTGGTCGATCCGGCGCGGCCTGTTGTCTATGGAATCCTGATGCCGGGATATGGATATCCCGACGGTGTGCCGGTAGTCAAAGTCAAGGACATTGCCGACGACGGCATCCAGCTTGACAGTCTGCTGCTGACAAGCCCACAGATCGACCGCGAATACAGCCGCTCACGCCTTCGCTATGGTGCGCATCATCGTGCCCAAGGGCCACACCGTGGTGGCCACCGATGCGGCCGATCTGGACTTCGCGCGACTGGTGGTGGAATGCGAGCGTGATCGCAAGACCGAGCTGCCCATCGACAGCCTGATTGCGCTGGCGGCGATCCGCGAGATCAAGCGGGTCGGCGCCGACGAGCTCGCGGTGCGCATCCAGCGCGACGCGGCAAGCGCCAAACGCACCCTCGAAGCCCTGGTGGAAGCAGGCCTCATGGAAGCCCATGGGAGCACCCGCGGCCGCAGCTACACCCTGTCCGCGGCGGTGTATCGGCAGCAGGGCGACAAGGCCGCCTATACCCGACAGGCCGGCTTTGCCGCGATCCAGAACGAGCAGATGGTGCTGAACTATGTGCGCCAGCATGGCCGGATCCGGCGCGCGGAGGTCATGGAACTGTGCCGACTGAGTGAGGGTCAGGCCAAGGATCTTCTCAAACGGATGCTGGGTGCCTCACTGCTCGAGTTGCATGGAGCCGGCCGTGGCGCCTTCTACCAGGCAGGGGTGCGGTGACCGAAATGGATGGAAACGGATGGAATCGGATGAAGACCATCCGATTTCGTCCATAAAGGAGGTCGAATGGGCTGGGAACTCGAAGACGTCGAAAAGCCCTTCGTCGCCCAGCTGCAGGCGCTGGGCTGGACCCACATCGAGGGCAGTCTCGACGACCCGGCCGCGACCGCCCGTGCGAGCTTCACCGACGTGATCCAGGAAGGCGTGCTGCGCGAGCGCCTGCGCGCGCTGAACCCCGGCCCCGACGGCCGGCCCTGGCTGGACGACGCGCGCATCTCCGAGGCGGTCGGAGCCATCACCCGTCTGGGCACCCACAGGCTGATGGAGGCCAACCAGAAGGCCAGCGAGCTCCTGATCCGCGGCCTGACCGTCGAAGGCCTGCCCGGCTGGGACGGCGGGCGCGGGCAGACCATCCGCTACATCGACTGGGACACGCCGGCCAGCAACCGCTTCACCGTCGTCAACCAGTACCGCGTCGATTGCCCGCCCGGCTTCGACAGCAGCAAAGCCTTCATCGTCCCCGACCTGGTGCTGCTGGTGAACGGCATCCCGCTGGTGGTGGTGGAGTGCAAGAGCCCGTCCATCCCCGAGCCGCTGGCCGAGGCGGTGGACCAGTTGCGCCGCTACAGCAACCCGGGCAGCGAGCGAGCGGCGGCTGTACTGGGCGTCGTTCGCGGAACCGGGGCCCGCAAGCTGACCTGAGCACGACCCATGGGACCGATCGCCAAGCTCGACGGCGAACTCCTGAGCGACGATCTGGTGGCGAAGATCGAAACGGCTCTCTCGACCGGGCGCGACTCCCTGGACGACTGGCTGGTGCCGGAAACCGAGCGGCCTGGCCTGTGGCCCGACCAGCTGCGGGACGACCCGCTCGACCCAGGCGAGGACTCCGTGGACGACGAGGGGAACGTCACCGGGGAGACGCGACAGCCTGTCAACCGCATCTTCTATGGCCCGCCGGGCACCGGCAAGACCTACGAGCTGTCGAAGCTGCTCAAGCGGGAGTATGAGCAGGCCATGACTTCGCTATCGGTTGCGCAGTGGCGCGAGCAGCTGATCGCGACGCGAATCGCCAATCTGACATGGTGGGAAGGCGCGGCGGCAGCCCTTCATGACCTGGGCGGCGAGGCGAAGGTCGCGCAGCTCTACGAGCACCCGTTCATCCAGGCCATCGCAGCTGCCAAGGGGAGGACCGACAACATCAAGCAGACACTGTGGGGCACGCTGCAGCACCACACGATCGAGGGCTCGAAGAACGTCAACACAAAGCTCAGCCGTTGCCGGTGTTCGAGTTCCTCAGGTCGGAGGGGCTGCGGCTCTGGGTGTTGCCGTTCTGTCTCTCATCGGGGCGGCTGGCAATCCCGCACGGTGCGCCTTTCGTCGATGCTTTCGCAGGCATCGGCCCTGCAGAGACCTTCGATGCTCGGTTGTCATCCGTGGGTTGACAGATCAGGCGCCGATGGCACGGCGCAGTCTGATCGCCGGTAATGATGTTGTATATACTTTGTCAATACTCACGTCCTCGGAGCCGGTCATGCCCAAAGAAGCCGTGTTCACCATGAAGCTGGAGCCCGAGTTGCGCGACGCCTTCATGGCCGAGGCCGAGGCAAGCCACCGCCCTGCGTCGCAGGTGGTGCGTGAGCTGATGCGCGAGTTCATCGAGCGTCAGCGGCAGGCACGCGAGTTCGACGCGTTCCTGCGCGCCAAGGTCGAAACGGCGCGCGAGCAGATCGCGTCCGGCCAGGTCGCAAGCAGCGCCGACGTCGAGGCACGCTTTTCTGCCCGTCGCGCCGCGCTGCGGGGCAAGGCTGGCGCCGCAGACGCATGAGGGTGCTGTGGGCCCTGGCCGCCGAGCAGGACCGCGCCGACATCGTCGACTACATCGCCCAGGACAACCCACTCGCTGCCATCCGCATGGATGAGCTCTTCGAGGCAGCGGTCGGCCGACTGGTCGAGCGCCCTTTGATCGGACGGCCCGGACAGGTCCCGGGTACCCGTGAGTTGATTCCGCACGAGAGCTGCCGGCTGGTCTACGAGGTGCAGGCGGACACCCTGTGGATCTTGGCCCTGGTGCACACCGCACGCCTGTGGCCACCCGCACGTTCGTGATCGGGGTGGCAGTCGGGGATGTTCTATCGGGAAGCCCGCAGTTGTCTGCAGTTGCCAAAATTTGCCAAGCGATCTAATCTGCGGACATGAGCACGATGAACATATCCCTGCCCGATGCCCTGAAGTCTTTCGTGGATGAACAGGTCAGCCAGCGTGGCTACGGCAGCAGCAGTGAGTACGTGCGCGAGCTGATCCGCCGCGATCAGGACCGGCTGCACCTGCGCAACCTGCTACTGGCGGGCGCGTCGTCGGCTCCCACGGCGCCGGTGAACGAGATCTACTTCGAAGGCTTGCGCGAGCGAGTGCGCGGCCCGGCCAGGGTGACAGGCAAGACCCGCCGCCAGCCGTGAGGGCCAGGCCCGTTGTCCCGCGCGAGCAGGCCCATCGGGACGTCGAGGATGCGCTCGCACACTACCTGGCGGAAGATGCCGGGGCTGCAGCGCTGGGCTTCATCGGTGCCCTGAAGCGAGCCTATGCGCACATAAGCCGCCATCCGGGCACGGGCTCGCCGCGCTACGCCCACGAGTTGAACCTTCCAGGCCTGCGCTCTTGGCCGCTGGCCCGGTATCCCTATCTGGTCTTCTACGTCGAGCACCCCGACCACGTCGACGTCTGGCGTGTGCTGCACGGGCAGCGCGACATTCCGACCTGGATGCAGGAACCCGGCGACGCGTGAAGCTTGTCCTTCGGGGTCGACCATAGATTCATCGACGCGAACATGGGCAGGCTACACTTCCGGCCGGCGCTCGCCAGGGCGCTGTCGACGTGCGCCCCTCAGGCGTCGGGCCGCTACCGATTCGTGAGAACTGATCCCGCCGGCACCTGACTGTGGACCACGCCGCCCTCTCCACGCTGCGCGACCGCCACCCCGCATGGCGGCTGCTGTCCTCGCCGCACGCGCCGCTGGTGGCGAGCTTCCTGCACCGGGTGTTCGTGGCGCCCAACGTCCGGGTGATGAGCGAGGCCGATCTGGCGGAGGCCCTGGAAGATGAGCTGTTCGCGCTGCGCGAGCAGCTGGGACGGGACGCCTACCCCAAGGGCGCGCTCGAATACCTGAACGACTGGGCAGCGCCCGACAAGGGCTGGCTGCGCAAGTTCTACAAGCCGCGTACGGACGATGCGCAGTTCGACCTGACGCCGGCCACCGAGAAGGCGATCGCCTGGCTGCTGTCGCTGACCGAGCGATCGTTCGTCGGCACCGAGTCGCGGCTGCTGACGGTGTTCGCGCTGCTGGAGCAGATCAGCGCCGGCACCGAGGCCGACCCGGCCAGGCGGGCGGAAGACCTGCGCAGGAAGCGCGACGAACTGGACGCCGAGATCGCCCGTGTGCTGGCGGGCGAGGCGCCCTTGCTCGACGATACCGCGATCAGGGACCGTTTCCAGCAGTTCCAGCAACTGGCGCGCGAGCTGCTGGCCGACTTCCGCGAGGTGGAGCAGAACTTCCGTCTGCTCGATCGCAGAGTGCGCGAGAAGATCGCGCTGTGGGAAGGCGCCAAGGGCGCGCTGCTCGACGAGATCATGGGCGAGCGCGATGCGATCGGGGACTCCGACCAGGGCCGCAGCTTCCGCGCCTTCTGGGACTTCCTCATGTCCAGCCGGCGCCAGGAGGAGCTCTCCGAGCGGCTCGACCGGGTGCTGGCGCTGCCCGCCGTGGCGCGGCTCTCGCCCGAGCCGCGCCTGCGTCGCGTGCACCACGACTGGCTGGAAGCCGGCGAGCACACGCAGCGCACCGTGGCGCAGCTGTCGCAGCAGTTGCGCCGCTTCCTGGACGACCGGGCCTTCCTGGAGAACCGTCGCATCCTGGACCTGCTGCACGGCATCGAGAGCAAGGCGCTCGGGGTTCGCGAGGCCACGCCTGCCGGCACGGTGATGCACATCGACGCCATGGGGGCGGACATCGAGCTGCCGCTGGAACGGCCGCTGCTCACGCCGAGCGTGAAGGCGCGTCTGGCCGATCTGGTGCTGGCGGCCGGCGAGGACGACGTCGACACCGCGCGCCTGTTCGACCAGATCGTGGTGGACAAGGCGCGCCTGCGCTCGGCCGTGCGGCGCGCGCTGCGCCACAGGTCGCAGATCACGCTGCGCGAGCTGCTCGATGTCGAGCCCTTGCGCCAGGGCCTGGCGGAGCTGGTGGCGTATCTGGAGCTGGCCCACGGGGAAGACGGCAGCGCAGCGATCGACGGCCTGCGCGCGCTCGTCGACGAAGCCGTGGAGGAGCCGGTGCGCTGGCAGGCCCGCAGCGCGGCGGGCGATGCGGTGACACGCGAGGCGCGCCTGCCCCGCGTGATCTTCACCCGCTGAAGGCCGGGACTGCCCGGGAAGCGAGGAACATGGACGACACGCTGCACGAGAACGATTCGCCCGAGCTTTCGCCCGTCGTGCTGCCGGTCGTGCCGGAGCTCTCGCAGCTGATGGTGAACCTGCTCAAGGGTGTGCTCTACCGGGACGACGACGAGCGGCTGTGGGCCAGTCTGCTGCGCCTTCAGGCGCGGGTGAGGGAACAGGCTGCCGTGCTGCTGCTCGAACTGGTGCTGGACGAGGCCGAGGGCCACGCCTTTCTGAAGAGCCGCCCCGAGCCGGATGACCCGGAAGGGGCGCCGCGCCTGCCTCGTCTGGTTGCGCGCCGTCCGCTCTCCTACCCGGTGAGCCTGATGCTGGCGCTGCTGCGCAAGCGCATGGCCGAGTTCGACGCCGGCGGTGGCGACACGCGGCTCGTGCTCTCGCGCGACGAGATCGCCGAGCTGATGCGCGTCTTCCTGCCCGATGGGACGAACGAGGCTCGGCTGATCGACCAGGTGGATGCGATCATCAACAAGGTGGCCGATCTCGGCTTCCTGCGCCGGCTCGGGGCGGCCGCCGGTCCGGCGCCCGGGCGGGGGCGCTTCGAGGTGCGGCGCATCCTGAAGGCCTTCGTGGACGCGCAGTGGCTGGCCGAGTTCGATGCGCGCCTGGAGGCCTACCGCACCGCGCTGTCGGCCACTCCGACCGAAGCGTCTGCCGGGACCTCCGGCAGGAGGAAGGCCTCCGAGACGGGCACGGCCCCCGGCAAGGACATGGCCGACAGGGGAGGGGCCGATGTCTGATGCGTCGACGCTCGGCCTGGACTTCGTGGCCGACGACAGCCGGGTGGGCTTCCGGCTGCAGCGGCTCGAGGTGCTGAACTGGGGCACCTTCGACAGGCGCGTCTGGCGCTACGAGCCCGACGGCCGCAACGGCCTGCTGACGGGCGACATCGGTTCGGGCAAGTCCACGCTGGTCGATGCCGTCACGACCCTGCTCGTGCCGGCGCATCGCGTGGCCTACAACAAGGCGGCCGGGGCCGATGCCCGCGAGCGCTCGCTGCGCTCCTACGTGCTGGGCCACTACAAGAGCGAGCGCAACGAGGTCACCGGCAGCGCGCGGCCTGTCGCGCTTCGCGACGCATCGAGCTACTCGGTGATCCTCGGCGTCTTCCGCAACGCGGGCTACGACCAGGCCGTGACGCTGGCCCAGGTCTTCTGGCTGAAGGACCCGCAGGCTCAGCCTGCGCGCCTGTTCGTGGCCAGCGAGCGGGCGCTCGCCATCGCGGATGACTTCAGCGGCTTCGGCAGCGACATTGCCGCCCTGCGCAGGAGGCTGCGCGGCGCGGGCTGCGAAGTGTTCGACAGCTTCCCGCCTTACGGCGCCTGGTTCCGCCGTCGATTCGGCATCGAGCACGAGCAGGCCCTGGAGCTGTTCCACCAGACGGTCTCGATGAAGTCGGTGGGGAACCTCACCGACTTCGTGCGCAGCCACATGCTCGAGCCCTTCGACGTGGGCAGCCGCATCGAGGCGCTGATCCGCCACTTCGACGACCTGGACCGCGCCCATCGCGCCGTGCTCGAGGCCAGGCGGCAGGTGGATCTGCTGACGCCCCTGGTCGAGGACGGGGCGCGCCACCAGGCGCTGGTGACCGAGATCCAGGACTGGCGGCAGGCGCGCGATCAGCTCCGGCCGTACTTCGCGCGGCTCGAGGCCGGGCTGCTCGAGCGCCGTCTCGGCCTGCTGGCCGGGGATGCGGCCCGGCTGGATGCGCAGATCGAGCGTCTGGATGCGCAGCGCGAGGCCGGGCGCGTCGAGGTCGGACGTCTGGAGCGGGCGCTGCGAGACGAGGGCGGTGACCGCCTGGAGGAACTGGCGGTGGAGATCCGCCGCCTGGAGCAGGACAGCGAGCAGCGCCGGAAGAGGTCGGATCGCTTCCGCGAGCTGCTGGCCCGCATCGACGAGGCGGCGCCGACCGACGAAGCCGGTTTCCTCGCCCAACAGCAGAGCATCGCCCAGCGGGCCGAAGGCCTGCGCGAACGCATCGCGGACCTGGACAACCGCGAGCGCGAAGAGGACTTCGCGTTCCGCAAGGGTCGCGAGGCGCATGCCGCCCTGTCCGACGAGATCGGAAGCCTCGAGCGGCGCAGGAGCAACATCGACGCCGCACAGGTCCGCATCCGCGACGCGCTGTGCGCCGCGCTGGCGATCGGCGAGGACGAACTGCCCTTCGCGGGCGAGCTGATCCAGGTGCGCGAGGACGAACGCGACTGGGAAGGCGCCGCCGAACGGCTGCTGCGCGGCTTCGGCCTTGCGCTGCTGATCCCGGACGCGCACTACAGGGCCGTCGCCGACTGGGTGGACCGCCAGCATCTGGGGGCCCGGCTGGTGTACTTCCATGTGCGCCCACGCAAGGCAGCGCAGGGCGCCGCGCTGCATCCGCAGTCCCTGGTGCGCAAGCTCGTCGTCAAGCCGGATTCGCCGCACTACGAATGGATGGAGCAGGAGCTTCGGAGCCGCTTCGACGTCGCCTGCTGCGAAGCCGGGGAGCAGTTTCGCCGAGAGGCGCGCGCCATCACGCGCGCAGGCCAGATCAAGGACCCGGGCGGGCGCCACGAGAAGGACGACCGCAGCCGGATCGGCGACCGCAGCCGCTACGTGCTCGGCTGGAGCAATGCGGACAAGCTGCGCGCCCTGCGGGATCAGCGCGAGCGTCTCGAGGCCAGGCTGGCCACCCTCGCGCAGGGCATCGGCGAGATCCAGCAGGCGCGCAGCGAACTGCGCAGCCGGCTGGATGCGCTCAGCAAGCTGGAGGAGTTCACGCGTTTCGCCGACATCGACTGGATGGGACTGGCCCATCAGGTGGCCGCGCTGACCGAGGAACGCGCGAGGCTGGAGGCCGCATCCGACGCGCTGCGGGAGCTGGCCCGGCAGCTCGAGGCGGCGCAAGGACGCCTCACGGAGGCGGAAGGCCAGCGCGATGCGGCCCGTGACAGGCGCGCCGCGGTGAAGACCAGGCAGGAGGCGGCGCAGGCGCTGCTCGATCAGGCCCGCGCTGTCTGGGCCGATGCGCCGCTGACCGAGGCGCAGATCGAGCGCCTGGACGGCTGGCGCGCGAAGGCGCTGGGCGAGCACCAGCTCACGGTCGAATCCTGCGCCAACCGCGAGCAGGAACTGCGCAAGTGGCTGCAGGAGCGCATCGACGCTGAGGACAGGCGCCTGGCCCGACTGACCGAGCGCATCGTCAATGCCATGCGCGGATTCAAGGAGGCGTTCAAGGTCGAGACCGCCGAGATGGACGTGAGCCTGGCGGCGCTGCCGGAGTACGAGCGGATGCTCGCCGGCCTGAAGGGCGACGACCTGCCCCGGTTCGAGGCGCGCTTCAAGGAGCTGCTCAACGTCAACACGATCAACGAGATCGCCAACTTCAACGCCCAGCTCGCGCGCGAGCGGGAGACGATCAGGGAGCGCGTCGACTTCATCAACCAGTCGCTCCAGGCCATCGACTACAACCCCGGCAGGTACATCAGGCTGGTGGCGGCGCCAAGCCCGGATGCGGAGATCCGGGACTTCCAGCAGGACCTGCGCGCGTGCACCGAGGGCGCGATCACCGGCTCGGCGGACGACCAGTATTCGGAAGCCAAGTTCCTGCAGGTCAAGGCCATCATCGACCGCTTCCGGGGGCGTGAAGGACTGTCCGATGCCGATCGGCGCTGGAGCGCCAAGGTCACCGACGTGCGCAACTGGTTCCTGTTCTCGGCCAGCGAGCGTTGGCGCGCCGACGGAGTCGAGCACGAGCACTACACCGACTCGGGCGGGAAGTCGGGCGGCCAGAAGGAGAAGCTGGCCTACACCGTGCTGGCTGCGAGCCTGGCCTACCAGTTCGGGCTGGAGTGGGGGGCGGTGCGTTCGCGGTCGTTCCGCTTCGTGGTGATCGACGAGGCGTTCGGACGGGGGTCGGACGAGTCGGCGCAGTACGGGCTGCGGCTTTTCCAGCAGCTCAACCTGCAGCTGCTGATCATCACGCCGCTGCAGAAGATCCACATCATCGAGCCCTTCGTGTCCAGCGTGGGGTTCGTCCACAACGAGGGCGGGCGCGACTCCCGGCTGCGCTGCCTGTCGATCGAGGAGTACCGGGCGCACAAGGCCGATGGGGCGGCTGCAGGAGGGGCGCCGGGCACGCAGGAAGGGATGGCCGTTGCAGGCGTGGCCCAAGGCGACGCGGCGCCATGAGCTGGACCACGCCGGCCGACCTTCGCGCCCAGGCCCAGCGCCTGTGGGATCGGGGTGATCTGCTGCGCGCGACGGTTGCGGACGGCGCCTCGATGCCCCTGCGCCTGAGCCTGAGGGCGCCCGGCGCCGCGGACCTCTCGGATCGGTTCGAGGCGGTGCGGGAGTGGGTGCGCGCCATCGCCGATACGCCGCGGGTCCGGATCGAATGGCGCGAGCGCAAGCACCGCGTCCAGGGCGCCCAGCATCTTCCCGCAGCCGTCTGGCTGGACACCCTGCAGGACGCCCTGGCCTTCATCGGCAAGGTGCGCCAGGCGCAGCGATTCGAGGCCCTGTGGCGCCAGACCGCAGCGGTGCAGCCGACGCTGCTGGCGTGGCTGTCGCGACGGCCGATCCAGGCGCTGGAGTTGGCCGACCAGTGGGAACGGCTCCTGGCCATCGTGGCATGGATGCAGGCGCACCCGCGCCCCGGCGTGTACCTGCGCCAGGTCGACGTGCCCGGGGTGGACAGCAAGTTCATCGAGGCGCACAGGGGCGTCCTGGCCGAGCTGCTGGACCTTTGCCTGCCACCCGCGCTCATCGACACCGCAGCGACCGGGGTCGCGCAGTTCACGCGCCGATTCGGCTTCCTGGACAAGCCCGTGCGGATCCGGTTCCGGCTGCTCGATCCGGCGCTGCCCGGCCTGCCGGGCAGCCAGGCCGTGCCGGATGCGCTGCCCGACATCACCCTGGACGCCAGCAGCTTCGCGGCGCTGGCTCTGCCCGTGGAGCGTGTCTTCGTCACCGAGAACGAGATCAACTTCCTCGCCTTTCCCGCCGTGGCCGGGTCCATCGTCGTCTTCGGCGCCGGCTACGGCTGGGAGGCGCTGGCGCGCGCCGCGTGGCTGCATCGCTGCCAGCTGCTCTACTGGGGCGACATCGACACCCACGGGTTCGCCATCCTCGACCAGTTGCGTGCCTCCTTTCCGAACGCGCAGTCCTTCCTCATGGATCGCGAGACCCTGCTTGCCCACCGCCCGCACTGGGGGGAGGAGCCCGAGCCTGCGCTGCACGACCTGCCCCGCCTGAGCGCCCGGGAGGCAGCCCTGTACGACGAGCTCCGATCCGGCCGGCTCCAGCCCAGGCTGCGGCTGGAGCAGGAGCGTGTGGGCTACGGGTGGCTGAACGAGCGGCTGGCGGCTTCATTCCCGAGGGTGCCCTGGCCGGCTTGACGCGGCTTTTTGCACGGCGCGAGAATGATTTCCCGCGCCATCCCGCCGGAGGATGCAATGAGCGACGCACTTGCTTCGATGATGCGAGCGCTGTTCACGGCGCTGCTGGCGGCGCTCGGGGCCGCGGCCACGCCTGCGGCGGCGCAGGCAGCCGAGCCGATCACCCGCTTCGACGGGAACGCTCCGAGCGGGCGCTACGCGTTCCCCAGCTCCACCCCGAAGGACCTTGCCGAGCTGGCGCGGGGCGCCGGAGACACGGTGGCGGTGACCGGGCAGCTGTTCATGCCTCCGGGTGAGGGGAAGGTGCCGGCAGTGGTGCTGCTGCACGGCAGTGGCGGAGTCTACGAAGCGCTGCTCGACTTCTGGCCGAAGCAGTTCGAGTCGGCGGGCTTCGCGACCTTCGTGCCTGACATGTTCGGGGCGCGCGGGGTCTCGAGCACCGTGGAAGACCAGTCGGCCGTGCCGCTGGCGGCGGACATGGCCGATGCGTTCGGCGCGCTGCGGCTGCTGGCCACGCACCCGCGGATCGACCCGCAGCGCATCGCGGTCATGGGCTTCTCGCGTGGCGGGATCGCGGCGCTGCGCGTGGGCGTCGAGAAGATCATCGCCGGCCAGAAGCTCCCCGAGGGCCTGCGCTTCGCGGCGCTGATCCCGACCTACGCCGGCGGCTGCGTCGGAGTGGTGCGCCTCGTGGTGAAGCCCGGGGTGTTCTCGGCCTCGCCGATCCTCTTCATCCACGGCGATGCCGACGACTACACGCCGATCGCGCCCTGCCAGGACTACGCGCAGCGCATCCGCGAGGCGGGCACACCGGTGCGCTTCGAGGTCATCCCCGGCGCGCGGCACAAGTTCGACTCCGACGACCTGCGCCGCCACTATCTGCGCGGCGCGGTGCTGGTGAAGGCCGAGTGCCCGATCGAGATCGACGTCGAGGCGCTCGCGGCCTTCGATCGCAACACGGGCGCCCGCCTGCGCGGGGCCGACTTCCAGCAGGCCGTGCGGGACTGTCGCGCCACCGGCGCGAGTGTCGAAGGCAACCGGGCTGCGCGCGATCAGGCCGCCCGTGCCGCGCTGGCCTTCCTGCGCGAGGTCTTCGCGCGCTGAGGCGCCTCCCGGCGCGGCTGCGCCGCGTTCCGATTTCCTCCCCTGCGCACGGGCCCGCCCGGGCGGGATGCGGCCTTCCGCCCGGAAGGCCGCATCCACTGTGGCATCCTGCGGACGGCAGCGGCCCCGGCCCGGCCTGCGAAGCGCGCAGCCGGCCCTGACGAAGGCGCTGCACAGGCCCAGGCCCCGAACGCGGCCCAGTCGTGGAGGCTCCCCAGAAATGCCCGTTTTCAAGTCCCAGGTTTCGACGAACACCGAGGCGTTCGCGAAGAACCGCGCGCAGATGCTGGCGCTGGTCGACGAGCTGCGCGAGCTCGAGGGCCGCGCGGTGGCGCTGTCGAGCAAGCGCAACGCCACCTTCGCGATGCGCGGCCAGATCCCGCCGCACGAGCGGATCGCCCGCCTGCTCGACCCGGGGATGCCCTTCCTGAGGCTGCACACCCTGGGCAACTACATGCTCGACGAGCGC
>CAUJHG010000014.1 GCA_963204785.1 Pseudomonadota bacterium | reverse complement strand
AGATGGTGATGCCGGGCGACAACGTGAAGATGACGGTGACGCTGATCGCGCCGATCGCCATGGAGCAGGGGCTGCGCTTTGCCATCCGTGAGGGTGGGCGCACCGTGGGCGCCGGCGTCGTCGCCAAGGTCATCGACTGATCAACCGCGGCAGCGCCGCAACGTTCTTTGAGAGACATCCAATGCAAAGCCAGAAGATCCGGATCCGCCTGAAGGCCTTCGACTACAAGCTGATCGACCAGTCGGCCGCCGAGATCGTGGAAACCGCCAAGCGCACCGGTGCGGTGGTGCGCGGGCCGGTTCCGCTGCCCACCCGGATCGAGCGCTACGACGTCCTGCGCTCGCCGCACGTCAACAAGACCTCGCGCGATCAGTTCGAGATCCGCACCCACCAGCGACTGATGGACATCGTCGAGCCGACCGACAAGACGGTGGACGCGCTGATGAAGCTCGACCTGCCGGCCGGCGTAGACGTCGAGATCAAGCTCCAGTAAGTCGGCTTCTGCGACGATGGCCCGCGCACTTGCAGCGCGGGCCGCGGCGCGCTAGAATCGAAGGCTTTCCACGCCCTGACGTGCTGCCATGTGCGGCGCACGCGAGGCGACTACAACACCCGGCCAATCGCAGCCGGGATGGGAGATCACAATGAGCCTTGGCCTTGTGGGACGCAAGGTCGGCATGATGCGCATCTTCACGGACGATGGCGACTCCATCCCCGTGACGGTGCTGGACGTGTCGAACAATCGCGTCACCCAGATCAAGACCGTCGAGAGCGACGGATACAGCGCGGTGCAGGTGGCCTTCGGCCGCCGTCGGGCCTCGCGCGTCACCAAGCCCCAGGCTGGGCACTACGCGAAGGCGGGCGTCGAGGCCGGCAGCGTCCTCGAGGAGTTCCGCGTGAGCCCCGAGGCGCTGGCGGAACTGAAGCCCGGTGCGGTCCTGGGTGTGAGCCTCTTCGAGGCCGGCCAGAAGGTCGATGTCGCGGGCACCACGCACGGCAAGGGCTTTGCGGGCACCATCAAGCGGCACAATTTCAATTCCGGTCGGGCTTCGCACGGCAACTCGCGTTCGCACAACGTTCCGGGCTCCATCGGCATGGCGCAGGATCCCGGGCGCGTGTTCCCGGGCAAGCGCATGGCGGGTCACCTGGGTGCGGTCGCCGCGACGGTCCAGAATCTCGTGATCGCCCGAGTGGACGCCGAGCGCCAGCTCCTGATGGTCCGGGGCGCAGTTCCCGGTGCGAAGAACGGCAATGTCGTGGTCACGCCCGCGGTGCGTGTGGCGGCGAAGGCCTGAGGAGCATCATGGAACTCAACCTCCTTAACGAGCAGGGGCTGCCCGCCGCCAAGGTCGAGGCGCCCGACACCATCTTCGGCCGCGAGTTCAACCAGCCGCTGGTGCATCAGATCGTGGTCGCCTACCAGGCGAACGCGCGCAGCGGCAACCGCGCGCAGAAGGACCGCAGCGCGGTGCGCCACTCGACCAAGAAGCCCTGGAAGCAGAAGGGCACCGGTCGCGCGCGCGCCGGGATGACCTCGAGTCCGCTGTGGCGTGGTGGCGGCCGGATCTTCCCGAACTCGCCGGACGAGAACTTCACGCAGAAGGTCAACAAGAAGATGTACCGGGCGGGCGTGTGCTCGATCCTCTCGCAGCTTGCGCGGGACAACCGCCTGGCGGTGATCGAGGGGCTCTCGGTCGAGGCGCCGAAGACCAGGCTGCTCGCCGACAAGATCAAGGCGATGGGCCTGGATTCCGTCCTGCTGATCACCGACAACCTCGACGAGAACCTGTTCCTCGCCTCGCGCAACCTGCCCAACGTGCTGGTGGTCGAGCCGAGGTATGCGGACCCGGTCTCGCTGGTGCACTACGGCACGGTGCTGATCACCAGGCCGGCGCTGGCCCAGGTCCAGGAGATGCTGGCATGAATCAGGATCGACTGATGAAGGTGCTGCTCGCACCGATCGTCTCCGAAAAGAGCACGATGCTCGCGGACAAGCACAACCAGGTTGCGTTCCGCGTGCTGCAGGGCGCCACCCGGGGTGAGGTCAAGGCCGCGGTCGAACTGCTCTTCAAGGTGCAGGTCGAGTCGGTGCAGGTGCTCAACACGAAGGGCAAGGCCAAGCGCTTCGGCCGCTTCGAGGGTCGTCGCCGCAATGTGCGCAAGGCCTACGTGAACCTCGCCGCCGGCCAGGAAATCAACTTCGCGGAGGTCCGGTAATGGCCATCGTCAAGACCAAGCCGACCTCGCCGGGCCGGCGCTCGATGGTGAAGGTGCGCACTCCGGGGCTGCACAAGGGGCGACCGCTTGCGTCGCTGACCGAGCACAAGCACCGCAGTTCCGGGCGCAACAACCTCGGCCACATCACCACGCGCCATCGCGGCGGCGGTCACAAGGCCCACTACCGTATCGTCGACTTCCGGCGCAACAAGGACGGCATTCCTGCCAAGGTCGAGCGTCTCGAGTACGACCCGAACCGCAGTGCCCACCTGGCGCTGCTGTGCTACGCGGACGGTGAGCGGCGCTACATCCTCGCGCCGCGTGGCGTGACTGCGGGTGCGAGTCTGATGAGCGGCGCCGAGGCGCCGATCCGTCCGGGCAACACGCTGCCGATCCGCAACATCCCGGTCGGCTCGACGATCCACGCGATCGAGATGCTGCCCGGCAAGGGTGCGCAGATCGCCCGCTCCGCGGGAACGTCTGCGCGGCTGCTGGCGCGCGAAGGGCTCTACGCCCAACTGCGGCTGCGCTCCGGCGAGATCCGCAAGGTGCACATCGAGTGCCGCGCCACGATCGGCGAAGTGGGCAACGAGGAGCACAGCCTTCGCACCATCGGCAAGGCCGGTGCGAACCGCTGGCGTGGCGTGCGGCCGACGGTGCGCGGCATCGCGATGAACCCGGTCGATCACCCGCACGGCGGGCGTTCCAACGGCGGCGGCCACCCGGTCTCGCCCTGGGGTGTGCCGACCAAGGGATTCAAGACCCGTCGCAACAAGCGCACCGACACGATGATCGTGCAGAAGCGCGGTCGCAAGTAACGGGTGAAGGACGAATAAGCTATGGCACGTTCAGTAAAGAAAGGGCCGTTCGTCGACGCCCACCTGCTGCACAGGGTCGACGCCGCGATCGCCTCGAAGGACAAGCGTCCGATCAAGACCTGGTCGCGTCGATCGACGGTGATTCCCGAGTTCATCGGGCTGACCATCGCGGTTCACAACGGAAAGCAGCACGTCCCCGTGTACGTCAACGAGAACATGGTCGGGCACAAGCTCGGCGAGTTCGCGGTGACCCGCACGTTCAAGGGGCACGCCGCCGACAAGAAGTCGAAGCGATAAGGGGTAGACGATGGAAACGCAAGCATCGCTGCGCGGGGTGCGCCTGTCGGCACAGAAGGGTCGCCTCGTTGCCGACCTGGTGCGGGGCAAGCCGGTCGAGCAGGCCCTGAACATCCTGACCTTCTCGCCGAAGAAGGCGGCCAAGGTCGTCAAGAAGGTGCTCGAGTCGGCGATCGCCAACGCCGAGCACAACGACGGGGCGGACATCGACGAGCTCAAGGTCCGCACCATCCACGTGGAGAAGGGCGCCTCGCTCAAGCGATTCCAGGCGCGCGCCAAGGGCCGCGGCTGCAAGATCGAGAAGCAGACCTGCCACATCTACGTCAAGGTCGGCAACTGAGGGCGATCGGAAGGAAATCATGGGACAGAAAATTCACCCGACCGGATTCCGCCTTTCGGTCAGCCGCAACTGGTCTTCGCGCTGGTACGCGAACAGCCGGCTCTTTCCGCAGATGCTCAACGAGGATCTGCGGGTGCGCGAGTACCTGCGCCGGAAGCTGAAGAACGCCTCCGTCGCCCGTGTGCTCATCGAGCGTCCGGCCAAGAACGCGCGCATCACGATCTTCTCGGCGCGCCCGGGCGTGGTGATCGGCAAGAAGGGCGAGGACATCGAGCTGCTCAAGCTGGATCTCACCAGGCTGCTGGGCGTGCCGGTGCACGTCAACATCGAGGAAATCCGCAAGCCGGAGACCGATGCGCAGCTGATCGCCGATTCCATCACCCAGCAGCTCGAGAAGCGCATTCTGTTCCGCCGTGCGATGAAGCGCGCGATGCAGAACGCGATGCGCCTGGGCGCCCAGGGCATCAAGATCATGAGCTCGGGCCGGCTGAACGGGGCGGAGATCGCGCGCGTCGAGTGGTACCGCGAAGGTCGCGTGCCGCTACACACCTTGCGCGCCGACATCGACTACGGCTTTTCCGAGGCGCGGACCACCTACGGCATCATCGGCGTGAAGGTCTGGGTCTACAAGGGCGACACGCTGGGTCGCGGTGACGCGCCCCAGGCGGCCGAGAAGGATGCGCTGCCGGAGCGCGATGACCGTCGCGGTCGCCGCGCGCCGGGTCGTCCCGGTCCGGGTGGACGGCCAGGCGGGCCCCGCCGACGTGCCGATGGCGAGGCCGAGGGCAAGGACGCCCCCGAGAAGGGTGCCGCGGATGCGCCGCGAGGCGCGGTCAAGCGGGTGCGCAAGGCCGCCGGGCCGTCGACCGGTGCAGCTGCGCCGGCCGAGAACAAAGCAGGCGAATGAAGGAGTGAGCGATGCTGCAACCCGCTCGACGCAAATACCGTAAGGAACAGAAGGGCCGCAACAAGGGGCTGGCCACGCGTGGCGCCTCCGTGGCCTTCGGTGAGTTCGGCCTGAAGGCCACCGGCCGCGGCCGGCTGACCGCGCGCCAGATCGAGGCGGCCCGTCGTGCAATGACCCGCCACATCAAGCGCGGCGGCCGGATCTGGATCCGCATCTTCCCGGACAAGCCGATCTCCAAGAAGCCGGCCGAGGTCCGCATGGGCTCGGGCAAGGGCAGCCCGGAGTTCTACGTCGCGGAGATCCAGCCAGGCAAGGTGCTGTACGAGATGGACGGGGTGAACGAGGAGCTGGCTCGCGAAGCCTTCGCGCTCGCGGCTGCCAAGCTGCCGATCGGCACCGTCTTCGTCAGCCGCATGGTCGGCGCCTGAGCGCGTCGCCGGACAGACACGAGGCACAGATGAAAGCCACCGAACTGCGCGCCAAGGACACCGAGGCGCTGGACAAGGAGCTCGGCGAACTGCTGCGCGCGCACTTCTCGTTGCGCATGCAGCACGCAACCCAGCAACTTTCGAACATCAGCCAGCTGCGCAAGACCCGTCGCGACATCGCCCGGGTGCGTACCGTGCTCAACGAGAGGGCGGCAACGAAATGAGCGACGCCGACAGCAAGCCCGTGCTCAAGCGCACCCTGGTCGGGCGCGTGGTCAGCAACAAGATGCAGAAGACGGTCACCGTGCTCGTCGAGCGCAAGGTGAAGCACCCGATCTACGGCAAGTACATCGTCAAGAGCACCCGCTACCACGCGCATGCGGAATCGCCGCTGAACGAAGGCGACACCGTGGAGATCCAGGAAGGTCGTCCGATCTCCCGCACCAAGTCCTGGCGCGTCACGCGCCTGGTCCAGGCCGGGGTCTGAGCGGGGCGGTGCGGGCGCTACTCGCCCGCACTTGCCAAAGGCCGCTGTAACGAGCTATACTTCAAAGCTTCCGGTTTTCGAGCGCCCCCTTGCGGGTCGCCAGAGGCCGGGCTCAACCCGACAACGGGACCAAGACTGACCGCAGATGCATGAGCGCCGGGCGCAGTGCCTGGCCGACATCAGCGGATTAAGTTGGGACGGAACTAGCGATGATTCAGATGCAGTCGACGTTGGACGTCGCCGACAACACCGGCGCACGTTCAGTGATGTGTATCAAGGTGTTGGGCGGCTCCAAGCGTCGCTACGCCGGAATTGGCGACATCATCAAGGTGAGCGTCAAGGAAGCGCAGCCGCGCGGGCGCGTCAAGAAGGGCGAGATCTACGCCGCCGTCGTCGTGCGCACCGCCAAGGGCGTGCGTCGTCAGGACGGTTCGCTGGTCAAGTTCGACAACAATGCCGCCGTCCTCCTCAACAACAAGCTCGAGCCGATCGGCACCCGCATCTTCGGGCCGGTCACTCGCGAGCTGCGCACCGAGCGGTTCATGAAGATCGTCTCGCTGGCGCCTGAAGTTCTGTAAGCGGGGGCTTCGATGCAAAAGATCCGCAAGGGCGACGAGGTCGTCGTCATCGCCGGCCGCGACAAGGGCAAGCGGGGCACCGTGCTGGCCCGGGTCGACGCCACGCACCTCCTCGTCGAGGGCGTGAACGTCGTCAAGAAGAACCAGCGCCCGAACCCGATGAAGGGTCAGCCTGGCGGCATCGTCGACAAGATCATGCCGATCGATCAGTCGAACGTGATGCTGTTCAACCCGGCGACCGGCAAGGGCGATCGGGTGGGAATCAGGACCCTGGAGGACGGCAGCAAGGTCCGCTTCTTCAAGTCCAACGAGGAGATCGTGAAGGCGTAAAGCCTGCACGAAGCTTTAGGGAACATCGAAATGGCTCGCCTGCAACAGCAATACCGCGAGAAGATCGTCCCCGACCTTGTCGCCAAGTTCGGCTACAAGTCGGTGATGGAGGTGCCGCGCATCACCAAGGTCACGCTCAACATGGGCGTGTCCGAGGCCGTCGCGGACAAGAAGGTCATGGACCACGCGGTCGGAGACCTCACCAAGATCGCCGGCCAGAAGCCGGTGGTGACCAAGGCGCGCAAGGCCATTGCCGGCTTCAAGATCCGCGAAGGCTACCCGATCGGCTGCATGGTCACGCTGCGCGGCGCGCGGATGTACGAGTTCATCGACCGCCTGGTCACGGTGGCGCTGCCCCGCGTGCGCGACTTCCGCGGCATCTCCGGGCGGGCCTTCGACGGTCGTGGCAACTACAACATCGGGGTCAAGGAACAGATCATCTTCCCCGAGATCGACTACGACAAGGTCGACGCGCTGCGTGGGCTGAACATCAGCATCACGACCACTGCCAAAACCGACGACGAGGCGAAGGCCCTGCTGGCCGCGTTCCGCTTCCCGTTCCGCAACTGAGGTTGATCCAATGGCCAAACTCTCGCTCATCAACCGCGAGCTCAAGCGCGAAGCGACGGTGAAGAAGTACGCGCGCAAGCGTGCCGAACTGCAGGCAGTGATCGACGACCAGTCGCGGTCCGACGAGGAGCGCTACCAGGCGCGCCTGAAGCTGCAGCAGCTGCCCCGCAACTCGAGTCCGGTTCGGCTGCGCAATCGTTGCGAACTGACCGGTCGTCCGCGCGGCACCTATCGCAAGTTCGGGCTGGCCCGCAACAAGCTGCGTGACGCGGCGATGCGCGGCGACGTGCCGGGCATCGTCAAGGCGAGCTGGTAAGGGGAACACAACATGAGCATGAGCGATCCGATCGCCGACATGTTCACGCGCATCCGCAACGGACAGCGCGTGGAGAAAGAGGCGGTGTCGATGCCGTCGTCGAAACTCAAGGTGGCAATCGCCCAGGTCCTGAAGGACGAGGGCTACATCGAAGGTTTTGCAATCCGGGCCGACGGGGCCAAGGCCGAGCTCGAGGTCCAGCTCAAGTACTACGCGGGCCGTCCGGTCATCGAGCGGCTCGAGCGGGTATCGCGTCCCGGGCTGCGCATCTACAAGGACCGGCACTCGCTGCCGCAGGTGATGAACGGTCTGGGAGTCGCGATCGTCACGACCTCCCGGGGCGTGATGACCGACCGCCGCGCGCGCGCCAACGGCGTGGGCGGCGAAGTCATCGGCTACGTCGCGTAAGGGGGGGCGGAGATGTCTCGAGTTGCACGCATGCCGGTGGGGCTGCCCGCCGGGGTCGACGTCCAGCTGTCTGCGGAGTCGATCACGGTCAAGGGTCCGCTCGCGACACTGGTGCAGGCGATCAATCCGCTGGTGCGTGTCGAGCGCGACGGCACGACCCTGAACTTCAGCGCCGCCGACGAGAGCCGCGCGGCCGCGGCGATGAGCGGCACCTACCGTGCCCTCGTTGCGAACATGGTTCACGGCGTTTCCACGGGCTTCGAGCGCAGGCTGACCCTGATCGGTACCGGCTACCGCGCGCAGGCCCAGGGCGCGAGCCTGAACCTGTCGCTCGGTTTCTCGCACCCGGTGGTCTATGAGCTGCCCGAAGGGATCAAGGCCGAGACGCCCACCCAGACCGAGATCGTGATCAAGGGGGCCGATCGCCAGCGCGTCGGCCAGGTGGCGGCCGAGATCCGGGGCTACCGCCCGCCCGAGCCCTACAAGGGCAAGGGGGTGCGCTACGCCGACGAGGTCGTCGCGCTCAAGGAAGTGAAGAAGAAGTAAGTCGGCCGCTCACAAGCACAGGACAACAGGCGATGGACAAGAAACAGGCTCGTTTGCGCCGTGCCCGTCAGACGCGGCTCAAGATCCGCGAGCTGCGGGTTGGCCGGCTCACGGTGTTCCGGACGAACGCACACATCTACGCGAACATCATCGACGCGGCCGGCGACAAGGTGCTGGTTTCCGCCTCGACGGCGGAATCGGAAGTGCGCAGCCAGCTCGGCGGCAAGGGCGGCGACGTCGCGGCCGCCACTGCGATCGGCAGGCGGGTCGCCGAGAAGGCCCTGAAGGCGGGCATCGACAGCGTGGCCTTCGATCGGGCCGGCTATCGGTATCACGGTCGCGTGAAGGCGCTTGCCGAGGCCGCGCGCGAAGCCGGCCTGAAGTTCTGACGGACAGGGAACGAACATGGCGAAGATTCAGGCAAGGGTCGGCGGCGAGGAGCGCGACGACGGATTGAAGGAAAAGATGATCGCGGTCAATCGTGTGACCAAGGTCGTCAAGGGCGGACGCATCCTCGGTTTCGCGGCGCTGACCGTGGTCGGCGACGGCGACGGCCGCATCGGCATGGGCAAGGGCAAGGCCCGCGAGGTGCCGGTGGCGGTGCAGAAGGCGATGGACGAGGCGCGCCGCAAGATGTTCAAGGTGAGCCTGCGCTCCGGCACGCTGCACCACACGGTGCACGGCCGTCACGGTGCCGCCACGGTGTTCCTCGCGCCGGCGCCGGACGGCACCGGGATCATCGCCGGGGGTCCGATGCGGGCGATCTTCGAGGTGATGGGCGTGACCAACATCGTCGCGAAGAGCCACGGTTCGAGCAATCCGTACAACATGGTGCGCGCGACCCTGAACGCGCTGGCCAACATGAACACCCCCTCCGAGATCGCTGCCAAGCGCGGCAAGACGATCGAGGAGATCCTCGGCTGAGAGGCCGTGGAGGCCGGCCCCGCCGCGCGCGGGCCGGACGTCCGGAGAAGGCGATGAGCAAGAAGACGCTTAAGGTGAGGCTGGTCAGGAGTCCGATCGGCACACGCGAGTCGCACCGTGCGACCGTCCTGGGCCTCGGTCTGAAGAAGTTGAACCAGACCCGCGAGCTCGAGGACACGCCGGCGGTGCGCGGCATGATCAACAAGGTCTCGTACCTGGTGCGGGTCGAGTGAGCTCGGAGATGAGCATGCGATTGAACGGATTGAAGCCTGCCGAGGGCAGCAAGCACGCCCGCCGGCGCGTGGGCCGTGGCATCGGCTCCGGCCTGGGCAAGACTGCCGGCCGTGGGCACAAGGGTCAGAAGTCGCGTTCGGGCGGCTTCCACAAGGTCGGCTTCGAGGGCGGCCAGATGCCGCTGCAGCGTCGCCTGCCCAAGCGTGGCTTCAGGTCGATGACTGCCGGCGATACCGTCGAGGTCCGGCTGTCGGACCTCGAGCGCCTGGAGGCCGTCGAGATCGATCTCCTTTCGCTGAAGCAGGCGGGGCTCGTTCCCCAGCTCGCGAAGGCGGCCAAGGTGATCCTGTCGGGTGAACTGACGCGCAAGGTGTCGCTGAAGGGAATCGCCGCAACCAAGGGCGCCCAGGCCGCGATCGAGGCGGCCGGAGGCTCGCTGGCCTGAGCCCGCGGGCTCGGTTCGGCAGCTTCCTCGACAGACAGGCGTAGATCCCGTGGCAAAGCATCCTGCAGCGCTGGCGAAATCGGGCAAGTTCGGCGACCTCAAGCGCCGGCTGTGGTTCCTGCTGCTCGCGCTGGTGGTCTACCGTATCGGCGCGCACATCCCGGTGCCGGGCATCGATCCGGACCAGCTGGCCCAGCTCTTCAAGGGCCAGCAGGGCGGGATCCTGGGCATGTTCAACATGTTCTCGGGAGGTGCGCTGTCGCGTTTCACGGTGTTCGCGCTGGGGATCATGCCGTACATCTCGGCATCGATCATCATGCAGCTGCTGACGGTCGTGGTGCCGCAGCTCGAGTCGCTGAAGAAGGAAGGCGAGGCGGGCCGGCGCACGATCACCAAGTACACGCGCTGGTTCACGCTGGGGCTGGCAACCTTCCAGGCGGTGGGGATCGCGGTTGCGCTGGAGTCGCAGCCGGGGCTCGTGCTCGATCCCGGGGTGATGTTCCGCTTCACCGCGGCCGTTTCGCTGGTCACCGGGACGATGTTCCTGATGTGGCTGGGCGAGCAGATCACCGAGCGCGGGCTGGGCAACGGCATCTCGATCATCATCTTCGCGGGGATCGTCGCGGGGCTGCCGAGCGCGCTGGCCGGAATGGGCGAACTGGTTCGCACCGGTTCGATGAGCGCCTTCGTCGCGCTGGTGATCGTCGCGCTGGTGGTCGTCGTGACCGCGGCGGTGGTTTTCGTCGAGCGGGGGCAGCGCAAGATCACGGTCAACTACGCGAAGCGCCAGGTCGGCAACCGCGTCTACGGTGGCCAGACCTCGCACCTGCCGCTGAAGCTGAACATGTCCGGGGTGATCCCGCCGATCTTCGCGTCGTCGATCATCCTGTTTCCGGCGACGCTCGCGCAGTGGTTCACTTCGGGCGAGGGTGCCGGGACGGTGGTGCGGTTGCTCAAGGACCTGGCAGCGACGCTTTCGCCCGGGCAGCCGGTGTACATCCTGCTGTACGCGGCCGCGATCATCTTCTTCTGCTTCTTCTACACCGCGCTGGTGTTCAACAGCCGGGACACCGCGGACAACCTGAAGAAGAGCGGCGGCTTCGTTCCGGGCATCCGTCCCGGTGAGCAGACGGCACGCTACATCGACCGCATCCTGATGCGGCTGACCCTGGCGGGGGCGATCTACATCACCGCGGTCTGCCTGCTGCCGGAGCTGCTGGTGCTGAAGTGGAACGTGCCCTTCTACTTCGGCGGCACCTCGCTGCTGATCATCGTGGTGGTGACGATGGACTTCATGTCGCAGGTCCAGGCCTACGTGATGTCGCACCAGTACGAGAGCCTGCTGAAGAAGGCTAACCCGAAAGGCTTGGGCGCATGAGCCCGCAAGCGCATGGCTAGACGATCAAGACCGGTTGGCAGGAAGAGGGAATCCGGCTCGGGCTACACGAGCAAGGAAGACGTCATCCAGATGCAGGGGGAGGTGGTCGAGAACCTCCCGAACGCGACCTTCCGCGTCCGGCTGGAGAACGGGCACATGGTGCTCGGACACATCTCCGGAAAGATGAGGATGCACTACATCCGGATCCTTCCGGGTGACAAGGTTACGGTGGAGCTCACGCCTTACGATCTTTCGCGGGCGCGCATCGTATTCCGGGCCAAGTAGGTCCGCAACAGAGTTCTCGCTCGAGGTGAAGCATGAAAGTGATGGCATCTGTGAAGAAGATCTGCCGCAACTGCAAGGTGATCAAGCGCCACGGAGTGGTGCGCGTGATCTGCACCGATCCGCGCCACAAGCAGCGCCAGGGTTGACAGAGGAATAGCAAATGGCACGTATCGCAGGCATCAACATCCCTGACCGTCAGCACACCGAGATCGGTCTGACGGCCATCTACGGCATCGGCCGCACGCGTGCGCGGCAGATCTGCGAGGCGGCGGGTGTTCCCTTCGACAAGAAGGTGAAGGATCTCAACGACGCCGAGATGGAGCGCATCCGCGACCAGCTCACGCGCTTCACCATCGAAGGTGACCTGCGCCGCGAGGTGTCGATGTCGATCAAGCGCCTGATGGACCTGGGCTGCTACCGCGGGATGCGTCACCGCCGCGGCCTGCCGGTTCGTGGTCAGCGCACCCGCACCAACGCCCGCACGCGCAAGGGTCCGCGCAAGGCTGGCGTGGCACTGAAGAAGTAATCGGAGGCTCCCGAACTCATGGCAACCAAAGGACAATCGGCAGCGGCCGCCGCCGCTGCCTCGCGGGCGCGCAAGAAGGCCAGGAAGAACATCTCCGACGGCATCGCGCACGTCCACGCATCGTTCAACAACACGATCATCACGATCACCGACCGCCAGGGCAACGCGCTGTCGTGGGCCTCGTCGGGCGGCGCCGGGTTCAAGGGCTCGCGCAAGTCGACGCCGTTCGCCGCCCAGGTGGCAGCGGAAACCGCGGGGCGTGCCGCGCAGGAGTGCGGCATCAAGAACCTGGAAGTCCAGATCCGCGGCCCCGGCCCGGGGCGCGAGTCGTCGGTGCGCGCGCTCAATGCGCTGGGCATCAAGATCCTGCAGATCCAGGACGTGACGCCGCTGCCGCACAACGGCTGCCGCCCGCCGAAGCGCCGCCGCATCTGAAGTCCCCAAGGGCTGCCGCCCGGCAGCCTGCGCCGCCGGCTTCGACGCCGGCGCGCGAATCCCGGGCAAGCAAGCCCACCGTCTGTCAGCCGCGACGCCAGCGCGTCCGGTTCCCGATACTGGAGACAGACTGACCGCGAACGCGCCGCCGGGCGCGCTTGCGCATTCACGAAGGAAACAACGTGGCACGTTATACCGGACCGAAAGCGAAACTCTCCCGCCGCGAGGGCACCGATCTCTTCCTGAAGAGCGGCCGCCGCTCGCTGGACACGAAGTGCAAGCTCGACAGCAAGCCGGGCCAGCATGGCCGGACCTCGGGCGCCCGCACCTCCGACTACGGCCTGCAGCTGCGCGAGAAGCAGAAGGTCAAGCGGATGTACGGCATCCTCGAGCGCCAGTTCCGGCGCTACTTCGCCGAGGCGGAGCGTCGCCGCGGCAACACCGGCGAGCAGCTCCTGCAGCTTCTCGAGTGCCGCCTGGACAACGTCGTCTACCGGATGGGCTTCGGCTCGACCCGCGCCGAGGCGCGCCAGCTGGTCAGCCACAAGGCGATCCTGGTGAACGGGCAGTCCGTCAACATCCCGTCGGCGATGGTGCGCCCGAACGACGTCGTGTCGGTGCGCGAGAAATCCCGCAAGCAGGCGCGCATCCAGGACGCGCTGAGCCTCGCCGAGCAGGGCGGCCTGCCCTCCTGGGTGTCCGTGGACAAGGAGAAGGCCGAGGGAGTCTTCAAGGCGGTGCCCGACCGCAGCGATCTTTCCGCCGAAATCAACGAGAGCCTGATCGTCGAGTTGTACTCGCGTTAATCGAAGGGACCCCTCTATGCAGACTGCCATGCTGAAGCCGCGGATCGTCGAGGTCGAACAGGTCGGACCGTCGCACGCCCGCGTCGTCATGGAGCCGTTCGAGCGCGGCTATGGGCACACGCTCGGCAATGCGCTGCGCCGGGTCCTGCTGTCCTCGATGGTGGGCTACGCGCCCACCGAGGTGCAGATCACCGGAGTCGTGCACGAGTACTCCACGATCGACGGCGTGCGCGAGGACGTGGTCGACCTGCTGCTGAACCTCAAGGGCGTGGTGTTCAAGCTTCACAATCGCGACGAGGTCTTCCTGACGCTGCGCAAGGAAGGCGCCGGCCCCGTGACCGCCGCCGACATCGACCTGCCGCACGACGTCGAGGTGATCAACGCCGATCACCCGATCGCCACGCTGACCCAGGGCGGCAAGCTCGAGATGCAGATCAAGGTCGAGCGGGGTCGCGGCTACGTGCCCGGGACGGTGCGCGGCCTGGGCGAGCCGACGAAGGCGATCGGTCGCATCGTGCTGGACGCTTCGTTCTCGCCGGTGCGCCGCGTCAGCTACCTGGTCGAGAACGCCCGCGTCGAACAGCGCACCGACCTCGATCGTCTGATCATCGACGTCGAGACCGACGGGGTGGTGGCTCCCGAGGAGGCGGTGCGCCAGTCGGCCCGCATTCTCGTCGAGCAGCTCTCGGTGTTCGCTGCCCTCGAGGGCGGCGCCCCCGAGGACATCGCGGCGGGTCCGCGTCCGAGCACGCCGCAGGTCGATCCGATCCTGATGCGGCCGGTCGACGATCTGGAGCTGACCGTCCGCTCGGCCAACTGCCTGAAGGCAGAGAACATCTTCTACATCGGCGATCTGATCCAGCGCACCGAGAACGAGCTGCTCAAGACGCCGAACCTCGGGCGCAAGTCGCTCAACGAGATCAAGGAAGTGCTTGCGTCGCGCGGGCTGACGCTGGGCATGAAGCTCGAGAACTGGCCGCCGGCCGGACTCGAGCGCCCCTGAGCGCCGCCATCACGCAACACTGACACGAGGACAGGAACATGCGTCATCGTCACGGACTTCGCAAACTGAACCGGACCAGCGCGCATCGCGAAGCGATGCTGCGCAACATGTGCAACGCGCTGCTGCGCCACGAGCTGATCAAGACCACCTTGCCCAAGGCCAAGGAGTTGCGTCGCGTCGTGGAACCGATCATCACGCTGGGCAAGAAGCCTTCGCTCGCCAACCGCCGCCTGGCCTTCGACCGCCTGCGCGACCGCGAGATGGTGGTCAAGGTCTTCGACGAGCTCGGCCCACGCTACGCCACCCGCAACGGTGGCTACCTGCGGATCCTGAAGGCCGGTTTCCGCGACGGCGACACCGCGCCGATGGCGCTGATCGAACTGATGGATCGCGCGGATTCCGCCGAGGACTCCGGGCAGGCCGCGGCCTGAGCCAGGTCTGCGTTGCGGGCGCTTGCCGCCCGCGCGCCGGAACGGGCGTCCCGTCGTGTTGCAGCGACGAGGGCGCCCGCCGCGTCTGGGCGCCGTATCCGCTCGAGGCAAACCTGACGGAGGACTTCTGATGGACAGCGGCGACTGCGCTCAGCAGGCGCCGGGTACGCAGTCCGGAGCCGCGCCAATCACGTCGCCGCACGAGCTGCTGGTGGTCTTCACCACCCTGCCTGACGAGGAGAGCGCGCAGGAGGTGGCGGACCTGCTCGTCGGCGAGCGGCTCGCCGCCTGCGTGAGCATCCTGCCCGGGTGCCGCTCGGTCTATCGCTGGCAGGGCAGCGTCGAGGTCGCGGACGAGATCCCGCTGCTGATCAAGACCGCGGCCGACCGCTACCCGGCGCTGCAGGCGCGTCTCATCGAGCTGCACTCCTATGACGTGCCGGAAATCCTGGCCTGGCGTCCCGACGCGGGTCTGCCGGAATACGCTTCCTGGGTGCTCTCGGAGACCCGGGCCTCGCGCAGGGAGGCGCATCGGCGGGCCTTCAGCGTGGCGCCTGGCGCCACCGCGGCGTCGTCCCCGCGCGGGGCCGCGTCCACGGATGGCAGCGAGCTGCCGCCGTCGGCGGGGCCTGGCGAGGCTCCGGCCAGCTAGAACCGGTCTGCGTCGGCCCCGCGCCCGTTCGGGTCGGGCATCGCGCCGTCCCGATCGGCCGACGGGCCGGGTGCGCTCGGGCGCCGGCGCGCGCGCGATCGCGGCTCAGGGGCGTCCAGGTAGCGGCGCGCCCTGAACCAGGCGAACAGCCCGACTGCGATCAGCGCCATCGACGCCATTGCGACCCAGAACCCGGCGCGTGCGCGCAGACCGGGAATGAACTCGAAGTTCATCCCGAAGATCCCGGTGATCAGGGTCATGGGCATGAAGATCGCCGTGATCGTGGTCAGCGTGCGCATGATCTCGTTGGTGCGGTGCGCAGTCGACGAGAAGTGCAACTGCACTGCGGATTCCAGCGAATCCTGCAGGCGTCGGGCGTGATCCAGCACCCGCTGCACGTGGTTGAGGACGTCGTTGGCGCGCACCTGGAGCGCCTCGGGCAGCGGCCCCAGTGACGGGGTCGGGCGCACCCGCGTCCCGTCGGGCGGATGGGCGCCGTCCATGGGGGCGTCCGGCGCGACCTCGATGAACCGTCGGGGCGGCGCCTCCGGCGCGAGCTCCATGCGCTCGTCGAGCCATTCCTGCAGCGCGTCGAGCTGCTCCTCGCAAAGCTGCTCCAGCCTGCGCAGTTCCGCGCGCGCCTCGAGCAGTCCGTACCAGTCGCGAAAGGCGTAGCGGGGGTCGAGCAGCCGACGCTGCCAGCGCTCGAGCTGGGCAGTCAGGGGGGTGCGCAGCTCGAGGTAGCGGTCGACCATGCTGTTGAGCAGGCGCAGCAGCAGCGCCTCGGGAGACTCCGGCATCCGCTGCCGAGGGCCGGGGCCCGCGTGCAGCAGCCGGCTGCGCAGCGCGCCGACCGTGCGGCTGTCGGCTGCGCGCACGGTCACCAGGCAATGCGGCAGCACGAAGAAGACCGTCGGGCGCGAGCGGACCCGGGTGAGCTCGGTCTCCTCGCCATGCGGCCCGGACAGCGCAAGCCCGCGGAAGACCACCAGCTCGTAGTGCTGGGTGGAGTCGAAGTAGGACGGATGCGTGGGGTTCTCGGCGTCGAGCAGATGGTCCTCGAAGATGCTTGCCCCGGTGAGGCGCTCGATCGCCGGCACCCAGTCACGCGCCTCGTGGTAGCTGCAGTCGACCCAGAGAAGCTCGCCGGCCTCCAGGCGCAGCGGCGCTTCGTCCAGCGTGCGCGCCACGCCCTCCCGGATCGACAGGAACTGCATCGGTCGCCGGCGCCGCTCAGCGCCGCATCTCGCGCAGCCAGCGGGCCGCGTCCAGCGAGAAGTAGGTGAGGATGCCGTCGGCCCCGGCGCGGCGCATCGCGAGCAGCGATTCCAGCACCACTGCGCGCTCGTCGAGCCAGCCATTGGCCGCGGCGGCCTTGAGCATCGCGTACTCGCCGCTGACCTGGTAGACGTAGGTCGGCACGCGGAAGGTTTCCTTCACGCGGCGGACGATGTCGAGGTAGGGCATGCCGGGTTTGACCATCACCATGTCGGCGCCTTCCTGCAGGTCGAGCGCCACCTCGCGCAGCGCCTCGTCTGAGTTCGCCGGGTCCATCTGGTAGGTCTTCTTGTCGCTCTTGCCCAGGTTGCTCGCCGAGCCCACGGCGTCGCGGAAGGGGCCGTAGAAGGCGGATGCGTACTTCGCGCTGTAGGCCATGATCCGGGTGTGGATCCTGCCCGCCTGCTCGAGCGCGGTGCGGATCGCGCCGATGCGCCCGTCCATCATGTCCGAGGGCGCGACGATGTCGACTCCCGCTTCGGCCTGCGCGAGCGCCTGGCGCACGAGGATCGGCACCGTGGCCTCGTTGACCACGTAGCCGTCGTCGTCGATGACGCCGTCCTGGCCGTGACTGGTGTAGGGGTCGAGGGCGACGTCGCAGAGCACGCCCAGTTCGGGGAAGCGCTGCTTCAGCGCCCTGACTGCGCGGGGCACGAGGCCGTCCGGGTCGGCGGCAGCGATTCCGTCGGGCGTCTTGATCGCGGGGTCGATCGCCGGGAACAGCGACAGCACCGGAATCCCCAGCTCGAGGCATTGCTCGGCGACCGGGAAGAGCAGGTCGATCGTCAGGCGCTCGACCCCGGGCATCGACGGCACCGGCTGGCGCGTGCCGCTGCCCTCGGTGATGAAGACCGGATAGATCAGGTTGTCGGGGCCCAGGCTGTGCTCGCGCATCATGCGCCGGGAGAAGTCGTCCCGGCGCATCCGGCGCATGCGGATCGCGGGGAAACGGACAGGGGCGAGATCATCGGCGTTCATCGGGAATCTCCGGGGTTCGGGTCTGCAAGTCGGGATCGCCGGGGGTCTCGTGCTCGAACCAGCGCTCGATGATCGCGCGTGCTTCGTCGACCCCCTTGCGGTTCTCGGCGGAAAAGAGCAGCACCTCGGCCTGCGGCCGGCCGTGCCGTTCGGCGAGTTCGGCGAGCGCCGCGCGCCGTGCCGCGGTCTGCTGGGCGGTGCCCAGCTTGTCGCTCTTGGTGAGCAGGACCAGCAGGGGCAGCCCCTCGGGCAGCCAGCCGAGCATCCGCCGGTCCAGATCGGTGAACGAGCGGCGGATGTCGACCATCAGCACTGCGGCACGCAGCGGCGCCCGATCGCGCAGGTAGCGCCCGGCCAGCGCATCCCAGGCCTTGCGCACCTCGCCGGGGGCCTGCGCATAGCCGTAGCCGGGCATGTCCACCAGAAAGCCCTCTGGAGGCGCGGTTTCCGGTCCCACGGCGAAGAAGTTCAGTGCCTGCGTGCGCCCGGGAGTGCTGCTCGAGAACGCCAGCCTGCGGCGTCTGCACAGCGCGTTGATCGCGGACGACTTGCCAGCGTTCGAGCGGCCGATGAAGGCGATCTCGGCCACGCCGTCGCGCGGCAGCTGCCGCAGTTGGGCGACGGTGGTGTGGAAGCGCGCTGAAGGAAGGGCTGGCATTTCCCGCACGCCGCGTTGGTCGCAGCGGCTCGCTATTGTAGAATCGCGAGTTTACGTGACCCATACAGGCTGTGAGATCGCGATGAAGGTATCAGTGCATTTCGGTTCGGGGCCACTGCGTGCAGCGGCGCTTGCCCTGTCCCTGGTTGCGGCACCTGCGTTCGCGCAGTCGGGGCCGGCTAAGACCGACCTTGCCAAGGGCCAGGAGATCGCGTCGCAGACCTGCGTCGCCTGTCATGGTGCCGACGGCAACAGCCCGACGCCTGCCAACCCGAAGCTGGCGGCCCAGCACGCGGACTACCTCTACAAGCAACTGGTCGATTTCAAGACCAAGGAAGGGGCGAAGGAGGCCGCGCGCGTCAGCGCAGTGATGGCGGGCTTCGCAGCCGGCCTGTCGGAGGCCGACATGCGCAACGTCGCCGCCTTCCTGTCGCGCCAGAAGCTCCAGCCCGCGGTGGCTGCCGACAAGGGAGTGATCGAACTCGGCCAGAAGATCTACCGTGCCGGGATCGCATCGAAGAACGTTCCGGCCTGCGCCGGCTGCCACAGCCCCAACGGCGCCGGCATGCCCGCCCAGTACCCGCGCCTGGCGGGCCAGTTCGCCGAGTACACCGACTCGCAGCTCGTGGCCTTCCGCCAGGGCGCCCGCAAGAACAGCCCCGAGATGACCGGGATCGCGGCGCGCATGTCCGACGTCGAGATCAGGGCAGTCTCGGAGTACATCGCCGGCCTGCGCTGAGGCCCGGAAGGGGGCGCCGCCCGGGCGCTCCCTGCAAGGTCCCCAGTGCCCGTCGCGACCGACAGGCATCCTTGCCGGGGAACGATGCATGCTGGTGCACCGTCGTCGCGCCACCGATCCGCCCGCCTCTGAAATCACACCACAGGCGATCTACGCCGATCGCCGTCGCCTGATGGAACGGGCCGCCGCCGGCGGGCTGCTCGCGGCGGCGCCGGTGCTGCGCGCAGCCGACGCCCCGCCGCCGGCCGCGCCGCGGCTGCGCACGCGCGCCAGCGCCTTCTCCAGCTCCGAGAAGTCCACCGGGCTGCGCGAGGTCACCAGCTACAACAACTTCTACGAGTTCGGCACCGACAAGTCCGATCCCGCGCGCCACGCCCGCGCGCTGACGACGCGCCCCTGGACCGTGGCGGTCGAGGGCGAGGTGCATCGTCCCAGGGTGTTCGGAATCGAGGAACTGCTGGCGCTCGCCCCGATCGAGGAACGCATCTACCGGATGCGCTGCGTCGAGGGCTGGTCGATGGTGATCCCCTGGGCGGGGTTCCCGCTGGCCGAGCTGGTGCGCCGCGTCGAGCCCACCGGCAACGCGAAGTACGTCGAATTCGTGACCCTCGCCGATCGGGCGCAGATGCCGGGGCTGCGCTCCGGCGTGCTCCAGTGGCCCTACGTCGAAGGTCTGCGGCTGGACGAGGCGATGCACCCGCTGACCCTGCTCACCCTGGGGCTGTATGGCGAGCTGCTGCCGAACCAGAACGGGGCTCCGGTGCGGGTGGTGGTTCCCTGGAAGTACGGTTTCAAGAGCGGCAAGTCGATCGTCAGGATCCGCTTCGTCGAGAAGCAGCCGCTGACCAGCTGGAACCGGGCGGCGCCGCAGGAATACGGCTTCTATTCGAACGTCAACCCGGAAGTCAGCCACCCGCGCTGGTCGCAGGCCACCGAGCGGCGCATCGGCGAGGACGGCTTCCTGCAGCGCAAGCGGCCGACGCTGATGTTCAACGGCTACGCAGGGGAAGTGGCTTCGCTGTATGCCGGCATGGATCTGCGCCGCTTCTTCTGAGCGCCGGCCAGCGTCGCGCGGCGCCGCCTTCCCGTCGCGCGCGACGCGTGCTGCGGTGTTCCTGGCCTGCCTGCTGCCCCTGGCACGGCTGTTCCTGCTGGGCGCGCGCGATGCGCTCGGCGCGAACCCGGTCGAGTTCGTGACCCGGTCCACTGGCACCTGGACGCTGGTGATGCTGTGCCTGAGCCTGTCGATCACGCCGCTGCGTCGGATCTCGGGCTGGAACCGGCTGGTGCGGCTGCGCCGCATGCTCGGCCTGTTCGCCTTCTTCTACGCCTGCCTGCACCTGATGAGCTACGTCTGGTTCGACCAGTGGTTCGATGGGCGGGCGATGCTGAAGGACGTGCTCGAACGTCCCTTCGTCACCCTGGGGCTGTCGGCGTGGCTGCTGATGCTGCCGCTGGCGCTGAGCTCCAACGCTGCGGCGATCCGCCGGCTCGGTGCGCACTGGAGCGAGCTGCACCGCGCCGTGTATGCGGTCGCGATCCTCGCGGTGCTGCACTTCTGGTGGCACAAGGCTGGCAAGAACGACCTCGCCGAGCCGATCGCCTACGCGCTGGTCGTCGCAGTCCTGCTCGGCTGGCGGATCTGGTGGTGGATGCGGGCGTCCACTGCAGGTTCGACGCCCGGCCGGGAGGCTCAGTCCGGCAGCCGGCGATCCAGCGCGTAGAGCGACTCCACGGTCTCGCGCTCGCGGATCAGGTGGGCCGCGCCGCGGTCGACCATCACCTCGGCCGCGCGCGGTCGGGTGTTGTAGTTGGAGCTCATCGACATCCCGTAGGCGCCTGCAGAGAGCACGGCGAGCAGGTCTTCTTCCTCGATCGCCAGGGCACGGTCGCGGCCGAGCCAGTCGCCGGACTCGCACACCGGGCCCACCACGTCCCAGCGGGCTTCGGCAGTGCCGCGCTGCCGCACCGGGACGATGCGATGGAAGGCCTCGTAGAGCGCCGGGCGCATCAGGTCGTTCATCGCGGCGTCGACCACTGCGAAGTTGCGGGCCTCGTTGGATTTCAGGTACTCGACGCGGGTCAGCAGCAGCCCTGCGTTGCCTACGATCGAACGCCCGAACTCGAACATCAGCTCGAGCCCGCGCACTGCGGGGCTCGCGTCGACGCGGGCGAAGATCGCCTCGAGCAACGCGGTGCGCGTCGGGGGGCGTTCGCCGGCGTAGTCGATGCCAAGACCGCCACCGAGGTCGACGTGGCGCAGCGCGATGCCATCGGCGGCAAGCCGCTCGACCAGTTCGATGATGCGCTCGAGCGCAGCGATGAAGGGCGAGAGCTCGGTGATCTGCGAGCCGATGTGGCAGTCGATTCCCGTCACCTCGATTCCCGGCAGGCCGGCGGCCTCGCGGTAGGCTTCGAGGACCTCGGCGTGGGCGATCCCGAACTTGCTCTCGCGCAGCCCGGTCGAGATGTACGGATGGGTACCGGCGTCGACGTCGGGGTTCACGCGCAGCGACACGGGGGCGCGTCGACCTGCCGCGGCGGCGATCGTCGAGAGGCGCCTGAGTTCGCTGCGCGACTCGACGTTGAAGCAGCGCACGCCCGCATCGAGCGCCATGCGCAGCTCGGCAGCGCTCTTGCCGACCCCCGAGAACACCACCCGGGATGCGTCCGCACCTGCCGCCAGCGCGCGCTGGAGTTCGCCCCCCGAGACGATGTCGAAGCCTGCACCGGCGCGCGCCAGCAGGTCGAGCACCGCGAGGTTGGAATTGGCCTTCATCGCGTAGCAGATCAGGACCTTGCGGCCCCGGGCGGCGCGCGCGAACTCGCCGTAGGCGCCTTCGATCGCGGCGCGTGAGTACACGTAGACGGGGGTGCCGAAGCGCTCGGCGACCTCGTCCAGGCAGACGCCCTCGGCGTTGAGCCGGCCGTCGCGCGATTCGAGCCAATCCATTGTCTTGCTTCCGGGGATGAGTCGGGAGGGGTGCGGGGATCGCACCGGTTGCGGCTGTCGGGTGTGACTGTGCTGCTTCAGCGTGCCGGGGCCTTGGTGGCCGGGGTGGCGACGGTGCCCGGCCTCTGCTTCGGTTCGGGGAGGACCAGCGGACCCCGTTGGCCGCACCCTGCCGCCACTGCGATGACAACGAGCAGAGCCGCACGGCCGAAGACTGGAATCATCG
>CAUJHG010000013.1 GCA_963204785.1 Pseudomonadota bacterium | reverse complement strand
ATCGTCTTCTACGCCACCTGCATCGTGATCACCTGGTGGTTCTACTCGCGGCGTGGCGCACAGCGGCCCTGCTGAGCGTCCGCCTTCCCGAATTCAAGCTGACAGAGGCCAAGACATGAGTCATCTGCTGGATCGACTGAGCTACTTCTCGCAGCGACGCGAAGGCTTCTCCGGAAACCACGGCGCGACCACCGGCGAGGACCGCACCTGGGAGGATGCCTATCGCGATCGCTGGGCGCACGACAAGATCGTGCGCTCCACCCACGGCGTGAACTGCACCGGTTCGTGCTCGTGGAAGATCTACGTGAAGGGCGGAATCGTCACCTGGGAGACCCAGCAGACCGACTACCCCCGCACCCGCTGGGACCTGCCCAACCACGAGCCGCGCGGCTGCGCGCGCGGCGCCAGCTACAGCTGGTACCTGTACAGCGCCAACCGGGTGAAGTACCCGATGGTGCGCGGGCGGCTGCTGCGCCACTGGCGCGCGGCGCGCGCCACGATGGCGCCGGTCGAGGCCTGGGCCTCGATCATGGCCGACGAGTCCAAGCGGCGCGACTACCAGCAGGTGCGCGGCATGGGCGGCTTCGTGCGCTCGAGCTGGGACGAGGTCGAGGAGATGATCGCCGCGGCCAACGTCCACACGATCCGGCGCTACGGCCCGGACCGCGTGATCGGCTTCTCGCCGATTCCCGCGATGTCGATGATCAGCTACGCGGCCGGCAGCCGCTACCTGAGCCTGATCGGCGGCGTGTGCATGAGCTTCTACGACTGGTACTGCGACCTGCCGCCGTCCAGCCCGCAGGTGTGGGGCGAGCAGACCGACGTCCCGGAGTCGGCCGACTGGTACAACTCCACCTACCTGATCGCCTGGGGCTCGAACGTTCCCCAGACCCGCACGCCCGATGCGCACTTCTTCACCGAGGTGCGCTACAAGGGCGCCAAGACGGTCGCGGTCACTCCCGACTACTCCGAGGTCGCCAAGCTCGCCGACCTCTGGCTGCACCCGAAGCAGGGCACGGATGCTGCGCTCGCGATGGCCATGGGGCACGTGGTGCTGCGCGAGTTCTACTTCCCGAAGGAGGGCAGCCGCAGCGCCTACTTCGAGGACTACGCGCGCCGCTACACCGACATGCCGATGCTGGTGACCCTGCGCGAGCAGACCGGTCCCGACGGGCGCCCGCTGCTGGTCCCCGACAACTTCCTGCGCGCCTCGGACCTCGACGGCGCGCTGGGCCAGGCGAACAACCCCGAGTGGAAGACCGTCGGCTTCGACGAGAACGGCGGGCTCGCAGTGCCCAACGGCTCGATCGGCTTTCGCTGGGGCCCGGAAGGGCGCGCCGACACCGGCCGGTGGAACCTGGAGCCGAAGGAGGCCGGTGGCGCGCAGGTATCGCTGCAGCTCAGCCTGATGGAGGGCCCGGGCGGCTACGAGGCGGTCGAGGTGGGCTTCCCCTACTTCGGCGGGATCGAGCATCAGCACTTCCCCAACAACGCCGTGGCAGGCGCGGCAGGCGAGGGCGTGCTGACGCGCACCGTCGCCGCGCGCCGCGTCGCCACGGTCGCCGGCGAAGTGCTCGTGGCCACCGTGTTCGACCTGCTCGCGGCCAACTACGGGATCGCGCGCGGACTGCCGGGCGAGTTCGCCGCCGCCGGCTTCGACGACGACACCCCCTACACGCCGGCCTGGCAGGAGCGCATCACCGGCGTGCCGCGCGCGCATGTCGAGCAGGTGGCGCGCGAGTTCGCCGCGAACGCCGACCGCACCCAGGGCCGCTCGATGGTGATCATCGGCGCGGCGATGAACCACTGGTATCACTCCGACATGAACTACCGCGGCGTCATCAACCTGCTGATGATGTGCGGCTGCATCGGACAGACCGGGGGAGGATGGGCGCACTACGTCGGTCAGGAGAAGCTGCGCCCGCAGACAGGCTGGACCGCCCTGGCCTTCGCGCTCGACTGGATCCGCCCGCCGCGCCAGATGAACTCCACCAGCTTCTTCTATGCGCACACCGACCAGTGGCGCTACGAGCGGCTGGGCGTCGAGGAGGTGCTCTCGCCGCTGGCCGACAAGGCCAGCTTCGGCGGCAGCATGATCGACTACAACGTGCGCGCCGAGCGCATGGGCTGGCTGCCCAGCGCGCCGCACCTGCAGGCCAACCCGCTGCAGGTGGTGCGCGACGCCCAGGCGGCAGGGGTCGATCCGAAGGACTACGCGGTCAGGTCGCTGAAGGACGGCAGCCTGCGCTTCGCCTGCGAGGATCCCGACAACCCGGAGAACTGGCCGCGCAACATGTTCGTGTGGCGCTCGAACATCCTGGGCTCCAGCGGCAAGGGGCACGAGTACTTCCTCAAGCACCTGCTGGGCACGAGCAACGGCGTGCAGGGCAAGGATCTCGGCGTCGACGACGCGCGCCCCGACGAGGTGAAGTGGCACGACCGCGCGCCCGAGGGCAAGCTCGATCTCCTGGTGACGCTCGACTTCCGGATGAGCACCACCTGCCTGTACTCGGACATCGTCCTGCCCACGGCCACCTGGTACGAGAAGAACGACCTCAACACCAGCGACATGCACCCGTTCATCCACCCGCTGTCGACCGCGGTCGATCCGGTGTGGGAGGCGCGCTCCGACTGGGAGATCTACAAGGGCTTCGCGCGCAAGCTCAGCGAGCTGTGCGTCGGCTACCTGGGCGTCGAGAAGGACCTGGTGCTCACGCCGCTGATGCACGACAGCCCGGGCGAGCTGGGCCAGCCCCTGGACGTCAGGGACTGGAAGAAGGGCGAGGTCGACCTGATTCCCGGCCGGACCGCGCCGCAGATCACCGTGGTCGAGCGCGACTACCCGAACGTCTATCGACAGTTCACCGCGCTGGGTCCGCTGATGGAGCGGGTGGGCAACGGGGGCAAGGGCATCGCCTGGAACACGTGCGACGAGGTCGAGCAGCTCGGCCAGCTCAACGGCTGGACGCGCGAGGAAGGCCTCACCAAGGGCATGCCCCGGATCGTCTCCGACATCGATGCCGCCGAGACGGTGCTGATGCTCGCCCCGGAGACCAACGGGCACGTCGCGGTCAAGGCATGGGAGGCGCTGTCGAAGCAGACCGGCCGCGAGCACGCGCACCTGGCCCTGCACCGCGAGGACGAGAAGATCCGCTTCCGCGACATCCAGGCGCAGCCGCGCAAGATCATCAGCTCGCCGACCTGGTCGGGGCTCGAGAGCGAGAAGGTCAGCTACAACGCCGGTTACACCAACGTGCACGAGCTGATCCCGTGGCGCACGCTCACCGGGCGCCAGCAGTACTACCAGGACCACAGCTGGATGCGCGCCTTCGGCGAGGGCTTCGCCGTCTACCGTCCGCCGGTGGACCTGAAGGCCACCTCCGACATCCACGGGATCCGCTCCAACGGAAACCCCGAGGTGCTGCTGAACTTCATCACGCCGCACCAGAAATGGGGGATCCACTCCACCTACACCGACAACCTGCTGATGCTCACGCTCAACCGGGGTGGGCCGGTGATCTGGCTCAGCGAGGAGGACGCGGCCAGGGCGGCGATCGTCGACAACGACTGGGTGGAACTGTTCAACCTGAACGGCGCGATCTCCGCGCGCGCGGTGGTCAGCCAGCGGGTCAAGCCGGGGATGGTGATGATGTACCACGCGCAGGAGAAGATCATCAACACGCCAGGCTCGGAGATCACTGGCACGCGTGGCGGCATCCACAACTCGGTGACCCGCATCGTGCTCAAGCCCACGCACATGATCGGCGGCTACGCGCAGCTCAGCTACGGCTTCAACTACTACGGAACCATCGGCACCAACCGCGACGAGTTCGTGGTGGTGCGCAAGATGCGGCGTGTCGACTGGCTGGACGAACCTGCCGGCAGTGCCGGCGCCGGCCACGCGGCCCACGCCTGAAGGAGATCGAGCAATGAAGATCCGCGCCCAGATCGGGATGGTGCTCAACCTGGACAAGTGCATCGGCTGCCACACCTGCTCGGTGACCTGCAAGAACGTCTGGACCAGCCGCCCGGGGATGGAATACGCCTGGTTCAACAACGTCGAGACCAAGCCCGGGATCGGCTATCCGAAGGACTGGGAGAACCAGGACCGCTGGAACGGCGGCTGGCACCGCCGGGCCGACGGCAGGATCGAGCCGCGCCAGGGTGGCAAGTGGAAGTTGCTGATGCGCATCTTCGCCAACCCGAACATGCCGGAGATCGACGACTACTACGAGCCCTTCACCTTCGACTACCAGCACCTGCACAAGGCGCCGGAGATGAAGGCGGCGCCCACCGCGCGCCCGCGCAGCCTGATCACCGGCCAGCGCATGGAGAAGATCGAGTGGGGCCCGAACGGGGAGGAGATCCTCGGCGGCGAGTTCTCCAAGCGCAGCAGGGACCGCAACTTCGACGAGATCCAGAAGGAGATCTACGGGCAGTTCGAGAACACCTTCATGATGTACCTGCCCAGGCTGTGCGAGCACTGCCTGAATCCCGCGTGCGTGGCCTCCTGTCCCTCGGGTTCGATCTACAAGCGCGAGGAGGACGGCATCGTCCTGATCGACCAGGACAAGTGCCGCGGCTGGCGGATGTGCGTGAGCGGCTGCCCGTACAAGAAGATCTACTACAACTGGCAGAGCGGCAAGGCAGAGAAGTGCGTGTTCTGCTACCCCCGCATCGAGGCGGGCCAGCCCACCGTGTGCTCGGAGACCTGCGTGGGCCGCATCCGCTACCTGGGCGTGCTGCTCTACGATGCCGACCGCATCCAGGAAGCCGCCAGCGTCGAGCACGATCGCGATCTCTACCAGGCGCAGCTCGACATCTTCCTCGACCCCAACGATCCGAAGGTGGTCGCCCAGGCGCGTGCCGACGGCATTCCCGAGAACTGGCTCGAGGCCGCGCGCAGGAGCCCGGTCTACAAGATGGCGGTCGACTGGAAGGTCGCGCTGCCGCTGCACCCGGAGTACCGCACGCTGCCGATGGTCTGGTACGTGCCGCCGCTGTCGCCGATCAGCTCGGCCGCCAACGCCGGGCACATCGCCACCAGGGGCGAGATCCCGGACGTCTCGCAGCTGCGCATCCCGGTCAAGTACCTGGCCAACCTGCTGACCGCCGGCGACACGGTGCCGGTGGTGCGCGCGCTCGAGCGGATGCTCGCCATGCGCCAGTTCCAGCGGGCGCGTCACGTCGAAGGCCGCACCGACACGGCGGTGCTCGAGCAGGTGCAGCTCGACCAGGCCACGGTCGAGGACATGTATCACGTGATGGCGATCGCCAACTACGAGGACCGCTTCGTGATCCCGACCGCCCACCGCGAGTACGCGGAGAACGCCTTCGACCTGCGCGGCGGCTGCGGCTTCTCCTTCGGAAATGGCTGCTCCGATGGTGCCAGCGAACTGAGCGTCTTCGGCGCGAAGAAGAAGCGCACCATCCCGATCTCGACGGGAGTCTGAAAATGGCCGCACGCAATGCAGGCATGAGCATGCGCGCGCTGGCGCGCCTGCTGTCCTATCCGGATGCCGCCCTGCGCGAGGGCCTGCCGGAGCTGCGCGATGCGCTGCACCGGGAGGCCGCGCTGTCGCGCAGCCGTCTCGCCGAGATCGATCTGCTGATCGCACAGCTCGGCACGCAGGACCCGCTCGAGGTGGAGGCCCGCTACGTCGACTGCTTCGACCGGGGCCGCGCCACCTCGCTGCACCTGTTCGAGCACGTGCACGGCGATTCGCGTGACCGCGGGCCGGCGATGATCGACCTGAGCCGCACCTACGCGAGCGCCGGGCTGCTGCTCGGGGAATCCGAGCTGCCCGACTACCTGCCGGTGGTGCTCGAGTTCGCATCGACGCAGCCGCCGGAGCAGGCGCGGGCCTTCCTCGGCGAGACGACGCACATCCTCAACGCGATCTTCAGCGCGCTGCTGCAGCGCGCAAGCCCTTACGCCAGTCTGCTGGGCGCGGCGATCGAACTGGCCGGCGAGAAGGCGCAGGCGGTGCCGGTCGCGCCGGAGCCGCCGCTCGACGAGAGCTGGGCCGAGCCGCAGGCTTTCGACGGCTGCTCGACCCGCGGCCAGGCCGGCCCGTCGCAGGCAAGCCCCATCCGGATCGTCCGCAAGGAAAACGCTTCGCAAGGAGCCGCACGATGAACTACCTCGACCAACTCCTCTTCGGCTACTACCCCTACGTCTGCCTGACGGTGTTCTTCCTGGGCAGCTGGCTGCGCTTCGACCGCGACCAGTACACCTGGAAGAGCGACTCATCGCAGCTGCTGCGCAAGGCGCAGCTGCGCTGGGGCAGCAACCTGTTCCACTTCGGCGTGCTGTTCCTGTTCTTCGGCCACTTCGTCGGGATGCTGACGCCGCACTTCGTCTACGAGCCCTTCATCAGCGCGGGCGCCAAGCAGGTGCTCGCGATGGTGTCGGGCGGCGTGGCCGGCACCGCCGCCTTCATCGGCGCCTCGATGCTGCTGCACCGCCGCCTGACCGATCCGCGCATCCGTGCCACCTCGAAGAGCAGCGACATCGCCATCCTCGCGATCCTCTGGCTGCAGCTCGCGCTGGGGCTGGGCACGGTGCCGCTGTCGGCGCAGCACCTGGACGGCAGCATGATGATGGCCCTGGCCGAGTGGGCGCAGCGCATCGTCACCTTCCGCAGCGGTGCTGCCGAACTGCTCAGCGACGCGAGCTGGGTGTTCCGGGCGCACATGTTCCTGGGCATGACCTTCTTCCTGATCTTCCCGTTCACGCGAATGGTCCACGTCTGGAGCGGCTTCGGCACCGTGGGATACCTGCTGCGTCCGTATCAGCTCGTGCGTGCGCGCCGGATGAACCTGCCGGCCGGCGGCGGCAACCGTGTCTGAGCACAGGCCAACGGAGGAAGCGATGGATTCGATCGAAGCAGCCCGGGGCGAGGCGATTCCCGGCGGCTGGACCACTGTGCGGCGCGGCGCGCCCACCGGGTCCCGGCCGAAGGGGCTGGCGCCTGCGGTGCACGCGGACGGCGGATGCGGGCACGCGCACGAGCCGCCGCAGGATCCCGCGATCGGTGTGCGTGCGCGTCCCGGCGAACCTCGGGAACCGGACCTGCCGCCGGCAGGCGAGCGGATGGCGCCGGTGATCGAGCGCCCGGCGCCGCGCGAGCCCGCCAGCGTCGACGGGGTTGCCCTGCAGGCGGATGGAGAGGCGCCGGACGCCGCGACGCTGCGCCAGCGCGCCTGCACCGAGCTGCTGCGTCGGGCCGCGCAGCGCACCGGCCTGCTGGCGGGGGACGACCGCGCGTCCTGGGATCGTGACGGCGTCGTCAGCGAGGCTGCGAGCGCGGCGATCGAGACCCTGCTCGAGCGCGAGCTGGTGGTGCCCGAGCCCTCCGAGGAGGCCTGCCGGCGTCACCATGCGGCACGCGCCGCGATCTACACCACCGGCGAGCGAGTGCGCGCCCGCCACATCCTGTTCGCGGTCACCGCAGGGGCCGACGTGGGGGCGCTGCGCCGGCAGGCCGAAGCCTGCCTGCTCGACGTGCGCGCCCGCGACCGCCGCGAGAGCGGCGCCGGCGACGAGGTCTTCGCCCGGGCCGCGCGCAACTTCTCCAACTGCCCGAGCGGGGAGCAGGGCGGGGATCTCGGCTGGCTGCGGCGCGAGGACTGCGCCCCCGAGTTCGCGCGCGAGCTCTTCGGCCACCAGGAGGTCGGGGTGCTGTCGCGCCTCGTGCACAGCCGCTTCGGCCTGCACGTGGTCGAGGTGCTCGAGCGCGACGCCGGCGAGCCGCTGTCCTACGAGCAGGTGCGCGATGCGGTGGCGCTCTCGCTGCGCCAGCAGTCCTACGTGACCGCGCTTCGTCAGTACCTGAGCCTGCTTGCGGGGCAGGCGGACGTTCGCGGCGTCGACATCGACGCGGCGGACTCGCCGCTGGTGCGCTGAAGCCCTGCTCCTGGCGGTGCGGCGCAGCGCTGCCGCCAGGAGCACCGAAGGCTCACCCGGGAGGTTCGACCTCGCGCAGATCCGATACCGGCGCGTCTCCGAAGCGCTCCCCCAGCAGATAGGCGACGATCCTGCCGCCGGTCTTGGTCGGATCGGCCAGCGAACCGTCCCGGGCCATCTTCACGAAACGATCGATCATCGGAAAACGTTCGGGATCGGTGTTGCGGAGCTCGTGCTGCATGTCGGTGTCGATCACTCCCGGAGCGAGGCTGCACGCGCGCAGCCCCGGGGTCGCGTCCAGCGCCACGCAGCGTGCGTGGTGGTCGAGCGCCGCCTTGGTCGCGCAGTAGACTGCCCACCCGGGGTAGGGCGTGCGGCCGGCGCCGCTCGAGATGTGGAGGATGCGCCGATCCGCAAGCGCGCCGGTGGCGGCCGTGAAGGCTGCCGAGAGCACCAGCGGCGCGGCGACGTTCAGGCTCACGGCGGCGTGCACCGCCGTCTGCGGCTGCGTCTGCAGCGCGCCGATCGGCGAGACCACGCCTGCGTTGTTCACCAGCAGTGCGCACTCGCTGCCGGCCAGGTGGCGCTGCATCTGCCCGCTGGCCAGCCACTCGGCCAGCGCTGCCGGGTCGGCGAGATCCAGGGCTTGCTGCTGCAGCAGTTCCGGGAAGCGGGCAGCCAGGGCCGTGTTCGCTGCGCGTGCGAGCCCCAGCACCGGAATCCCGCGCGCCAGCAGTGCGGCGGCGATTCCGGCGCCCAGCCCCCGGCTGTGCCCTGTGACGATGGCGCGTGTCTTCATGCGGTCGATTCTGCCATCGGCAGATCGATGCGATAGACGCGTGCGGCGGTTTCCGAGAAGAGCGCCGCCTTCTCGCTGGCGCTGCATCCGGAGGCCAGCCGCTTGAAGGCGTTCCACAGCACCACGTAGCTGCACGAGAGCTGGTCGACCGGGAAGTTGCTCTCGAACATGCATCGGTGCACGCCGAAGGCCTCGATGCAGGCCTCGACCCAGGGCCGCCAGGCCTGCGCCAGCTGCGCCGAGCCCGGCGGTGCCGGCTGCTCGTGGAAGCCATGGCCGAACAGCCGCATCCCCATTCCACCCAGCTTCACGCTGACGTTCGCGCAGGCGGCGAGCCGCCCGATCGCGGCCCGCCACTGCCGGAAGACCTCGTCGCGCCGGCTCGCGTAGCCGCCCAGCCCGAGCGGACCGCCGACGTGGTCGAGGACGATCGGCGTTTCCGGGAAGGCCTGCGCGAGGTCGACCAGGTCGTCGAGCTGCGGGTGGTAGAGCCAGGCATCGAAGCTCAGCCGGTGACGCGCCAGACGCGCGAAGCCCGCGCGAAAGCCTGCGTCGCGAAGCAGCCCCGGGCCGGGGCGGGGGCCGACGCGCGCGAAGGCGGGGTCGGCCTCCCAGGTTGCGCCGTGCCGGATGCCTCGAAAGCGCGTCGGCGATGCGGCCAGGTGCGCCTCGAGCACCTCGTCGACCGCCGCGCCCAGGCTCAGGTCGGCGTGCCCGACGATTGCGGCGCACATCCGCGGCGCTCCCGCGGCGGCGCCGGCACTGCGCTGTGCCAGCGCTTCGACGAACTCGGTCTCACCGACCGGCCGCAGCGCGGCCGGGCCATCGCTGCGGTAGTGCTCGCCGCACTGCAGGTAGACGGTTGCCAGGATGCGGTGACCGGCAGCCAGGTCGCGTGCGAACTCGTCGGCGTCATAGCGCCAGTGCGCACGGTCGAACAGGTGGTGGTGGGCGTCGACGATCGGCAGTCCGGGCTCGAGAGGCGGCTCGCTCAGCCCTGCCAGCCAGCCCCGGTCGGCAGGCGGGTGGAAGGGGTCGATGGCGCGGGGGGCAGGGGTTTCGGGCATTGCAGGCTCCTGCACGGCTGGCCTGGCGGCCGGGCCCGCCAGCCTGCGTTCCGGTGGAGTGCGTGTCAACCGGGCAGCGGGTGCGTACGTCTTCCTGATCCAGGTGCGACGGCACGTGCAAGAATCACGGAGTGACCAGCCAAGTGAAACTGACCCGGGAAAGCCTGCTCGACGGATCCCTGCACGCCGCGGTGCGCGCGCAGCTCGGCGACCAGGTGCAGCTGATGAGCGACGCCGAGCGTGGCGCACAGGTGCGGCAGATGCTCGACCGTGCGCCGCTGCGCGATCGGGTCTGGGTCTTCGCCTTCGGATCGCTGATCTGGAATCCGGCCTTCCACTTCGCCGAACGACGCACCGCACGCGTGCACGGCTATCACCGGCAGTTCTGTCTCTCGCTGTATGCGGGCCGCGGCAGCCCCGAGCGTCCGGGGCTGATGCTCTCGCTCGAGAGCGGCGGAAGCTGCACCGGAGTGATCTACCGGCTCGCCCCCGGCACCGAGGGGGCCGAGCTCGACGTGCTGTGGCGGCGCGAGATGCTCACCCATGCCTACCGTCCGGTGTGGGTCTGGGCGCAAACGCCGACGGGCCGGGAGCCGGCGATCGCCTTCGCGGCCAATCGCACGCACGAGCGCTATGCGCCGGACCTGGACGAGGACACCGTTGCCGAGCGGCTGGCCACCGGGACCGGAACGCTCGGGCGCTGCTGCGACTACCTGTTCGACACCGTCGCACACCTGCAGCAACTCGGCATCCGCGACCGGCGGCTCGAGTCGCTGGTGGTGCGCGTGCGCCAGCGGCTCGGCGCCGCCTGAGCACGGCGCCTGTCGGGCGCCATCTCGGGAACCGCAGTCCTGCGGTCGACCGCCGCTGCGCGATCCGGGACACTGCACGGGTCACCGGCACTGCCCGGATCCGCGCAACGAAGCATGAGGAGAACTGCGTCCATGGCCTCTGTCCCGAAACACGGAACGATCGCGGTCACCGGCGCCGCCGGTTTCGTCGGCGGATGGGTGGTGCGCCGGCTGCTCGACAAGGGCTACCGGGTCCGGGCCTGCGTGCGCCAGATCGACGACGATGCGCGCACCGGCTTCCTGAAGGCCATGCCGGGCCACGCCTCCGGCCGGCTGACGCTGCACGCCGCCGACCTCGACCGGCCCGGGAGCTACGACGCGATCTTCGCCGGCTGCGACGGGGTTGCGCACATCTCGCACGTCAGCACCTACGATGACCTGGACTACGTGAGCAGGGTCTGCGATCACCTGGCCACGAGTATCGAGCGCTCCGGATCCGTGAAGCGGGTGGTGGTGACCTCAAGTGTGGCCGCAGTGATGTCCGAGGCCGACGTGCGCGAGCTGGTGCGCCGCCCGGTGCTCGACGAGGACCGCTTCCCCGACGAGACCAACCCGAAGCGCAGCCCTGAGCGCGGCCAGGGCTACTCGATGGGCAAGGTGATCGCCGAGCGCGCGTTCGCGCAGGCGGCCGAGCGCAGCGCTGGCCGCTGGGACGCGATCACCTGCTGCCCCGGCGACAACGTCGGCCCGATCCAGTCGGCACATCAGAAGGACATGGGGCCCTGGCAGCACCTGGTGGAACTGATGCTGCTGGGCGAGTGCCGGCAGAACCCGATGGGCGCCTACCGTCCCTGGATGCCGGTGGACGTGCGCGACGACGCGGACAGCCACATCGGCCTGCTCGAGAGCGACCAGGTGCGCAACGGCGAGCGCTACATCGCCTGGTCCACCGAGACCCGCAAGGTCGAGGACATCTGCGCCGACATCGACCGGCTGCTGCCCGAGCTGGGCCACGACACCCCTCCGGTGATCGACCCCTACCCCGAGCACGTGCGCGCCCGCGAGGCCGAGCTTCGTGCGATCTGGGCCGGCTGCGAGCTGCGCAACGAGCGTATCCGCCGCGTCACCGGTGTGCGCTTCCGGCCCTGGGACGAATCCCTGCGCGACTGCGTCGAGTCGCTGCTGAGCATCGCGAAGGTCAGGCCGAAGCTGCGCGCGGGCTTCAGTCACCGGAACTGAACCGGCCAGGCCGTCAGGCCCTGGAACACGTCCGGAGGGTCCTGGCGCGGGCCGCGCCGGGCTGCGTGCCGGAACCACGAGGAGCCATCCGAGGATGAAGGTGATCGATCTTCCGCCGCTTGACGGCGTCACGGTCGTCGAGGTCGGTGGCGGCGCGGCGGCCGGCTACTGCGGCCGGCTGCTGGCCGATGCGGGCGCCACGGTGCAGCAGTTGCGGCCCGCGAACGCGCAGCGCCCGACCGGGGTGATGCGCGCCGACCAGGACCTCGAGGCCGCCTACGCGGACTACCTCGCGGCAGGCAAGCGCGTCGTCTTCGCCGACGACCCCGGATCGATTGCGCAACTGTGCGCCCAGGCCGATCTGGTGGTGGTCGGTGAGGCATCGGACTTCGACCCGGCGTTGGTGCGGCCTCGGCGCGCGACGGTCGCGCTGAGCTGGTTCGGTCGCAAGGGCGCCTTCGCCGGCTGGCGCGGCAGCGACCTGGTGGTGCAGGCGCTGACCGCGATGCCGCAGATGGCGGGGGCGGTCGAGGGCCCGCCGGTGTCCGCCGGCGACCGGCAGGCGACGACCGTGGCCGGCGTCACCGCCTGCATCGCCGCGCTCGCCGGCCTGCTCGCACGCGACGCGAGCGGCCCGAGGCTCTTCGAGATCGCGATCCTCGAGGCGAACCTGGTGCTCAGTGAGATGCACATGGGTTTCCACGAGCGCGACCATGCGCCGATGAGACGCTGCGGGGTCAACCGCTTCATGCCGAACAGCCCGGTGGGGGTCTACCCCTGCCGCACCGGCTGGGTGGGGATCACCGCGACCACCCCCGAGCAGTGGAAGGCGCTGTGCACCGCGCTTGGCCTGGACGCGCTCGGCGCGGACGCGGGGCTCGCCACCCGCGAGCTGCGCTTCGCGCGGCTCGACGAGGTCGAGAAGGCGATGATCGCTGCGCTGTCCGAGCGTGACGCGGCCGAGTGGGCGCAGATCGGCCGCAGGCACCGGGTGCCGATGGTGGTCGTCCCCGACGCGGCCGGAATCCTGTCGCACCCGATCTTCGAGGCGCGTGGTGCGCTTGCGGACTTCGATCGGGCAGGCGTGCGCCTGCGCGTCCCGCGTACCCCCTTCGGGCTGACGCGCACGCCGGTCGCGCAAGGCCTCGCGTGCGACGAGGCTGCGCGCGGCCACGGGGCCGCTACGGCCTCACCGGCTCCGGATGCCATGGGCGCCGGGGCCGGCCAGCCGTTGCGCAGCGAGGGCCCGGGTGCGGGACGGTCCCGTGACCGATCGCAGGTGCACCGCGACGCGAGACAGGCGCCTTGCGCGGAACGCGAGCCGCCGCTGGCAGGCCTGAGCGTGGTCGACTTCGCGATGGGCTGGGCCGGTCCGCTGGCCAGCCGCCTGCTCGCGGACCTCGGCGCCGAGGTGCTCAAGATCGAGGCCGGACGCTACCCCGACTGGTGGCGCGGCGTGAACTGGACGCCCGAG
>CAUJHG010000012.1 GCA_963204785.1 Pseudomonadota bacterium | reverse complement strand
GCGGCTACGCCAACTCCTGTAGCTGCGTCGCTGATAGCCCCCGTAGTAGTACCCCATCCCTTGCGACCCCGTTCCCTAAAGCTAACCCCGCTCGACGGCATCACGCGGCGGGCGCTCCTCTTTGAACGATATGCCTTATATCTTTTGACAGAATGCGAAGTCTGTCAAAGACCGGTGCCTTCCCAGGACTTGAGCCAGCTTGGCGCGCTTTGGGCCGCCTGAACTTGCCGAAGCCGGGATTTCTCGTGAAGGAAGACGCTGAAAGCCCCGAACCACGCGCACTTAGACGGGACAGCGACATTCCCACAGACCTAGACGTTGCAACTCTTGAGCTTGGCTTCCTGACGCATGCGCTGCCTCAAGGACGCGGTACTCTCAGCGCTGCGGAAACGAGGCGGTGTCGTGTGGTTCTGGACAGCGTCCGCTGTCTGTCGCGGGACACTATCGACCGGAGTATCGACTTGCGCAGCATTGCCAGCAAGCAGGAATGTGCGCTCAAGGAAGTCCGCGAACACCTCGGGATGCCAGTATTCCCTGGAGGCGAAGGCCACCGGCCGAGGCAGCATGAACCGCCCCGGGATTCGTAGAGGCCCGCTGGTGTGAGTCAGGCCGGGATGGCCTGCTCAGAATGTTGACGATAGTAGTTTGCCTCAGCCTCGGCCGGCGGGATGTACCCGAGCGGTTCCATGAGCCTGTGATGGTTGAACCACGACACCCATTCCAGGGTTGCCAATTCGACGGCATGAACAACACCGGATGGCAGCGCGCGCGCAAGCGGGCGGCCGCGAAGTACCCGGAGGTGTTCGGCCGCGAGGCGCCCGAGGGCTTTCACACGCTGCACGTGCACGATCTTCGGCACACCTTCGGGCGGCGCCTGCGCTCAGCGGGGGTGTCGCTGGAGACCCGGCAGGATCTGCTGGGGCACAAGAACGGCAACATGACCACGCACTACTCGGCGGCCGAACTGCACGATTTGTACCGTGCGGTGCAGTCCATCGAGACGGGGGAGAGTTCGCCGCTTCTGCGCAGTGTGCAGAAAGTGTGCAGCGCCTGAGAAATGAAAAGGGGCTAGCCTTGGCTAACCCCTTGATTTTGCTGGCGCGCCCGGAAGGATTCGAACCTCCGACCACCTGGTTCGTAGCCAGGTACTCTATCCAGCTGAGCTACGGGCGCGCTGAAGCTGCAAACTATAGCAGAGTCGCGGTCGTCGATGCAAGTTGACGCGGGAAACGCTGGTGCGGAAAAGGCGCAGGCGGGCGGCTCAGCGCGGGGTCGCGCGCAGCGCGGTCTTCATCAGGTCGGCCATGGTCCGGCTGTCGAGCTTGTCCATGATGTTGGCCCGGTGGGCCTCCACGGTCTTGATGCTGATGCCCAGGTCGTCGGCGATCTGCTTGTTCAGGCGGCCGGCGACGATCAGGTCGAGCACCTGCCGTTCGCGTGCGGTCAGCCGTTCGAGCCGTTGGGCTGCCTCCTGGCCGGCGCTGTTCTCGGCGTGGGCGCGGCTGGCGCGCTCCAGGCTCTGGCGCACCAGCGCGCACAACTGGGCGTCGTTGAAGGGTTTCTCGAGGAAATCGACCGCGCCCTTCTTCATGCTCGCCACCGCCATCGGTACGTCGCCATGGCCGGTGATGAAGACGAGGGGGATCCTGCATCCGCTGCGCATGAGTTCGTCGTGCAGTTCGGTGCCGGTCATGCCGGGCATGCGCACGTCGAGGACGAGGCAGCACACGGGCGCGGGGCCGGACTCGGCGCGCATCGTTGCGAGGAAGTCCTCGGCGCTGGCGAAGGTGCGCGCGCGAAACCCGTTGGCTTCGAGCAGCCACTGGAGCGAGTCGCGGACCGGCTCGTCGTCGTCGACCACGTAGACGATCTCGGCATGCTGTGCGGTGCTGGTCTGGCTCATCGGCGAGTTCTCGGGAGAAGGAGTGATCAGGCAGCCTGCGCCACCTTGTCACTGGCGCCCGGGGCGCCGGTCGGGAGGGTGAATCGGAAGGTGCAGCCGCCCCATTCGTTGGTTTCGGCCCAGAGGCGGCCCTGGTGCGATTCGATGATCGAGCGGCAGATGTTCAGCCCCATTCCCATGCCCTCGGACTTGGTGGTGAAGAAGGGTTCGAAGAGCTTGGCGCGGGCCTCGGGCGTCAGGCCCGGGCCGGTGTCGGCCACGGAGAAGTCGACTGCGCCACCCAGATCGCGCAGCGACACCCGAAGCACCGGAGCGCTGGCCTCGCGCATCGCGTCGATGCCGTTCTTGGCCAGGTTCTGCAGCACCTGCTCGATCAGGATCGGGTCGACGTTCAGGGGCGGCAGGTCGGCAGGCAGGTCGACCTCGATGCGCACGCCCTGGCGCTGCGCATCGATCTCGGCCAGGCCGATCGCGTCGGCGACGATTCCGCCGACCTCGCAGCACCGGCGCTCCGGTTCGCTGCGCTTGACGAACTCCCGGATGCGCCGGATCACCATCCCGGCGCGCTCGGCCTGGGAGGCGGTCTTGCCCAGCATCTGGAGCAGTTCGTCGGTGTCGACCTCGCTTCCGGCCGCGATCCGGGCGCGGATGCGGGCGGTGAGCCCCATGCAGTAGTTGGCGATCGCGGTCAGCGGCTGGTTCAGCTCGTGCGCCAGCGAGGAGGCCATCTCGCCCATCGTGACCAGGCGGGAGGTCCGCTGCAGCTTCTCTTCCTGCTGCCGGTGCCGCTCCTCGGCCTCGTGGCGCCGGCTCACGTCCGTGGCGACGATCATCCGCACCGGGCGCCCGTCGACCCAGCGGATGCGACGTGTGCCCACCTCGTACCAGCGACCGAGTTTCGGGTGGCGTACCTCGCGGGGCAGCCAGCCCGGTGCGGAGTCCTCGGTGGCGCGCAGCAGCGGTGCGAAGTCGGAGGCCTCGCCGAACAGGTGGCGGAAGGTGCGGTTGGAGAAGAGCGGCTCGATCGCGTCGGCCGGGGTGGTGCCCGGGTTGGTCGGGTGGGGCAGCACGCACACGGCCGCGTAGAGCTCGTCGAGAACCGTGGTGAATCGCTCGTGGGCTTCGGCCAGTTCCTCGCGGATGCGCTTGGGCTCGGTGATGTCGGTCATCGAGGTCATCCAGCCGGTCTGGGTGCCGTCCTGGGCCACCAGGGGCGAGACGTACATCCGCACGAAGCGCACCGTTGCGTCCCGGCGATGGACCTTGCCCTGGAAGCCTCCCGCAGGGGCCTGGCCGGCGAGGATCATCGCGAGCGCGCGCTCGTCGTTGGCATGGCTGGCCGGATCCCAGTAGGGGTAGGGCGGCGAAGTGCCGATCAGTTCGGAGGAGTCGTAGCCGACGATCTCGCAGAAGGCCCGGTTCACGTAGGTGACGCGCCCCTCCATGTCGAAGGTGCGCATCCCGGTGAGCATCGAATCCTCCATCGCGCGGCGAAAGGAGGTCTCGGCGGCAAGCGCGTCCTCGGCGCTGCGGCGCTTGGTGACGTCGTGCGCGACCGCGTACCAGAGCAGGCCCTGGCGACCGGTGTCGCTGCGGGCGGACCAGTGCAGCCAGCGGCCCTGGCTGCCGCCGGGGAAGCGTGCCTCGAAGGAAATCGCGATCGACTCGACCGCTCCGGCGCGCGGTCCGGCGGCCTGCGCGAGCGCGGTGCGGATCAGTTCCCGGTCGTCCGGATGCGCCAGGTCGAAGAGCGTGCGGCTCGAGCCGATCGCGCCGAACAGCAGGTCGAAGGCGGGGTTCACGCGCAGGAAGTTGCCCTCCCCGTCGAAGACGCACATCAGGTCCTGTGAGAGTTCGAAGAGCCGGTCGCGCTCGGCCTCCGCGGCGATTCGGCGGCGCGCGTGCCGCCACAGCAGCACGAGGCTGATCGCGCTTCCCACCGACAGCCCTGCGACTGCCACCACCAGGCTGCTGCGCACCAGGCTGGGCCGGGTGTCGAAGGCGAAGGCGCGCAGCCGGATGCCGTGACCCGGGGGGTCCAGGGGCAGCTCGTAGCCCAGGTTGGTCTCGTGGATGGTGCGCGGCGACGAGCTCACCAGGGGGTTGCCGCCCTGGTCGACGATGTGGATCTGGTAGCGCTCACGGACTTCCGGGGAAAGCGTCCCGGTGAGCATGCGGGTGAGCGAGTAGCCCGCGACGATGGTTCCCGAGAACACCCCTTCGCGCAGGATCGGCACGTGGAGTTCGACCGTGAGTTCGTTGTCGTCGCCGATGAAGGGTTCGCTGAAGGCCGGGCGGCGACTGGCGCGCGCCTCGTGGAAGACCCCATAGCCTGCGGAGTCCTCGATCATGGCGCCGGGCGTGCGGTTGCGGGTGATGCTGAGGACGCCGCGGCCCGGGAGCATCCAGAGGATCTTGCGGTTCGGCGCAACGTGCGCCAGGTACATGAGCGCGGGGTTGCGCTGGAGGAAGTCGCGACCGCGCGCGCGCGTGTCCTCGACCTGCGCTGCAAGGGCCCAGTCCGGCGCCGATGCGACGATCTCGTCCTGGTCCTCGCGCAGCGCGAGGCGGATCGACTGCTGCGCCCACTCGATGTCGCGATACAGCGTCTGCCGCTGCTGATCCAGTCCGACCCGGTTCAGGTACCAGAGGAAGGTGGCGATCAGCAGCGCGAACAGCGCCAGACCCAGCGCAGGGGTGAGGGTGAACCACTTGATCGCACGCAGCTCGGCGCGCGCGGAAATGCTGAGGGCCTTGGCGGACATGGGTTTCTGCGTGTTGGCGCAGTGTAGGCGTGGACCGGCGCCGCGTCCACGCACGGCTGATTTCGAACTGCCCCCGCGCGCAGCGACGGTCGGGCTGCTGCCAATGATGCCATTCCGGCTACGCGACCCTGTTCCAGCCAGTCACGAACAATGGATCCCGGATGGCGGGATGGAATAGCGAATTATGGAAAGATGCCTTGTCTTGCATGGTAGGGCTCTCTAGAATCGATCGGAGCCAGAATGCACAGCGATCAGGAGGCCATCATGTCCGCGTTGCCCGATCCAACCTTCCTGCGGCAGGATCCCGAGGACATCGATCCCGTCGAGACCCGCGAGTGGCTCGATGCGCTGGACGCCGTCATCGAGCGCGAAGGCCCGGAGCGCGCGCATCAGCTGCTCGAGCAGCTCATCGAGAAGGCGCGGCGCTCGGGGGCGTTCATTCCCTTCTCCGCGCAGACTTCCTACATCAACACGATCCCGCCCCACATGGAGGCGCGCTCGCCGGGCAACGCCGCCTACGAGGAGCGCATCCGCTCCTACGTGCGCTGGAACGCGATGGCGATGGTGGTGCGCGCCAACCGGCTGCATCCGGCCGACGGTGGCGACCTCGGCGGGCACATCGCCTCGTTCGCCTCGATCGCGACGATGGTCGGCGCGGGAATGAACCACTTCTGGCGTGCGCCGCACGAGGGCCACGGGGGCGATCTCATCTATTTCCAGGGTCACTCGGCGCCGGGCCTGTACGGGCGGGCCTTCCTCGAGGGACGGCTGAGCGAGGAGCAGCTCTCGAACTTCCGCCAGGAGGTCGGCGGCAAGGGGCTGTCCTCCTACCCGCACCCGAAGCTGATGCCGGACTTCTGGCAGTTCCCCACGGTGTCGATGGGGCTGGGCCCGCTGATGGCGATCTACCAGGCGCGCTTCCTGAAGTACCTGCACGCGCGGGGCCTTGCCGACACCGCCGATCGCAAGGTCTGGGTGTTCTGCGGTGATGGCGAGATGGACGAGCCCGAGTCGGTCGGGGCGATCTCCCTGGCCGCCCGCGAGAAGCTGGACAACCTGATCTTCGTGATCAACTGCAACCTGCAGCGCCTCGACGGCCCGGTGCGCGGCAACGGCAAGATCATCCAGGAACTCGAGGGCGAGTTCCGCGGTTCCGGGTGGAACGTGATCAAGCTGATCTGGGGCTCGGACTGGGATCCGCTGTTCGCCCGCGACAAGGACGGGCTGCTGCAGCAGATCATGGAGGAGACGGTCGACGGCGAGTACCAGGCCTACAAGGCGCATGACGGCGCCTTCGTGCGCAAGCACTTCTTCGGCAAGCACCCGAAGCTGCTGGAGATGGTGTCGCGCATGACCGACGAGGACGTCTGGAGGCTCAATCGTGGCGGGCACGATCCGCACAAGGTCTATGCGGCCTTCCACGAGGCCGTGAACCACCGCGGCCAGCCCACCGTGCTGCTGGTCAAGACGGTCAAGGGCTACGGGATGGGACCGGCCGGCGAGGCGAAGAACCCGACCCACCAGCTCAAGAAGCTGGACGACGATTCGATCCGGCTGTTCCGCGACCGCTTCAACATCCCGATCCCGGACGACAAGCTCGGCGAGATCCCGTTCTACAAGCCGGATCCGGAGGCGCCCGAGATGCAGTACATGCTCGAGCGGCGCAAGGCGCTGGGCGGCTTCCTGCCGCAGCGCCGCAGGCTCGCCGACGAGCAGTTCCAGGCGCCTGCGCTTGACGCCTTCCATGCAGTGCTCGAACCCACTGCCGAGGGGCGCGAGATCTCGACCACGCAGGCGTTCGTGCGTGTGCTCACCACGCTGCTGCGCGACAAGACCCTCGGGCCGCGCGTGGTTCCGATCGTCGCCGACGAGGCGCGCACCTTCGGGATGGAAGGGATGTTCCGCCAGCTCGGCATCTATGCGCCCGAGGGGCAGAAGTACGTGCCGGTGGACAAGGAACAGCTGATGTACTACCGCGAGGACGCCGCCGGCCAGATCCTGCAGGAGGGCATCAACGAGGCGGGGGCGTTCTGCTCCTGGCTCGCCGCGGCGACGTCGTACTCGACGAACAACCGCATCATGATCCCCTTCTACGTCTACTACTCGATGTTCGGATTCCAGCGGGTGGGCGACTTCGCCTGGGCGGCAGGCGACATGCAGGCGCGCGGCTTCCTGCTGGGGGGTACTGCCGGGCGCACCACGCTCAACGGCGAGGGGCTCCAGCACCAGGACGGGCACAGCCACATCCTCGCCTCGACGATCCCCAACTGCGTCGCTTACGACCCGACCTTCGCGCACGAGGTCGGGGTGATCATGCAGCACGGGCTGCACAGGATGGTCGAGAAGCAGGAGAACGTCTTCTACTACATCACCCTGATGAACGAGAACTACCCGCACCCGGGGCTGCGCGCCGGAGACGAGGAAGGGATCATCCGCGGCGGGTACCTGCTGCGCCAGGGCACGAAGAAGGCTTCGCGTCGCGCGCAGCTGCTGGGCTCGGGGTCGATCCTGCGCGAGGTGCTCGCGGCGGCGGAGATGCTCGAGGCGGACTGGGGCGTGGCGGGCGACGTCTGGAGCATCACGAGCTTCACCGAACTGCGCCGCAACGGGCTGGACTGCGAGCGCTGGAACCTGCTGCACCCCGGCGACGAGCCGCGCAAGCCCCACGTCACCGCGATGTTCGAGCAGACCAGCGGCCCGATCGTCGCGTCCACCGACTACATGAAGCTGTTCGCCGACCAGCTGCGGGCCTGGCTGCCCCAGGGGCGGCGCTACCAGGTGCTGGGCACCGACGGCTTCGGACGCTCGGACTTCCGCCACCGGCTGCGCGAGCACTTCGAGGTGGATCGACGGTTCGTGGTGCTGGCAGCGCTGCGCGGGCTGGTCGAGGAGGGGGCGCTGCCCGCGAAGAAGCTCGCCGAGGCGATCCGCAAGTACGGGATCGACCCCGAGAAGAGCGATCCGCATCACGCCTGAACGTCGCGAGGCCAGGGAACATGAGCACGATCGAAGTGAGGGTGCCCGACATCGGCGACTTCCATGACGTCGAGGTGATCGAGCTGCTGGTCAGGCCGGGCGACCGCATCGCGGTCGACCAGTCGCTGGTGACCGTGGAGTCCGACAAGGCGTCGATGGAAATCCCGTCCTCGGCGGCCGGAGTGCTGAAGTCGCTGTCGGTGTCCTTGGGCGACCGCGTCTCGGAAGGCACGGCGGTCGCGCTGATCGAGGTGGACGACGCCGCTTCGTCGGCCGGCGACGCGCGCACGGCGAGCGCGCCGGCGCAGGCGTCGCAGGACAAGGCCGCCGACACGGCCCAGGGCGCTGCCGCAACCGCGCCCGTGCAGGCCGTGGTGCGGGCGACGCTGGCCGAAGGAGGAGGCGCGGCGCAGGATGCGCAGCGAACCCAGGGGGCCGCACCGGAGGCGACCCCGACACGCGTTGCACCCACGGTCGCGCTGGAGCCGGGCGAGGCGCCCCCCACCGGGCCGCTGCCGCACGCATCGCCCTCGGTGCGCAAGTTCGCCCGCGAGATCGGGGTCGACCTTGCGCGCGTCACCGGCAGCGGTCCCAGGCAGCGCATCACGCACGACGACGTGCGCAACTGGGCGAAGGCGACGATCGCGCGCGCCGAAGCCGCATCCGAGGCGCCAGCGGCCGGCTTCGGCACGCTCGGCCTGGCCGCCTGGCCGAAGGTGGATTTCGAGAAGTTCGGACCGATCGAGCGCCAGCCGCTGTCGCGGATCCGCAAGCTCTCGGCGGGCAACCTGCACCGCAACTGGGTGATGATCCCGCACGTCACCAACCACGACGAGGCGGACATCACCGAGCTCGAGGCCTTGCGCGTCAGGGTCAACGAGGAGCAGGGCAAGGCGGGGGTGAAGCTGACGATGCTCGCATTCCTGATCAAGGCCTGCGTGACCGCGCTGCAGCGCTTCCCCGAGTTCAACGCCTCGCTCGATGGCGACACGCTGGTGCTGCGGCGCTACTGGAACATCGGCTTCGCGGCCGACACCCCGGCCGGGCTGGTGGTGCCGGTGCTGCGCGACGCGCAGGCCAAGGGCGTGCTGCAGATCGCGCGCGAGACTGCTGAACTGGCGGCGAAGGCGCGCGAGGGCAAGCTTTCGCCTGCCGACATGCAGGGCGGCACCTTCTCGATCTCCAGCCTCGGCGGAATCGGCGGCACGGGTTTCACGCCGATCGTGAACGCGCCCGAGGTGGCGATCCTCGGGGTCAGCCGCAGCGCGATGCGCCCGGTCTGGGATGGCGAGGGATTCGCTCCGCGGCTGATGCTGCCACTGTCGCTGTCCTACGATCACCGGGTGATCGACGGCGCGGCGGCCGCGCGTTTCAACGCCTTCCTTGCGGCACTGCTGGCGGACTTCCGCCGCGCGCTGCTCTGAACCTGGGCTGGCGCGGACCTGCCAGCGGGTCGCGCCAGTCCTGTCGACTTCCACCGACCTGCGGCGCGCTGCCGACTCCAGAGGCGACCCGATGAGCCAGCTGATCGAAGTGAAAGTGCCCGACATCGGCGACTTCCATGACGTCGAGGTGATCGAGCTGCTGATCAGGCCGGGCGACCGGATCGCGGTCGACCAGTCGCTGGTGACCGTGGAGTCCGACAAGGCGTCGATGGAGATCCCGAGCTCCGCGGCAGGCGTGGTGCGCGAACTGAAGGTGGCGCTGGGCGACAAGGTGTCCGAGGGCAGGGTGGTGGTGCTACTCGAGCCTGTCGAGACCGGGGGCGCGGCGCCATCGGCCCCCCCATCTCCCTCGTCCGTGCCAGGCCTGATCGCCAGCGGGAATCCGCCGCGCGCTGTCGCGGAGGCTGCGGCAGCGCCGTCGGCGTCGGCGCCTGGCGCCGCTTCCGGCGAGAGGCCTGCAGGGGCCGCCGCTCCAGGTGCTGCGCCGGACGCTGCAGCCGGCCTTGCGCAGCAGGCGGGGAGGGCAGCCGCGGCGTATGCCGGCCCGGTCCACCTCGACTGCGAACTGCTGGTGCTCGGTGGCGGTCCGGGAGGCTACTCGGCTGCCTTCCGCGCGGCGGACCTGGGCATGCGCACCGTGCTGGTCGAGCGCTACCCGGTGCTCGGCGGCGTGTGCCTGAACGTCGGCTGCATTCCGTCGAAGGCGCTGCTGCACACCGCCGCGGTGATCGACGGTGCGCGTGCGCTCGCCGCACACGGCGTGCGCTTCGGCCCGCCCGAGATCGACCTCGACGCGCTGCGCGGATGGAAGGACAAGGTGGTGTCGCGGCTGACTGGCGGGCTCGCTTCGATGGCGAAGGCGCGCAAGGTGGAAGTGGTGCGCGGCTGCGGCAGCTTCCTCGATCCGCATCACCTGTCCGTCGAACTGACCGCGGGCAGCGGCCAGGAGCGCACCGGCCAGCGGCAGGTGATCCGCTTCGCGCAGGCGATCCTCGCCTCCGGCAGCCAGGCGACGCGCCTGCCCTTCCTGCCGGAGGATTCGCGCGTGGTCGATTCCACCGGCGCGCTGGCCTTGCCCGCGCGTCCGGCGCGGATGCTGGTGATCGGCGGCGGAATCATCGGGCTGGAAATGGGGACCGTCTACTCGACGCTGGGCGCGCGACTGGACGTGGTCGAGATGGCCGATGGCCTGATTCCCGGCGCCGATCGCGATCTGGTGCGGGTCTGGCAGAAGCACAACGCGGCCCGCTTCGACCGGATCATGCTGGGCACGAAGACGGTGCGCGCGAGCGCCGAGCCCGATGGCATCCGGGTCTGGTTCGAGGGTGCGAGCGCACCGGCCGAGCCCCAGCTCTACGACCTGGTGCTCTCGGCGGTGGGGCGCAGCCCCAACGGTGCGAAGATCGGTGCGGCCAGCGCGGGGGTCGAGGTCGATGCGCACGGCTTCATTCCGGTCGACGGCCAGATGCGCACCAACGTGCCGCACCTGTTCGCGATCGGCGACCTCACCGGCCAGCCGATGCTTGCGCACAAGGCGGTGCACCAGGGGCACGTCGCTGCCGAGGCGGCCGCCGGCCACAAGCGCTGGTTCGATGCGCGGGTGATCCCTTCGGTGGCCTATACCGATCCCGAGATCGCCTGGGTGGGGCTCACCGAGGAGGAGGCCGCGCGGCAGGGCGCCAAAGTGGGCCGGGCGGTGTTCCCGTGGAACGCCTCGGGTCGCGCGATCGCCAACGGGCGCGACGAAGGCTTCACCAGGCTGCTCTTCGACGAGCAGTCCGGTCGCGTGGTCGGTGGCGCGATCGTCGGCACGAACGCGGGCGACATGATCGGCGAGATCGCGCTCGCGATCGAGATGGGCGCGGACGCCGCCGACATCGGCGGGACGATCCATCCGCACCCGACGCTGGGCGAATCGATCGGGATGGCAGCCGAGGTGTTCGAAGGCGTGTGCACCGACCTCATGCCGCCGCGCAAGCCGCGCTGAGCCGCGCCGCGAGCCGCGCTGCCGGGTGGACGGCTGGTGCCCGGGATTGCCCCGAGAGCGGGCATTGTCGTGCCGATCGGAGCCGGAAGGCGTTTACACTCGCCCCATGTCCCGCCCGCGGGGCATCGATTCGAGCGTGCCGGCCATGCGCTGGCGGCCCATGACCAATCTGAAATGGAGCATCCCACGATGGATCGTCGTTCCCTGATCAAGAACGCCGGCATGGCTGGCATCCTCGCCGCCGGTGTCGCCCCCGCGGTGCACGCGCAGGCGGCCGTGCGCTGGCGCCTTGCCACGAGCTTCCCGAAGGCGCTCGAGACCCTGCACGGCTGCGCGGTGAAGTTCTCCGAGACCGTCAAGGCGCTGTCCGGCGGCAAGTTCGAGGTATCGGTGCACGCTGGCGGCGAGCTGATCCCGCCTTTCGGCATCGTCGACGCCCTTGCCGACGACACCATCGAGATGGGTGAGACCGCGGCCTACTACTACACTGGCAAGGATCCGGTGTTCGCGTTCAGCTGCGCGGTGCCTTTCGGGCTGACCGCCAACCAGAACCTCGCCTGGAAGGAGCAGGGCAACGGGCGCAAGCTGCTCGACGAGGTGTTCTCGAAGTACAACTTCTTCACCCTGAGTGCGCTCAACACCGGCAGCCAGATGGGGGGCTGGTTCCGCAAGGAGATCAAGTCGCCCGCGGACCTCAAGGGGCTGAAGATGCGCCTGGGCGGCGGCGTGTTCGGCGAGTCGATGGCCAAGCTGGGCGTGGTCGCGCAGAACATGCCCGGCGGCGAGGTCTACCAGGCCCTCGAGAAGGGCACGCTCGACGCTGCCGAGTTCGTCGGCCCCTACGACGACGAGCGGCTCGGCTACAACAAGGTCACCAAGTTCTACTATTACAACGCGTGGTGGGAAGGCGGGGCGGACCTCGAGTTCTTCGTGAACAAGAAGGCCTTCGCCAAGCTTTCGCCGGAGAACCAGGCGATCGTGCGCGCGGCCTCCGCAGTGGCCTACAACGACGGCACGACCAAGTACCTGGCGCTGAACCCGCCCGCGCTCAAGCGCATCCTGGCCAGCGGCATCCAGTTCAAGCCCTTTCCCAAGAGCGTGGTCGAGGCCGGCTTCAAGGCGGCAAACGAGGTCTACGAGGAGCACCGCGCCAAGTCGGCCGACTTCAAGAAGATCTACGACGACATGCGCGCCTTCCAGCGTGACCAGATCCTCTGGAACCGCGTCTCGGAACTCCAGTTCACGCAGATGATGTCTTCGCTGAAGATCTGAGCGGGCACGCGGGCGCCGCGAGCGCCCGCTGCCGGAAGGAAACCGCGGCCTCCCGGCCGCGGTTTCCGTTTGGGCGCCGCGCGTGTCCGCGCCCTGGAGCGGGCCTGCCGGGCGCAGGCCGGACCCGTCCCGTCGAAGAAGCGTCCCCGCCGAGCCAGGCGCGGCTACCTGCCCCTCCAGCGTCGCTGCTGCGCGGTCAGGGCTTGTCGCCCGAGGGCCGCGAGCCCCCGTCAGAGCCATCCGCGCCCGGAGTCGCCGGACCTCCTGCGCCATCACCCTGCGCCGGCGAGGGGGCCGCAGGGTCTGCGCGCTGCGGAGCATCGGCCTGGTCCTGGCCGTCGCCGTTCTCCTCTTCGGAGTCCGCACCCCATCCCGAGTCGTCGCCGAAGCCCGAGGAATTCTCGATCTGCTGCAGCAATTTGGTCCCCACCGCCTCTGCGTCGACACCGGACTTCTTGTCGAGATTGCCGGTCACCATGGCCGGGAAGGCGATCAGGATCGCCACCATCAGCAGCTGCATGAACAGGAAGGGGATCGCCCCCTTGTAGATCTGCATCGTGGTCACCGGATCCATGGTCCTGCCGGTGACCGGGTCGACATAGGGCTTCTCGGGCGCGACCGAGCGCAGGTAGAAGAGCGCGAAGCCGAAGGGCGGGTGCAGGAAGGAGGTCTGCATGTTCACTGCGAGCAGGACGCCGAACCAGATCAGGTCGATCCCCATCTTGTCGGCGATCGGTGCGAGCACCGGCACCACGATGAAGGAGAGCTCGAAGAAGTCGAGGAAGAACGCCAGCACGAAGACCATGACGTTCACGAAGATCAGGAAGCCGAGCTCGCCTCCGGGCAGCTTGGCCAGCAGGTGCTCGACCCACACCGGGCCGTCGGCGGCCTGGAACACCATGCTGAAGATCGTTGCGCCGATCAGGATGAACATCACGAACGAGGCCAGGCGCGTGGTCGACTCCAGCGCCTGCACCAGCAGCTTCCAGCTCAGGCGCCGGCGCATCACCGCCATCACCAGGGCGCCCATCGCGCCCATCGCGCCGCCTTCGGTGGGAGTGGCCACACCGAGGAAGATCGTCCCCAGCACCAGGAAGATCAGCAGCAGCGGCGGGATCAGCACGAAGGTCACGCGCTCGGCCAGTTTCGACAGCAGGCCGAGATGGGTGACCCTGTTGACGGCCGCGATCAGCCAGGCGACGAAGACCCCGCCGCACATCGCCACGACGATCTTCTCGTCGGTGGCGACGAAATCGACCGGCTCGCCCAGCCACCAGGTGTGCACCGCCTCCATGTGCTGTCCGAGGAACACCGCGACCGCGGTGGACAGCACGGCGAGCACCGTGAGCGAGGGGTAGCCATGGCTGCCGTTGGGCTCGCGGAAGGTGCGCGCCTCCGGTGGCAGCGCCGGGACCGAGCTCGGCCTGAAGATCGCGAGCGCGACCACCCACAGGATGTACATGCCCATCAGCGCGAAGCCTGGGATGAAGGCGCCCTTGTACATCTCGCCGACGCTCTTGCCCATCTGGTCGGCCAGGACGATCAGCACCAGCGACGGCGGGATGATCTGGGCCAGGGTTCCCGAGGCTGCGATCGTTCCGCTGGTCAGGCTGCGGCTGTACCCGTAGCGCAGCATGATCGGCATCGAGATCAGGCCCATCGAGATCACCGAGGCCGCGACCACGCCGGTGGTGGCGGCGAGCATGGCGCCGACCAGGATCACTGCCAGCGCCAGGCCGCCGCGCATCGGGCCGAACACCTGCCCGACCGAGTCGAGGAGGTCCTCGGCCATGCCGCTGCGCTCGAGGATCAGGCCCATCAGGGTGAAGAAGGGAACCGCCAGCAGCGTCTCGTTGGCCATGATGCCCATCAGCCGCAGCGGCAGCACCGCCAGGATCGACGACGGGAAGAGCTCGAGCCAGACGCCCAGCAGCCCGAAGAACAGTCCCGCGGCGCCCAGGCTGAACGCAACCGGGAAACCCAGGATCAGGAACAGGATGAGCCCGCCGAACATCACGGGCGCGTAGTTGGAGCTGATGAATTCCATGACTCGGCGGCTTCGCGTTCAGTGGGCCCGGGCAGGCGCAGCAGCCCCGCCTTCACGGTTGGCGCCGCTCTGGCGCAATGCCTCGATCAGTTCCTGCTCGCTGCTCTTTGCGCCGCCCTTCTCGGTCGGATCCGGCCCCAGCCCCCGCAGGAAGGCGAAGCACTTGATCAGTTCGGACCAGCCCTGCAGCAGCAGCAGCGTGAATCCGATGGGCAGGGCGAGCCACACGGGCCAGCGGATCAGGCCGCCCGGATTGCCGGACATCTCGCCCGAGGCGAACTTGTCGATGACCTGCGGGACCGAGAAGTACAGCACCATCAGGCACACCGGGGTCAGGAACAGCAGGTAGCCGAGGATGTCGATCCACACCCGCAAGGTCTTCGGGAGCCGGCTGTTGAGCACGTCGATGCGCACGTGCTCGCGATGCAGCAGCGTGAACCCGGCAGCGACCAGGAAGGACCATGCGAACAGGTACCACTGCGCTTCCAGGTAGGCGTTCGAGCTCATGTCGAACGTCTTGCGCACGACCGCGTTGATCGCGCTGATCGCGGTGGCGGCGAAGATCAGCCAGATCACGAACCGGCCAACCTGGGCGTTGAGCCAGTCGACTGCTCGGGAGAATCTCATCAAGGCGTGCATCGGCTCTGTCCCTGGTGGCTGGTGAACCAGCCCGGTTCCTGATCCGGGGCCGGGTCCCGGACGGCGTCGTTCTTCGATTTCGGCGCAGTCAGGCGCCCGGGGGGGCGCCGACGGCCGCTTCCGGCACGCTGCGCATTGTAAGAGGACGCGCTGCCGCAGCGTCGCTCCGCGCATAGGTGAGAACACCTAGAGCGCCAACTGGCGCGCACCTGCGCGCCGATGGCCGGGGGGGCGGCGCGCTTCAGGGCGCCGGGCCCTCCTGCGCGTCGGCGTCGGCCAGCGGGACCTCGCTGGCGAGCACCCGGTCGATCCGCTTGCCGTCCATGTCGACGATCTCGAATCGCCAGTTCTCCCAGACCACGACGTCACCGATCTGCGGCATGCGCCCGAGCATCAGCATCAGCATGCCGCTGAGTGCCTGGTAGCGTGCGCGCTCCTCCTCGGGGACGGTGCGCAGGCCGAGACGGTCCTTGAGCTCCGGGATCGGGATCAGCCCGTCGAGCAGCCAGGAGCCGTCCTCACGCTGCACCGCCCAGCTCGTCTCTTCGTCCGGCTCGCCGAACTCGCCGGTGATCGCCTCCAGGAGATCCTGGAGCGTGATCAGTCCCTGGATCTCGCCGAACTCGTCGACCACCAGCGCGATGTGCGCGTCGGAGCTGCGGAAGTTCTCCAGCAGTTCCATGCCGCTGAGCGTTTCAGGAACGAACAGCGCCGGCTGCAGGTCGGCGGTCAGGTCGAAGGGCTTGCCGGTGAGCGAGCGCGCCAGCAGCTGCTTGGTGTGGATGAAGCCGAGCACGTCGTGCAGCCCCTCGCGACAGACCGGGAAGCGCGAGTGCACCGTGCCTGCGACCTTGCCGAGGTTCTCCTCGATCGGGTCGGCGACGTCCAGCCAGACGATGTCGGGGCGGGGCACCATCAGCGAGGAGATCTGGCGGTCGTCGAGCCGGAAGACGTTGCGCACCATCGCGTGCTCGCTCTGCTCGATCACTCCGCTCTGCGAGCCCTCGGCGAGCAGCGCGTGGATCTCCTCCTCGGTGACCGACGGCCCGGTCGCGCGATTGGCCCCGAGCACCTTGAGCGCGAGCTCGGTCGACACCGACAGCAGCCGCACGAAGGGCCGGGTTGCGGCCGCCAGCCAGGCCATCGGGCGTGCGACCACCCGCGCGATCGCTTCCGGATTGAACTGACCGAGGCGCTTGGGCACCAGCTCGCCGACCACGATCGACACGTAGGTGACCACGACGACCACCAGCCCGGTGGCAGCGTAGTCGGACCACGGCTCGCTCGCCCCCAGCGTCTCGAGCCAGTCGCCGAAGGGGTCGGCGAGCGCTGCCTGGCCGACGATCCCGTTGAGGATGCCGATCGAGGTGATGCCGATCTGGATGGTGGACAGGAAGCGGTTCGGGTCCTCGCCCAGCGCCAGCGCCGCAGCGGCTGCCGCATCGCCTTCGTCGACCAGCTTCTGGAGCCGGGCCTTGCGCGCCGTGACCAGGGCGATCTCGGACATCGCGAACAGGCCGTTGAGGACGATCAGCCCGAGCAGGATCAGCACGTCGGTCATCGCAATCGCCACCCCGGGCGGGCGGACCGGTCGGGCCGGGAGGAGGGTGTTCGAGGTTTCAAGCGTTTGCGTCCAGCCGCGCGCGGTGTCGGGTCACCGCGGCGCGCACCTGCGCGGGCGCAGTCCCGCCCGGATGCTTGCGCGCCTGCACCGACCCTTCGAGCGTGAGCACCTGGGCGACGTCGGCCTCGACCAGCGGGGAGAAGGCGCGCAGTTCGTCCAGGGTGAGATCGGCCAGGTCGACCCCGCGGCCGGCGGCCACGCGCACCGCACGGGCGACCGCCTCGTGCGCGTCGCGAAACGGCAGCCCCTTGCGCACCAGGTAGTCCGCCAGGTCGGTGGCCGTGGAGAAGCCTTCGGCCGCGGCCTGACGCATGCGGTCGGCACGTACCGTGATCCCGCCGGCCATGTCGGCGAAGATGCGCAGGGTTTCCAGGAGGGTGTCCGCGGTGTCGAACAGCGGCTCCTTGTCCTCCTGGTTGTCCTTGTTGTAGGCCAGCGGCTGCCCCTTCATCAGCGTGAGCAGCGCGACCAGATGACCGTTGACCCGTCCCGTCTTGCCGCGTGCGAGTTCGGGCACGTCCGGGTTCTTCTTCTGGGGCATGATCGACGAGCCGGTGCAGAAACGGTCGGCGAGGTCGATGAAACCGACCCGCGGCGACATCCACAGGATGAGCTCCTCGGAGAGCCGCGAGATGTGCGTCATCACCAGCGCGGCGGCGGCGCAGAACTCGATGGCGAAGTCGCGGTCGGACACCGCGTCCAGCGAGTTTTCGCAGATGCCTTCGAAGCCGAGGGTGCGCGCCACCCGCTCGCGGTCGATCGGGTAGCTGGTTCCTGCCAGCGCGGCGGCGCCCAGCGGCAGCCGGTTGACGCGCCTGCGGCAGTCGCGCATGCGTTCGGCGTCGCGCGCGAACATCTCGACGTAGGCGAGCAGGTGGTGTCCGAAGGTGACCGGCTGGGCCACCTGCAGGTGGGTGAAGCCCGGCATGATCGTCTCGGCATGGCGTTCGGCCAGGTCGACCAGCGCCCGCTGCAGCAGTTCGAGCGCGACCGTGATCTCGTCGATCGTGGCGCGCAGCCACAGCCGGATGTCGGTGGCGACCTGGTCGTTGCGCGAGCGCGCGGTGTGCAGGCGCTTGCCGGCGTCGCCGGCGAGGTCGGTCAGCCGCTTCTCGATGTTCAGGTGCACGTCCTCGAGATCGAGCGACCAGCGGAACTCGTTGCGCTCGATCTCGCCCCGGATGCGCGCCATGCCTGCGCCGATCGCGCTGAGGTCCGCATCGGACAGGATACCCACCGAGTGCAGCATGTCGGCATGCGCCAGCGAACCCTCGATGTCGTGCAGCGCGAGCCGCTTGTCGAAGTCGACCGATGCCGTGTAGCGCTTGACCAGCTCCGACACCGGTTCGGAGAACCGGGCCGACCAGGCCTGCGCCTTCTTCGCGAATTGATCTGTCATAATCGGTCGGATTATAAGGGCCGGTCCGCTGTCCGGCATGGTGCGTGCGGCACCGTGTCGGCCGAGACCAGCCCGTACGAGGAAGATGAGGGACACCCAGCCGGCCGGCCAGCCCATCGAAGTGCCGTCCGCGGTCGCTGCCGACGCACCGCGGCCGCCCGCGTCCCCGTCCGCACCGACATCGCCCGTCCCGGGCCAGGCTCCCCGAAGTCCAGCCTCCGCGACGCAGGGCGCTCCCTCGCGCCGCGTGAGCGATGGTGCGCAGGCGCCGGTGCTCCCCGATTGCTGCAACATGGGGATCGCTCTGCGTGTCCTGGTGCCGCTGAACGCCGCCGGGCTGCTGCTGGTGCTGGCGACCACCAGCTCGTCGGCCGGCTTCACCGATCGGCTCGTCGAGATGGCAATGGTGCTCGAGCCGGCAGCGGTGCTGGCGCTGGTTGCCCTGTGTGCGCTGCGGCGCCACGTCAACGGGCGCTCGCGCACGCTGCAGTGGGGCGCGGGCATTGGCGTGCCGGCCGCCGCGACGATGCTGGTCTCGCTGGCAGCGGCACCCTCGCTGATCCCGTCGATCGGGCCGCTCGAACTGGCGCTCTGGGTGGGGGCGCGCGGCCTCGCGGCGGCGGCGCTCGCTGCGCTGGCCATCGAGTACTTCCGCCTGCGCGCACTGTCCTTCTCGCCCTCGCTCTCCGAGGCGCGCCTGCAGGCGCTGCAGGCGCGCATCCGGCCGCACTTCCTCTTCAACAGCCTGAACACGGTGCTTGGGCTGATGCGCGGCGACCCGCGTCGCGCGGAGTACACGCTCGAGAACCTGGCCGACCTGTTCCGCGTGTTCATGCGCGACACCCGCGAGCTCGTGCCGCTGGACGAGGAGGTGGTGACCTGCCAGCAGTATCTGGCGATCGAGCAGCTTCGCCTGGGCGACCGGCTGGAGGTTCGCTGGCAGGTCGAGCAGATGCCCGGCGACGCCCTGCTGCCTTCGCTGCTGCTGCAGCCGCTGGTGGAGAACGCGGTGCATCACGGCATCGAACCGCTCGAGAGCCCGGGCGAGATCGTGATCTCGATCACGCGGCCCGGCGACCGGGTGCGCGTGGAGATCCTCAATCCTGCCGGCGAGGGCGCCCCGGTGCGCGCAGGCAACCAGATGGCGCTGTCCAACGTCAGGGAGCGCCTGATGCTGCTGTACGATATGGAAGCCGAACTGAAGACCGTCACCGAGGATGGCCAGTTCCGGCTTCTGCTCGAATTCCCCTATCGCAAGGAAAGGCGACGTCGCGATGTCCGACGCCATTTCAATCCTTATCGTTGACGACGAGCCGGTCGCACGCATGCGCGTGCGCGAACTGCTTGCCGATCTCGCTCCCGAGCTGCCGCACCGCATCGTGGGCGAGGCCGCCAACGCGCCCGAAGCCCTGTCGCAGATCGAGGCCGCGCACCCTCAGATCGTCCTGCTCGACGTGCAGATGCCCGGAATGACCGGCATCGAGCTGGCGCGGCACATCTCCGCGCGCGCGGCTTCAGGCGAGACGCCGCGGCCGATGCCGCTGGTGATCTTCATCACCGCGTTCGACGAGTTCGCGGTCGATGCCTTCGAGGTCCGGGCGATCGACTACCTGCTCAAGCCGGTGCGGGCGCAGCGTCTCCTCGAGGCCCTCAGGCGCGCGATGACGCGCCTGCCGGCCGACCAGATCGGTGCGATCGACGAGCTGGCCAAGGCCACCAACACACGCCGGCGCCACCTTTCGGTGCACGAGCGCGGGCGAGTGATCCTGGTGCCGCTGGAGCAGGTGGTCTACCTGAAGGCCGAGCTCAAGTACATCACGGTGCGCACCCGCGAGCGCGAGTACCTGATCGAGGAGGCGCTGACTTCCCTCGAGGAGGAATTCGCCGACCGCTTCGTGCGCATCCACCGCAATGCGCTGGTTGCGCGGCCCTCGATCGCGGGCTTCGAGCGCGTCACGCCCACTGGCGAGGACGAGGCCGGCGATCCCTACTGGCAGGTGGTGCTGCGCGATGTCGCCGAGCGCCTGCCGGTCAGCCGGCGCCAGTGGTCCACCGTCAAGAACCTCGTCGCCTGAGCCGCGTCCGCGCCCGGGTGACGCCTTCCTTCCAGAGGTACCTGCGCTGAGTTCCGATTCCACGCCGCGCGCCGCCGCGCCCGAGGGCCCGAAACGCCTGGTGATCGCGTCGCGCGAGAGCCGCCTCGCGATGTGGCAGGCCCGCCACGTGCAGCAGCGTCTGCGCGATCTTCACCCCGGCTGCGAGGTCGAGATCCTCGGCATGACCACGGAGGGCGACCGCATCCTCGACCGCGCGCTCAACGAGATCGGCGGCAAGGGGCTGTTCACGAAGGAGCTCGAGGTCGCGCTGCTCGACGGGCGCGCCGATCTGGCAGTGCACTCGCTCAAGGACGTTCCCATGGAGCTTCCCGAGGGCTTCGCGCTGGCCGCGGTGCTGCGCCGGGAGGACCCGCGCGACGCCTTCGTCAGCCCCCGGTATGCGTCGCTCGAGGAACTGCCCGAGGGCGCAGTGCTCGGCACCTCGAGCCTGCGGCGGGCAGCACAGATCCGGCGCCGGCATCCGCGCCTGCAGGTCCGCCCCCTGCGGGGCAACCTCGACACCCGGCTCGCCAAGCTCGACCGCGGCGAGTACGACGCGATCGTGCTGGCAGCGGCCGGGCTCGAGCGCCTGGGGCTGGTCGAACGGATCCGCGGGCTGCTGGCGCCGTCGGTGTGCCTGCCGGCCGCCGGCCAGGGTGCGCTGGGAATCGAGGTGCGCTCCGGTCGCCCCGAACTGCTGCGCTGGCTTGCTCCGCTGTCCGATCACGAAACCTGGCTGCACGTGAGCGCCGAGCGGGCGGTCTCGCGCGTGCTCGGCGGCAGTTGCCGCGTGCCGCTGGCCGCCTACTGCGAATCCGGACCCGACGGCGCCTTGCATCTGCGAGCCTGCGTCGCCAGCGTCGACGGCGCCCATCTGCTGGAGGCGCAGGCGCGGCTGCAGTCGCCCGATGCCCAGGGCGCGACACGGCTCGGCGAGCAGGTCGCGCAGGATCTGCTCGGGCAGGGCGCACAGGCCTATCTGCAAGCGCAGTGACACGGGTCGTCCTGACGCAGCCGGCGCCGAGGGTGTCGCGGCTCGTCGATCGCCTCGGAGCGCGCGGGCATGAGGTTCTTGCGCTCGGCCAGCGTCGCCTGCTCAGGTGCGAGGACGCGCCGGACCCCGCTGCCCTGATCGACACCATCGCGGCGGGATACGACTGGGTGGTGTTCGTGAGTCCGGGCGCGATCGGTTTCGCGCTCGACGAACTGACCGAACCCGGGGTGCGCTGGCCGCGCACCGTCGGGGTTGCGGTGGTGGGGCCGGGCAGCGCGCAGGCGCTGGCCGAGCGTGGAATCGCGCCGCCAGCGGTGCGGCTGGTGCTGCCGCGCAGCGCGCCCTACGACGCAGCGGCGCTGCTCGCAAGCGCGCCCTTCGACCAGCCCGCAGGGCTGCGCGTCCTGGTGGTGCACGGCGAGGGCGGGCGTACCGACTGGCACGACACGCTCAGGGCGCGCGGCGCCCGTGTCGACTGTCTGCGCCTGTACCGCAGCGAGGAGGCGGCGCCCGATCCGCTGGCCGTGGCGCGGCTGTGCGAGTGGGCGGGGGAAGACGCGGCAGTGGTGTTCGTCTTCACCACCGCGCAGGCGGTGCTCGACTGCCAGGCCCTGCTCGCGGCCCGCGGGCTGGCCCGCTGGGCGCACGAGCAGCCCGCGCTTGCCGTCCATCCACGGATCCTGGCCGTGCTCGGGCAGTGTGGCTGGCGGGCCGTGACGCTGGTCGAACCGGGCGAGCAGGCGCTCGCCGCCGGGATAGAATCCGCCTGATCCCCTCCGTCGCGAGACCACCGGTGTCCGTACCCGAACCTCCGATCCCTGCGGTGCCTCAGCCGGAAGCCACCGCGGCGCCCGACGTGGCTGCCCGCGCCGCGGCTGTCCCACCGGCTCCCCGTGGCGCCGCGGGCGCGCGCCTGATGGCGCTGCTGGGGCTGGTCGTCGCGCTCGGCGCAGCGGCGGCGGCGGGGCTGCTCTGGCAGCGCTTCGATGCGGTCGGGCGCGAGGCGGCACGCCGCCTGCAGCAGAGCGACGCCCGGGTCGAACAGCTCGACCTGCAGGTGAAGACGATGCAGGAGGCCTCGCGCGAGCTGCAGGCGCGCTCCGCGGTGCTCGAGGTCAAGCTGACCGAGGCGCTTGGCCAGCAGGCGCAGCTCGAGCGCATGTACAAGGACATGTCGCTGCAGAGCGTCGCCTCGACGCTTGCCGACGTCGAAAGCTCGGTCGGACTGGCCTCGCAGCAGCTGCTGGTCAGCGGCAACGTGCGCGGCGCGATCGTTGCGCTGCAGGACGCCGATGCACGGCTGCAGCGGATCAACCAGCCCGAGGCGCTGGGGCTGCGCCGACTGATCGCGCACGAGATCGACAAGCTCTCGGCGGTTCCGGCGGTGGACGTCGCCGCGCTGGCGCTGCGGCTCGACACCCTCGCCACGGGAATCGAATCGCTTCCTCTGATCGCAGGGCTGACGCGCAGCCCCCAGCCAACCGCGCCCGAGGCCGCGGGCACGCCCAGGCCGGCCGGTGGCTTCTCCCTCGAGGGCCTGGCCAGCACCGGGCGCAGGGGCTGGGAGGCGCTGCTGGGCGAGCTCTCGCAACTGTTCCGCGTGAACCGCGTCGATCGGCCCGACGCGCTGCTGCTCGCCCCCGAACAGCAGTACTTCGTGCGCGAAAACCTGCGCCTGGCCCTGCTCTCGGCGCGCCTGGCCCTGCTCGCACGCGCCGAGCCGGTGTTCCGCGCGGACCTGGAGCGCGCTTCCGGCTGGCTGCGCACCTACTTCGACCAGGACAGCCGCGCGGTCGTCAACAAGCTCGCGATGATCGAGCAGTTGCGCTCGAGCCCGGTGTCGGTCGAACTGCCTTCGCTCGGCGACACGCTGGCCGCGGTGCGCGCGGCGCGGGTGGCGCGCGAGACCTCGACCCAATAGGGCAGGGCGATGCGCTGGCTGGTCTGGTTCTTGCTCATCGTGTCGGCCGCCGTCGGGCTGGCCCTGCTGATGCGCTTCAACCACGGCAACGTGGCGATCCTCTGGCCTCCCTATCGCGTCGACTTCTCGGTGAACCTCGCGGTGCTGGTGCTGGTCCTGGCCTTCCTGCTGCTTCACCTGCTGCTGGTGGGACTGTCCAAGGCGCTGGCGCTGCCGGCGCGCGTGCGCGGCTACCGCCAGCGCCGCCAGCACCAGGGGGCGCGCGTCGCGCTGCGCGACGGTGTGCTCGCCCTGTTCGAAGGCCGCTTCGGGCGCGCGGAACGTCTGGCGCAGACGGCGCGCGAGGACGAGATCCTCGCAGGCCCGGCAGCGCTGGTCGCGGCCCGGGCCGCGCACCGGATGCGCGAATTCGAGCGCCGCGACCGCTGGCTGGAACTCGTCGAGGTCGATCCGCGCAGCGCGCACGCGGGCCTGATGACCGCGGCCGAACTCGCTCTCGAGGAGCAGGACCCCGCGCGCGCGATCGCGGCGATCGAGCGCCTGCACGGCAAGGGTCTGCGCCACATCCACTCGCTGCGGGTCGCGCTGCGCGCGTACGAGCAGTCCGAGGACTGGCCGCGGGTGCTGCAGGTCCTGCGTCAGCTCGAGAAGCGCGACGCGCTTCCCGCGGCAGCGGTGCGCGGGCTGCGGGTGCGCGCCTGCCGTGCGCTCTTCGCCCGACACTCGGGAGACGCTGCCGCGGTGCGCGAGCTCTGGTCGTCACTGCGCAGCGCCGAGCGAGCGCTGCCCGAGGCGATCGAGGCGGCCGCCGCTGCGCAGATCGACAGCGGCGACCAGGAGGCTGCGCGCAGGCTGATCGAGACGGCGATGGACGTCGAGTACTCGCCGATGCTGCTGCCGCTGTACACGGGGCTCGATCGTGTTCCGGCGCGCGAGCGCATCCAGCGTGCCGAGCGTTGGCGCCTTGCGCACGGCGACGACGCCGACCTGTTCCTCGCCCTGGGCCGGCTGTGCATCGTGGAGTCGCTCTGGGGCAAGGCCGAGGAGTACCTCGAGCGCAGCCTGCAGGCGCGCGAAAGCGTCGCCGCGCACGTGGCGCTGGCCGGACTGTGCGAGGCGCTAGAGCGTGACGCGGCCGCCGCAGCCCACTATCGCAGCGCCGCGCTGCTCGCGGATCAGGGGCAGCGCGCCCGGGCGCCCGGGCCGGGGCAGCCGCTCGCGGCGCCGTCCGGGTCACCGCGGGCCGACTAGCTCGCGACGCGACTCCTTGTCGCGGTACATCGCGAGGTCGGCGTGCCGGACCAGCGCGTCGATGTCGCCCCCGTCCTCGGGGAACAGTGCGCTGCCGAAACTTGCCTGCGGCTCGATCACGCCGCCGGGCACCTGCAGGGGCTGGGCGAACACCCGCCGCAGCTTCGCGACCACCCTGTGCAGCTGCTCGCGACTCTCGACGCCGGGCAGCAGCACGACGAACTCATCGCCGCCGACACGAGCCAGAAGGTCGGAACTGCGCAGCGAAGCGGCGATCCGCCGGGCGCCTTCGGCGAGCAGGTGGTCGCCGATCGCGTGACCGTGCGCGTCGTTGATCCCCTTGAAGTCGTCCAGGTCGACCGCCACGACGCCGAAGCGCTGGCCCTGGCGATGGGCACTGGCCACGATCGCCGCAGCGCGCTCGGCGAGCAGGTGGCGGTTGGCCACACCGGTGAGCGGGTCGTGCTGCGCGAGGCGGCGCAGCCGCTCCTCGCTGCTGCGCAGCAGTGCCTCGGCGCGTTCGCGCTCGCGCACTTCCGCACGCAGCCGCTCGTTGGCGGCGGCGAGCTCGGCGGTGCGTTCGGCGACCCGGCTCTCGAGCTGCTGGCCTGCCTGCATCGCGGCGTCGAGCGCGGCCTCCTTGGCGGTCAGCGCGTCCCTGACCATTTCGCGCAGTCGCTCCGAGAGGGCCACCCCGAGGAACAGGACCTCCAGGGCAGCGCCGATCTGCGTGCCGTACGCCGTCAGCGGGTTTCGGGGCAGCAGGCCGAAGTTGCGCATCACCATCGCGGCGCCGGTCACCATGATCGTGGCAAAGGCCAGCAGGTACCAGCGCGCCGGCCGGTAGCCCGCGCGCCAGGCGGTGATTCCCATCGCCACCCCCAGTGCGCAGGCGATCATGGCGAGCGCCTGGCTGAGCAGGGCGACCCAGCGTGCGTCGACGAGGATCACGGCAGGCGTGAGCCCCAGGAGAATCCAGACCAGCGCACGCGCGAGGCGGTCCAGCCGCGGCATCCGCTTTTCGCTGCGCAGGAAGCTGCGGCTGAACTGGGTCGCAGCCGCCACCGCCGGGGACAGGAACAGGTAGGCGCCGATGTTGCTCAGACGGGGCGACCAGGGCCACAGGTACTGGTATGCGAAGCCGTTGAGGGAGAAGTGGAACAGCGCGAACAGGAACACGAAGGCCACGTAGGCGCGGAAGGCCGGCTCGCGCAGCGCGCGACGCAGCGTCGACACGTAGAGCACCATCACGAGGGCGGCGCCGTAGTAGGCGCCGATCAGCAGCAGCCGCATCTGCTCCAGCGAGGCGAACTCGCCGGCGCTGCGCACCTGCAGGGGCACGAGCACGGCGGCCGACGAGCGCACCCGCACGAAGACCTCGGTGGTCTCGCCGGGCCCCAGCGACACCGGCAGGACGAAGTTGCGATGATCGAAGCCTCGCGCCGCGAACAGGCGCGTGTCCCCGGTGCGGATCAGCAGCGGCCCCCCGGGGCGATCGGCCGGAACGTGGAAGTCGACCTCGTCGAGATAGGGGTAGTCGATCTCGAGCAGGCGCTCGGCGTTGTGGGGGGTGTCGTTGCGCAGGGGCACCCGCAGCCAGATCGTGTCGCGCGTCACCCCGAAGTTCAGCTGCCCGTCGGCAGCGGGCCGGAAGCGCCCTTCGCTTGCCAGGCGGATCGCATCCTCGGGGCTCAACGCTCCCTCGGGGTCACGCAGCCACTGCACCTGATCGGCCCCGGCGGGTGCGGCACCTTCGGCCTGCGCCGGCATCGGCCAGCCTGCGAGCGCGCAGGCCAGCACCAGGATCAGCGCCTGGCTCACGATCAGGAGCGTGAGCGGAAGGCGCAGCAGGCGTGAGCACGTCGACGCCGATCGTCGACGGGTGTCATCGGGGCGCCGGATCACTCTGTTCGATGGCGGTTGGACTGGCATTCGTTGTCGGGACGGATCCAGGCGCAGACTAGCGCGGGCGGCGGCGGGCTCGGGACCTCAGTCTGCCGAGCGGTCGCGCGCTGCCAACCGGCGGCCCGGCCGTCGCGCTCGCACCGCCCGACTCCCGCTCCAGTAGAATTCGCACCCTTCCGAACGAACACGCGTCAGGACTGCCATGAATCTCGATCGAGTCGACTCCGGCCGCAACATCCCGAACGACTTCAACGTGATCATCGAGATCCCGATGAACGCGGACCCCGTCAAGTACGAGGTCGACGAGCAGACCGGAGCACTGTTCGTCGACCGTTTCATCGGGACCGCGATGCACTATCCGTGCAACTACGGCTATGTTCCGCACACCATTTCGGACGACGGCGATCCGGTCGATGTGCTGGTGATCACGCCGCTGGCGCTGCAACCCGGGGTCGTTGTGCGCTGCCGGCCGATCGGCGTCCTGAAGATGGAGGACGAGGCGGGCGGCGATGCGAAGGTGCTGGCGGTTCCGATCGACAAGATCCTGCCCTGGTACAAGCACTGGAAGAAGCCCGAGGACATCGCGCGTGAGCGGCTCGAGCAGATCCGCCACTTCTTCGAGCACTACAAGGATCTCGAAGCGGGCAAGTGGGTCAAGGTGATCGGCTGGGAGGGCCCGGATGAAGCCGAACGCGAACTGCTCGACGGGATCGCTCGCTACCAGGCCGCGAAGGTCAAGCCGCACTTCTGAAGCCCGTGCCCGCTGCCCGGGCAGCGGGCACGGCAGCGGCACACCGGGGCGGGGCGGCCGCGGCCTTGGCCTGCGCGTTCCGGTTCGCAAGGCGGTCGAACGGTTCTCGATGGTTCGGTACGCACACCTCTGCGGGCCGGTGGCACGCCGTGTAATACTGCGCCGCTTCGCACCCACTGCCGCCGAGTGCTGCCAGAACGATGAGCGAACCTCGCCCCTTTCCGCAGGCCATGGCCGACGCATCTTCCTTCCGGCGCCCGAGCCACCGGCGCCCGGGTGCCCTCGCTGCAGCGCTGGCCGCCCTGCTGGTGAGTGCCTGCGGGGGTGCGGACAAGGGTGCAGCGCCCGGGCCGCAGGCTGCCGGCGCGCCGCAGGCGCTTACGGTCACGGTGCTCGAGGCCACGCCGCAGCGCGTTCCGGTGACGCTCGAGGCCGTGGGTCGTGCGGAAGGTTCGCGTGAAGTCGAGGTCCGCGCCCGCGTCACCGGGATTCTCGAGAAGCAGCTCTTCCGCGAGGGCGAACCGGTGCGCGCCGGTGCGCTGCTGTACCGGATCGACCGGGCTCCGTTCGAGATCGCGCTCGCACAGGCGCGAGCAGGCCTGGAGCAGGAGCGCGCCCGCCTGGAGCGTGCCCAGCTCGAAGCGGGGCGGCTGCGCCAGCTGGTCGACGAGCGCGCCATCAGCCAGCGCGAGTACGACGACGCGGCCGCGACCCTGGCGCAGACGCGCGCCGCGGTCCTGGTGGCGCAGGCGAAGGTGCGCGAGGCCGAGCTGAATCTCTCCTACACCGAGGTCAAGGCGCCGATCGCGGGAATCGCAGGGCGCACGCTGCGCTCCGAGGGCAGCCTGGTGAGCGTGGGCACCGACAGCAGCCTGCTGACCACGCTGGTGCGCACCGACCCGCTGTGGGTGCGCTTCTCGCTGTCCGAACCCGAGTACGCGATGCTGCGCGGCGCAGGCACGCCGGGCGCGGTCAGGCTGGTGCTTGCCGACGGCACCGCGGTGCCCCAGCCTGGCCGGCTGAACTTCGCGGGCAGCACCGTCGACGCCCGGATGGGAACGGTTCAGCTCAGGGCGGAATTCGCCAACCCCTCGCTCGCGCTGCTGCCCGGGCAGTTCGTTCGCGCCCGGGTCGAGGCGGGAACGCAGCAGGGTGTGCGGGTTCCGCAGTCCGCGGTGCTGCGCGGCGACCAGGGCCAGTTCGTCTGGACCATCGACGCCGAGGGCAAGGCAGCGCCGCGCCCGGTCCAGACCGCCGGGTGGGCTGGCGCCGACTGGGTCGTCGGCAAGGGGCTGGGGGCCGGCGACCGGGTGATCGTCGACAACCTGATGAAGCTGCGGCCAGGCGCACCGGTCCAGCCCAGACCGGCCGCTGCCGCAGGCGGTGCAGGCGCGCCCGCCGGCCAGTCCGGCCAGCCTGCCACGGCCACCGCCGCGCCGAAGCAATAGCCAGGCGAGGCCCGCATGTCCAGGTTCTTCATCGACCGGCCGATCTTCGCTGCGGTCCTGTCGATCGTCATCGTGATCGCCGGGATCGTGGCGGCGTTCGGGCTGCCGGTCGCACAGTACCCGCAGATCGCCCCGCCCACGGTCATGATCAGCGCGACCTACCCGGGCGCCAGCGCGGAGACGCTCGCCAGGACCGTCGCCGCGCCGATCGAGGAGCAGCTCTCGGGGGTGGAAGGGCTGCTCTACTTCAATTCGAGCTCGTCCTCCAGCGGCGCAACGAGCATCACGGTGACCTTCGAGGTGGGCACCGACGTCGACCAGGCGACCTTCAACGTGAACAACCGGGTGCAGATGGCGCTGCCCCGGCTGCCCGACGAAGTGCGACGCAACGGCGTCATCGTGCAGAAGCGCTCCAACGACATCCTGCTCGTCGTGGCGCTGAGCTCGCCCGACGGCCGCCACGACACGCTCTTCCTGTCGAACTACTCGTCGCTGAACATGGTCGACGAGCTCAAGCGGCTGCCGGGGGTGGCCGACGTGACGATCTTCGGCGCGCGCGACTACTCGATGCGCGTCTGGCTGCGGCCGGACCGGATGGCGCAACTGGGCGTGACGCCCACCGACGTCGCCGCAGCGATCCGCGCGCAGAACGCCCAGTACGCAGCGGGCAAGATCGGCGCCGAGCCCGCGTTGCCCGGGCAGGCGCTGGTCTACACGGTCACCACCAAGGGACGGCTGGTGAGTCCCGAGGAGTTCGGCAGGATCGCGGTGCGCGCCGGTGGCACCGCAGGGGTGCTCCAGCTGAAGGACGTGGCGCGCATCGAGCTCGGTGCGCAGAGCTACGACGCGTTCAACACGCTGGACGGAAAGCCGACGATCGGGACCGCGGTGTTCCTGCAGTCCGGCGCCAACGCGCTCGACGTCGCCGATGCGGTGCGCGCGAAGATGGAAGAGCTCGAGACGCGCTTCCCCGAGGGGCTCGACTACCTCATTCCCTTCGACACCACCCGGTTCGTGCAGTCGTCGATCCACGAGGTCACCAAGACGATCTTCGAGGCCGCGCTGCTGGTGGTCGCGGTGGTCTTCCTCTTCCTGCAGACCTGGCGGGCGACGCTGATCCCGATGATCGCGGTGCCGGTGTCGCTGATCGGCACCTTCGCGGGGCTGTGGCTGTTCGGCTTCTCGATCAACACGCTGACGCTCTTTGCGATGGTGCTCGCGATCGGCATCGTGGTCGACGACGCGATCGTGGTGCTCGAGAACGTCGAGCGCCTGATGCGCGAGAATCGCATGGGTGCGCGCGAGGCTGCGATCGAGGCGATGCGCGAGGTCTCCGGTGCGATCGTCGCGATCGTGCTGGTGCTGTGCGCGGTGTTCGTGCCGGTCGCCTTCCTCGGGGGCATCGCAGGGCAGCTCTACAAGCAGTTCGCGGTCACCGTGGCGATCGCGGTCGCGCTCTCCGGTTTCGTCGCGCTCACGCTGACGCCTGCGCTGTGCGCGCTGATGCTGCGCACCGCCGACCATGGCTCGCGGCTGTTCGCGCCCTTCAATCGGGGCTTCGACGCGATCACCCGGGGCTTCCTGGGCGGGGTGGGGCTTGCACTGCGCCGCCGGCTGCTCTCGGCGCTGGTCTTCCTCGGCGTCATCGGACTGGGCGCCTGGCTGTTCATGCGGGTGCCGGGCAGCTTCGTGCCACCCGAGGACCAGGGCTACGTGCTCGGTGCGGTCATGCTGCCCGACGGAGCGACGCTCGAGCGCACCGGACGCAGCGGTGCGCAGTTGCGCGAGATGTTCGCCGAGCATCCGGCGATCGAGCACATGTTCGTGGTCAACGGCTTCGACCTGATCGGCGGGGGCAACAAGACCAACGCGGCCACGATCTTCGTGCCGCTCAAGCCCTGGGACGAGCGCACCCAGAGCGCTCCCGAACTCGCCGGCGAGATCTTCCGGCGCGGCATGGCGCTGAGCGACGGAATGGCGCTCGCCTTCAACCCTCCGGCGATCCGCGGCCTGGGCACCGCCGGCGGCTTCGAGGTCTACGTGCAGGGGCGCACCGACGCCGATCCCAAGCGGCTCGCGCTGGTGCTGCAGGACTTCACCGCAGCGCTTGCGCGCCATCCGCAGTTGCAGGGCATCAACAGCTTCTTCCGCCCGACCGTGCCGCAGCTGCAGGTCGATGTCGATCGTGACAAGGCGCTCGCGCTCGGCGTGCCGGTCCAGGATGTCTACGACGCGCTGCAGAGCACGATGGGTGCGCTGTACGTGAACGACTTCAACCGCTTCGGCCGCACCTATCGCGTGCAGGTGCAGGCCGATGCCCCGTATCGATCCCGCCCGGAGGATCTCGGCGAGGTGTACGTCCGCTCCTCGGCCGGCGAGATGATCCCGCTGAAGGCGCTGATCCAGGTCGAGCAGGTGGTCGGGGCGGAGCAGCTCGAACGCTTCAACGGTTTCGTCGCCGCCAAGGTGCTGGGCGGCGGCAGACCCGGCGTGAGCTCGGGCGACGCGATCCGCGCAGTCGAGCAGGTCGCCGCCCAGACGCTTCCGCAGGGCTATGCGATCGCCTGGACCGGCCAGGCCTTCCAGGAGAAGCGTGCCGGAACGGCGTCGGTCTACGCGTTCGGGCTGGCGCTGGTGATGGTCTACCTGATCCTCGCGGCGCTCTACGAGCGCTGGGCGCTGCCGGTGGCAGTGCTGCTGGCGGTGCCATTCGCGGTGGTCGGCGCGCTGGGCTTCGTCGCGCTGCGCTCGCTGGAGAACGACATCTACTTCCAGATCGGCCTGGTGGTGCTCATCGGGCTGGCCTCGAAGAACGCGATCCTGATCGTCGAGTTCGCGCAGCAGGGCTTCCTTGCCGGGATGAAGCCGGTCGAGGCGGCGCTGCAGGCGGCTCGCCTGCGGTTCCGGCCGATCGTGATGACCTCGCTGGCCTTCGCGCTGGGGGTCCTGCCGCTGGTGGCCGCCAGCGGCGCCGGAGCCGCGGCGCGCCGCTCGATGGGCACCGGGGTGTTCGGGGGGATGATCGTCGCAACCTTCGTCGCCACCCTGTTCGTCCCGATGTTCTTCGCCATGACCGCGCGCAGCCGCCGGGGCGCGCGCCCTCCGGCGACGCCGGCCGATCCTTCCGGCGAGGCCGCCGAGCTCGCTCGTGCAGGCGGGATGCGCGGGGTCGACGATGCGCCCCGGGAGGATCGTCCATGATGCCGCGCACGGGCCTTCGGGCGATCGCAGCAGCGGTGTCGGTGCTCGGGCTGGGCGCCTGCACCGTGCTCGGACCCGACTACCGGCGCGCCGAACTGGATCTGCCGGCAACCTATCCGCAGCCCGGGACGGCAAGCGAGGTGGCGGCGCCCCAGGTGCAGGCCGACTGGTGGACCCTCTACGGCAGCTCCGAGCTGAACCGCCTGGTCGAGGCGGCGCGGGTGCGCAACGCGGATCTCGAGGCGGCCCTGGCGCAGTTGCAGGAAGCCGAATGGGTGCTTCGCGAGGCGCGCTCCTTCCTCTTCCCGCAGGTCGACCTCGGCGCGCAGGGCTCGCGCAGTCGCGTCAGCACGCTCGGTGCGACTCCGGTGCCCGCAGGCGTCCCGGTGCTGCGCACCGACCTGAAGCTGGCCGCGTCCACCGCCTATGAGCTCGATTTCTGGGGCCGGGTGCGCCGTGGCACCGAGGCGGCGCAGGCGCAGTTGCTTGCCTCGACCTATGCGCGCGATGTCGCCGAGATCTCGGTGACGGGCGCGGTCACCCAGGCCTGGCTCCTGTTGCGCTCGCTCGACGCACAGGTGGAGGTCACCCGGGAAAGCCTGGTGCTTCGCGACGAGACCCTGGCCGTGGTGCGCAGTCGTGCGCGTGGCGGAATCGCCTCCGACCTGGACGTCGCACAGGCCGAAGGCGCACGCGCCGACGCGGCGACGCAACTGGAGGAACTGCAGCGCCAGCGCGGTCTCGTCGAGCGGCAGATCGGCCAGCTCACGGGGGAGTCGGGCCTTGCGCTGCCGGTCGCAGGCCTGGGCTCGCTCCCGGCGCCGCCGGTGCCGCCGCCGGGACTGCCCTCGGCCCTGCTGGACCGGCGTCCCGACGTGCGTGCCGCCGAGGAAAGCCTGGTCGCCGCCAACGCACGCGTTGGCGTCGCCCGCGCGGCGATGATGCCCAGCGTCTCGCTCACCGGCCTGTTCGGTGGCCAGAGCCGCGAGCTGTCGGACCTGGTCGAGAACGGGGCGCGGATCTGGTCGCTCGGGGTGGCAGTGAATCTGCCGATCTTCGATGCCGGCCGGCTGGCGGCGCGCAGCGAGCAGGCCGAGGCCAGGCAGCGCCAGGCGCTCGCCGCGTGGCGCAAGGCCGCCGAGAGCGCCTATCGCGAGACTGCCGATGGCCTGGCCAATGCCCGGCGCGGGCTTGCGATCGAGACCGAACTGCGGACCGCAGTGGAGGCTGCCCGCCGGGCGGCCCTGCTGGCACGCAAGCGTTACGAGAGCGGCTACTCCGCCTACCTCGAGGTGCTGGACGCGCAGCGCACGCTGAATTCCGCGGAGCTCGCGCTGATCCGCAACCGGCAGGCGCGGCTCGCCTACAGCGTCGATCTGATGAAGGCGCTGGGCGGAGGCTGGTCGGCGCCCGCGCGGAACGGCGAGCGTTCGGAGAGCTCGTCGAGATAGCCGTCGATGGCCTGGCCCTCGCGGGCCAGGTAGCGGTCGACCGCGTCGGCGAAGGCCGGTTGCGCGAGCCAGTGCGCCGACAGGGTCGGTTCGGCAAGGAAACCGCGCGCGATCTTGTGCTCGCCCTGGGCGCCGCCTTCGAGCACTTCGGCACCGAGTTCGATCGCGGCTTCGATCGCCTGGTAGTAGGCGGTCTCGAAGTGCAGGCAGGGCAGGTGCTCGAGGGCGCCCCAGTAGCGCCCGTACAGCCGCCGGTCATCGCGCACCAGCAGGCTCGCCGCGATCGGCCGATCCTCGCGAAGTGCGCGCACCAGCAGCAGGTGCTCGGGCATCGTCCGGCCGATCGCGCCGAAGAAGGCCCGGTTCAGGTAGGGCGTCGAGCCGTGCGCGGCGTAGGTGGCCTCGTAGCAGCGCACGAAGAAATCCCAGTCGGCCTCGCCGATCTGCCCGCCAGCGAGGCGCTCGAAACGCACGCCGGCTTCGCGAACCTTGCGCCGTTCGGCGCGGATCTTCTTGCGCTTGGGCTGCGACAGCCTGGCCAGGAAGTCGTCGAAGCTCACGTAGCCGGCGTTGCGCCAGTGGAACTGGACGCCGCGGCGCGCCATCGCGCCCTGCATGCCCAGCGCCTGGGCGTCGCCCGGGGTCGGGAAGAGCAGGTGCAGCGAGGACACGCGCGCCGAACGTGCGTGCGCCAGCAGGGCCGAAGCCAGCGCCTGGCGGCTCGCATCGTCGCGCGCGAGCAGGCGCGCTCCGGTCACCGGAGTGAAGGGCACTGCGCAGACCAGCTTCGGGTAGTAGCGCAGGCCGTGGCGCGCGTACGCGTCGGCCCAGGCCCAGTCGAACACGTACTCTCCCCAGGAGTGCTGCTTCCGGTAGAGCGGCGCCGCCGCTGCCAGCGTCCGGCCGTCGAACAGGCACAGGTGTTCGGCAAGCCATCCGGTGCCGGGTCCCACGCAGCGGTGGCGCTCGAGCGCGGCGAGGAAGTCGTGGCGCAGGAATGCAGGCTGCGCGCCGCCGGAACTCGCGCGCACCAGCGCGTCCCAGTCGCAAGCAGGAACTTCGTCAAGGTTGCGCAGGATGCGCGTGCGATAATCCGGCACTTGTCACTGCGTCGGTCGGGGGCTGCGAGGGCGCGTTTCGGGGCGCCACGGGGAGCGGGCACGCAAGCCGCTGCCATTGCGGCGCGAGCTGGTGAGCCCGTCATTCTAGCCGTCCTGCCGCAACGCGGGCTTGCCTGCCGCGGATGGGTCGGTGGCGCACGGTGCGCGCATGGCATCCAGGAGAATCAATGAAACGCATCACCGCGATCATCAAGCCCTTCAAGCTCGACGAGGTTCGCGAGGCGCTCGCGGAGGTCGGCGTCACCGGCCTGACCGTGACCGAGTGCAAGGGCTTCGGTCGCCAGAAGGGGCACACGGAGCTCTATCGTGGCGCGGAGTACGTGGTCGACTTCCTCCCCAAGGTCAAGATCGAGGTGATCTGCCCGGACTCCACCGTCGAGCCTGCGATCGAGGCCATCTGCCGCGCAGCGCGCACCGGTCGCATCGGCGACGGCAAGATCTTCGTCAACGAGATCGAGCAGGTGATCCGGATCCGTACCGGCGAGACCGGCGAAGCTGCCATCTGAATCCGTGAACCGATCCGGCGCGCCCGAGCAGGCTTCCCGGCGCGCAAGCCAGCCGGGTGGCCGCAGCGTCGGGGCCGTGTCTGCCGGGAGCTTCGATGTCGCGGTGCTGGGCGCCGGTGCTGCGGGAAGCTTCTGCGCGGGCGTTGCGGGCCAGCGAGGCGCCCGGGTCGTGCTGATCGATCACGCGAGGCGGCCCGGCGAGAAGATCCGCATCTCCGGGGGCGGGCGCTGCAACTTCACCAACGTCGATGCCGGCCGGGTCGAGCGCTATGCCGGTGCCCAGCCCCGTTTCGCGCGGGACGCGCTGCGGGCCTTTCCGCCGCAGCGCTTCGTGGCGCTGGTCGACCGCCACCGGATTTCCCATCACGAGAAGCACCGCGGGCAGCTCTTCTGCGACGACAGCAGCCAGCGCATCCTGCAGATGCTGCGTGCGGAGGCGGACGCGGGGGCGGTGCAGTGGCGCCTGGGCTGCCGGGTGCACGCGGTGCGCGCACCGGGGCAGGGCGGCTTCGAGATCGACACCGACGCGGGCACGGTGCGGGCCCGCGCGCTGGTGGTCGCCACCGGAGGGCTCTCGATTCCTCCGACCGGCGCCAGCGACCTCGGCTACCGGATCGCGCGCCAGTTCGGACTGGACATCGTCCAGACCAGGCCGGCACTCGTCCCGCTGCGCTTCGAGCCCGCCGCGTGGGCGCCCTTCGGAGCGCTCTCGGGGCTTGCCCTCGAGGTGGGGATCGGCGCGCCCGGGCAATCGTGCGCGCCCCGCTTCGTCGAGGACCTCCTGTTCACGCACCGCGGACTCTCCGGGCCGGCGGCGCTCCAGATCTCGACCTTCTGGCGTCCGGGGGAACCGCTCGAGATCGACTTCGCCCCTGGTCGGCAACTGGAGGACGAGTGGATCGCCCTGCAGCCCGACGGCCGCCAGCAACTGTCGACGCTGCTGGCGGCCTCGCTGCCGCGCCGGCTTGCCGCGCTGTGGCTCGATCGCTTCGGACTCGAACACCCCGAGGTGCGCCCGACGAACCGTGTGGCGCAGACCGGCAAGCGCGCGCTGCGCGAACTCGCCGCGTCGCTGCAGCGCTGGATCGTGCTGCCGGATGGCACCGAGGGCTATCGCAAGGCCGAGGTCACTTCGGGCGGCGTCGATACCTCGGCGCTGGATCCCAGGACGCTGCAGGCACGCGCGGTGCCCGGCCTGCACTTCATCGGCGAAGTGGTCGACGTCACCGGCTGGCTCGGCGGCTACAACTTCCAGTGGGCCTGGGCATCGGGCCACGCTGCAGCGATGGCGCTGACCGCATGACGCGCCCGGCTGTGCGCGTGGCGGCAGTGCTGCTCGCCGGCGGCGAATCCCGTCGCATGGGCGGTCTGGACAAGCGCACCCTGACGGTGGACGGTCTTCCCCTGGTGCGTCGCTGGCTCGATCTCTTTCGCGACGCCGGCATCGCCGATGTCATCGTGGTCGTCGGGCACCAGCCGCAGCGCATCCTTCCGCTGCTCGAGGGCAGCAGCGCGACGGTCGTGGTCAACGAGCGCTGGCCCGACGGGCAGCAGAGCTCGGTGCTGGCCGGGCTGCGCGCGCTGCCGGAGGGGGTGGACGCGGCGATGGTGGTGCTGGTGGACCTGGTGCTGGTCGACGCAGGCGACCTGCGCGAGCTGATCGATGCCTTTGCGGCCCGGCCCGCCGGCACCTCGCTCCTCGTTCCCTTCCACGGCGGCCAGCGCGGCAATCCGGTGATTGCGAGCGCCGAGGTCGTCGCCCGGGTGCTCGAGGCAGGGCAGGATTCCGGCGGCCTGCGCGAATACCTGCGCACCCATCCGACGCAGATCCACCGCCACGAGGCGCGAAGCGATCATTTCCTGGTCGACCTGGACACCCCGGAGGATGTCGCGCGGGTGGAGCGCCGGCTCGGGAGCCCGATCGGTCGGGGCGTGACCGGTGAAGCGCAGCCGGCCGGCGCCCAGCCCGATGGGCGCAGGCCCACGGGCTGAACCCGATGGAGGCCTCGTTGCTCGCGGCGGCGCTGGGCGCGGTGATCGGGATGGTGCTCGCCCTGACCGGCGCGGGCGGCGGCATCCTGGCAATTCCGCTGCTGGTCTTCGGCCTGGAGCTCGCGGTGCAGCAGGCTGCGCCGACCGGGCTTGCCGCCGTCGGCATCGCGTCGGCCGTCGGCGCGGGGCTGGGGCTGCGCGACCGCGTGGTGCGCTACCGGGCGGCAGCGATGATCGGCCTGGCCGGGATGTTCGTTGCGCCGCTGGGGGTGGCCCTGGCCCAGCGTCTGCCCGGCCGTCCGCTGACCGGCGCATTCGCGCTGCTGCTCGCCTGGACTGCATGGCGGATGCTGCGCGCTGCGCCGGCGCGGTCCGCCGGTCCGACGCGCCTGCCGCCCTGCCGCCTGGATCCCGCGCAGGGGCGGCTGCGCTGGACCTGGCGGTGCGCCCGCGCCCTTGCCGGCACCGGTGCGCTCTCGGGGCTGTTCAGCGGCCTGCTCGGCGTGGGCGGCGGCTTCGTCATCGTGCCTTCGCTGACCCGCAACAGCGATCTGGACGCACGCAGCATCCAGGCGACCTCGCTGGCGGTGATCGCGCTGGTCTCGGTGAGCGGCGTGTCCGCGGCGGTGCTGCATGGCGCGCTGGACTGGTCGGTGGCAGCGCCCTTCGCCGGTGGCGCCACCGCGGCGCTGCTCGCAGGGCGCCGGCTGGCGCTGCGCCTGCCTCCCGCACGGCTGCGACAGTCCTTTGCGTGGACGAGCCTGGCAGTGGCCGTGCTGATGCTTGCGCGTGCGCTCGGGCCGGGCTGAGCGGCCCGGTCAGGCGGGCAGGCGCCCGCTTCAGCGAACCGGAGCGCGAGCCCGGCCCCGATGGGCGCTTCCTCGGGGAGGCCGCAGCAGGACGATCAGCGCTCCCGCGCCTCCGTCGGTCGGTCGGGCCTGGCAGAACGCGAGCACCTCCTCGCGCTGCACCAGCCAGCGGAGCACCTTGCCCTTGAGCACCGGCTCCTTGCCGACCGAGCCGAGGCCCTTGCCGTGGATCACGCGCAGGCAGCGCTGCTCGCGATCGAGCGCCCGGCGCAGGAAGGCGACGAGCGCTTCGCGCGCCTCGTCGACGCGAAGTCCGTGCAGGTCGATCTGGCCCTGCACCACCCAGTGGCCGCGTCGCAGTCTGGGCAGCACCTCCGGGCCGAGGTTCTCGCGCCGGAAGGACAGTTCCTCGTCGGTGTCCAGCAACTGCTCGATGCCGATCTCGTCCGACAGGGACGCGGCAAGCGCCGCGCGCTCGTCGAGCTCGCGCTGCCGCGCCCGCGGTGACGGCACCGGTCGTGCAGGGTCGATCCGTCCGGTGGGCGGGAGCGGGATCACGTCGCCGACCGAACGGCGGAACAGGTTTGCTTCGCGCTCGGCGTGCTCGCGCTCGCGGCGCTGCCGCTCCAGTTCTTCGCGCCGCAGGCGCTCGCGCGCGCGCATCAGCTCGCGCAGTTCGCCCAGGTCACCGAAGCTCTTGATCATCGCGCAGGTACGAGGCCAGGGGCGGGGCGCGCCGTCGGGGCCGCCGCATCCCCTGCTCAGCGGCGGTCTTCCAGGGCTTCGAGGTGGCGTTGCGCGTCGAGCGCCGCCATGCAGCCGCTGGCCGCACTGGTGATCGCCTGGCGATAGACGTGGTCCTGCACGTCCCCGGCCGCGAAGACGCCGGGCACGCTGGTCGCGGTCGCCTGCCCCTGCAGGCCGCTGCGCGTGACGATGTAGCCGTTGGCCATCTCGAGCTGCCCCTCGAAGATCGCGGTGTTCGGAGCGTGGCCGATCGCGACGAAGACACCGTGCACCGCCAGTTCGCTGGTGCTCCCGTCGCGCACGTCGCGCAGCCGCACTCCGGTCACCCCGTCGTCGTTGCCGATCACCTCGTCGAGCACGCTGTGCCAGCGGATCTCGACCTTGCCGCTGCGCGAGCGCTCCATCAGCCTGTCGATGAGGATCGGCTCGGCGCGCAGGCGGTCGCGGCGATGGACCAGCGTCACCTTGCGGGCGATGTTCGACAGGTACAGCGCCTCCTCGACCGCGGTATTGCCGCCGCCGATCACGCACACGTCCTGGTTGCGGTAGAAGAAGCCGTCGCAGGTCGCGCAGGCCGACACTCCCTTGCCCATGAAGGTCTGTTCGGAGGGCAAGCCCAGGTACTTCGCCGAGGCTCCGGTGGCGATGACCAGCGCATCCGCGGTGTACTCGCCGGAGTCGCCGATCAGGCGCAGCGGCGTCTCGTCGAGTCGGGCGGTGTGGATGTGGTCGAACACCAGCTCGGTCCCGAACCGCTCGGCGTGTGCCTGGAAGCGCGCCATCAGATCCGGGCCCTGGACCCCCTGCGCATCTGCCGGCCAGTTGTCCACTTCGGTGGTGGTCATGAGCTGGCCGCCCTGGGCGATGCCGGTGATCAGCACCGGCGCGAGGTTGGCGCGTGCGCCGTACACCGCAGCGGTGTAGCCGGCCGGGCCCGAACCGAGGATCAGCAGGCGGGCGTGTTTTGGGTTGCTCATCGGTCAGACCTGGTTCGTTGTGGAAAACGCAAAGAAATCATGCATTTAGGCGAAGAAGCTCATCAATTTGCGTGATGCTGCGCACGGCTTGTGTAAATTATAGGGAGAGCAACTGACCGAGGTGGGTATGGCGCACGAAGAAAACAAGGCATTCCTGCGCAGGGTGCCGCTGTTCTCCAGCCTTTCCGAGTCGCAACTCGATCAGCTGGCGGCAGGAAGCGCGCGCCGCAGCTATCCCAAGGGCCGCACCATCGTTTCCGAGGGCGAGCCTTCCCAGTCGATGTACATCCTGCTGGCCGGTCGGGCGAAGGTCCAGCGCTCCGACTCCGAGGGCAAGGAGGTGATCCTCGCCGTGCTGGGTTCGGGCGAGTTCTTCGGCGAGATGAGCCTGGTCGATGACGCCCCGCGCTCGGCCAGCGTGATCACGCTCGAGCCCTGCGAATTCATGGCAGTGGGCAAGGATGCATTCAAGGCGATGCTCGTGCAGAGCCCCGAGATGTGCATGTCGGTGATGCGTGGGCTGGTGCGCCGCCTGCGCGAGGCGGACAAGAAGATCGAGACGCTCGCGCTGCTCGACGTCTACGGCCGGGTCGCGCGCGTGCTGCTCGACTTCTCCGAGCAGGTCAATGGCGAGCGCGTGGTCAAGAACAAGCTGCCGCGCCAGGAGATCGCGAAGATGATCGGCGCGTCGCGCGAGATGGTGTCGCGCGTGATGAAGGGCCTCGAGGTCGAGGGTTACATCGTGCCGATGCCCGAGGGCAGGCTGGTGCTGCGCGAGAAGCTCAGCGCCTACATCAGCTAGGAACCGCGCATCGTGGCACGCGCCGCCGCGGCCGCGGCCCCTTCTACCGCGCGCCGATCCGTCTCGTCCGGCTTCGGGCTCCCCGACCGGGCGATCCAGCTGCTTCGCGAAACCGGCTGGATCGCGCAGGTCGCGCTCGGCCTGTTCGTGCTGCTCATCCTGGCCACCTACGACAAGGCCGACCCCGGCTGGTCGCACGCGGTGGCCACCCAGCAAGTCGGCAACGCCGGCGGTCGCGTCGGCGCGTGGTTCGCCGACCTGCTGCTGTACCTGTTCGGGGTCTCGGCCTACCTGCTCGTGGTGCTGTGCGTGGCCAGCGTGCTGCGCGGCTATCGCCGCCTGCGGGCCGCGCTCGACGGCGGGGCCGACGACGACGGCCAGCGCTTCGCCTGGGAGCGCTGGCTGGGCTTCGGGCTGATGTTCGTCGGCTGCGTGGGCCTGGAGTCCGCCCGCCTGCACAGCCTGGCGGTGTCGCTGCCGCTGGCGCCCGGCGGAATCGTCGGCGAGCTGATCAGCCGGCCGCTGTTCGCGGGCTTCGGCGCCACTGGCGGCACGCTCGCGCTG
>CAUJHG010000011.1 GCA_963204785.1 Pseudomonadota bacterium | reverse complement strand
TACCGGATCGACCCGGCGCGCGCCGACGAGTTCCGCGAGGTGATGCGCGAGACCCGGCGGCGCAGGCTCGCGCAGGGGGCACTGTCGTGGGAGCTGTTCCGCGACTCCGCCGACCCCGCGCGCTTCGTCGAGTACGTGGTCGACGAATCGTGGCTCGAGCAGCGCCGCCGCTTCGAGCGGCTCACCGCTGCCGACGAAACGCTGCGTGCGCGGCGGCGCGCCTTTCACATCGGCGACGGGCCGCCCAAGGTGACGCGCTGCATCGCCGATCCCCTGGCGCGGCGCTGAGCCTCGACACAGTGGCGGTGCCTGCCGGGCCGGATTTGGCTGCGCGGCGAGGCGCCTGTCGCGGCGATCGGCGCGACAGGCCCGGTCAGCGGCCTGCGCCCGGCATCCTGGCCTCGCGCAGCGCCGAGCGGCGGGTCTTGCCGGCGTCGTCGCGCAGCGCCTCGGCGACGAACTCGAAGCTGCGCGGGATCTTGTAGCGCACCAGCCGCTGGGCGAGGAAGGCGAGCAGTTCGTCCGCGCTCGGCGCTGTCCCGGACGCGGGCTGCACGATCGCGTGGATCCGCTGGCCGAGGTCCTCGTCGGGCAGGCCGATCACCGCGCTGGTCGACACCTGCGGGTGGGCGTCCAGTGCCGCCTCCACTTCGGCCGGGTAGACGTTGGCGCCGCCGCTGACGATCAGGTCGGTGCGGCGGTCCACCAGGTACAGGTAGCCGTCGGCATCGAGGTAGCCCAGGTCGCCGATCGATTCCCATTCGCCCTGTCGCTTCGCCTGCGCGCCGACGTAGTGGTAGGTGCTGCCGGCGCCCAGGTCCGGCAGGAAGAACACCTCGCCAACCTCCCCGGGAGCGCAGGGCTGGCCGGCCTCGTCGAGCACCTGCAGGCGCGAGCCGGCCTGCACCCGGCCCACCGAGCCGCGGCGCTCGAGCCACTCGACGCCGCTGATCACGGTGCTGCCCTGCCGCTCGGTGCCGCCGTAGAGCTCCCAGATGCGCTCCGGGCCGAGCCAGTCGATCCAGCACTCCTTGAGCCACGGCGGGCAGGCGGATGCCATGTGGAAGACGGTGCGCAGCGAGCCCAGGTCGAAAGCGGCGCGCTGCGCCTCGGGCAGCCGCCAGATCCGGTGCATCATCGTGGGCACGAGGTTCACCCACTGCACCCGGTGCTGCTGGATCAGCTCGAGCGCGCGCAGCGCATCGAAGCGCCCCATCTCGACCACGTGTCCGCCCGCGAAGAGCGCTGCGTGCATCGCGCTGAACGGTGCGTTGTGGTAGAGCGGCCCCGGGTTGAGCACCGTGTCCCCGGGCTGCTGGAGCAGCAGCCCGACCGAGGGGTCCCACGCGGCGGGCGCGTGATCGACGATCACCTTCGGGCGGCCGGTGCTGCCGCCGCTGGTCATCGCCTTCCAGTGCGCCGCCACCTGCACCGCAAGCGGGTCCGCAGCCTCGGCCAGGTGCGCCTGCGAGGCCATCGGATACAGCGTGACGCCAGGCGGCGCTTCCTGAAGGTCGGCCACCAGCAGGCTCGGGCGCGCCAGTTCCAGGATCGCCGCGAGCTCGGCCTGCGGAAGCCTCGGCGAGACGATGTTCGGGGTTGCGCCCAGCTTCCAGATCGCGAACGAGGTCTCGTAGAACTCGAACCCGTTGGGCAGCGCCACGGTGACGAAGTCCCCGGCGCGCACCCCGAGCGCCCGGTAGGCGCGCGCGCGCTGGTTGGCCCGCGCCTCGAGCGCTGCCCAGCTCAGGCGCTGCTCGCCGAAGCTGACTGCCGTGCGCTGTGCGTCTGCCTGCGCGTGATGCGCCGGCAGCAGTCCCATCGGGATCTCAGCAGTCGTGGCCGTCATCTTCAGCGCTCCTCGCTCTTCGCTTCCCTGCGGACCGCGTACTGCGGATGCAGCCGCGCGACCACCGGGCCGTCCACTGCCCAGGACTTGCAGCCGTCCAGGAAGTAGGGGCGGCCGCTCGCATTGCCGGGCACCCCTTCCATGTCCTCGTGGCCGCTCTCCTTCTCCTTCCAGCCGCCGATGGTCTGGAAGGCCACCGTGGCCATCGGGAACAGGAGCTCGCGCACGTGGGTGCAGCCACGCACGCCGCCGACGCATTCGTTGACCGCCTTTCGCCAGCCCAGTCCGACGCGCTTGCCGACCAGGCCCTGGTAGGCGGGGGCTGCGGTCAGGCAGGTCGCGTACGGGGTCGAGGGCATGTCGACCTCGATCGCCCGGACCACCATCTCCGCGTCCAGCGTCAGGCGCACCGCCATGTGGTGGACCGGGTCGCCCGGTCTGCGCAGACCGCGGTCGGGCTCCTCGTAGGTGTAGGTCTTGGTGTCGACGATGCTGGCTTCGATGTCCCAGAGGTCGTCGTCGCGACGGTAGCCCTCGCAGACGATGGTCCGGGTGTGCAGGTGACGGCGCGGGGCCGGTGCCGGGAGACTCATGGGGATGTCCGGATGCGGTGCGCACCGGCCGGGTGGCCGGTCGCGGGTTCGGGATCGGGGGCGTTCGCCCGCGCGGGGCGGCAGCGTCGCCGCCCGCCGGGAATGTGCCGAGTCTAGCGCCTGCGTCGCGCCGGGGATTTCACTGAGTGGTTCCGGTGCCCGTCAGGGCCGGCGTGCAGGCGCTGCAGCGTCGCGGATGCGGCGGCGTGCGGCCGTGGCGCGGATGCGCCGGAATCACCGGATGAAGTGCGGAACCTGGTCGCCCCAGCCCTGCAGCGGCCCCAGCGGGTTGCGCACGCGCTCGACCTCGCGGATGCGCGGCTGCCCGCCGTACAGCGTGTAGACCACCTTCTCGTCGACCAGCAGGAGCAGCGCATTGAAGCTCCAGCCGGTGATGTGCGTCTCGCGATGGAAGTTCAGGGAGTCGAGCCAGAAGTTGCCCACCCGGTCGCGACGCACCTTGCGGGTCTGCAGCGAGTAGCCGACGCAGCGCTTGCCTGCGCTCAGGCAGTCGCGGATGCCGCGTTCGTAGTCCTCGGGCCTGAGTGCGGAGCCGGCAGCGAAGCGCTGCAGGATCTCCGAGTAGCCGAGGATGGTCATCGCGGCGTTGCTGTCGGGATCCAGTCCCATCGCGGTGAGGTCGGCGCGCGTGCTCTCGTAGGGCTGGATGCGCTCGATCGCCGCGCGCGCCTCGTCGTAGCTCTGCCAGGCGACGTCGGTGCGGCTCGCGGCGTCCGGCAGCAGCGCCTGGCATCCGGCGGCGAGCACGAGGAATGTCGCTGCGATGCCGAGCGCGGCAAGCCGGCGCGCCGCACGGGCGCTTTGGCGAGGGCTGTCCATGGGGACGATTATGCGCCAGCCCCTGGCTGCGCCGCAGCCTCGGGGATCGGGCCGCGAGGCCCGATCCGCTGCCCGGGTTTTCAGCAGGGCAGGAAAGGGGGACAATGTCGGATTCCGGCGGGTTCCTGGCAAGTCCCCGCCTGCCCGGAACGTCCCGCTGCCGGCGTCTCGCCGGCCCACGAGCAGATTTGAGTACAGAAATCAAAGCATTCACCGACTTCGGGCTCGCCGAGCCCATCGTGCGCGCAGTCATCGAGATGGGCTACGTCGAGCCCACTCCGATCCAGGCCCAGGCGATCCCGCTGGTCCTCCAGGGTCGCGACGTGATGGGCGCCGCCCAGACCGGCACCGGCAAGACGGCCGGCTTCGCGCTTCCCATCCTGCAGGCGCTGCTGCCCAAGGCCAATGCAAGCGCCTCGCCGCTGCGCCATCCGGTGCGCGCGCTGATCATCGCGCCCACGCGCGAGCTCGCCGACCAGATCCACGTCAACGTCGCCGCCTACGCGAAGCACACGCAGCTTCGCTCGGCGGTGGTGTTCGGCGGAGTCGACATCAAGCCGCAGATCGCCGCGGTGCGCGGCGGCGTCGAGGTGCTCGTCGCCACCCCGGGGCGCCTGCTCGATCACGTCGAGCAGCGCACCGTGAACCTCTCGCAGGTCGAGATCTTCGTGATGGACGAAGCCGACCGCATGCTGGACATGGGCTTCCTGCCCGACATCCAGCGCATCATCAACCTGCTGCCGAAGCAGCGGCAGAACCTGATGTTCTCGGCCACCTTCTCGGGCGAGATCCGCAAGCTGGCCGAGAGCTTCCTGCGCGATCCGGTGTCGGTCGAGGTTGCGCGGCGCAATGCCGCCTCCGAGAACATCGAGCAGAAGGCCTACCGCGTCGAGAGCACCGAGGCCAAGCGCGCCGCGGTGGCCAAGCTGGTGCGCGACAATGCGCTGGCACAGGTGATCGTCTTCAGCAACACCAAGATCGGCGCCGGGCGCCTGGCCCGCCAGCTCGTACAGGACGGGCTGAACGCGGCAGCGATCCACGGCGACAAGAGCCAGCAGGAGCGCCTGGCCACGCTCGAGGCCTTCAAGCGCGGCGAGACCGTGGTGCTGGTGGCCACCGACGTCGCTGCCCGCGGCCTGGACATCGCCGAGCTGCCGGCGGTGATCAACTACGACCTGCCGTACTCGCCCGAGGACTACGTGCACCGGATCGGTCGCACCGGGCGTGCCGGTGCCAGCGGAATCGCACTCTCGCTGCTCACCGACGCCGAGGAACGATACCTCACCGAGATCGAGAAGCTGATCAAGCGCAAGATCCCGGTCGAGACGCTCAACGTGGCCGCCGCGCCGCGCGAGCGCGGCGAGCGCCCCCGCCGCGAGCGCGACGAATCGCGGGCTCCGCGGCGCATCGAGGATCGCGGCGCGCGCCGGACGCCGCGTCCCGTCGGGCCGCCGCTGGCCGGCTACTCGAACGATCCCTTCTTCTTCAAGCCCTACGAGGCTCCCGAGGACGTCGGCCAGCCCCTGCCGGCTGCGGCGCCGGCGCACACCGTCGGCGGGCGCAAGCGCCCGTCACGACCGGTCGCGGTGCTGCTGGGGGGCAAGGCCGGCTGAGGTCCGCCTGCGCCGATGCCCGTGCGCGGGCATCGGCGTGCGCCTTCAGCCGATCGCCCGGGCGCGCGCCCAGCGCCCGGTCGCCTCGGACCAGAACCCGGCCAGCGACTGCGCTGCGGTGTTCCCCAGCCCAAGATGTGCCAGCGCGGCCTCGAGCGCCGCAAGCGGCCTGTCCATGTCGAGCGCGGCCGCTCCGGTCTGCTTCGACAGCTTCTCCCCCCTGGCGTCGGTCACCACCGGGAGGTGCAGGTAGCGCGGAGTCGGGCTGCCCAGCAACCGATGCAGCAGGATCTGCCGCGAGGTCGAGCCGATCAGGTCGTCGCCGCGCACCACGTCGGTGACGCCCTGCAGCGCATCGTCCACCACCACCGCGAGCTGGTAGGCCCACAGCCCGTCGCTGCGCAGCAGCACGAAGTCGCCGACCGCATCGGCCAGGCGTTCGTGGAAGCTGCGACCGCTGCGGTCGGTCCAGTCGATCACGGCATCGCCGACCCGCAGACGCCAGGCGCGCGCTGCGCGTCCGTCGGCGATCCCGTGGCGGCAGGTGCCCGGATAGACCATCTCGCGGTGGCGCTCGCGCCCGAGCCCCTGGCGGACCACCGAATCCGCGATCTCGCGGCGGGTGCAGGCGCAGGGGTAGACCAGGCCCGCGGCCTGGAGCCGTTCGAAGGCCTGCCGGTAGTGCGCGTGGCGCCGGCTCTGGAACTCGATCGGACCGTCGTGCTCGAAGCCGAAGGCAGCGAGCGTCCCGATGATCGCGTCTGCGGCACCGGCCACTTCGCGCGGCGGGTCCAGGTCCTCGATGCGCAGCAGCCAGCGGCCGCGGTGCGCGCGCGCGTCGAGCTGGCTGGCCAGCGCGGCCACCAGCGAGCCGGCGTGCAGCGGCCCGGTGGGTGAGGGGGCGAAGCGGCCGACGTAGCCGGACCGGGACCGGGCGTCCACTTCAGGCGGAGGAGATCGCGGGGCGGCGTCCGGCCGCGAGTTCGTTGGCCACCAGGGCCGCGAGCACCAGCGCGCCTCCCTGCAGCGTGGCCGCACCGATCGCCTCGCCGGCGCCCAGCCAGGCCCAGAGCGGCCCGAGCACCACTTCGAGCAGGCCGATCAGCGAGATCTCCTGCGCGCTCAGGTGAGCGGCGACCTGGACCATCAGCATGCACGGCAGCGCCAGCTGGACGAAGCCGAGCAGCGCGAGGATCGCCAGATCGTGCGGGCTGGTCCCGAAGGGCAGCGCCAGGGGCAGCGTCACGAGCGCCGAGAGCAGCGCACCGATCAGCACCGAGGGCGCCAGGTCCACGCGCGCGTGCATCCTGCGCAGGATGACGATGTTGACTGCGGCCGCCGCGGGGACGCCCAGCGCGATCAGCATCCCGGACAGGCCCTCGGCGGACACTCCGTCGCGCACCATCCACCAGACCCCGCCGAGCGCCGCGGCGATCGCCAGCCAGGTGCTGCGGCCGACGCGCTCGCGCAGCACCAGGAACCCGAGCGGGGCAGCGATCAGCGGGGTGAGGCTGCCCATCAGCAGGGTGTTGGCGACGCTGGTGAGGGTCAGCGCGAGCATGAAGCAGATGAACATCGCTCCCCACATCGTGCCGGCGACCAGCCCGGGCAGGCCCATGGCGAGCACCGGGCGCAAGGGGTTGCCGCGCTGCTGCCAGGCGAGGGCCGCGAGGACGCCCACCGCACAGAAGAAGCTGCGCCAGAAGGTGATCTCGAAGCCGCGGGTCTGCCAGAGCAGCCGGGTGAACACCCCCGCGAGGCTCCAGCACAGCGCGCAGAAGCAGAGCAGCGCCACGGCGCGCCGGTGGTCGCGGCGATCGGTCGTCATCCAGGCTCCTCGGATTGCCGTGGCGGGAGTCAGCGCCCGGCCGGCGCCCATGCGCGGCAGCGGGCCGGGCCGGTCGATCCGCCGGCGCCGGGCGGTAGAATTCTACCGATGCCGCAGCCCTGTTTCGTCCACCTTCGCGTCCACACCGAATACTCGATCACCGACTCCACCGTGCGGGTCGGCCCGCTGGTCGAGGCCGCCGCCGCCGACGGGCAGCCGGCAGTGGCGATCACCGATCTCGCCAACCTGTTCGGCTGGATCAAGTTCTACAAGGCGGCCCGTGGCAAGGGCGTGAAGCCGATCCTGGGCGCCGACTGCTGGCTGGCCAACCCGGCCGACCGGGATCGCCCGGCACGCCTGCTGCTGCTGGCGCGCAATCCCGATGGCTACCTGCGCCTGTGCGAACTGCTCAGCCGCGCCTGGCTCGGCAACGAGCATCGTGGTCGCGCCGAACTGGACGGCGCCTGGTTCGACGAGGGGGCCAACGAAGGCCTGATCCTGCTCTCGGGCGCCCGCCACGGCGACGTCGGACAGGCCCTGCTGGCTGGCCAGGAGGAGTTCGCGGCCGAGCTCGCCTCCACGTGGGCGGCGCGCTTTCCCGGCAGCTACTACCTGGAGCTGCAGCGCGCCGGCGCCCCCGAGGACGAGACCCACACCCGCGCCGCGGCGCGGCTCGCGGCGCGGCTGGGCCTGCCGGTGGTCGCCACGCACCCGGTCCAGTTCATCGCACGCGAGGGCTTTCGCGCGCACGAGGCGCGCGTGTGCATCGCCGAGGGCGAGATCCTCGCCAACCCGCGCCGTCAGCGCCGCTTCACCGAGGAGCAGTACTTCAGGCCGCAGGCCGAGATGCAGGCGCTGTTCGCCGACCTGCCCTCGGCGCTGGCCAACAGCGTGGAGATCGCGCGCCGCTGCAGCCTGCCGATGGTGCTGGGCAAACCGCGCCTGCCGGCCTTCCCCACGCCGGAAGGCGTCACGCTCGACGACTACATGCGCGAACTCGCCCGCGAGGGGCTGCGCAGCCGCATGCTCAGGCTCTTCCCCGACCAGGCCGAGCGCGAGGCCCGGCGTGCGCAGTACGAGGAGCGCCTGGACTACGAGTGCGACACCATCGTGCAGATGGGCTTCTCCGGCTACTTCCTGATCGTGGCCGACTTCATCAACTGGGCCAAGGCCAACGGCGTCCCGGTCGGGCCGGGGCGTGGCTCGGGCGCGGGGTCGCTGGTCGCCTACGTGCTGGGGATCACCGATCTCGACCCCATTCCCTACGCGCTGCTCTTCGAGCGCTTCCTGAACCCGGAGCGGGTGTCGATGCCCGACTTCGACATCGACTTCTGCCAGGAGAACCGCTGGAAGGTCATCGAGTACGTGCGCCGCAAGTACGGCGAGCAGGCGGTGTCGCAGATCGCCACCTTCGGCACCATGGCGTCCAAGGCCGTGATCCGCGACGCCGGGCGCGTGCTCGACATGGGCTACAACTTCTGCGACCAGCTCTCCAAGCTGATCCCGGTGGTGCAGAACAAGCCGGTGTCGCTGGCCAAGGCGCGCGAGGCCGAGCCGCTGCTGCGCGAGCGCGAGGAGCGCGAGGACGAGGTGCGCGAACTGCTGGCGCTGGCCGAGCCCCTGGAGGACCTGACCCGCAACGTCGGCATGCACGCCGGCGGCGTGCTGATCGCCCCGGGCAGGCTCACCGACTTCTGTCCGCTGTACAAGGCGCCCGGCACCGACTCCGTGGTCAGTCAGTACGACAAGGACGACGTCGAGGCGGTGGGGCTGGTCAAGTTCGACTTCCTCGGCCTGCGCAACCTCACCATCCTGCAGATGGCGGTCGACTACATCAACGCCCGCCACCCGGACCGGCCGCTGGATCTGTCCACGCTGGAGTTCACCGATCCGAAGGCCTACCAGGTGCTCAAGGACGCGAACACCACCGCGATCTTCCAGGTGGAAAGCGACGGGATGAAGAAGCTGCTGAAGAAGCTGCAGCCCGACCGCTTCGAGGACATCATCGCGGCGCTCGCGCTGTACCGGCCGGGCCCGCTGGGCTCCGGCATGGTCGACGACTTCATCCTGCGCAAGAAGGGCGAGCAGAAGATCGACTACTTCCACCCGGACCTGAAGGCCTGCCTGGAGCCCACCTACGGGGTGATCGTCTACCAGGAACTGGTGCTGCATATCGCGCAGATCATCGGCGGCTACTCCCTCGGTGGCGCAGACCTGCTGCGCCGGGCGATGGGCAAGAAGAAGCCCGAGGAGATGGCCGAGCACCGCGGCCTGTTCGTCGAGGGCGCGAAGAAGAAGGGCTACGAGGTCGACCTGGCCAACCGCCTGTTCGACCTGATGGCGATGTTCGCGGAGTACGGCTTCAACAAGTCGCACACCGCGGCCTATGCGGTGGTCACCTACCACACGGCCTGGCTCAAGGCCTATCACGCGGCGGAGTTCCTCGCTGCGACGCTGTCGTCCGAGATGGACGACACCGACAAGCTGCAGTTCTTCGTCGCCGACTGCAAGGCCAACGGCGTGCAGGTGCTGCCGCCGGACATCAACGCCTCGGGCTATCGTTTCCAGCCGGTGTCCGATCGCGAGATCCGCTACGGGCTCGGCGCGATCAAGGGCTCGGGTGAGAACGCGGTGATGAACATCCTGAAGGCGCGCGAGGCCGGGCCCTTCCGCGACCTCTTCGAGTTCTGCAGGCGCATCGACCGCAAGGTCGTCAACCGGCGCACGGTCGAGGCGCTCGCGCGGGCCGGCGCCTTCGACCCGCTCGAACCCGACCGCGCCCGGGTGCTGGCCAACGTCGGCAAGGCGATGGAGGCTGCCGAGGCTGCCGCGGCCGCTGCCGACCAGGTGAGCCTGTTCGACATGGACGACGCCGAAGGCGGCGCCCCGATCGAGTGGGAGAGCGTCGCGCCCTGGAGCGAGCGCCAGCGGTTGCAGGAGGAGAAGAGCGCGCTGGGCTTCTTCCTCACGGGCCACCTCTTCAGCGGCTTCGAGGGCGAGGTGCGTCGCTTTGCGCGCACCCGCCTTGCCGACCTGCAGCCCGCACAGCAGCCGCAGTGGATCGCGGGCATGGTCGCCTCCCAGCGCACGCAGATGAGCCGGCGCGGCAAGATGTGCATCGTCACCCTCGACGATGGCTCGGCCTCGGTCGAGGTCACGCTCTACAACGAGGTCTTCGAGCGGCATCGCACGCTGATCCGCGAGGATGAACTGCTGGTGATCCAGGCCAGGGTCAGCCGCGACGACTACAGCGGCGGCCAGCGGGTGCTGGCCGACCGGGTGCTCGGGCTGACCGAGGCCCGCCAGGAGTTCGGCAAGCGGCTGCTGATCCGGCTCGACGGGCTGGCCGAGGCGGCGCTGCTGCGCGGGCTGATCCAGCACTATCTGCCCCGGGGCGCCGAGGAGGCGCCGGCCATGCCGGTGGTGGTCGAGTACGGCAACGCCGCTGCGCGCTGCGCGATCGAGCTCGGCGCCGACTGGCGGGTGCGGCCCCAGGAAGACCTGATCGCGGAGGCGCGCAGCCGCCTTCACGCGCAGGACGTCGCGGTCGAGTACTGATGGACGCGCGGCCGCTGCAGGTGGCCATCGTGCGCGCGCGCTACAACCCCTATGGGGGCGCCGAGCGCTTCGTGCAGCGCGCGCTCGCTGCGCTGGCCGCCGGCGGGCTGGAGGTCACGGTGGTCGCGCGCCGCTGGACGCCCCCCGGAGACGGCGAAGCCCGGGTGCCGATGCGGCTGCTGCGCGTCGACCCCTTCCACCTGGGCAGCCTCTGGCGCGACTGGTCCTTCGCGCGCGGCGTGCGCCGCGCGCTCGCCGGACGCCGCTTCGACATCGTGCAGAGCCACGAGCGCATCCCCGGACTGCCTCTGTACCGCGCAGGCGACGGCGTGCACGCGCAGTACCTGGCGCAGCGCCGACGGGCCGAGCCGCGCTGGCGCGCCGCGCTGACGGCTGTCGACCCTCACCACCGCTACCTGCTCGCCGCGGAGCGCGCGATGTTCACGCACCCGGCATTGCGCGCGGTGATCTGCAACTCCGAGATGGTGCGCGACGAGATCCACGCGCGTTTCGGCGTGCCGATGGACAGGCTGCACCTCGTGCGCAACGGCGTCGACCTCGATCGCTTCCGGCCGCCGACCCTCGCCGAGCGCGCGGCGGCGCGTGAGTCCTTCGGACTGGAGCCGGACCGGACGGTGGTCGCCTTCGTCGGATCGGGCTTTGCGCGCAAGGGGCTCGCGGCCGCGATCCGGGCCCTGGCCGCGATGACCGCCGGGCAGCACGCGAGCAGACTTGCCGCGGCTCCGGGAGCCGCCGGGGAGAGCCTGTGCGGCGGAATCGGTGCGCCGGCAGGCGCGGCGCCCCGGACGCCGCAGGCGCCGATGCCGCCCGTGCTGCTGGTTGCCGGCGCCGACCGGCAGCTCGGGCGGCATCGCGCGCTCGCCGCGCGGCTCGGACTTGCCGCGCAGGTGCGCTTCCTCGGCGGCATGGACGACGTGCGCCCGGTGCTGCGGGCGGCCGACGCATTCGTGCTGCCGACGCTCTACGACCCCTTGCCCAACGCAGTCCTCGAAGCACTGGCCACGGGCCTGCCCACGGTGACCAGCACCGGCAGCGGCGCGGCGGAGCTGATCCGCCCGGGCGAGAACGGTTTCGTGGTGGACGCGCTGGACGTCGACGGGATCGCGCGCGCGCTGCAGGTGCTGGCCGATCCCCGGGGGCGCGAGGCGAGGGCGGCGGCCGCGCGGGCGAGCGTCGCGCCGCTGTCGCTGGAGGCGCTGGGCGCACAACTGATCGCACTGTATCGGCGGCTGCTAGAATCGCCGGTCCCGTGAAACACAGCTTTGCCATCTATCGCCGGCTGATGGCCTACACGAGGCCCTATCTGAAGGGCTTCGTGGTGGCGCTGTCGGGCATGGTCGTGGCTGCCGCGACCGAGCCGCTGTTCCCGGCGCTGATGAAGCCGCTGCTGGACCAGGGCTTCGTGGAGAAGACCGGGCTGCAGCTCTGGTACGTCCCGGTCGCGATCATCGGCATCTTCGTGATCCGCGGCATCGCCACCTTCACCAGCAACTACGCGCTCACCTGGGTGGCGAACAAGGTGCTCGCCGACATGCGCCGCGAGATGTTCGTGCACATGCTCAGGCTGCCGGCTGCCGAGTTCGAGCGCGAGGCTTCCGGGCTGCTGATCTCCAAGATCGTCTTCGAGGTGAACAACGTCACCGTGGCCGCCACCCGCGTGCTCACGACCGTCGTGCGCGACAGCCTGGTGATCGTCGGCCTGCTCGGCTGGCTCGTGTACCTGAACTGGAAGCTCACCCTGGTTGCGCTCGCGCTGATTCCGGTGATCGCCTTCGTCGTGGCCGCCTTCAGCCAGCGGATGCGCCGGCTCAACCGCCAGAGCCTCGAGCACACCGGCGAGCTGACCCGGGTGGTCGAGGAGGCGGTGCACGGATACAAGCCGATCAAGGTGTTCGGCGCCTATCGGCGCCAGTCGGAGCTCTTCCTGCGCACCGTCGAACGGCTGCGCGGCTTCGCGATGCGTCACGCGGTGGCGGCCGGCGCGACCGTGCCGATCACCCAGATCTTCGCCGCGATCGCGGTGGCGATCGTGGTCTCGATCGCGCTGATGCAGTCGATGGACAACCAGACCACGGTCGGCGGCTTCGTCTCTTTCATCACCGCGATGCTGATGCTGCTGGCGCCGCTGAAGCATCTCGCCGACATCAACGGCCCCCTGCAGCGCGGGCTCGCGGCCGCCGAGAGCGTCTTCCATCTGCTCGACCAGGCGCCCGAGCCGGACGAAGGCGGCCGCACGATCCCTCGTGCCAGCGGCGCACTGCGCTTCGAGGGCGTGAGCTTCCGCTATCCGGGCGCCGAGCGCGACGCGATCTGCGGAATCGATCTCGAAGTGCGACCGGGCGAGATGGTGGCCCTCGTGGGCGGCTCCGGCGGCGGCAAGACCACGCTGGTCAACCTGGTGCCGCGCTTCTTCGCCCCCACCGAAGGCCGGGTGCTGCTCGACGGGGTGCCGATCGCGGAGCTGAGCCTGGCCAGCCTGCGCAATCAGCTTGCCCTGGTCAGCCAGGACATCGTGCTCTTCAACGACACGGTGCGCGCCAACGTGGCCTTCGGCGTGGCCGGGTCGGTCAGCGACGAGGCGATCTGGGCGGCGCTGCGCGACGCTGCGCTCGAGGACGTGGTGCGTTCGCTGCCGCAGGGGCTGGATGCGCCGGTCGGCGAGCGCGGCGCGAAGTTCTCCGGCGGGCAGCGCCAGCGGCTGGCGATCGCCCGCGCGCTGCTCAAGGATGCGCCGGTGCTGCTGCTCGACGAGGCCACCTCGGCGCTGGACTCGCAGACCGAGCGCGAGGTGCAGCAGGCGCTGGAGCGCACGATGGCCGGGCGCACCACGCTCGTGATCGCGCACCGTCTGTCGACGATCGAGCGCGCCGACCGGATCGTCGTGGTCGAGGGCGGACGGATCGTCGAGCAGGGCAGGCACGCCGAACTCGTCGCGCGCGGCGGCATCTATGC
>CAUJHG010000010.1 GCA_963204785.1 Pseudomonadota bacterium | reverse complement strand
CGCGCGCCGCGTCCGGCAGGCAAGCCCGGCGGCAAACCGGGCGGCGCCTGGGGCGCCAAGCGCGGAAACGGCTGGACCGGCAAGCCGGGCGGCGCCTGGGGCGGCAAGCAGGGCGCCGGATGGAGCGACAAGCCGCGCGGTGCGTGGAACGACAAACCCGCCGGCGCCTGGAACGACAAGCCCGCCGGCGACTGGAAGGCCAAGCCTGCCGGCGAGTGGAAGCCCAAGCCCGCCGGCGAGTGGAAGCCGCGTCCCGCAGGGGAGTGGAAGCCTCGCCCTGCCGGCGAATGGCAGGCACGCCCCGCGGGCGAGCGGCGCGACAATCGGGCCGGTGGTCGCGACGGTGCACGGGGCCCCGCGGCGGGCCACCCGCGCAGCGGCGCCCCCGGGGCCGGTTTCGCCCGTCGTCGGCAGGAAGCCTGACGGTCGCGCCGGGGGCCTCGCGCCCCGGCTCGGACGGCTGGCCAGATCCAGCCGGAACGGCTATAATCTTAGGCTTTGCGGAATTCCGCAGAACCCATCCTCTGCCCGGGACAGAACTTCTCCAACCCCCCCGGCGCAAGATGGTCCAGGAGCACACATGAATCTGATCGAAAAGCTCGAGCAGGAAGAAATCGCCCGGCTCGGCAAGACCATCCCCGATTTCGCGCCCGGTGACACCGTGGTCGTGAGCGTGAACGTGGTCGAGGGCACGCGCAAGCGCGTCCAGGCCTTCGAAGGCGTGGTCATCGGCCGTCGCAATCGCGGCCTGAACTCCTCGTTCATCGTTCGCAAGATCTCCTCGGGCGAGGGTGTCGAGCGCACCTTCCAGACCTATTCGCCGCTGATCGACTCGATCGAGGTCAAGCGCCGCGGTGACGTCCGCCGCGCCAAGCTCTACTATCTGCGCCAGCGCTCCGGCAAGTCGGCGCGCATCAAGGAGAAACTCCCGGCGCGCGCAGCCAAGACTGCGTGAACACCGAAGCACCTGCCCGGCCCAGGCCGGGCATTGGCGACAGGGGGCGCCGGCAAGGCCCGAGGCCCCTTGCGCCGCCCATCGGCGCCTGCCGGCCAGCCTCGCGTGGCGCAGCGCCCGGTGGATGAGCCCGCGGAGGCACGATGTCCGCTCCCCGAGGCAGCCTCGCCGCACTCATTCCCGACTTCGATCCCCGACGCACGCCGCTGATCGGGCGTGACCTCGATCTTCCCCCGGTTCCTGCGGAGCGGCTGGCCCTGCCGGCGCTGCGCCAGCGCCTCGCTGCGCCGCCGCCCTGGCAGCCCGAACTCGAGGGCGACCCGCTCCCGCGCCTGAACCCGGTGCCGCGACCGGCCGCGGTGCTGGTGCCGATCGTCGCGCGCCCGACGGGCCCGACCGTGCTGCTGATCGAACGCAGCGCGCACCTGCGCGGCCATGCAGGGCAGGTCGCCTTCCCGGGCGGCGGGCGCGATGCGCACGACGCCGGGCCGGTGGACACGGCGCTGCGCGAGGCCTTCGAGGAGGTAGGCCTGGCGCGCGAGCGCGTCGATGTGATCGGCCGGCTGCCGGACTACCTCACCATTTCCGGCTACCGCGTCACTCCGATCGTCGGCATCGTCGAGGCCGGCTTCGAGCCCCACATCGATCCCTTCGAGGTCGCCGAGGTCTTCGAGGTGCCGATCGGCTTCCTGATGGATCCGCGGCACCACGAACGCCGCCGGATCGTGCTGCAGGACGCGACCGACCGTTCCTTCTTCGCGATGCCGTGGCACGATATCGGCAGCGAACGCGAGCACTTCATCTGGGGGGCCACTGCCGCGATGATCCGCAACCTCTACCGACTCCTGAGCGCCTGAGGCGGATGGGATTCGCCGCGCTCGTCTTCGCGCTGCTGATCGAGCAGGGGCGGCCGCTGTCGGAGGGCAATCCCGTGCGCCGCGGGCTCGCCTGGCTGGCCGATCTCGTCATCGACGCGACCGACGCCGGTGAGCGCAGGCACGGCGTTGCGGGCTGGCTGCTGCTGGTCGCTGCCGCGCTCGGCGCGGTCGGGGTGCTCGAATGGGTCGCCGGTGCGCTGCACCCGCTCGCGCTGTTCTGCGTGCACGTCGGGGTCCTCTACCTGACCGTCGGCTTCCGGCAGTTCAGCCATCCGTTCAGCGAGATCCAGCTTGCCCTCGCCGCGGGGGATTTCGCCGGCGCGCGTGCGACGCTGCAGGCCTGGCTGCGTCGCGACGCCCCGGAGTTCGATGCCGGGGACGCCAGCGCCTCGGAGATCTGCCGCCTGGCGATCTCCAATGCCCTGGTGGCGGCGCACCGGCATGTGTTCGGTCCGCTCTTCTGGTACCTGGTGCTGCCCGGGGCGATCGGCCCGGTGCTGTACCGGCTGGCCGAACTGCTCGCGCGGCGCTGGCGGCGGCCAGGCGAGCGCTACGGCGAGTTCGCGGCGACGGCGTATCACCTGATCGACTGGCTGCCGCTGCGCTTTTCGGCCAGCGGCTTCGCGATCGTCGGCAACTTCGAGGATGCGGTCTACGCATGGCGCGGGGCGGTCGCCGCTGGCAGCGGTGACGACGGGCGCGCTCTGCTGCTTGCGGCCGGCGGCGGCGCGCTCGGACTTCGCATCGCGGACCCGGAACTCGAGGCGCGCTGGGCTGCCGACGGGGAGTCCGGCTTCGAGGGACAGGGGGCCGAACCCGGAATCGACGGGCTGCGCAGCGCCGTCGGCATGGTCTGGCGCTCGGTGGTGCTCTGGGTGGCGCTCTTCGCGATGCTCAGCCTCGCGGGCTGGCTGGGACGCTGAGCGGCGCGCGCCGTCGCGTTGCACTGGCGCGGCGAGTTCGACTCCTTCCCCGGATTCAGCTCCTTCCCGGGACGCGGCGTGCCTGCGCGCGCGTCTCCTCGTCGATCCTCAGGAAGAGCCGGTAGCGGCGCGCGTCGATCTCCCCGGCCATCGCAGCGCTGCGGATCGCGCAGCCGGGTTCGTCGCGGTGCGTGCAATTGTGGAAGCGGCAGCTTCCGAGCAGTGGCCTGAACTCGCGCATCGCGTGCACCCGCTCCGACTCCGACAGGTGATCCAGTCCGAAGTTCTGGAAGCCCGGTGAGTCGATGATCCGGCCTTCTCCGCCCGGCAGCTCGAACAGCCTGGTGAAGGTGGTGGTGTGCCGGCCGCTGGCAAGTGCCTGCGAGATCGCCTGGGTGCGCAGTTGCGCATCGGGAACCAGGCAGTTCACCAGCGTCGACTTGCCCATCCCGGATTCGCCCAGCAGCAGCGTGGTGCGTCCGCGCAGCCAGGGATGCAGGATCGCACGGGCGTCGGCCGGATCGTCCGCTGCGGCGCAGTCGAAGACCGGGTAGCCGAGCTCCCGGCAGGCCGCCACGCGGGCCTCGATCGCGGCACGCGGCTCGGCCAGGTCGCGCTTGTTGACGATCAGCCCGAGCGGCACCCCGGCGGTCTCCGCGGCGAGCATGACCCGCAGCAGCAGCTCCTCCGAGAAGGGTGGATCGGGGGCGATCACCACGCCCGCCTGGTCGAGATTGGCGGCGATCAGCTTGGTGCGGAAGGCGTCGCTGCGCTTGAGCTCGTTGCGCCGCGGCTCCACCGCGTCGATCACCGCCTGCCCGGATCCCAGCGCGTGTACGCGGACGCGATCGCCGGTGGCGAGGCTGCCGCGCTTGCCGCGGGTGACCGCATCCAGGGTGGAGTCCTCCCCGTCGATGCGCACCGCGTAGTGGCGGCCGAAGCTCGCGACGATCGTTGCCAGGGGCATGCCGGGCTCAGCCTGCCGCGCGGGGCTGCACCCAGGTGGGCAGCCCGGTGTGCAGCACGCTGGCGCTCAGCGCGGAGCGTGCGATGGCGCTCACGCCGCGAGCAGCCTGCCGACCCGCTGCGCTGCTGGCGGGTGCGAGTCGTGGAAGGCCGAGTGCAGCGGGTCCGGCGTCAGCGTCGCCGCGTTGTCCTGGTAGAGCTTGACCAGCGCGCTGGCCAGGGCGCCGGCCCGCGCATGGCGGCCGGCGAAGGCGTCCGCCTCGAACTCGTGGCGCCGCGACAGCAGGCTCAACAGCGGCTGCAGCGGGAAGGTGAACACCGGTGACACGAGGAAGAAGAGCAGCAGCGCCAGCGCGTCGAGGTCGACCGGCGCGCCCACTCCGAGTCCCTGGTAGAACCAGGCCTGGCGCGAAAGCTGCCCGAGCAGCCACAGGCCCGCGAAGCTCGTGGCCATCCCCAGCGCGATCCGCTTGGTGACGTGGCGCAGGCTGAAGTGGCCGAGTTCGTGCGCGAGCACCGCCTCGATCTCGTCGTCATCGAGCCGTGACAGCAGGGTGTCGAAGAACACGATCCGCTTGCCGCGTCCGAAGCCGGTGAAGTACGCGTTGCCGTGCGCCGAGCGACGGCTGCCGTCCATCACGAAGAGTCCCCGGGCCGCGAAGCCGCAGCGTGCGAGCAGCGCTTCGACCCGGCTGCGCAGCGGGCCTTCCGGGAGCGGCTCGAAGCGGTTGAACATCGGCGCGATCACCGTGGGGAAGATCAGCATCACGAGCAGGCTGAAGCCGACCCACAGCGCCCAGACCCACAGCCACCACGCGCTGCCGGCGCTGCGCATCAGCCACAGCGCTGCCGCGGCAAGCGGCAGGCCGAGCGTCGCGGCGATCGCGGCGCCGCGCAGCAGGTCGGCGATCCACAGGCGCAGGGTCATCCGGTTGAAGCCGAAGCGCTCCTCGAGCCGGAACTGCCGATACCAGGCCAGCGGCAATTCGGGCAGCGCGCCGAGCAGCAGCACCGAGCCGACCAGTGCGAGCTGCCGCAGCATCGGTGCATCGGGCAGGCGGCCCAGCCAGACTTCCTGCAGCCACTGCAGGCCGCCGAGCAGCGTGAAGCCGAGCAGCACTGCCGCGCCCAGCGCGTTCTCGAACAGCCCCAGGCCTGCGCGCGCGATCGTGTAGTCCGCGGCGCGCTGGTGCGCGTGCAGCGAGACCCGCGCGGCGAAGGCCTCGGGGACCGCATCGCGGTGCCGTGCCACGTGCCGGATCTGGCGCATCGCCAGCCAGTGCCTGAGAACGAGCGAGATCAGGAGTGCGGCGATGAAGACTGCGCTGAAGGCGAGGGCGGACAACGGGTGTGCAAGAATCCGGGTCGGAGGAAAATTATGTCACACGCACCCTCGGCGCCTGCGGGCCCCGACGAGAGCTGGCTGATCTGGATCGATCTCGAGATGAGCGGGCTCAACCCCCAGACCGACAGGATCATCGAGATCGCGGTCGCGGTCACCGACAGCGAACTGCAGCTGATCGCCGAGAGCGAGGCGCTCGCGATCCACCAGCCGGACCTGGTGCTCGACGGCATGGACCAGTGGAATCGCGCAACCCACGGCCGCTCCGGCCTCACCGAGCGGGTGCGGGCCTCCTCCCTGACCGAGGCCGACGCCGAAGCGGCGATCATCGCCTTCCTGCGCCCGCTGGTGCCGTCGGGCAAGTCACCGATGTGCGGCAACTCGATCTGCCAGGATCGCCGCTTCCTCGCCCGCTACATGCCGCAGCTCGAGGCCTGGTTCCATTACCGCAACCTGGACGTCAGCACGATCAAGGAGCTGTGCAAACGCTGGCGCCCGGAGGTCGCGCGCGGCTTCTCCAAGCGCAGCGCGCACACGGCGCTGGCCGACATTCGCGAATCGATCGACGAGCTGCGCTACTACCGCGAGAACTTCATCGAGGAGCGCCTGCAGGCCGACGCTGCCGGCTGAGCACGCCTGCCGCATCGTCCTGGCGCCAGCGGCGCAGCATCAGCAGGCCCAGCCCGACGGTGGCAGCGACCAGCCCGACCGAGCCCGCCACCCAGAAGCCGAGCGCGCCGGTGCGGGTGCCTGCCAGCGCGCCGGCGATGCCGCCCCCGAAGACGAGCCACCAGCCTCCGCCCAGCCCGATCGCCCACATCGCGAACACGTAGACCAGCATCGGCAGGGTCGCGATCTTGTAGGCCCGCAGGATGAAGCCGAACTGCGTCTGCATGCTGTCGAAGACGTGGAAAACCGCGACGGCGAGGATCAGCGGCAGCGTCGCGCGCACCACCTCGACGTCGTCGGTGTAGGCGCGGGCGATCGGCAGCCGTGCCGCGAGCAGCGCCACGGCGGTCGCCAGCGCAAGGCCCAGCGCCAGCCTGAGCCCGACGATCGCGTAGCGGCGGGCGCGGGCGGGGTCGTTCGCTCCGATGGACTGCGCCACCAGCGTGCTGGTTGCGCTCGCGAGGCCCAGGCCTCCCATGTAGCACAGGCCGGTCAGGTTGGCGGCCACCTGGTGGCTCGCCGACGCGGTGGCGCCGAGCCGCGCGAGGAACAGCGCCATGAAGGTGAAGGAGGTGATCTCGACCGTGTAGGAGGCGCCGATCGGCACCCCGAGCCGCAGCAGTTCGCCCATGCGGCGGCGGTCCGGAGGCGTGCGCCGCAGCAGCCCGTAGCGTGCGTAGCTCGAGTCCGTCGCCAGCCACAGGACCGCCAGCGCTCCGGTGATCCACGCGATCACCGAACTGGCCACGCCGCATCCCGCTCCGCCCATCGCGGGCACGCCCACGGCCTCCCACCCATGCATGAACACCGCATTCAGCGGCACTTTCATCGCGACGCCGACCAGGTTGATGTACATGACCACCCGCGGCCTGGAGATCGCGGTGTTCAGTGCGTAGAACGCACGGAAGAGCAGTGCCGGCGGCAGTCCGGCGGCCACCGCCCACAGGTAGTTGCGCACCAGCTCGGCAACCTCGGGGGGCGGCGATGCCAGGGCGAGCCAGGGTCCGGTCCAGGCCAGCGCCACGCAGCCGAGCACCGAGAGCAGCACGCACAGCCACAGGGCCTGGCGGAACGAGGCTCCGATCTCCGAGTCCCTGCCCGCGCCGTAGTGCTGCGCGACGATCGGCGAAAGCCCCAGCAGCGTGCCCATCAGCCCGATGTAGATGGTGATGTAGATGCTCGCGCCCACTCCGATCGCCGCCATGTCCGTCGCGGACAGGCGGCCGGCCATCACGGTGTCGATGACACCGTTGAGCATCACCGCGAGCTGCCCGATGAACACGGGCCACGCGAGGTGGAGGATGTCCCTGCGCACCCGGGTCAGCCGGCGCGGCGGTAGAGCCGCAGCCGCTCGTCGCGATCGCGCAGGCGCGAACCCTCCCAGTGCAGCACCCAACCCGGCAGCGGACCGGGGGCGGTGCGGGCGAGCGGGCCGGTGTCCTGCACGATCAGCCAGCCGCACTCCTCGCCGGTCTGGCCGAAGCGGATCCTGGCGAAGTAGGACAGGGTGGCGCGCTGCGCCGAACCCAGGCTGCGGGTGGCGACGCAGTCGTAGGACGCGGGCAGCGCGTGCGCGGCAGCCTGGGCCACCTCGCGGTAGGTGTTGCGCGCGTTGAACGCGGGCAGCCAGAGCGTCATCAGCAGGAACCAGGCGAGGACCAGCCCTCCCGAGGACAGCACCATCGCACGCCAGATCATCGGCGGATGGCGCGACACCCGCCAGCGCACCAGCGCCAGCCAGGCCGCGCTGGCGAGCAGGCCGAGCGCGACGTCGACGGCGATCCACTCCGGCTCGAAACCGGGCGCGATGCGGCTCGCGCGAAAGGCCATGCGCGGAGGCAAGCCGGTCACGAAGGCGATCCAGTAGGCCCAGACCACGAAGCCGATCAGGCTGTAGGTCATCACCGCGAACCAGTCGAGCAGGCTCACGACGCTGCGCCTGAGCGTGGGCAGCCCGATCGCGGCGAGCATCGCCAGCGGCAGCGACGCCGGCAGCAGCAACTGGTTGCCCGGGGAGTTCGCGCCTGCCGCCGAGGCCAGCGTCAGCGATACGATCATCGTCAGCGGCAGGGCGATCGCCGGCTCGGGCAGCCGGCGGCGCCAGCGCAGCAGCGCCCACAGCGCGACCGGCCAGGCCGGCCAGAAGTACCAGGGCAGGGTGCGCAGCAGGTAGGCGAAGTCCGCGGTGGACGGAGAATCGATCAGCTTGCGCTGCCAGGCGAGCCAGGCCGCCAGGTGCGCCCGGCCCGCTTCGCCCGACCACCAGAGCGTGGCGGGCCAGAGGATGCCGATCAGGAGCGCCGTCGGCAGCACGATGCCGAGCCAGCGCGGTGCGACCAGTCGATAGGGTCGCGACACCAGCGGCAGCGCGAGCGCCGTGAGCAGCAGCGCACTCGCGGGCAGCAGGCCGCGGGTCATCACCGAGGCGCCGATCGCAGCCCCCGCCAGCAGCGCGCCCGATCCCGGGCGCTCCAGCGCACGCGCCGCACCGAAGACGAACACCCCGCAGATCACCAGTTGCGCCGCGTCCGCGGTGGTCTCGTGGACGCGGGCGATCACGCCGATCGTCGCCAGCAGCACCAGCAGCGAGGAATCCGCGATCGCCCGGCCGAAGTCGATCCGGGAGGCGGAAGCGCCCAGCGGGTCGGAGGGCAGGACGCCGGGCCTGCGCGCCAGTGCGTAGCTTGCGTACCAGAACGCGAAGAAGAGCAGCACCAGGCCGGCCATTGCCGTGCCGATCACCGCCGTGTGCTCGTCGAGAAAGGGCAGCGCCCGCGTGGCGGCGGCGCCGACCCAGAACGGCAGCGGGCCGATGCCCGGCGCCGCCTCGCCGGCGATGTTGGGGATCAGCCAGTCTTCGGCGGCGCCGCGGGCCATGGTCAGCGCCACGCCGAAGCCGGCGGCATCCGCATGCCGCCAGGGGTCGCGACCGAGGAAGCCGGGCAGCACATAGAGCGCGCACAGCAGCACCAGCCCCCAGCGGGGCAGTTTGCCGGCCTGCGGCTCGGTGACCAGGAAGGGGCGCATTTCGGCGACGATAAACGAGCCAGCGCCCGGCGCAGCGTCCCCGGTGAGCAAAAGAAAAGGCAGCGCCAGGCTGCCTCTGCTCGTGCGGGGGTCGCCGCCCCGGGCAGGGGCTGCGATCCCGGCGCGCTGCCGGCCGCGCGGGCCGGCCCTGCTCAGGCGGCCTTGCCGCCGCTGCGGGCGAACTTCTGGCGGAACTTCTCGACGCGACCGGTCTCGCTGATGCGCTGCTGGGCGCCGGTGTAGAAGGGGTGGGACTCCGAGGTCACGTCGAGCTTGACCAGCGGATACTCCTTGCCATCGTCCATCTTGATGGTGTCGCGGGAGGCCACGGTCGAGCGTGTGATGAACCTGAAGCCGCTCGCCATGTCCTGGAACACGACCTCGCGGTAGTTCGGGTGGATGCCTTCTTTCATCGTGGATCCCTTCCTTCTCGGGCGCCGACCGCCGCCCCGGGTACGCGTCTGCAGGGGCGGGCGCGAGGGCAGGCGAATTCGGTGCGGGTTGATTCGGTACCGGTCATCCGGTGCCGGCTGATCGGGGGCTGGGCTTTCCCGGCGCGGATCTTCCGATGCCGCGACAATTCCCTGCCAAGCCAATGATTATAGGTTGAAAGTGAAGCAGCGTGCAATTTGCGCAGGTCGCTCGCAGCGCAGCCCGCGTGGAAGGCGCCGGCGCTTGCGCAGGGGCTCGGCGGCAGGGCTGCTGTCCGGGTCACCCGCCCCGCTTCATCATGTCGAAGAACTCCTGGTTGCTCTTGGTCTGGCGCATCTTGTCGAGCAGGAATTCCATTGCGGCGATCTCGTCCATGTCGTGCAGCAGCTTGCGCAGGATCCAGATCTTCTGCAGCGCGTCGGCCCTGATCAGCAGTTCCTCGCGGCGGGTGCCCGAACGCGAGATGTTGATCGCGGGGTAGACCCGCTTCTCCATCATCCGGCGGTCCAGGTGCAGCTCCATGTTGCCGGTGCCCTTGAACTCCTCGTAGATCACCTCGTCCATCCGGCTGCCGGTGTCGATCAGCGCGGT
>CAUJHG010000009.1 GCA_963204785.1 Pseudomonadota bacterium | reverse complement strand
GTGGGTGTCGAACTCGGGCGGGTTCTGGTTGGCCAGCACGCCGAGTTCGAGGTAGTCGGCCGAGCCGGTGAGCTTGCCGAAGGCGCTGAGCTCCTGGTGGGCCCAGGCCGCGCCTTCGCGCTGCACCGCCTCCTGCAGGGCACGGTCCTGCTGGTAGGCGTTGTAGTCGACCAGCTCGCGCGAGACGTTGATCACCTCGTGGGTGTCGGCGAGGAAGAGGCTGTCCCTGGACAGGTGTTCGGGGGCGTTCATGGCGAGGTCTCCTCTCGGAAGCGTTCCCAGATGGACTGGCCGGCGGCGTCGAAGCGCACGACGGTTTCGATGAAACGGTGGCGTGCGTCGGCATCCACCAATGGCGCGGGCAGCAGGGGGTCGAAAACCAGTTGCCGGATGGCGTCGTTGCCCAGCAGGAAGGATTCGCGTGCGGCTGCGTCGATCTCCAGAGTTTCGGCGCAGGCGAGCCAGTCGTCCAGACGCTGACTGGTCTCGAGGTAGCCGCGATCGAGCGCCGCGCCGTCCCACAGGGTGCGGGCCCGCTCTTCCCGGCTGGTGTCGAAGGCATGGGCGACGAAGACCGCGGCGTCGCGCTCCAGCCCCAGCTTGAACAGGCGTTCGCGCGCTGCGTCCACGCCACCGGCGAGGTTGTCGGGCCGCAGGTGGAGCCCGCGGTCGAGCTCGCGCAGGCCCAGCAGCCCCAGCGCGCGGTCGCGCGCCCGCAGCGCGACGCGGTCGCTGCGACCGAGCGGGCCGGCGTGGACGGCGATCCAGCCGCCGTCCCAGTCGCGAAGCCGCCGGCCGGCGCTGCGCCAGGTGGCGACGTCGGCCGCGAGCTGTGCTGCATTGGGCCCCAGGCGATAGGCGCCCCGGCCGGCTGCCTCGATCAGCCCCGCAGCAGCCAGCCGCGCGAGTGCGACGCGCACCGTGTTCTCGCGCAGACCGAACAGTGCGCACGAGGCGACTGCAGCGCGCGCGGACAGGGGCGTGCCGCCACTGCCGAGCAGCAGGTTGAGGATGAGGTTGCGAGGCTTGGGGGGCATCGGAGGATGAAAGTTACAGCGAACGTACGCTATCGTCAATCAGCGTAATATCGATGTCGGCGACTGTCCGCTCGCTGCACTGGCGCAGTGAGCGGGACGCGATCGGCGTCGGCCTGCGCCGTGGGCACGGCGGGCCAGCGAGGTCGTGGAGCGGGATCGGATGCGCCCCGGGGACCCGGGGCGGCAGGCTTCGCCGGCCCGGTCAGCGGCCGGCGATGGCGATCGGCGGGTCGGGTGCGGACGCCCGTCCGGGCGCCCGGAGTCCGTCAGGCCGCGCCGGAAAGGCGGTCGACGCGGCGCAGGTGCTGGTCGGTGGAGCCGAAGCTCAGCTCGATCTGGGTGGCGCGCCTGAAGTAGTGGCCCACTGCGAGTTCGTCGGTCATTCCCATTCCGCCGTGCAACTGGACTGCACCCTGACCGACGGTGCGGCAGGCGCGGCCGGTCATCACCTTGGCCGAGGAGACCGCGGCAGCACGCTGGATCGGCTGGGCGTCGATCTGCGCGGCGGCGGCCCAGGCGAGCGCGCGCGCCTGGGCCAGCGCGATGTGCATGTCGGCGAGGCGATGCTGGAGCACCTGGAAGCTGGCCAGCGGCGCCCCGAACTGCCGGCGCTGCTTCAGGTAGTCGGCAGTGTCGGTGATCAGTCTCTGCAGCACACCGGCGGCCTCCGCGCAGACCGCGAGCGCGGCCTCGTCGAGCGCGCGTTCGATCAGTGGCTGCGCCTCGCCGCCGACGCCGAGCATCGCGTCGCCAGGGAGTTCGACCCGGTCGAAGCGCAGCTCGCTGGCCCAGCCTGCGTCCAGGGTCCGGAAGTCGCGGCGCACCAGCCCGCGCGCGTTCGGGTCGACCAGCAGCAGGTTCGCCGAGGCGGTGTCGGCGCTGCGCGCGCTCACGAGGAACTGCGTCGCCCAGGGCCCGCACTGCACCACCGCCTTGTGACCCTCGAGCACCCAGCCTGCGCCATGGCTGGCGACCGTGGTGTGCAGGTCGGTGGCGTCGAAGCGGGTGTGCGGCTCGTCGTGCGCGAAGGCGACCACCGCCTCGCCGGCGGCGATCGCGGCCAGCAGGGCCTGTGCGCGATCGCCACCGACGCGCGCCAGCACGCCGCCGGCGATCACCACGGTCGACAGGTAGGGCTCGGCGGCCAGCGAAGCGCCAAGGGTCTCGAGGATGGCCATCGCGTCGAGGAAGTCGCCGCCCATTCCGCCGACCGACTCCGGCAGCGTCGCACCGAGCACGCCGAGCTCGCTGCCCAGGCCGCGCCAGAGCGGCGCCTGCGTGGCGGCGGCGTCGAGCAGCCGGCGGCGCTGGTCGAAGTCGTAGTGGTCTGCCAGGTAGCGCGCGAGGCTGTCGCGCAGCATTGCCCGGGTGTCGTCGGCGATGGTCGCGTGGGAGGTGCTCATCGGGGTGTGCTCCGTGGAAGGGGCGGGCTCAGCGGCCCGACAGCAGCTGCGCGGCGATGATGTTGCGCTGGATCTCGTTGGTGCCCGCGTAGATGGAAGCCGCGCGGTCGTTGAGGTAGGCGGACATGTTGAACACCGGCTCCTCGTCCATCGCGAGTTCGTGCAGTGCGCACTCCTCCATCGGCACCCGTGCGAGCGCGTAGCGCCCGCCGATCTCGATGCCCAGCTCGGTGATCCGCTGCTTCATCTCCGTGCCGAGGATCTTGTTCATCGACGGGCCGATCGCGCCCGGGGGTTCGCCACGTGCCTGGGCGGCCAGCGCCTCCATTTCCATCGCCTGCATCGCGTCGATCCGGCACTCCGCGTCGGCCAGCTTCAGGTGCATGTCGGTGCGCTCGAGGCTGTCGCCGGGCAGGCCGACGAAGGCCGCATCGGCGGCGCGGCGCAGTCTGCGCAGACGCGCGCGCAGCCGCGGCGCCCAGGCGCCGCCGCGCTCGTGCTGCAGCAGGTACTTGGCCACGGTCCAGCCGTCGTTCTCCTTGCCCACCAGCGAGGAGACCGGCACGCGCACGTCGTCGAAGAACACCTGGTTCAGCTCGTGGTCCCCGGAGATGCTGATGATCGGCCGGATCGTGATTCCCGGGATGTCCAGGTCGAAGCACAGGAAGCTGATGCCACGCTGCGGCTTGGCTGCCGGGTCGGTGCGCACCAGGCAGAACATGCGATTGGACCAGTGCGCGTGCGTGGTCCAGATCTTGGTGCCGTTGATCACGTAGTGATCGCCGTCGCGCACCGCGCGGGTCTGCAGCGAGGCGAGGTCGGAGCCGGAACCGGGCTCGGAGTAGCCCTGGGCCCAGTAGTCGATGCCGTCGCGGATGCCGGGCAGCCAGCGCTGTTTCTGCTCGTCGGTGCCGAAGGCGATGATCACCGGCGCGACCATCTTGATCGCGTTGGGCGCCACCGGCGGGGCGCCGGCAGTGGCCAGTTCCGCGGCGAAGATGTAGTGCTGCATCGGCGTCCAGCCGGTGCCGCCGTGCTCGACCGGCCAGTGCGGCACGCTCCAGCCCTTGCGGGCAAGGATGCGGTGCCAGGCGTTCCCGGGGCCGTAGTCGGCGTAGATGCCGGAAGTGCGCCGTCCGGCGGTACGCAGTTCGTCGGTGAGTTCGGCGTCGAGGAAGCGACGGACCTCGTCGCGGAAGGCCTTGTCTTCGGGAGAGAGCGACCACATCATCGGTGCGTGCCTCGCAATGTCAATCGAGCTGGATGTTCTCGCGGCGGATCACCTCGCCCCAGGCGGCGGCCTCCTCCCTGATCCGCGCTGCGAACGCCTTAGGATCGGTGAGGTCGACCTGGCCCTGGGCCTCGAGGGTGCGCATCGCGGTGGCGTTCTCGCGCACCGACTTCACCGCCTCGTGGATCTTCTGGAGGATCGGCTCCGGCGTGCCCGCGGGCGCCAGCAGCCCCAGCCAGAAGGTGACCTCGAAGCCTGGGAAACCGGCTTCGGCCATCGTCGGCACGTCCGGCAGCTCGGGCAGGCGGCTGGCCGAGGTGACCGCGATCGGCCGCACCTTGCCCGCCTTGATGTTCGGCATCCCGTGCTGGGTGTCGAACATGGTGTCGATCTCCTTCGACAGGATACCGAGCTGCGCGGCGGCTGCGCCCTTGTAGGGCACGTGGGTCATCTTCACGCCGGCGCGGTTGCCGAGCATCGCGAAGGTCAGGTGGGCGAGATTGCCCGGTCCGCCCGAGCCGTAGGTCAGCTGTCCGGGACGCTCGCGCGCGAGCTCGACGAGCTCCTTCACGGTCTTCACGCTGCCGACCCGTTCGTTGGCCGGGTTCACCGTCAGGATGAACGGCGCCGACACGACCATCGACACCGGCGCGAAGCTGTCGGTCTGGTAGGGGAGCTTCCTGTAGATCTGCGGGTTGACCGTGATGCTGCTCGAGTTGGTGGCCAGCAGCGTGTAGCCGTCCGGGGCCGCGCGCGCGGCCTCGCCGACGCCGATCACGCCGTTGGCGCCCGGGCGGTTCTCGACCACGACCGGCTGACCGAGCTTCGTGCGCATGTGCTCGGCGAGCGCACGCGCCATGGTGTCGGTGGTGCTGCCCGCCGGGAAGCCGACGAGGATGCGGATCGTCTTTGCCGGCCAGGCTTGCGCGCTGGCGGGAGCAGGCGCGAGCAGCGATGCGGCCCCGGTGAGCAGCGCCGCAACACCGAGCAGTGCGCGGCGGGAGCGCAATACGGGCGCGGAACGGGCGCGCAGGGGGTTTCGGACCATGGACACACTCCTCCTGTCGTCAGTGGCTCGACGATCGCAGCGATCCTACAACAGACGGGCGCCGGGTCCGTGGGGGCCGCGCCGGGATGGGCGCCACCCGGCGCGGTCCGGCCGGCGCTGCGTTCCGGATCCGCGCCGCCAGGCCGTTCGTACCGTGCGGCGGCCCCTTGCGCCGGGCAAGGTGCGCCGGGGTTCGACCGGCGCCGGTGATTGCGGCATGATCGCCGCCGGCTCGGGCCTCGTCGCGCTTTGCCGCTGGGGCAGGGGCCGTGCCGGCGCGCATGGGGGCCACCGGCGCGCTGGGCGCCGTCCACCGGAGGACTCGTGACAGGATCGATCGACCCCGCAAGAGCCGAGCGCGAGGCGCTGCGATGATCCGCCGCGCCTGGCGAGCGCTGCACGACCTGGCGCGCGAGATGCGCTGGTCCTATCTGCCGCCGCTGATGGTCTACATGGCCGCGGGCATCTCGGGCTTGACCGCGATCGTCGGCACCTTCTTCGTCAAGGACTATCTCGGCCTGTCGGCCGCCTTCCTCGCGGCGCTGGGGTTCTGGGCAGGGCTGCCGTGGGCGCTGAAGATGCCGCTGGGCCACCTGGTCGATCTGACCTGGCGCTGGAAGTCGCTGATGGTCTACCTGGGAGCGAGCCTGATCGCAGCCAGCCTGCTGATCATGATCGGCCTGCTCGCCGACCCCGGGGCGATGCGCGCGTACGCGAGCGCCGAGGCATGGTACGTCGCGGCGTCGCTGCTCTCGCCGATCGGCTACGTGATGCAGGACGTGGTGGCCGACGCGATGACCGTGGAGGCGGTGCCGCAGGTGGACGAGCACGGCGAGCCGCTGCCCGACGAGCGACGCCGGGCGATGCACACGACGATGCAGACGCTCGGTCGGGTGGCGATCGTCGGCGGCGGCCTGCTGGTGGCGCTGGTCAATGTGTTCATGCTGCGCGGCGTGCAGGACCTGTCCGAGGCAGGGCGCGTGGCGGTCTACGTGCGCATCCACGAGCTGGCGCTGGCGATCCCGGCGATCTCGGTGCTCGGCGTGGTGCTCGCCGGCGTGGTCGCGCGGCGGTCGCTTCGGCGGCTGGTGGCGGTCGGGCTGGACGAGGCGAGCGCGCGCGCCCGGCTCCACCCCGAGGTGGAGCGGCCGGAGGTGAACTGGTGGGTGCTGGGCGGCGGGCTGCTGTTCGCAGTGGTCTCGACCACGGTCGGGCTCGGCGGCTTTGCTCACGCGCAGGAGGTGGTGTTCGGCGCGTCGATGACGGTGATCCTGGTGCTGATGTGGCGGCTGGTGCGTGAGCTCGAGCCGCAGGCGCGCGCCACGCTCGTGGGCACTGCAGTGGTGATCTTCGTGTTCCGCGCACTGCCCGGCCCCGGCGCCGGCTCGACCTGGTGGATGATCGACGAGCTGGGCTTCGACCAGCAGTTCCTGTCGGAGCTGTCGCTGATCGCGGCGGCGCTGACGCTCGCCGGCTTGTTCGCCTTCCGGCGGTTCATGGCAGAGCGCTCGATCTACCAGGTGGTGGGCGTGCTCACCGTGGCGGGCACGCTGATCTCGCTGCCGATCGTCGGCATGTTCTACGGGCTGCACCGCTGGACGGCGTCGTTGACCGGCGGCGTGGTCGATGCGCGCTTCATCGCGCTGGTGGACACCGCGCTCGAGTCTCCGCTGGGGCAGGTGGCGATGGTCCCGATGCTGGGCTGGATCGCGAACTCCGCGCCGGAGCGGCTCAAGGCCACCTACTTCGCGGTTATGGCGTCCTTCACCAACCTGGCGCTGTCGGCCTCCCAGCTGGGCACCCGCTACCTGAACGAACTGTTCGTCGTCACGCGCCAGGTGAAGGACGCGGGTGGCGCGGTGACCGTTCCTGCCGACTACTCCGCGCTGGGGCCGCTGCTGGTCACGACCACCGTGCTGTCCCTCGTGCTGCCGATCGGGGCGATCCTGCTGGTGCGCGCGGCGCGGCTGCGCAGCGCCTGAACCGGAGCCGTCGCTGGGCGGATGCGCGCCAGTCGATCGCGGCGAGTCGCCGGGCCGGCTGCGGTCGATCAGTCGATCGCGGCGAGTCGCCGGGCCAGCCGCGGCAGATCGGCAGGGTCGAGCGCGTCGATGCCGGCAGCGGCGCGACGGCCCCCGCCGCCGAAGGGCCGCACCAGTTCGTGGGCGCTGGCGCTGCTGGAGCGCGGCAGGCGCAGGCTCACCTGCAGGCGGCCGTCGCCGGGCCGCGGCGTTGCGATCGCGTGCGCGCGCTGCGGGTCGGCGTTCAGCACGTGGTTGGCGAAGCTGCCGGACACCCTGCGCGCCCAGGCCGCGTCGGGCAGCCGGTGCAGCACGGCCGAGCGGCCCAGCGGTTCCGCGGGGCAGGCGAGCGCCTGCGCCAGATCGGCGTCGCGCGCGGTCAGCAGGCGCTGGAAGTGTGGCTCGTCGGCGATGAAGCGGTCGGGGTCAGCGTAGGGCGCGAGCGCGCGGTAGAGCTGCGCGGGGCGGTAGACGAGGTCGTCCTCGGTCAGGCCGTAGGCGTTGTAGTTCAGGCACTCGCCCAGCGCCTGCCAGCGGGCGCGACGGCCGTCGTCCAGGCCGATCGCGTCGGCAAGACGGTGGGCCGTGCCGGCGAGGTTGTCGCCGAAGCAGCCGACCACCGCCCACGCGCGATGCCGCCCCTCGAGCAGCCGATCGGCGAGCGCGCTCGTGCAGACCTCGGGCGCGGTGTCGATCAGGACCTCGAGAAGCGGATGCGTCGGGATCTCGCCCGGTTCGTGGTGGTCGACGTAGCGCACGCGCACGCCGCGCGCCAGCAGCGCCAGCAGCGCCTCGCGGTTGCCGGGCAGTGCGATGTCCAGCGCGGTGACCAGGTCGCCGGGCTGCGCGGCGACGCGGTGCAGCAGTGCGTTCTCGCGCTTGGTCCCGGTCACGAGCGTGCTGTCCTGCGGATCGGCGAGGCGCAGCTGCTGCAGCGAGCACAGACCGTCGGCGTCGCCGTTGAAGACATCGAAGCGGGTCATCGGTGGGAGCGGATTCCTGGGCGGTGTCGAGCGGGCGCGAACGGACGCGAGGCGCGGCGCTCCCGGGCTTGCGCAGGCGGCGCCTGCGGTTGCCCGCGCAGGGTTGCACGGGAGCCGCCGGCCGCGCAAGCGGGCTATGCTGGCAGCGAGACGCACGACCGCAGCGGAGATGCGATGCGACTGTCCGACGACTTCGATCGATGCGACGCGCTCGAACTGGCGGCGCTGGTGCGCCGCCGCGAGGCGAGTCCGACCGAACTGGTCGAGGCGGCGATCGCGCGCATCGAGGCGCGCAACCCGACGCTCAACGCCGTGGTTGCGCCGATGTTCGAGCAGGCGCGCGCCGCAGCCGCAGCGCCGGTTCCGGACGGCCCCTTCGCGGGGGTGCCGATCCTGCTCAAGGACCTGATCGCCACCGTGGCCGGCGAGCCGACGGCCAGCGGCAGCCGGGCGCTGCGCGGGCTGCGCTGGCCGCGCGACAGCGAACTGGTTCGCCGGCTGCGGGCGGCGGGGGCGGTGCTCGTTGGCAAGACAAACACCCCCGAGCTCGGGCTGCTCCCCTTCACCGAGCCCGAGCTCTTCGGTCCGACCCGCAATCCCTGGGACCTGCAGCGCTCGCCGGGGGGGTCCAGCGGCGGCTCCGCGGCGGCGGTCGCCGCGCGCATGGTGCCGCTGGCCACCGGCGGCGACGGGGGCGGTTCGATCAGGATCCCCGCCTCCTGCTGCGGGCTCTTCGGGTTGAAGGTGTCGCGCGGGAGAACGCCGACGGGGCCGTATTACGGTGAGCTGTGGCGCGGCTTCGCCAGCGAGCATGTGCTCACTCGCTCGGTGCGCGACAGCGCCGCGATGCTCGACGTGCTGGCCGGCGCGGACCTGGGTGCGCCCTATGCGGCGCCTCCCGCGCCGGCATCCTTCCTGGCCGAAGCCGGCATCGACCCGCCGCCGTTGCGCGTGGCCTTCACGGCGCAGCCGCTGTTCGGCAGCAGCCAGGCGCCGGTGCATCCGGATTGCCGCGAGGCGCTCGCCCGCACCGTCGCATTGCTGCGTGATCTCGGACACGAACCGGTGGAGGCGGCGCCGCGGATCGATCCCGAAGCCTGTGCGCGCGCCTTCGTGACGATCCTGGCGGCCGAGACCCGGGCAGCGATCGAGGAGATCGCGGCGCTCACGCAGCGACGCGCATCGCGCGCGCAGTACGAGGCGGCCACCTGGGCGCTTGCGCTGCTGGGCAGGGCAACGCCCGCGTCGCAGTACGCGCTTGCCGCGAACCTGCTCCAGGCCGCCGCGCGCGAGGTGGCGCTCTTCTTCGAGCGCCACCCGGTGCTGCTGACGCCGACGCTGGCCCAGCCGCCGGCGCTCACCGGCGCGCTGCAGCCCGCCGCCGCGGAGCGGCGGCTGATGGCTCTGCTCAATCCGCTGGGCGCCGGCTGGCTCTACCGCGCCGCGGGAATGGTCGACCGGCTGGCGCTCGAGACCTTCGCGTACATGCCCTACACGCCGCTGTTCAATGCGACCGGACAGCCGGCGATGTCGGTGCCGCTGCACTGGAACGACCAGGGGCTGCCGATCGGGCTGCAGTTTGCGGGGCGCTTCGGCGACGAGGCCCTGCTGCTGCGGCTGGCGGGGCAGCTCGAGCGGGCCCGGCCCTGGGCAGGGCGCCTGCCGGCGCCGGCAGCGCGGGCTACCTTCCGTTCATCGGCGCAGACAGCCGCCGGTTGATCCCGGGGCGGTGACGGCGAGCCGATCGACTAGCCTGCTGGGACCACCACTTCCAGCGGCCGTGTCACCGTGAACGAGGATCTCCTGCTGGGCCGTCAGCCGATCGTCGATGTCAAGGGCTCGGTCATGGCCTTCGAGCTGCTCTTTCGCGGCCCGGCCGCGCCCGGTACCGAGGACTTCGACGACCTCCATGCCTCCAGCCACGTCATCCTGCGCGCGGTCGCGGATCTTGGTCTCGCCCAGAGCCTCGGGCGTTTTCCAGGCTACCTGAACGCCGACCGCTCGCTCCTGACGAGCGACCTGCTCCAGGTGCTGCCCCCGGAGCGCTTCATGCTCGAGATCCTGGAGCGCACCGAGGTCGATGTGCGTCTCAGAGAACGGCTGGCTGAGCTGCGGGCCGCAGGCTATCAGCTCGCGCTGGACGATGTGGTGGATGCGGACGACCCGCGCCTGGCGCTGCTGCCGATGATCGACGTGATCAAGGTGGACGTGCTCGCCCGCCCGCCCGCCCACTGGCGCGCGCTCGCCGCGGATCTGGCCGGCAGGGGCCCGCGGCTGCTGGCGGAGAAGGTCGAGGACGCGGAGCAGTTCGAGCAGGCCCGGGATGCGGGCTGCACGCTCTTCCAGGGCTATTTCCTGTCGCGGCCGCAGCTGCTGCGCACGCGACGGCTGCCCTCGTCGGTGCCGCAGGTGCTGCGGCTGGTCACGCTGCTCGAACAGGATCCCGACGTCGAGACCGTGGTGCGGGCGCTGCGCGGGCTGCCTGAGCTGATCAGGCCGCTGCTGCGCGAGGTGGGCGCGAGCGCCGCCGGCTACGGACGCCGGATCGACTCGATCTCCACTGCGGTCGCGCTCGTCGGGCTGCGCCAGATCGGCCGATGGGCCCAGTTGCTGGTCTATTCGGAGCGCGAAGGGGGGCCGCCGGGAATGGATCCGCTGCTGGTCCAGGTCGGCACGCGGGCACGGCTGATGGAGTTGCTGGCCGCGGACTGGTTCCCCGATGAGAACCGTCTTCCCGAGCGTGCCTTCCTCACCGGAATGCTGTCCAAGCTCGACGCGCTGATGGGAGTGCCGCTGGCCGAGGCGATCGCGCCTCTGCCCCTGAGCGACGAGATCGTCGCGGCGCTGACGCTGCGCGAGGGGCCGCTGGGCGAACTGCTCGCGGTCTGCGAGGCCCGCGAGCGCCCGGACGCGCCGGTGCTGCGCCGGCTGTGCTGGCGTCACAGCGGCGACATGGGCGGGGTCGCACGCCGCGAGTGCGAGGCCGCCGAGTGGGCCTTGCGTCACGCGCCGGATCGTCCCGTCGCCCGCGCACGCGCAGTGGCCTGAGGGCTGGGGCGCCGCGCGTTCCGCCTTCACGGAACGCACCGGGCGCCTGCGTTCCGAGTCCGGGGGTCGCGGCGAGCGCCGCGGGCCGGAAGCACCGATGATCGCGATTTCGTCTGCAATCTCGAAGGAAGCAACAGGATGCGCGCAGTCGTCTGCAAGGAGCTCGGTCCGGTCGAACACCTGGTCTACGAGCCGCAGTGGCCGGACCCGGTGCCCGGCAAGGGCGAAGTGGTGGTCGACGTGAAGTCGGGCTCGGTGAACTTTCCCGACGTGCTGATGATCCAGGGGAAATACCAGTACTCGGCCGAGCCGCCCTTCGTGCCGGGCTCTGAACTGGCCGGAGTGATCAGCGCAGTGGGCGAGGGAGTCGAAGGCTACGCGGTGGGCGACAGGGTGATCGCGCGCAGCGGCACCGGTGCCTTCGCCGAGAAGGCGAAGGCGAAGGTCGAGCAGCTCACCCGGGTGCCCGAGGGCGTGGATTTCGATACCGCCGCGACCTTCATGGTGACCTACGGCACCACCCACCACGCGCTGATCGACCGCGCGCAACTGAAGCCCGGCGAGACGCTCCTGGTGCTGGGCGCGGCCGGCGGGGTCGGGATGGCCGCAGTGGAGATCGGCAAGCTGCTGGGCGCCAGGGTGATCGCGGCGGCATCCACCGACGAGAAGCTCGCGGTGTGCCGCGCGCACGGGGCCGATGCCACGATCAACTACAGCACCGAGGACCTTCGCAGGAAGGTGGCCGAGCTCACCGGCGGCAAGGGCCCCGACGTGATCTACGACCCGGTGGGCGGCGCCTTCGCCGAGCCGGCGTTTCGCTCGATCGCCTGGCGCGGCCGCTACCTCGTGATCGGCTTCGCCAACGGCGAGATTCCGAAGCTGCCGCTGAACCTGGCGCTGCTCAAGGGCGCCGCGATCGTCGGCGTGTTCTACGGAAGCTTCGCGCAGCGCGAGCCCGAGGCGGGGCAACGGGTGCTCACCGAGCTGATGGAGTGGGTGCGCACCGGGAAGATCAAGCCGTTGGTGTCGGCGCGCTACCCGCTCGAACGGACAGTGCAGGCGCTGCAGGACATGTCCGCGCGCAAGGTGACCGGCAAGATCGTGATCGTGCCCTGAGCGGGCGGCCCGCTCAGCCTGCGCCCAGCTTGCGCTCGACCACCCGGACGAAGAAGGCTGCGCCCAGCGGCAAGGCCTCGTCGTTGAAGTCGTAGCCGGGGTTGTGCAGTTCGCAGCCACCCGGGGTGTCGCCGTTGCCGATGTTGATGAAGCAGCCCGGCACGCGTTCGAGCATGAAGGAGAAGTCCTCCGAGCCCATGATCAGGGGCGGATTGCGCTCGACGCGGTCTGCGCCGACCAGTTCGGTGCAGACCGCGGCGGCGAACTCGGCCTCGGAGGCGTCGTTGACCAGCGCGGCGAACTCCAGGCGGAAGTCCACCGAGGCGCTTGCGCCCATCGCCCGGGCGACGCCCTGCGCAATGTCGCGCAGGCGGTCGGCGATCAGCTGCATCACGGCGCCGGAGAAGGCGCGCACCGTGCCCGAGAGCCGCGCGGTCTGGGGGATCACGTTGTAGGCGTCGCCCGCGTGGATCTGGGTGATCGAGAGCACCGCGGTCTCCACCGGAGGCAGGTTGCGCGAGACGATGGTCTGCAGTGTCGATGCGATCTGCACCGCGACCATCACCGGGTCGACGCCTGCCTCGGGGCGCGCCCCGTGGGAGCCGACTCCGGTGATGTCGATGTCGAAGAAGGCGCCCCCGGCCATCATCGGCCCGGAGCGCACCGCGAAGCTGCCAACCGGGAGGCGGGGCCGGTTGTGCATCCCGAAGATGCTGTCGCAGGGGAAGCGCTCGAACAGCCGGTCGGCGATCATCGCCTTCGCGCCGCCACGGCCTTCCTCGGCCGGCTGGAACAGGAAGTGTGCGGTGCCGTCGAATTCGCGGGTCTGTGCGAGGTGGCGCGCCGCCCCCAGCAGCATCGCAGTGTGGCCGTCGTGGCCGCAGGCGTGCATCCGGCGCGGGTGGCGCGAGCGGTGTGCGAAGGTGTTGGCCTCTTCGATCGGCAGGGCATCCATGTCCGCGCGCAGGCCCACGCTGCGCGGCGAGCGTCCGCTGCGCAGCACCCCGACCACGCCGGTGCGGCCCACCCCGCGGTGCACCTCGTCGAAGCCGAAGGCCTCCAGGCGCGTGGCGACCAGCTCCGCGGTGCGCGTCTCCTCGAAGCCGAGTTCCGGGTGCGCGTGCAGGTCGCGGCGCCACTCGGTCATTTCCGCGTGCAGGGCGGCGATGCGTTCGTGCACCGCGATCGAGGCGTTCATTCCCGTCCTCCCTCTTCCGGATCACGGGATCCTACCGCGCCGTCCGCTGCGCGGTTCGGTCGCGTGTCGCGGGCCTCCTCCTTCAGCCAGCGCAGCAGCGCCTGCGTCTGCGGTCGGGCGGCGCTGGCCGGATCGACCAGGACGAAGTAGGCCAGTGGCGAGGCCACGGCGGCATCGAAGGGTGCAACCAGCCGGCCGTCCTCGAGCAGGGAGTCGACCAGTGGCCGACGGCCCAGCGCAACTCCCTGGCCGAGCATCGCTGCCGCGATCACCTCGTCGTAGTTCGAGAAGGACAGCGAGGCGGCGGGCTCCAGTTCGGCCAGGCCCATCGCCCGCAGCCAGGGCTCCCAGTCCTGCAGCGGACCGCGCCGGACATCGCTGAGCCGCAGCAGCGTGTGGCCAGCCAGGTCCGTCGGCTGCTGCAGCGGCGGCGCGTAGGGCCCGAGCAGCGAGGGGCTGCACACGGGCAGGATTTCCTCGTCGAACAGCTTCTCGCCTTCGGGTGCGTCGACCCGCCCGAGGCGGATCGCGACGTCGATCGCATCCTGGACGAGGTCGCGTCGCTCGAAGGACACGTCCAGGCGCAGGTCCACCTCGGGCTGGCGCCGGACGAAGCGCGACAGTCGGGGAATCAGCCACAGCGAGGCCAATCCCGGGGTGGTCGACAGCGTCAGCACCCGCCGGCGGCGCGGCCCGCGCAGGCGCGCCACCGTCTCGCGCAGTCGCTCGAAGGTCTCGGTGCAGGCCGCCTCGAGCAGGCCCCCTTCCTCGGTGAGCGTCACGCTGCGGTGCGCGCGCCGGAACAGTTGCACGCCGAGTTCGTCCTCGAGCGCGCGGATCTGCCGGCTGACTGCCGACTGGGTGACGAAGCGTTCCTCGGCAGCGCGCGTGAAGCTCAGGTGGCGGGCGGCTGCCTCGAAGGTCAGCAGGAGCTCGAGGGACGGGAGCCGATGATGATCTTGCATGCACTGAGGGAATGCGTTGGATTCCGAATCATCGCTTGAAACAGTGCTTGCTGCAATGCACCATGCAATCCGCAAACCCGCCAGACGGCTCGCGATCCGCGAGCGCCCGTGCGCGGGAGGAAATTCAGGAGTGCGCCATGATCATCGATACCAGTCTTTCGAGCCTCGAGATGCGCCGCGGCGACGTGCTGCGGCTGGACGAGGCCCAGGGCGCGACCGTCGTCTGCGGGGCCGGGACGATCTGGGTCACGCGCGACGGCGAGCCTGCCGACCACGTGCTCAGCGCCGGCGAGCAGCTGCGCATCGACGGCCCCGGCCGGGTGCTGATCCAGGCCTTCGCGCCGTCCCGGCTGACGGTGGCGGTGAACGCGGTGTTCCTCGCGCCCGAGCCGGCGCGCGCCGCGGCAGCCCGTCGGCCGCAGGTGCGCGGTCGCCTGGTGTCGGGCGGTGCGGTGCCGATGCCCGCCTGAGCCGGGTACGAGCGGGGGCGTGCGCCGATCAGACCGGCGTGAACACCGGCACCGGCGCGCCGTCCTCGCTGGGCTTGAACACCACCTTCACCCGCTGGCCGATCGACAGCGCGTCGAAGTCGCAGTCGACCAGGTTGGTCAGCATCGACACGCCTTCGTCGAGGGTCACGTAGGCGAGCGCATACGGGACGGGAGCGCCGCGGCGCATCACGCTGTAGCTGTAGATCTCGCCGGTGCCCTTCGCGTCGATCCACTCGGTGGCGTCGGAGAAGCAGAACGGGCACAGCGCGCGCGGGTAGTAGTGTGGCTGGCCGCAGTCCTTGCAGCGCCCGATCAGCAGGCGACCCTCGGCGGCGGCATCCCAGAACGGCTTGTTCTCGGGGTTGAGGATCGGGGCGGGAATCTTGCGTTCGCTCATGGTCCGGGTCACTCCCGCTCGAGGATCAGGGTTGCGCTGCCGTGCCGGGTGCCGAGCTGGCCGCCGGTGCCCTGCGCCAGCGCCAGCTTGCAGTCCTTCACCTGCACTGCCGGGTGGGCCTCGCCGCGCAGCTGGCGCACGGCCTCGATCACCTTGGTGATCCCGCCGCGGTTGGCCGGGTGGTTGTTGCACAGCCCGCCGCCGTCGGTGTTGAAGGGCAGCCGGCCGACGCCCGAGATCAGGTTGCCGTCGGCGACGAAGGCGCCGCCCTTGCCTTTCTCGCAGAAACCGAGGTCCTCGAGCTGCAGCAGGACCGTGATCGTGAAGCTGTCGTAGATCGACGCGTACTGGATGTCGGCGGGTGCGACTCCAGCCTCGGCGAAGGCCGCAGCGCCCGACCAGCGGGCGCCGGTGGTGGTGAGATCGACCTTGCCGCCGTTCTGGCCGCGCGGCGACTCGCCGGCGCCGAGCAGGCGCACCCGTGGCCGGTTCAGGGATTTCGCGATCTCGGGACGGGCGACCACCAGTGCGCCGCCGCCGTCGCTGACCACGCAGCAGTCCAGCCTGTGCAGGGGATCGGCGATCACCGGCGAGGCGAGCACCTGTTCGACCGTGACTGTGTCACGCAGCATCGCGTGCGGGTTGTGCTGCGCATGCTGCGACGCCGCAACCTTGATCCAGGCGAGCTGCTCCGCGGTGGTGCCGAATTCATGCATGTGGCGCATCGCCGCCATGCCATACCCGTTGGCGGTGGCCAGGCCGTAGGGCAGTTCGTAGCCGGCGTCCGGCGCGTTGGCGCCGTAGTTGCGCGGCTGCGTTCCGGACGAGCCCTCGGAGCGGGGCCGGCCCGCCAGGGTGATCAGCGCGACATTGCAGCGGCCCGTGGCGATCGCCTCGGCGGCGTGCGCGACGTGGATCAGGTAGGAGGAGCCGCCGGTCTCGGTGGAGTCGATGTGGCGGACCTTCAGCCCCATGTAGTCGACCATGGACAGCGGCCCGAGGCCGGGCGCGTCGCCGGCGCAGAAATAGCCGTCGACGTCGTCCTTGGTCAGGCCGGCATCGGCCAGCGCGCCGCGCGCAGCCTCGGCGTGCAGTTGCGCGACGGACTTGTCCGGTGCGAGTCGTGTCGGGTGCTCGTAGGCGCCGACGACGTAGGCCTTGCCTCGAATGCTCATGGGGCTCCTCGTGATTGTCCGGTGCGGGTCGCTGGCCGACCGGTGTCGTTTCCGTACGCAATCATAGGCGATCGGGTCGGGTCGGCCCGGAGCCTGCGTTTCATCGAGCGTGCTGGCGCACGCCGTGCACTCCAGCCTCAGCCGGGCATGAGCTCGTCGGGCACGGGCGTTCCGGCGGCATCCGCGCTGCCGTGCTGTCCGTGGCTGCGCGCGCGCAACTGACGCACAAGCCGCGCGAGCCGCGAGTCGTGCACGCCGTGCGCCTGCAGTGCGCTCAGCGTGTTGACCGCGTACTCCCGGTTCGGTCCGCGCTGGCCGGCGCTGGTGGCGAGGCGCCGGAGCACCTCCGCCTCGGGCAGCAGCCGGTAGTCCGCGCTGGTCCGGTTGGCGACGAAGGTCAGTGCGCGCACCTGGCTGCCGTCGGCCAGGGTGATCGCCGCGAGGGTGGGCCGGTAGACATCGCCGAGCATCTCGCGGGCGTAGAGATGCTCGATCGCCCTGTGCCGCTGGTCGCGATGCAGCCGGAAGGCCAGCCCGATGCAGCTGCCGCCGCGATCCAGCCCGAGGACGACGCCGGGAGCTTCCGCAGTGCCCCGGTAGTGCCGCGAGGTGATGCAGAAGGCGCGGTGGTAGCCGTGCGCGCGGGCCAGCATTGCGCGCTCGTAATCGATCTCCGGGTTCCAGATCAGGGATCCGTACCCGAAGACCCAGTCGGTGATCAGCATGTCCGGGCTCACGCGCACAAGCATAGCGTGAGCATCATTTCCTCCGGGCCGCAGCGTCGGCGCGCCGCAACGCCCTGTGAATCCTGCCTTGCCGGGCTGCGCTCCCGTGGGGCGCGGCGCAGCGGCTACTCGGTGACCGCTTTGCGCGCGCGAGGACCTGCGGTCTTCGCGGTGCCGGCGGCCTTGCGGGCAGCGGGCTTCTTCGCAGCAGGCTTCTTCGCTGCTGCGGAAGCCCCCCGGCTGCCCGTCCGGCCCGCAGAGGTTGCAGCATCATCGGCCTCGTGCACCGGCTCCGCGGCAGCGGCTTCACCGGCCTTCGCCTTCGCTGCGCCGCCGCGCGGTGCGCGCTCGGGCCGCGGCTCGAACTCGAAGCCGATCTTGCCCTCCGGGCCGCGCACCAGGAAGGCCTTGAACTTGCGCCGGGTGCGCGAGGACACGAAGCCCGGCAGCAGGCTGGTGCGGCCCTCGGTGAGCAGCTTCGCCATCTCCTCGCGGGAGATCTCCTGCTGGAGGATGATCTTGCCGGAGCGGAAGTCGCAGCTTCGCTGCGGCCCCACCGACTTCTCGCAGACATAGGACATGCCGTGCTCGTAGACGCCGGCGCCGCACTTCGGGCAGGGGCCCAGCGGACTCTGTGCGGAGAAATCGACCGCCTCGGCCTCGCCGTCGTCCTGGCCCTGGCCCTGGCCGAAGTCGAACTCGAGCTTGAACTCCGGGCTGATCTGCAGGATCGCGGCGAAGGGCCGGCCCAGCCGGCTGCGGAAGCCCTGCAGCGGGCCCAGGGTGCGCTCGCGCAGCAGCTGCTCGACCTCGGCGATCTCGAAGGTGCGCCCGCCCGGGTGCTTGCCGATGGAGAAGTCGCACTTCGTGCAGGCGAAGCGCTTGTAGTTCTCCTGCACCACGCCGCCGCACTTCGGGCAGGGCGCCTGCAGCGTGGCGTAGTCGCCGGGCACGGTGTCGGACTGGTAGTTCTTCGCGCGCTCGACGATGCGCCGCGTGACCTCGGCGATCTCAGACATGAAGGTGTTGCGGTCGAGCAGGCCGCGCTCCATCTGGGCGAGCTTGTGCTCCCAGCCGCCGGTGAGCTCGGGCATCGTGAGCTCCTGCACGCCCAGCCCGCGCAGCAGCGTGAGCAGCTGGAAGGCCTTGGCCGTGGGAACGAGCTCGCGCCCCTCGCGCACCAGGTAGTTCTCGGCGATCAGGCCCTCGATGATCGCCGCGCGGGTTGCCGGCGTGCCCAGGCCCTTCTCGGCCATGGCCTCGCGCAGTGCGTCGTCGTCGATCAGCTTGCCCGCGCCTTCCATCGCCGACAGCAGCGTTGCCTCGCTGTAGCGGGGTGGCGGTCGCGTGGCCAGTGCGAGCACCTCGGCCGAGAGCGTGGGCACGCGCTCGCCGGGTTCCACCGGCACCAGGTTGGAGTCCTTCGGGGCAGGTCCATCGCCCTTGGCAGGCGCCTCGGGATCGACGCCGCTGCGGCCGTAGATCGCAAGCCAGCCGGGGTTCACGAGGACCTTGCCCTCGGTCTTGAACGCGTGACCCTCGACTTCGGTGATGCGGGTGGTCACCAGGTATTCGGCGGCCGGGAAGAACACTGCCAGGAAGCGGCGCACGACCAGGTCGTAGATGCGCTGCTCGGCTTCGCCCAGGTGCCTGGGCACCTGCAGCGTGGGGATGATCGCGAAGTGGTCGCTGACCTTGGCGTCGTCGAAGATGCGCTTGTTCGGCCGCACCCAGCCGCTGGCCTGGATCTGCCGGGCGAACGGGGCGAACTGCTCGAGCTGCTCGAGCTCGGCCAGGGTGTCGCCGACGGTGCCGATGTAGTCCTCGGGCAGCGCACGGGAATCGGTGCGAGGGTAGGTGAGGACCTTGTGCTTCTCGTAGAGCGCCTGCGCGATCGACAGCGTGGTCTTGGCGGAGAAGCCGAAGCGGCCGTTGGCCTCGCGCTGCAGGCTGGTGAGGTCGAACAGCGCCGGTGAGAGCTGCGTCGAGGGTTTGGCCTCCTCGGTGACCGTGCCGGTGCGCCCGGCGCAGGCGGCGACGATCGCGTCCGCGGCGGCACGGTCCCAGAGCCGCTCGGCGCGGGCCTCGGGGTCGTCGCCCTTGCGGAACTTCCGGTCGAACCAGCGGCCCTCGTACTCGCCGGCCTTCGCCTGGAAGCTGGCACGCACCTCGAAGTAGTCGCGCGCGACGAAGCGGCGGATCTTGTCCTCGCGCTCGACGACGATTGCCAGCGTCGGGGTCTGGACTCGCCCGACCGTGGTCAGGAAGAAGCCGCCGTCACGCGAGTTGAAGGCGGTCATTGCGCGCGTGCCGTTGATCCCGACCAGCCAGTCGGCCTCGGAGCGGCAGCGCGCGGCGTCGGCCAGCGGGAGCATCTGGGTGTCGTCGCGCAGGTTCCGGAAGGCCTCGCGGATCGCGGCCGGAGTCATCGACTGCAGCCAGAGCCGCTTGATCGGCTGCTTCGCCTTCGCATGCTGCGCGATGAGACGGAAGATCAGCTCGCCCTCGCGCCCCGCGTCGCAGGCATTGATCAGGGCGTCGACGTCCTTGCGCCTGATCAGCCTGGTGAGCAGCTTGAGCCGCTCCTGGTTCTTGGCGATCGGGTGGATGTCGAAGTGCGGCGGGATGACCGGAAGGTGCGCGAACGACCACTTGCCGCGCTTGACCTCGAACTCCTCGGGGGCGGCGATCTCGAGCAGGTGGCCGACCGCCGAGGAGATGATGTACTCGTCGCTCTCGAAGTAGTCGGCGTGCCGCGTGAAGCCGCCCAGCGCCCGCGCGATGTCGGCGGCCACCGAAGGCTTCTCCGCGATGATCAGGGCTTTGCTCATGTCCACCAGGGCCAGCGCACAACAGGGGCGCGAATGATAAGAGCGCGGCGGCCGGCGTGGCAACCGCGGTTTCGGCGGGCGCCGACCGCGGCGCCCGGGCCGCCTGGGGAGGTCTCCCCGGGCCGGTCCAGCCGGGATCTTCTCACGCTCGCCTCTGGAAGCGCCCATCGACCAGCCGGTCGACCCGGCCGGCGAGCTCCAGTTCGAGCAGGCGAGCCGCCACGCTGGCGCTGTCGCCGGCCTGTCGGGACACCAGGGTGTCGATGCCGACCGGGTCCCAGCCCATGCGCTCGAGCAGGGGGTCGGGCACGGCCGGGTCGGTCGGGCGGGGTTCGTTCGGGATTCGCGCTCCGTCGGGGAGCGCGGCTCCGGCGCTGAGCGCGGCCCTGCGCCGGGTGCCGGCCCCTGCGAGGGGGAGCGGCAACTGGGGAGCGAGTTCGTCGAGGATGTCGTCCGTGCCCTCGACCAGCCTGGCGCCCTGTCGGATCAGCAGGTGGCAGCCTCTTGCCAGCGGCGAGTGGATCGATCCGGGAATGGCGAAGACCTCGCGGCCGGCCTCGAGCGCCTGGCGGGCGGTGATCAGCGAGCCGCTGCGCACCGCGGCCTCGACGACCAGCACGCCCAGCGACAGCCCGGCGATCACGCGGTTGCGCCTGGGGAAGCTGGTTTTCCGTGGCCCGAAGCCCAGCGGCATTTCCGAGATCACCGCCCCGCCGGCCGCGACGATGGCGTCGGCGAGGCCGGAGTGCGCCGCTGGATAGACCAGGTCGACACCGGTGCCCAGCACCGCCACGGTGCCCCCCGCAGTGGCCAGGGCGCCGGCGTGCGCTGCGGCGTCGATGCCGCGGGCGAGCCCGCTGACCACCGTCAGGCCGGCGTCGCCCACCGCGCGGGCGAAGGCGCTCGCGTTGGAGGTGCCTCCTGCGCTTGGCGCGCGGCTGCCGACGATCGCCAGCGCCGGTCGCGCCAGCGCGGCCGGCTCGCCCCGCAGGTAGAGCAGCACCGGCGGATCTGCGGTCTCGAGCAGGCGCGCCGGGTAGTCCGGGTCGCCCAGCACCAGCAGCCGATGCCCTGCCATCGAGGACCACTCGAGCGCCTGCCCGACCGCCCGCTCCCGGGCAGGATCGGCGTCCAGCAGTGAACGGGCCAGCGTTGCGCCGATGATCCGCGAAACGGCGTCGAAGCGGGCTGCGAAGATCTCCTCGGGCAAGCCGAAGGCGCCGAGCAGGCGGCGTGCCGACGCCGGCCCGACGCCGGGCGTGAGCGACAGGCGCAGCCAGGCGGCGCGTTCCGGGCCCTGAAACGAAACCGCGCGCTCATGGCGCGCGGGTGGGAGTGGCGGCATGCAGGGTCGCTACGGGTTGGCGACGTCATCTCCGACGGAAACATCGCGCGACGACGTCATGATCAGACCGTAGGCGATCTTATCGAAGACGCGGAAGACCAGGAGATGGCCGATCGGCTCACCTGGAAGGCCGATCATCTCGCGGGTGTCCTGGTCGCGCACCACGCGGCTGCGCTCGCTGATCGCGAGCACGTTGCCCACCGAAACGCCCTGTCCGGCGCCTGCGCTCAGAGCGACCACGCTGTTGCGCCCGGCCTGGGCGACGCCCCGGTGGACCGCGACGATGCGCCCCGAGACCTGCGCGGCGGGCGGGCTGGGCACGTAGTTGACGATCTCGTTGCGCTCGGCCGGCATCAGGCGGTCGCCGGGGCCGATCTCCTCGGTCACCGACTCGATGCGCACCGTGGCGGGGTCGCCTGCGCGCTCCAGGCGGGCGCTGCCGACGAACTGCGTTTCCCAGGCGATCGGCTTGCGCGTGTCCGGGTCGAGCAGCGCTCGCGCCGGACGGTAGACGTGCCACCGGGTGCCGGGCTCGGCCGCCGGGATGCCGCGGACGTAGGCGATCTCGCCGCGGCCCAGGTAGACCCGGCCGTCCTGCGTGGCGACGATCCGTGGATGGCCCTGCAGGCCCTGTTCGTCGACCACCAGCGGCCGGTTCAGGAAGGGTGCGATCGCCTGGCCGTCGATGGTCGGGATCGCCGCCTTCGGCAGCGCCTCCTGGCGCACTCTCGGCTGTGCGCGCTCGACGCGCTCGGTGGCTGCCTCGGCGCGATCGGCGCTTGCCTCGGAGCTGCCGCTGGCCACGGAGCGGGCGAGTCGCAGCCGTGGCGTGCCGCCGCTGCTGTCCAGGTAGACCACGTCGCCCGGATAGATCCAGTGCGGATCGCGGATCTGCTCCCGGTTGAGCTGCCAGATCTCCGGCCAGCGCCAGGGCTTCTGCAGGAACTTGCCGGAGATGCCCCAGAGGGTGTCTCCGCGCACCACGACGTAGCGCTCGGGCGCGTCCTTGGCGAGCTCCAGCGGCTGCGCGACGGCGGGCGCGCCGAGCAGCAGGGAGAGGGCCAGTCCGAGGACCTGCGTGCTAAACTTTTTCATCTGAGGCTCATGGCTCCACAGGCCCTTGGAGGGGCCCCGGAGCTCTCCAGGAAACCCCTCGGGATCAAGGGGTTGAAAAGTCGGTCCGAGGCACGGATATTGGCCGGGATTCTGCAATCAATCCCGACGGACCCGCAAGGCCGATCAGGACTCAACGGTAGATTTGCCCCGATGGCCGTACTGAAGATTCTGCGCTATCCCGATCCGCGTCTGCACCAGGTCGCCGCGCCGGTCGAGGTCTTCGACGACCGGCTGCGCGCGCTGGTGCGCGACATGGCCGAGACGATGTACGCAGCTCCCGGCGTCGGGCTTGCCGCCACGCAGGTCGACGTGCACCAGCGCGTGGTCGTCATCGACGTGTCCGACACCAAGGATCGGCTGCAGGTCTTCGTCAACCCCCGCGTGGTTTCGGCCAGCGACGCGCGCAAGGTGTACGAGGAGGGCTGCCTGTCGGTGCCCGGCATCTACGAGGAAGTCGAGCGGCCCGAGCAGGTCCGCGTCGAGGCCTTCGACGAGCACGGCGAGCCCTTTTCGATCGACGCCGACGAACTGCTCGCGGTCTGCATCCAGCACGAGATCGACCACCTCGACGGCAAGGTGTTCGTGCAGTACCTGTCGCGTCTGAAGCAGAGCCGCATCCGCAGCAGGCTGCTCAAGAGCGAGCGCGAGGCCGCCTGAGCGGCCCCGGCAGCGCTCGGGCGGCAAGCCGGCCGCAGTGCCTGGCGCCGCTCCGATCCCCGTTGAGGGCGCAGGCAGTGGATGAGCCGCGCACTTTCCCCTTGGCCGGTCTGCACAGGCCGGGGAAAACCGGTGGACAGGCGGTTCGCATCGTCCGGAAAACCGGTGCAGATCGCGTGCGCAGCCGCTGCAAACCCGTGGGATGACCCGCCGCGGATCTCCTGGACATCCGTGGGAAATCCCGTGGACATCCGGCAGATGCGGCTCGGCAGTTCCATCCATTCCCCGTCTTTCTCACATCGCCTGAAATGCGCCTGATCTTTGCCGGAACCCCCGTCTTCGCCGAGCGTGCGCTGGCCGCGCTGATCGCTGCCGGCCACGAGATCGCGCTGGTCCTCACCAGGGCGGACCAGCCGGCGGGCCGCGGGCAGCGGCTCCAGGCCAGCCCCGTCGGGCAGCGCGCGCAGGCGCACGGCCTGCCGCTGTTCCAGCCGCGCACGCTGCGCGACCCCGAAGCCCAGGCGCGCCTGGCCGCGGTCGGGGCCGATGCGATGGTGGTCGCCGCCTACGGACTGATCCTGCCGGCGCAGGTGCTGCGCACGCCGCGCCTGGGCTGCCTGAACATCCACGCGTCGCTGCTGCCCCGCTGGCGTGGTGCCGCGCCGATCCAGCGGGCGATCGAGGCGGGCGACGTCGAGACCGGGATCACCATCATGCAGATGGACGAGGGGCTGGACACGGGGCCGATGCTGCTGGCGCGTGCGATCCCGATCGGCGCCGAGGAGTCCGGCGGCGCCCTGCACGACCGTCTGGCAGCCCTGGGGGCCGAGCTGATCGTCGAGGCGCTGCAGCGGATGGAGCAGGGCGCGCTGCACGCGCAGCCGCAGCCCGACGACGGGGTCACCTACGCGACGAAGATCGACAAGGCGGAGTCGCAGCTCGACTGGCGGCTGCCGGCGGCCCGCCTGGCCGACCGCGTGCGCGCCTTCGACCCCTTCCCCGGCACGCTGCTGCGGCTGCCCGGTGTCGCCGCGCCGCTGAAGCTCTGGCGGGCACGGGCAGTGCCCGGACGCGAGGACGCCCCTCCAGGGACCGTTCTGGTCGCCGACGCGGATGCGCTGGTGGTAGCCTGCGGCGCGGGCGCCCTGTCGCTGCTGGAACTGCAGAAGCCCGGGGGGCGGCGCCTGCCGGTGGCCGAGTTCCTGCGCGGGTTCCCGCTTGCCGAAGGAGTCCGCTTCGCGCTGCCCGAGGACGCCTGAGGTTGCTGCCTGCGCTGCCGCCGGGGCGTCGGTCGCGCGCGGATGGTGGTAGGGTTTCGCGGACCCGGGATCGCGCAGGCTGCAAAGTCCGGCCCTTGTGCGCGACGAACTCCATCCCCAACTGATCGCTTCGGCGCGCACACTGCGGTGCCGGACGCTTCCACAGGAGACATTGTCGATGTTCAACTGGGTCAAGACCGCGATGCTGATGGCGGCGATCACCGCGCTGTTCGGCGTGGTCGGCGCCTCGATCGGCGGACGCCAGGGAATGTTGCTGGCGCTCGGCTTCGCGCTGGTCTCGAACTTCTTCGCCTACTGGTTCTCCGACAAGATGGTGCTGCGCATGTACAACGCGCAGGAAGTCGACGAGACCTCGGCGCCGCAGTTCTACCGGATGGTCAGCGAACTCGCGACACGTGCCGGCCTGCCGATGCCCAGGGTCTACCTGATCGACGAGCGCGCGCCCAACGCGTTTGCCACCGGCCGCAACCCGGAGCACGCCGCGGTCGCGGCCACCACGGGCATCCTGCACGCGCTCAGCGAGCGCGAGTTGCGCGGAGTGATGGCGCACGAGCTTGCGCACGTGAAGCACCGCGACATCCTGATTTCGACCATCTCCGCGACGATGGCAGGCGCGATCTCGGCGCTGGCCAACTTCGCGATGTTCTTCGGCGGCCGCGACCAGGATGGCCGGCCTGCCAATCCGATTGCCGGAATCCTGGTGGCCATCCTGGCCCCGCTGGCCGGAGCGCTGATCCAGATGGCGATCTCGCGCGCCCGGGAGTTCGAGGCCGATCGCGGCGGAGCCGAGATCAGCGGCGACCCGCAGGCGCTGGCTTCGGCGCTGGAGAAGATCCATCGCTACGCGCAGGGCATTCCGCTGGAGACTGCCGAGCGGCACCCCGAGACCGCGCAGATGATGATCATGAATCCGCTGTCGGGCGGCGGGCTGCGCGGGCTGTTCTCCACGCACCCGTCGACCGAGGAGCGCATCGCCCGGCTGATGGCGATGGCCGGGCGCGCCTGAGCGGGTGGAGGCCTCCGAGCAGCCGGCGGCGAGCGCCGGGCCCACGCCTGCGACCCGCGCACCGCTGGCCACCGAGCTGCAGGCCGCGGCGCAGACGCTCGAGCGGGTGCGCGCCGGCCGTTCGCTGCCGCCCTCGATGGACGAGGCCGCGCAGCGCTGGCGCCTGGAGGGTGTCTCGCGCGCTGCGCTGTACGACATCTCCTGCACGGCAGTGCGCAGGCTGGGCACCGCGGGCGCGCTCGCCGGCCGCCTGAACTCGCGCCAGCCTTCCCCGGCGCTCGCTGCGCTGCAACTGGTGGCGCTGTCCGAACTGCTCGCTCCGGGGCGTCGCCACGAGGCGGTCGTCGTCGACCAGGCAGTGGAGGCGGCGAGGCTCACTGCGGGCACCCGGGCAGGAGCCGGCTTCCTCAATGCCACGCTGCGCCGCTTCCTGCGCGAGCGCCCGGTGCTGATGGCCGCGATCGCTCACGATCAGGAGGCGCGCTGGAACCACCCACGCTGGTGGATCGACCGCTTGCGCAACGAGCATCCCGGGCGCTGGGAGGCGATCCTGGCTGCCGGAAACGTGCCGCCGCCGCTGACCCTGCGGGTCAACCTGCGCCGCGCCACGGTCGAGGACTGTCTGCGCGAGCTCGAGGCGGCCGGGCACCCGGGGCGGCGTATCGGCCCGCAGGCGATCCGGCTCGACCGGCCCTGCGATGTCTCCAGGCTGCCGGGTTTCGCGCAGGGGCGCCTGTCGGTGCAGGACCTCGCCGCCCAGATGGCTGCGCCGCTGCTCGACCTGCAACCAGGCCAGAGGGTGCTCGACGCCTGCGCCGCGCCGGGCGGCAAGAGCGCCCATGTGCTCGAGCTCGCCGACGCCGAACTGCTCGCGCTCGATTCGGACGCCGGGCGCCTGCAGCGCGTGCACGAGAACCTCGCACGGCTCGGGCTCTCCGCACAGGTGGCCTGCGGCGACGCGCGCCGCACCGCGGACTGGTGGGACGGACGACGCTTCGACCGGATCCTGCTCGATGCGCCCTGTTCGGCCTCGGGCATCGTGCGCCGCCACCCGGAGATCCGCTGGCTGCGCCGTCGTCGCGATCTGGCGACACTTTCGGCGGTGCAGTCGGAAATGCTGGCCGCGCTTTGGCCGCTGCTGGAGCCGGGTGGTAAATTGCTCTACGCAACGTGTTCGGTGTTCCGCTGCGAGGGCGATGAGCCGGTCGAGCGCTTCCTGGCCGGGCGCACCGATGCCGAGCGGGTCGAGCTGCGCTGGCGCTGGCCCGGTGACGCACAGGACGGCGCGGTCGGCCAGCTGCTGCCGGCTGCAGGCGAACAGATCGACCACGACGGTTTCTTCTACGCATCGATCCGAAAGATCCCTTGACCGCCCGCCTCGTCAGGGCGCTGGTCCTGGTGGCGATGTTCCTGGCGGTGCTGCCTGCCATGCGGTCGGCCTTGGCCGCCGACGCCATCGAGGCCAGCGACGTCCGCATCGAACACTCGGCCAGTGATGATGGCTGGGTGCTCGCGGCCGACTTCCACGTCCCGCTTCCGGATCGGCTCGAGGATGCGGTGCGTCGCGGGGTCGCGCTCTACTTCGTGGTGGAGTTCGAGCTGGTGCGGCCTCGCTGGTACTGGTGGGACGCGACCGTGGCCTCGGCGACCCAGACCTGGCGGCTCGGCTACCACGCGCTCACCCGGCAGTACCGCGTCACCCTGAACAACGGGTTCGCCCAGCCCTTCCAGTCCCTCGACGAGGCCCTGCACGCGCTGTCGCGGGTGCGCGGCTGGCGGGTGCTCGACGCAGGCCAGGTCAGCGCCGGCACGGAATACCTGGCCCAGGTGCGCATGCGGCTGGATGCGTCGATGCTTCCCAAGCCCTTCCAGGTCAGTGCCATCACCAACCGCGACTGGAACCTGCACAGCGAATGGACACGACTCCGGTTCGCACCCTAGATCCCGGCCGGCGCGCGATCACGCGCGCGCTGCGGGTCTCGCTGATCGTCTCGGTGGCGCTGTCGGCGATCCTGCTGGCGCTGCTGGCCACCGCGAGCGGCAACACCGAGTTCTTCGAGCGCCACTACCCGACCCTGCTCTGGGTGACGACCGGGGTGGCCGCGCTGCTGTTCGTGCTCGTGCTCGAACTGCTGCGCCGGCTGGCGATGCGGTGGCGGCGGGGACTGTTCGGCACCCGGCTGATGGCGCGGATGGCGGGTTCCTTCGTGCTGATGTCGGTGCTGCCGCTGGCGCTGATGTTCTTCGTCGCAGTGCAGTTCGTCGGCCGCTCGATCGAGTCCTGGTTCGACGTCCCGCTCGAGCGCGCGCTGGACTCCGGGATGAACCTGGCACGCGCCTCGCTGGAGTCCCAGCTCAACGAGCTCTCCCAGAAGGCCAGGGTGATGGCCGTCGAGCTCGCACAGACGCCGCCCTCGTCGATGGCGGGGACGCTTTCCGCGCTGCGTGATCAGGCCGCCGTCCAGGAGGCGCTGGTGGTCTCGGGTTCCGGGCGCATCGTCAGCGCGAGCGGCGGGCGCTTCGCGCAGCTGGTCCCCGACCTGCCGCCGGCGGACGCGCTGCGCCAGGCGCGGCTCACGCGCCAGTTCGCGCGCATCGAGGGTGGCGAGCCGGGCCCCGCAGCCGAGCGTGCCGCACCGGCGATGCCCGAAGCGCTCAAGCTGCGCGTGATCGTCTCGATCGTCACCGAAGGCCGGCTCGCCGACGACGACCGCTATCTCCAGCTCGTCCAGACGGTGCCCACCGCGCTCGGGGAGAACGCGGAGGCGGTGCAGCAGGGTTACCGTGACTTCCAGGAGCTCTCGCTCGCGCGCGCCGGGCTCAAGCGCATCTTCCGGATCACGCTGACGCTGATCTTCCTGCTCACCGTTTTCAGCGCGGTGGCCGCCGCCTTCCTGCTGGCGGGCTGGCTGACCGGGCCGCTCTCCGAGCTTGCCGCGGCCACGCGCGCAGTGGCCGAGGGCGATTTCCGCCGGGTCAAGGACTACGCCGGCCGTGACGAGCTCGGCGTGCTCACGCGTTCGTTCAACGCGATGACGCGCCAGCTCCAGGAAGCACGCTCGCAGGTGGACCGCAACCAGCGCGAGCTGGAGCGGGTCAACGCGCGGCTCGAGAGCGTGCTGGGCAACATCGAAGCCGGCGTCATGGTGCTCGACTCCGACCTGCGGCTGACGCTGGCGAACCCGGGCGCCGATCGCATCGTGGGCTGTGCGCTCCACGACTACATCGGCCAGCCGCTGGCCTCGCTGCCGCGCGTGGGCGAGCTCGAGCCGGAGATCCGCAGCGCGTTCAACGAGCAGGCCGCCGCCGGCGCGGGGAGCTGGCAGCGGCAGTTCGTGCTGCAGCGCCCTGCCGGCGCCGACGATGCGGCCACTGCGGTGCCGGGACGCACCGACCAGACGCTGCTGGCGCGCGGCTCGATCCTGCCCGAGCGCCGCGTGGGCTACGTGATCGTCGTCGACGACATCAGCGAGGTGATCTCCGCGCAGCGCGCGGTCGCCTGGGCGGAAGTGGCGCGCCGGCTCGCGCACGAGATCACCAACCCGCTCACTCCGATCCAGCTCGCGGCCGAGCGCATGCAGCTCAAGCTGCGCGACCGTCTGGTCGGCGCCGATGCGGAACTGCTGGACAAGAACGCGCAGACCATCGTCAACCAGGTCGCCGCACTGAAGACGATGGTCGACGAGTTCCGCGACTATGCGCGTCTGCCGGCGGCGCGACTGGCGCCGATCTCGCTGAACGCGCTGGTCGACGACGTGCTGCGCCTGTACTCGGCCCCCGAGGCACACGGCGCGATCCACCTGCAGCTGGGCGAATCCCTGCCCCGGGTGATGGGCGACGCCACGCAGCTGCGCCAGGTGATCCACAACCTGCTCAAGAATGCCCTGGAGGCGGCCGAGCGCAGCGCGGCCCCGGAGGTTGCCGTCAGCACCGAGGTGATCGAGCTGCCGGATGCCGCGCAGGCGGTGCGCCTGATGGTGCGCGACAATGGCAGCGGCTTCGCGCCCGCGATGCTCGCGCGCGCCTTCGAGCCCTACGTGACGACGAAACCGCGAGGCACCGGACTGGGACTGCCGATCGTGCGCAAGATCGTCGAGGAGCACCAGGCGCGCATCGATGTGGCCAACTGGAGCGATGCCGACGGGGCGCTTGCGGGGGCCCAGGTCTCGATCCTATTTACCAAATTGGCAAAAAACGGCGAGAATCGGCGATTCGATCCCGCTGAGACGCGCCGAGACGAGGGACATGGCTGAGATTCTGGTGGTGGATGACGAGATCGGCATCCGCGAACTGCTGTCCGAGATCCTCGGGGACGAAGGGCACTCGGTGCTCCTCGCGGAGAATGCCCAGCAGGCGCGCAAGGTGCGCGACGACAACCCGCTGGATCTGGTGCTGCTCGACATCTGGATGCCCGATACCGACGGGCTGGCGCTGCTCAAGGAGTGGGCGGCCACCGGCAAGCTCACGATGCCGGTGATCATGATGTCCGGCCACGCCACGATCGACACCGCAGTCGAGGCCACGCGCATCGGCGCGCTCGACTTCCTCGAGAAGCCGATCGCGCTGCAGAAGCTTCTCAAGGCGGTCGAGCAAGGGCTCGTGCGCGGCAAGGCCGCCCGCGCGCAGGCGGTCGCTGCGGCCGCAGCCCCCGCACCCCAGGCGGGCTCGACCGCCGCAATCCCGATGCCCGAGCGGGTGCTCCCGGCGCAGGGCGGTCCCACCGTCGAGTTCCATCCGCTGGCCTCGCCGCCTGCGGGCGGCCTGCACCCGCTGGGCGCTGCGTCGCCGGCCGGTGGACACTCGGGAGTCACGATCGCACTGCGCGATCTCCCCCTGGATCTCCCCTTGCGTGAAGCACGCGACGCCTTCGAGCGTGCGTACTTCGAGCACCACCTGGCGCGCGAGATGGGCAGCATGACCCGCGTGGCCGAGAAGACCGGGCTGGAGCGCACGCACCTGTACCGCAAGCTCAAGCAGCTCGGCATCGATCTGTCGCGCGGCGCGTGGCGCAGGCAGCCGAACCACTGAGGGCGCGCGGCGCCTCGTGAAGATCATCATCCTGGGCGCCGGCCGCGTCGGCGAATCGGTCGCGGAGAGCCTCGTCTCCGAGCAGAACGACATCACGGTGATCGACACCGACACCGAGCAGCTCGCGCGGCTGCAGGACCGGCTCGACCTGCGCACGGTGCCCGGCAACGGCACCCACCCAACGGTGCTGGAGCAGGCGGGGGCGGACGATGCCGACATGCTGATCGCCACCGCAGCGCGCGACGAGACCAACCTGGTGGCCTGCCAGCTGGCGGCGCGCCTGTTCAACGTCCCCACGCGGATCGCGCGGATCCGCGCGCCGGATTTCCAGGATCACCCGGAGATCACCGGCGAGGGCGGCTTCTACGTCGACCACCTGATCTGCCCGGAGCAGACGGTGTGCGACTACGTCTTCAAGCTGATCGAGTTCCCCGAGGCGCTGCAGGTGCTCGAGTTCGCCGACGGACGCGCCAGCCTGGTCGCGGTGCGCACCTTCGCCGGCGGACCCCTGGTCGAGCAGCCGATCAGCGCGCTGCGCGCCAAGCACCCGAACGTGGACGTGCGCATCGTCGCGATCTTCCGCGGCGACCGCGCGATCCGGCCGGAGGGCGACACCCGGATCGAGGTCGGCGACGAGGTGTTCCTGCTGGCGGCCTCCGAGCACATCCGCACCGCGCTGGCGGACCTGCGCAGGATGGACCGGCCGGTGCGCAGGATCATGCTCGCGGGCGGCGGCAACATCGGGCTGCGGCTGGCGCGCGCGCTGGGCGCCGACTACCAGGTGAAGATCGTCGAGAGCAACGCGCGCCGCTGCGAGTACCTGGCCACGCAGCTGCCGGCCTCCACGCTGGTGCTGCACGGCGACTCCACCGACGAGGACCTCCTCGCCAGCGAGGGCGTCGGGGACATGGACCTGTTCGTCGCGCTCACCAACGACGACGAGAACAACATCATGTCGTGCATGATGGCCAAGCGCATGGGCGCGCGCCGGGTCATCGCGCTGATCAACCGGCGCGCCTACGCGGAGCTGATGCAGGGCAGCCGCATCGACATCGCGCTGGTGCCGGCGCAGACCACGATCGGGCAGCTGCTGGCGCACGTGCGTCGCGGTGACGTCGTGTCGGTGCATTCGCTGCGCCGGGGCGCGGCCGAGGCGCTCGAAGCGATCGCCCACGGCGATGCGAAATCCTCGAAGGTGGTGGGTCGCCGCATCGAGGAGATCGACCTTCCCCCGGGGGCGACCATCGGCGCGATCGTGCGCACCTCCGGCGGCCGCTCCCAGGTGATCATGGCCCATCACGACACCCAGATCCACGCCGAGGACCACGTGATCGTGTTCGTCACGAACAAGCGCACCATTCCGAAGGTCGAGAAGCTGTTTCAGGTCGGCGTCGGTTTCTTCTAGGCCCTGGCCTGCCGGTTGCGGGGCCGGGCGGGAAATTTCCGAGACCGTGGACCGTGACAAGTCCGCCGCCCCCCTTCTACGATGGACCGAAGTCGCGAGGGTCGCCACCGGCGAGGCCCCGGGACGCAGGGAGGAGCCAGGGATGACCGCCACCACGCCGCCCCGGCGGCGCTTCATCGCGACCACCGGAATGGGTGCCGCGACCCTCGGCTTCCCGATGGTCGCGCGGGCCCAGACGCAGACACTGCGCTTCCAGAGCACCTGGCCGCAGAAGGACATCTGCCACGAGTTCGCCAACGACTTCGCCCAGAAGGTCAACGAGATGTCCGGTGGGCGCCTGCGCATCGAGGTGCTGCCCGCCGGGGCGGTGGTCAAGGCCTTCGACCTGCTCGACGGCGTGGCAAAGGGCGTGCTCGACGGCGGCCACGGGCTGCTCGCCTACTGGTACTCGAAGAACTCGGCGCTCGCGCTCTGGGGCACGGGTCCGGCCTTCGGGATGGATGCCAACATGCTGCTTGCCTGGCATCGCTACGGCGGGGGCAAGGCGCTGCTCGAGGAGATCTACGAGGACCTGAACATGCCGGTGGTGTCCTTCGTCTACGGACCGATGCCGACGCAGCCGCTGGGCTGGTTCAAGCGCCCGGTGACCAGGCCCGAGCAGTTCCAGGGAATGCGCTTCCGGACCGTCGGCCTGTCGATCGACCTCTTCACGAGGATGGGCGCGGTGGTCAATGCGCTCCCGGGCGCCGAAGTGGTGCCGGCAATGGACCGCGGCCTGCTCGACGGCGCCGAGTTCAGCAACGCGAGCTCCGATCGTCTGCTCGGCTTTCCCGACGTTGCCAAGGTCTGCATGCTGCAGAGCTTCCACCAGCCGGCCGAGGCCTTCGAGATCCTGTTCAACCGCAGGAGATTCGAGTCGCTGTCGGGCGAGCTCAGGGCGATCGTGCGCAACGCGGTCGACGCGAGCTCGGCCGAGCTCAGCTGGAAGGCGATCGACCGTTTCTCGCGCGACCATATCGACCTGCAGCACAAGCAGGGAGTGAGGTTCCAGCGCACACCCGAGTCGATCCTGCGCGCGCAGCTGCAGAGCTGGGACGAGGTGGCGCAGGCGGAGATGGCGGAGAATCCGATGTTCCGCAGGGTCTACGAGTCGCAGCGCGCCTTTGCGGCGCGCGCCACCCGCTGGCAGAGCGAGACCCAGGTGGACTTTCGCCTCGCCTACCAGCACTTCTTCGCGCCGGACAGGAGCTGAGCCGCATTTCGCGCAGCCTTCCCGGGCTGGCGCGGAAAGGGCGGGCGCCGGTGCCGGGCAGCAACGCCGGGACCCCGCCTGCCGGGGCCTCCGATAGAATCGCAACTGCTTCCGCGGCCCCCATCCCATGCATCAGCTGCTGGTGATCGCCCACGTGCTGGGCGGCCTCTTGACGGTCTTCTCGAGCACCTTCCTGCTGCCGATCGGCTGGTCGCTGGCGGTCGACGACGGCACGGCCGGAAGCTTCGCGATCGCCGGGCTGGTCTGCCTGATCGCAGGGGCGCTCACCTGGGTGGGAACGCGGCGCTTCCGGCGCGAACTGCTGCCGCGCGACGGTGCGCTGCTGGTGGTGCTCGGCTGGGTCGTGATGGCGGGGGCGGCGTCGGTGCCGCTGATGCTCGAGCTGCCGGCGCTGTCGTTCACCGACGCCTACTTCGAGGCGATGTCCGCGCTGACCACCACCGGGGCCACGGTGCTCGCGGGACTGGACACGCTGCCGCAGGCGATCAACATCTGGCGCCATGCGCTGCAGTGGTTCGGCGGCATGGGGATCATCGTGCTCGCGGTGGCGATCCTGCCGCTGCTGGGCGTCGGCGGGCGCCAGCTGTACATGGCCGAGACGCCGGGGCCGATGAAGGAGTCCAGGCTCACGCCGCGCATCGCCCAGACCGCGAAGTACCTGTGGCTGCTGTATGCGCTGCTCACGGTGGCCTGCATCCTGTCGCTGCGCGCGGTCGGCCTCGACTGGTACGACGCGGTCTGCCACGCGTTCTCGGCGACCGCCCTCGGCGGCTTCTCCAATCGCGACGCCAGCGTCTCGGCCTTCGACTCCCCGGCGATGGAAGCGGTGCTCGCGATCTTCATGATGCTCGCCGCGCTGAACTTCACCACGCACTTCCTCGCGCTGCGCCAGCGCACGCTGCGGGTCTACGTCCGCGACACCGAGGTGTTCGCAGTGTGGACCGCGATCCTGGCCAGCTGCCTGCTGCTGTCGGTGTACCTGTGGGTCGTCGGTGTCTACCCGGAGTTCGCGCAGGCGGTGCGCTACGCAGGCTTCAACACGATCTCGCTGGCCACCTCGAGCGGGTACATGAGCACCGACTACGACCGCTGGCCGATCTTCGCGCCGATGTGGATGCTGTGCCTGGCGGCGATCGGGTCGTCGGCCCGCTCCACGGGTGGCGGGATCAAGATGATGCGGGTGCTGATCCTGCTGAAGCAGACAGGTCTCGAGTTGCGGCGGATGGTCCATCCGCGCGCGGTCACGCCGCTCACGCTCAGCGGCCACGTGATCGACAAGCGCGTGGTGCTCGCGGTGCTCGGCTACATGCTGCTCTACGGGATGACCCTGGTGGTGCTCGTCTTCCTGATGATGTTCACCGGGCTGGACTTCGTCACCGCGGTCTCGGGCGCGATGGCCTGCCTGAACAACACCGGACCGGGATTGAACCTCCTGGGTCCCACCTTCAACTACGCGCCGCTCAGTGACCTGCAGACCTGGCTCTTCGCGTTCGCGATGCTCGCCGGGCGCCTGGAGCTGCTCACGGTGTTCGTCCTGTTCACGCCGGGGTTCTGGCGCAGGTGAGCCCAGCGCGCGTTCCGGTCTCACTGCTGTGCGGGCTGGACTCCGGGGATCGCGCCGCGCTGGTTACGCACTGGCTGGGCAGCCGGCCCGATGGTGAGCGATGGGCGGTGCTCGCGCAGGGTGGAATCGCGTTCACCGCGGCGCAGGGCGACGGCGACCACGATGCTTCGGGCGGACGGGGAGCCGCGAGCGGCGCGCCGACGGCTGCGGGCGCCGATGGGCGGGAAGCGGTGCTGGTGCAGGCGATCGGCGGCTGCCCGTGCTGCAGCGCTGCGACGGTGCTCAGGGTGACCCTGGTGCGGCTGCTGCGTCAGCGGCGCTGGGACCGCATCCTGGTGGCGACCGGGCCCGGCGCGCAGCCGCCGTCCCTGCTGCGGCTGCTGCGCGAACCGGCGCTTGCGGCTGTGGTGGCGCCTGCGGAGGTCGTGGTGGGGCTGGATCTGCGGCAGTCCGGCCAGGGTCTCGATCCGCGGGCGCCGCTGCCCGAGCCGGTGCGCGCCCAGCTTGCGGTGGCAAGCCTCGCGCTGCTGGTCGGCGCCGATCGTGCCGCGTTCGCCGCGATCCGACGCCAGGCCCCGCAGGCGTGCAAGGTCCTGGACTGCGAGCCCGGCGCCTGGCCGGACTGGGCGGCCGTCCGGCTGCCCGCCGCCCCTTGAATCCCGGCCTCGAGCCACCATCTGCAATGGCAACAAGCCCCTGGGGCCTTGGAAGCTGCGAACGCATCGCGCGCACCCGCTCGCGCCCGATGCGCCCACGGATTCCGAGCGGTTCCGACGAGGTGTCGCAATGCAGATGATCTACAACAGCCCGAACTACTGTGTCTTCGAGTTCCGCGACGAGGCCGAGCCGGCCCGTGGCGGCTACGAGATCATGGACAAGGCTGCCGGCCGCGAGATCTTCATCGACGGCGTGCTGGCCACGCAGTTCCGGCAGAACGTTGCCGAGCTCATCGCCAACCAGCCGTCGGTCGAGCAGATCGACGCCTTCCTCGGCCGTTTCGACGGCCTGATGCAGCAGCCGCTCACCCTGCACTGAGCTGCCGACGGCGCACTGTTCAGGTCTGCTCCCAGGGCAGTCCTTCGAAGCGCCAGCCGTTGAGCCTGCCGCGCCGGCGGTGCTCGTCGAGCTCGCCCTCGAAACCGTGCAGCACGTTGTAGACGCGGGAGAAGCCGGCCGCCTCGAGGGCTTCGCCGGCCTCCACCGAGCGTCGGCCGCTGCGGCAGATGATCACGACCGGCCGGCCGAGCGAGTGACCCGAGAGCTTGCGCACCTCGGCCACGAAGTGCGGATTCGGCGTCCAGTCGAGGCCGTCGTACATCGCGACGTGCATCGAGCCGCTGGCGTGCCCCACGAAGAAGAACTCGGCGTCGGTGCGGCAGTCGATGAACAGCGCCTCGGGCTCGCGTTGCAGCAGGTCCCAGGCCTGCCTGGGAAGAAGGTGTTCCATCTGCGTATCCTCAGTCCATCAGTCGCACCAGCGCCAATGACAGCGTCGGGACGAAGAGCAACAGCGCGGTGCGCAGCAGATCGGTGCCCAGGAAGGGCAGCACTCCGCGGTAGGCTTCGCCGATCGGAGTGCTGCGGTCCATGCCGTTGACCACGTAGACGTTCAGCCCCACCGGCGGGGCGATCAGCCCGATCTCCACCACCATCAGCACCAGGATGCCGAACCAGATCGCCTGTTCGTCGGGCTGCATCCCGAGCTCGAGCCCCATCACCAGGGGGAAGAAGATCGGGATGGTCAGCAGGATCATCGACAGCTCGTCCATCACGCAGCCCAGCGCCACGTAGAAGAGCAGGATTGCGGCAACCACCGCCAGCGGCGGCAGCTCCAGCGCTGCCACTGCCTGCGCGAGCTGCCCCGGCGCCTGCGTGAGCGCGAGGGCGGAGTTCAGCAGGTCGGCGCCGAGGAAGATCATGAAGATCATCGCCGAGGACTCGGCAGTGGCCTGGAAGCTGGCGCGCAGCCTCGGCCAGTCCATTTCGCCGCGTGCCAGGGCGGTGAGGAAGGTTGCGGCGGCGCCGACCGCTGCGCCCTCGGTGGGCGTGAACGCGCCGCCGTAGATGCCGCCGAACACCAGCAGGAAGATCGCCGCGATCGGCAGCACTCCCGCAGTGGCCCGGGCCAGGTGCTCGCGCGAAGCCCGGTCCCGCTCGGGCGCATGGCCGGGAACCGCGCGCACGTACACGCCGATGGCGATCAGGTAGCCGGCCAGCGCGATGATTCCGGGCACCAGGGCCGCGGCAAAGAGCTTCGCGATGTTCTGCTCGGCGAGGATGGCGTACACGACCAGCACCACGGAGGGCGGGATCAGGATCCCCAGGGTGCCGCCCGCGGCGACCGTCGCGCTGGCCAGCCGTCCCGAATAGCCGTGGCGGCGCATCTCGGGCAGCGCCACTGATCCTATCGTCGCGGCGGTCGCGATCGACGAGCCGCAGATCGCCCCGAAGGCGGCGCAGGCCAGCACGGTCGCCATCGCGAGCCCGCCGCGCAGGCGCCCCAGCAGCGCCGCGGCGAAGCGAAAGAGCGCCCGCGACAGCCCGGCCTGCATCGCGAACTGCCCCATCAGCAGGAACAGCGGGATCACCGAGAGCTCGTAGCCCGACAGGCGTGCGTACCCGAAGGTCTTCAGGTGGTTCACCAGCGGCATCCAGCCGGCCTGCGCCAGGTAGCCCACGGCGCCGGCAGTGAACATCGCGGCGGCGATCGGAACCCGCACTGCCATCAGCGCGAGCATCAGTGCCAGCAGCGCCAGCGCTGTCGCCAGGGGCGTCATCGGCGCAGCCCTCAGCCCGCGCCGCCGCGCGCGCCGCTGTGCCCGGTGACTGCGGTGTGCAGCGCGATCGCTGCGGTCAGCGCCATCGGCACCGCCATCGCCAGGTAGGCGATCCACAGCGGCCACTGCAGCAGCATCGTCACCGCGCCGTAGCGGTGCTGGTCGATCGCGGCGACTCCGGTGCGCCAGGCAAGCAGGCCGAGCATCGCCGCCACCAGCAGCGCGCCGGCGCGGTCGAGGATCCCGCGCAGTGGCGTTGGCGCGCGCGCAGTGGCGAAGTCGACGATGACGTTGCCCATCCGCCACTGGCACAGGGGCAGGAAGCAGGCCACCACTGCGGCCATGCCGAACTCGACGATCTCGGTGTCGCCCTGCAGCGGCTGACCGAAGGCCCAGCGCGAGGCGACGCTGCCGGTGGTCACCAGCGCGATGGCTGCCACGCCGAGGCCGCCGAGGACGGCCAGCGCGCCGGCAAGGCGCTCGATCAGTGCCTGCATCCGGGTCAGGCGGTGCCGTCGACCGGGCCGCGCTCGGGATCCCCGCCCTCCAGGAAGCGGATCACGAAGTCCAGCCAGCGTTCGGGCTGCTCGGCGTGCGCGAGGTGCGCGGTCGGCAGCTCGACATGGCGCGCGCCGGCGATCGCTGCCGCGAGCCGGCGGCCCTGCTCGGGCGGAGCCGAGGCGTCGGCGCTGCCCGAGATCACCAGCGTGGGCACCCGGATCGAGCCGAGCTGCGGCTCGAGCGACATGTCGCGGATCGCCGCGCAGCAGCCGGCATAGCCGATGGGGTCGATCGACTGCAGGGTGCTCAGCGTCGTGGCCTGCATCTCGGTTCGGCGTGCCGCGAACGCAGGGGTGAACCAGCGCGCGATCACCGAATCGGCGATCGCTGCCATGCCCTGGCTGCGCACCGTCGCGATGCGTGCGGCGATCGCCTGCGGGTCGGACCACGCGGAGGTGTTGGTGAGGACCAGGCGCTCGATGCGATCGCCGGCGTTCGCTCCGAGCCACATCCCGATCATTCCGCCGATCGACAGCCCGACGTAGTGGAAGCGGGAAAGGCCCGCGGCGTCGGCCACCGCGAGCACGTCGCGGCCGAGGCGCTCGATCGTGTAGTCGCCTGCGGGTGCATCGGAGGCGCCGTGGCCCCGCTTGTCCATGCGGATCACGCGGAAGTGCCGGGTCAGCCCCGGCATCACCGGGTTCCAGACCGCGTGGTCGCTGCCCAGCGAGCCGACCATCAGCAGCGGCGGCAGTTCGGGGTGACCGTCGGCCCGCCACCAGATGCGGGCGCCGTCAGCGTTCACGAAGGGCATCTGAATCTCCTTGGTGCGTCCGGGCCCTGGCTTATAGCACGCTGCGCGGGCAGCGCGGGCCGGTGCAGCGCACCGACTAGAATGGCGCCCCTGCGCGACGGGCGGGCGCTCGGGCGAGGACCCTGCGCCGGCCCGTCGCGCGATCCGCGCCGGAGTCGGTGACACGGCACGGGCGCACGCGGACCATGAAACGAAGGAAGGCCACACGATGAGACTCCAGCACCTCGTGCTCGCCGCGGCACTGGCCCTGGGAAGCGCCGGTCAGGCGATCGCCCAGGCAGTGACGCCCCAGACGGTGACGCTCAGGTTCCACACCTTCATGGCGCCCCAGTCGGCGGTCTGGAAGGAGATGCACAGCGTCTGGATGGACAGGGTCGAGAAGGAGTCGGGCGGACGGATCCGCTTCGAGCGCTACCCGGCGATGCAGCTGGGCGGCGCGCCCGCCAACCTGTACGACCAGGTCCGCGACGGTGTGGCCGACGTGATCTGGACGCTGTCGGGCTACACGCCCGGGCGCTTCCCGCGCTCCGAGGTCTTCGAGCTGCCCTTCCTGATGACCGACCCCGAGGCGACCTCGAAGGCCTACTGGGAGTACGCGCAGACCCACGCGGCGGAGGAGTTCAGGGACGTCCACCTGATTGCCCTGCACGTCCACGGTCCCGGGGCGATCCACACCCGCAGGCGTCCGGTGAACTCCGTGGAGGATCTGAAGGGGCTGAAGATGCGTGCTCCCACGCGGCTGACCACCAGGCTCCTCGCCGCGCTGGGCGCCACCCCGGTGGGAATGCCGGTCACGCAGATCCCGGACGCGCTCTCCAAGGGGGTGATCGACGGCGCGGTGATCCCCTGGGAGGTGGTGCCGGCAGTGAAGGTCGACGAACTGACGAAGTTCCACACCGAGTTCGACCCGAAGCTGCCTGCGCTGTACACCGCGACCATCGTGATGGCGATGAACCGCGCGAAGTACGAGGCGCTGCCTGCCGATCTGAAGAAGGTGATCGACGCCAACTCGGGGCTGCAGACCTCGGCCTGGCTGGGCCGCACGCAGGCGGGCGCGGACCCGCGCGGACGCAGGAGCGCCGAGCAGCGGGGCAATGCGATCACGCGCCTGGGGCAGGCCGAGCACGAGGCCTTCCGCAAGGCGGCCGACAGGGTCGACGACGAGTGGGTGCGCGAAATGAACGCGAGGAAGCTCGACGGCCGCAAGCTGCTCGATGCTGCCCGGGAACTGGTGCGCAGGCACGCAGCGAACTAGACGAAGCCCGGCGCCGCGTCCCGAAGCGCCGCCGATCGCCCCGGGCTGGGGCGGCGCGCGAGGCCGGCAGCAGCCGGTTCGGGTTCAGACGACGCGCACCTCGAGCATGCCGACGCCCTCGATGCGCGCAAGCATCAGGTCGCCGCGGACCACTGGGCCGACCCCTTCAGGGGTGCCGGTGAAGATCAGGTCGCCGGGTTGCAGCGTCCAGTGCTGCGACAGGTGCCCGATGATCTCCTCGATGCTCCAGATCAGCTTCGTGACGCTGCTGGCCTGACGCGCTTCGCCGTTGACCGTCAGCGAGATCGCAGCGCGCGCAATCTCGCCAGCCTCCTCCCGGCGCACGATCGGGCCGATCGGGGCCGAGGCGTCGTGGCTCTTGCCGATCTCCCAGGGGCGGCCCTGCTCCTTGGCCGCGTTCTGCAGGTCGCGCCGGGTCATGTCCAGGCCGACCGCATAGCCGAAGACGTGGCGTCCGGCGTCGGCCGCATCGATGTCGTGGCCGCCCTGGCCGATCGCCACGACGAGCTCCACCTCGTGGTGCAGGTTCGAGGTGCGTGGCGGATAGGGGATCTCGCCGATGCAGCCGGCGCCGACCACGACCAGCGCGTCGGCAGGCTTCATGAAGAAGAAGGGCGGCTCGCGGCCTGTGAAGCCCATCTCCCGCGCGTGTTCGACGTAGTTGCGGCCCACGCAGTAGATGCGGTGGACCGGGAAGTGGAGATCGGTGCCGGCCACCGGAATCGTCACGGGTGGCAGCGGGGGGAAGGCGTACTTCAAGCGTCGCTCCTGTTCTTGCTCGAAGGGGCGGACCGGCGATCAGGTGCGCGGTTCCAGCCGCAGCAACTGGCCGTTGCCGGCATCGGTGAGAAGGTACAACAGTCCGTCGGGCCCCTGGCGGGGGGCGGGCGCGCGGCGCGCTCAGCGCTCTTCGCCGGGCGTGGCGTCGCGCATCGCCCGGCCGAGTTCGCGCTGGCCGGCGGCCTCGAGCGCGTCGGCCGCGCCGATGCGATCGCGCGCTTCGCGGTTCTGCCCGAGCTTGAACTTGCCGACCAGCCGCGCGATCGGGATCTCGATCCCGACCACCGCCCTGATCATCGTGTCCAGGTAGTCGGGCGGGGCGTCGCCCATCTTCCAGGGCCGCGACTGGCCGGCCTCGTGGGTGCGGGTCAGCCGCGCGAGCAGGCCACGCACGAAGCGCTCGTCGTCGCGCACCAGGAGCGGACCGTGCGCGTGCACCACGCGGTAGTTCCAGGTCGGCGCGTGCCGGTGCGTCTCCTGCTTGCTCGGATACCAGTTCGGCGACACGTAGGCGTCGGCGGCGCGAAAGACCACCAGGACCTCGGCGTGTTCGCGCGCGCCGGTCCACACCGGGTTGGCCCGCGCGACGTGCGCGCGCAGCGTGCCGAGTTCGCCCGCGCCCGGGTCCAGTTCGAAGGGAATGTGCTCCGCGTCCAGGCCGCCGTCGCCGGCGCTCACCAGGGTGCCGAAGGGGTGGTCCGCGATCAGGCGGTGCAGGACCTCGGGACGGGTCTCGGCGAAGTGGGCGGGCAGGTACATCGAAGGCCTCCTGTGCAGGCGGGGACGGGCTGCGTCGCGCACGCAGTCCTGCGGATCTTGCCGCAATGCGCGCTGCCGCGGCAGGTCGCGGCAGCGCGGGCGCGGTCGCGCTCCTGCGGGGGCGCTGCGCGTCGCGTCGCGGCAGGCGGCCTCACCACAGGGGTCTTGCCGACGCGCGCGGCCCTGCGTCGATAGAATCGAGGGTTCCCCTGCAGGAACCCCGCCATGAGTCCCACCGAAGCCCGTCTGCGAGCCTTGCTCGAACATCGCATCCTGATCCTGGACGGAGCGATGGGCACGATGATCCAGCGCCGCAAGCTCGACGAGGCCGCCTTCCGCGGCGAGCGCTTCGTCGACCTGGGCCACGATGTCAAGGGCAACAACGAGCTGCTCTCGATCACGCAGCCGCAGCTGATCCGCGAGATCCACGACCAGTACCTGGCCGCGGGCGCGGACATCGTCGAGACCAACACCTTCGGCGCCACCGCGATCGCGCAGGCCGACTATCGCCTTGCGCACCTGGCCCGCGAGATGAACCTCGCTTCGGCGCAACTGGCGCGCGCCGCCTGCGACGCGGTCTCCACGCCGCAGCGCCCGCGCTTCGTCGCCGGCGCGCTCGGGCCGCAGCCGAAGACCGCGTCGATCTCCCCGGACGTCAACGATCCGGGCGCGCGCAACGTCAGCTTCGACGAACTGCGCGAGGCCTACCGCGAGCAGGTCGAGGCGCTGGTCGAGGGCGGGGTGGACCTGCTGCTGGTCGAGACCATCTTCGACACCCTGAACGCGAAGGCCGCGCTGTTCGCGATCGACGAGGTGCTGGTGGAGCGCGAGGCCCAGGGGCTGCCGCGGCTGCCGATCATGATCTCCGGAACCGTCACCGACGCCTCGGGCCGGATCCTGTCGGGCCAGACGGTCGAGGCCTTCTGGAACTCGGTGCGGCACGCGCGCCCGCTCACCATCGGGCTGAACTGCGCGCTCGGCGCGGCGCTGATGCGGCCCTACGTCGAGGAGATCTCCGCCAAGGCCGACACCTTCGTCTGCGTCTACCCCAACGCCGGGCTGCCCAACCCGATGTCCGAGACCGGCTTCGACGAGACCCCCGAAGTCACTTCCGCGCTGCTGGCGGAGTTCGCGCACGCGGGCTTCGTCAACGTGGCCGGCGGCTGCTGCGGGACCACGCCCGAGCACATCGCCGCGATCGCGCACGCGCTCGAGGGCCTGCCGCCGCGCGCGGTCCCGAAGCGCCCGCCCGCGCTGCGGCTGTCCGGGCTCGAGGCCTTCAACGTCGACGACGGCTCGCTGTTCGTCAACGTGGGCGAGCGCACCAACGTCACCGGCAGCAAGGCCTTCGCACGGATGATCCTGGCCGGAGACTACGACGAGGCGCTGGCGGTGGCGCGCCAGCAGGTGGAGAACGGCGCGCAGGTGATCGACGTCAACATGGACGAGGCGATGCTCGACAGCGCCGCGGCCATGACCCGCTTCCTGAACCTGGTGGCCTCCGAGCCGGACATCGCGCGCGTGCCGGTGATGATCGACAGCTCCAAGTGGGCGGTGATCGAGGCCGGACTGAAGTGCGTGCAGGGCAAGGGCATCGTCAACTCGATCTCGCTGAAGGAGGGCGAGGACGAGTTCCTGCGCCAGGCGCGGCTGTGCCGGCGCTACGGCGCCGCGGTGATCGTGATGGCCTTCGACGAGCAGGGCCAGGCCGACACCTTCGCGCGCAAGACCGAGATCTGCGCGCGCGCCTACCGGCTGCTCACCGAGGTGGTCGGGATGCCGGCCGAGGACGTGATCTTCGACCCGAACATCTTCGCGATCGCCACCGGCATCGAGGAGCACGACCACTACGCGGTCGACTTCTTCGAGGCCACGCGCTGGATCCGCGAGAACCTGCCGCACGCGAAGGTCTCGGGCGGCGTCTCCAACGTGAGCTTCTCCTTCCGGGGCAACGACCCCGCGCGCGAGGCGATCCACACGGTGTTCCTCTACCACGCGATCCGCGCCGGGCTCACGATGGGCATCGTCAACGCCGGCATGGTGGGCGTCTACGACGAGATCGAGCCCGAGCTGCGCGAGCGCGTCGAGGACATCGTGCTGGACCGCAGGCCGGCGCTGAGCGCCGAGCGCGCGCGGCTGGCCGCGGCCGCCGACGACGCGGCACGCGCCACCGCGCAGGCCGCGCTGGACGCCGAGACGGGCAAGAGCGCCACCGAGCGGATGATCGAGTTCGCCGCGACGCTGAAGGCCGGCGGCGCGAAGAAGGAGGAGAGCCTGGAGTGGCGCGCAGCGCCGGTGGACAAGCGCCTGGCGCACGCGCTGGTCCACGGGATCACCAACTGGGTGGTCGAGGACACCGAAGAGGCCCGCCTGGCGATCGCCGCACGCGGCGGCCGCCCGATCGAGGTGATCGAAGGCCCGCTGATGGACGGGATGAACGTGGTCGGCGACCTGTTCGGCGCCGGCAGGATGTTCCTGCCGCAGGTGGTCAAGTCCGCGCGCGTGATGAAGCAGGCTGTCGCCCACCTGATCCCCTTCATCGAGGAGGAGAAGCGCCAGGCCGCCGCAAGCGGCGCCGACACCCGCTCGCGCGGGCGGATCGTGGTCGCCACGGTGAAGGGCGACGTCCACGACATCGGCAAGAACATCGTCTCGGTCGTGCTCCAGTGCAACAACTTCGAGGTGCTGAACATGGGGGTGATGGTCCCCTGCACCGAGATCCTCGCGAAGGCGAAGGAGGAGAACGCCGACGTGGTCGGCCTGTCCGGCCTGATCACCCCCTCGCTCGAGGAGATGGCCTACGTGGCGCGCGAGATGGAGCGCGACCCCTGGTTCCGTGAGCGCCGCATCCCGCTGCTGATCGGCGGGGCGACCACCTCGCGGGTGCACACCGCAGTGAAGATCGCGCCGCACTATTCGGGACCGGTGGTCTACGTCCCCGACGCGTCGCGCTCGGTGCCGGTCGCCCAGAGCCTGCTCTCGCCCGAGCAGCGCGACGACTACCTCGCGGGCGTGGCCAGCGACTACGAGCGCGTGCGCGCGCAGCACGCGTCGAAGAAGGGGCCCACGCTGATCACGATCGGGCAGGCGCGCGCCAACCGCACCCGCATCGACTGGCTGCACGGCGGACCAGGAGGAACGGCGCTCCAGCCGCCGAAGCCGAAGTTCCTGGGCCGGCGCGAGTTCCGCAACTTCGACCTCGCCGAACTCGTCCCCTTCCTCGACTGGGGCCCCTTCTTCCAGACCTGGGACCTGCACGGCGCCTACCCGGCGCTGCTGGACGACCCGGTGGTGGGCGAGTCCGCGCGCAAGGTGTTCGCCGACGGCCAGGAGATGCTCCGGCGCATCGTCGAAGGCCGCTGGCTCACCGCCAACGGCGTGCTCGGCTTCCTGCCGGCCAACACCGTGAACGACGACGACATCGAGATCTACACCGACGACACGCGCAGCGAGGTCGCCTTCACCTGGCGCAACCTGCGCCAGCAGACCGCCAAGCGCGAAGGGGTCGAGAACAAGTGCCTGGCCGACTTCATCGCGCCACGCGAGATCGACGGCCAGCCCACCGGCATCGCCGACTACATCGGGATGTTCGCGGTCACTGCCGGACTGGGCATCGAGAAGAAGCTCGCCGAGTTCGCCGCGCAGCACGACGACTACGCGTCGATCACGCTCGAGGCGCTGGCCGACCGCCTCGCCGAGGCCTTCGCCGAATGCCTGCACGCGCGTTCACGCCGCGACCTCTGGGGCTACGCGGCCGACGAGACCCTCGGCAACGAGGAGCTGATCGCCGAGAAATACGTCGGCATCCGCCCGGCGCCCGGCTACCCGGCCTGCCCCGAGCACACGGTCAAGCGCGCGCTGTTCGACACGCTGCGGGCCGAGGAGATCGGCATGGCGCTCACCGAGAGCTACGCGATGATGCCCGCCGCGAGCGTCAGCGGCTTCCACTTCTCGCACCCGGCCTCGTCCTACTTCAACGTGGGCACCATCGGCGAGGACCAGTTGAAGGACTACGCGGCGCGCTCGGGGCGCGACGAGGACGAACTGCGGCGGGCGCTGTTCCCGGTGCTGCAGTAGCGCGGGCGCCGCGCCCCATCGGGTGCGCGGACACACGGGAGATGCGCATGCGCGCACCGGTCTACCTCGACTGCAACGCCACCACGCCCGTCGACCCCGCGGTCGTGCAGGCGATGCTGCCCTTCCTTCACGAGGGTTTCGGCAACCCCTCGTCGTCGCACGTCTACGGCGCGCGTGCCCGACAGGCGCTCGAGCTTGCGCGCGCCCAGGTGGCCCAACTGATCGGCTGCGCGCCCGCGCAGATCATCTTCACGGGCTGCGCGACCGAGGCGAACAACCTTGCGCTGCTGGGCGTCGCGAGGGCCGCTGCAGCGGCCGGGCGGCGCCACCTGGTGGTGAGCGCGATCGAGCATCCTGCGGTGCTCGAACCGGCGCGCGCCCTGGAACGCGGAGGCTGGCGGCTGACCGTCCTGCCGGTGGACCGGCACGCCCGCGTGTCGCCGGACGAGGTGGCGGCCGCACTCGCGCCGGACACCGCGCTGGTCTCGGTGATGCACGCGAACAACGAGGTGGGGACGATCCAGCCGCTTGCCGAGATCTCGGCCATCACCCGCGCGCGCGGCGTGCTCCTGCACTGTGATGCGGCACAGTCCGCCGGCAAGCTCGCGCTCGACGTCGATGCGCTCGGCGTCGACCTGCTCACGCTCGCCGGGCACAAGTTCCACGCGCCCAAGGGCGTCGGCGCGCTCTACCTGCGCCCGGGCACACCGATCGCCCCGGTGCTCCACGGCGCCGACCAGGAGCGGGGGCTGCGTCCGGGCACCGAGAACGTCGCGGCGATCGTCGCGCTCGGCGAAGCGGCTCGGCTGGCCGCACAGCGACTGCCGCAGGCGACCGGGCACCTGCGCGCATTGCGCGATGACCTGCACGCCCGGCTCGAAGTCGCAGTGCCGGGGCTGGCGCTCAATGGTCATCCGGAACACCGCCTGCCGAACACGCTGCACCTCAGCTTCCCTGGCGTCTCCGGTCGCGAACTGCTGCGCCAGGCCCAGGACGAGGTCGCAGCCTCGGTGGGCTCGGCCTGCCACTCCGGGCAGGACGCGGTCAGCGGTGTGCTCGCCGCAATGGGCCTGGACGCCGCGCGCGCAATGGGAGCGGTGCGGCTGTCGGTCGGGTGGATGTCGACGCCGGCGGAGATCGAGCGGGCCGCGACGGCGCTGATCGCTGCGTGGCAGGGGCTCGTCGCTGGACGAGGGTTCGCTGGAGACGGCGATTCCCGACCCTGAGTCCGGGGTCTGCGCCCGGCATGCTGGATCCATGTGAGGAGCGCGGTGGCGCTGCCGGCAGCGATGTCGCCGCCCGCCCCGATCGGATGACCGGACCCTAGTCGTCGGCGCCTTGCCAGCCCGGATCGAGCACCGAGAAGAACCGGTGCAGCATCCGGTAGGTGAGGCCCCAGACCAGTTCGTTCTGCACGTCGTAGCCGGGGAAGGGCATCGATGCGCCGCGCACCTGCATCTCGCGGCGGGTGAGGGTGTGGCCGTGGAACATTCCGGGCACCGAGCCCCAGAGCACTGCGGCCACCTCGTAGTTCGGCTGCAGCCGCGGCAGCTCGCCTTCGAGCGCGAACACGTAGGGCACGACCAGCATCCGGCGCTGCGTGCCGATGGGCGTGATGTCCATGTGGTCCAGGTGGCCGAGAAGGCGGGCGTGGCGGGAGAGATCCAGGCCGATCTCCTCCTGCGTCTCGCGCATCGCGGTGGCGCCCAGATCCTGGTCGCCGGGATCGCGATGTCCGCCGGGGAAGGCCATGTGCCCCGACCAGATGTCGCCGGGGCGCTGCGCGCGCTTGATGAACAGCACCTCGGGCCCGTCCTCGCTTTCGCGCAGGATCGCCGCCACCGCCGCCTGGCGCTGGAAGGGGCGGGAATCCAGCAGCGTCGGCCGGTGCTCGCGCAGGCGCTCTTCGATGCGGGGGAGGGAGAGCGTGACCATGATGGGGACGGGATCTCGGTGCAGCCCCCTCATTGTGCCGCAGCGCCCGCCCGGCTGCACGGGGCGCGGCCATGCGCGAGCCGCGCCAGGCCGGTGCTGCGCCACCGCCGGCCGGCGGGCCGGCGCACGCCTCAGGGGCTCAGTACAGGATCCGGCAGCGGATCGTGCCTTCGATCGCGGCGAGCTCCTCGAGCGCCACCTGACTGGCGGTGGCCTCGACGTCGATCACCACGTAGCCGACGTGCGCATTGGTCTGCAGATACTGCGAGGTGATGTTGATCCCCGCGCGCGAGAAGCGTTCGTTGATGTTGGCGATGATGCCGGGCACGTTGCGGTGGATGTGCAGCAGCCGGCACTTGCCGGCGTGCTCGGGCAGCGCCACCTCGGGGAAGTTCACTGCCGACACCGTGGACCCGTTGTTGCTGTAGCGGATCAGCTTGGCCGCGACCTCGCCGCCGATGTTGGCCTGGGCCTCGGCAGTGGAGCCGCCGATGTGCGGGGTCAGGATCACGTTGTCGAAGCGCGTGAGCGGCGATGCGAACGAGGCGTCGTTGCCCTTCGGTTCGGTCGGGAAGACGTCGATCGCTGCGCCGCTCAGGTGCCTGCTTTCGAGCGCGGCCGCAAGCGCGTCGATGTCGACCACGGTGCCGCGCGAGGCATTGATCAGCAGGCTTGCGGGCTTCATCGCGGCGAGCTGCGCCGCGCCGATCATGTCCTTGGTGGCCGGGGTCTCGGGAACGTGCAGCGTGACGACGTCGGACACCGAGAGCAGCACGTTCAGCGAGGCCGCGCGACGGGCATTGCCCAGCGGCAGCTTGTTCTCGATGTCGTGGTACAGCACGGTCATGCCGAGCTGCTCGGCCAGGATCCCCACCTGCGTGCCGATGTGCCCGTAGCCGATGATTCCGAGGGTCTTGCCGCGCACCTCATAGGCGCCGCTGGCGCTCTTGTCCCACTGGCCCCGGTGCAGCTTCGCGTTCTTGGCCGGGATGTCGCGCATCAGCATGATCATCTCGCCCAGCACCAGTTCGGCGACGCTGCGCGTATTGGAGAAGGGCGCGTTGAACACCGGGATGCCGCGGCGCGCGGCTGCATCGAGGTCGACCTGGTTGGTGCCGATGCAGAAGCAGCCGATCGCGCTCAGCTTCGGTGCGTGTGCCAGCACTTCCTCGGTGATCTGCGTGCGCGAGCGGATCCCGATGAAGTGCGCGCCCTCGATCGCGCGGATCAGTTCGTCGCCCGAGAGCGCCTTGGCGTGGGTCTCGACGTTGGCGTAGCCATCCTCGGCGAGCGCCTGCACTGCGGACGCGTGGATGCCCTCGAGCAGCACGAACCTGAGCTTGTCCTTGGGGACTGAGTGGCGGGGGGTGGCGTCGGTCATGTCGGTGGGCGGCGAGGCCGCGTGGCTTCGGGATCGCAATGGGATCGCCCGGGTTTCGGAGCCGGAACGCGAGCGGAAACGAACCGATGATTATCGGCCATCCGGCTTTGCTGCTATGCAGCAACTGTGTTGCGCAAAGGGTTTCCGGACCGACGCGAGCGGCCGGTGGGCTGCCGGCCGCTCGCGGGCGTACGCCCGGACCCCGCCCCAGGGGCTCAGACCCCCCAGGTGATCTCGCGGTCGGCGGCGGCGGCGCTGCGGAGCATCTCGATGAAGGGCCAGGCACGCTGTCCGAGGCTGACCACCGGCTGACGCTCCTCGTCGTCGAGTTCTGCTTCCTCGCTGGCGGACTTCGGGTGCTCCCTGGCCTTGCGCTCCTCCTCGCGATCGAGCTCGACCGCCGCCTCGAGCGCCCGGATCGCCTCGGGCATCTGCGCCGGAAGGATCACGCCCTTCGCTGCGGGCTCCTTGCCGATGATGCCGAGCATGTGCTCGGCGATCTGCTGCGTCATCACCACCGTTCCGGTGGCACGGCACTTGAATTCGTAGATCATCGATGCCTCTCCTCTGGGTTGGGTCACTGCTACCATTATCGGATGAGATTCCTGCTGACTGCGCTCGTGGCGCTGCTGGCCGCGGCGTGCGCACCCGACTACAACTGGCGCGAGGTGCGCAGTCCCGAGCAGGGCTATCTGGTCATGCTGCCGGGCAAGCCTGCCGAAATGACCCGCAGCATCAGGCTGCAGGAGCTCGAGGTGCCGATGACGATGAAGGGTGCGCGCGTCGGCGAGGTCTCGTTCACGGTCGCGGTCGCGCAGCTTCCCGACGACTCCCCGGCCACCCGGGAGACAGCGCTCGCGGCGATGCGCGCCGGCATGCTCGCCAACCTGGGCGGCACCGAGCGCGAGGCGGTTCCGGTGCCCGTGCAGGTCGTCGACGGGGTCGGGGCGGTGCGCGGCGAGGTGCCGGGCGTGCGCGTGGCCGTCGACGGGCGTGCGCAGGGCGCGGCGGTCGAGATGCGCGCCGGGTTCGTCGGGCGCGAGGATCTCGCCTATCAGTGGGTCGCCCTGGGCCCCGCGCTCGACGACGACCATGTGCGCACCTTCCTCGATTCCTTCCGCCTGACACCGGCCATCCGTTGAATCCGAATCCCCTGCAGGGCCGCGGGGCGGTCGTCGTGTTCGCCTGCTTCGCGGCGGGCTACTTCCTCTCGTTCGCGCTGCGCTCGGTCAATGCGGTTATCGCGCCGGAGCTCACGCAGGAACTGGGGCTGAGCAATGCGCAGCTCGGCTCGCTGTCGGCGGCCTACTTCCTGGGCTTCTCGACGCTGCAACTGCCGCTGGGCATATGGCTGGACCGCTACGGGGCGCGACGCGTCAACGCCGGGCTGCTGCTGGTGTCGGCGACCGGTTGCGCGGTCTTCGCGACTGCTCCGAACGTCCTCGCGCTGTGGATCGGGCGCGCGCTGATCGGCGCCGGAGTTGCCGGCGCGCTGATGGCGGCGCTCAAGGGATATCGTTTCTGGTACTCGCCGATGCGCCTGCAGCAGCTCACCGCCTGGATGCTGATGGCCGGCACCGCGGGCGCCCTCTCGGCGACGGTGCCGGTGCAGCGGATGCTGCCGCTGATCGGCTGGCGCGGCGTGTTCTGGACGGTGGCGCTGCTGCTGCTGCTGGTGTCGATCGCGATGTTCCGGCTGGTGCCGCACGACGAGGAGCGGGCAACTGCCGCCAGCGCAGCGCGCGCGGCGGCCTCGCAGAAGCCCGGCGGTTATCGCGAGATCTTCCTGGACCCCTATTTCTGGCGCTTCGGGGTGCTCGCGGTGCTGCCCCAGGCGTCCTACGTGTCACTGCAGACGCTGTGGGCGGGCCCCTGGTTCGTCGAGGTGTCGGGCATGTCGGTCGCGCGTGCCGCGGAGGCGCTGTTCGCGTTCAGCCTGTCGTCGGTGATCGGCTTCTCCGTGCAGAGCTGGCTGCTGCCGCGGGCCGAGCGCGCGGGCTGGTCGATGGTGCACTACGCGGCGCTCGGCATGGGCGCGATGATGTCGATGAAGCTGGCGATCGCGCTGGTCGATGCGCCCTGGGCCTGGGCGCTCTGGGTGCCGCTGGCGCTGTCGGCCACCTGCTTCCCCGGCGTGCAGACGCACGTGAGCCTGTCGTTTCGGCCCGAACTCGCGGGACGGGCCTACACCTCGCTGAACCTGGTGCTGTTCGCGAGCATCTTCCTCACCCAGTGGCTGTTCGGCGCAGCGATCGACCTGCTCGAGGGCCTGGGCTGGGAGCGTGCGCAGGCCTTCCGCAGCGCGCTGCTGTGCTGGCTGGTCTTCGAGGTGGCGGCCCTTGGCTGGCTGCTCACCTCGAAGGCGCGACCTTCGGTCGCGCGGGGAGCGATGGGCTGAGCGCGGAGCGCGTTCAGGCCCTGGCGGGCGGATCGAAGTTCACCACGGGATTCGGCTGCGGGAAGGGATCCGCGCGGTACAGCCCGTTGGCCAGGTTGTGCGGATCGCGGGCAGCCTCCTCGAAGGTGAGCACCGGCGCGGCGCAGCAGTCGACCTTCGAGCAGATCGCGGCCCACTCGTCGCGCGTCTTGGTGGCGAACACCTCGGCGAAGCGCTTCTTCGTCGCCTCGAAGGTGGACGGATCGTTCTGTTTGGCAGGGTCGATCTCGCCCTTCAGGCCCAGCGCCTCGAGCAGCAGCACGTAGAACTTCGCCTCGATCGCGCCCACCGAGAAGAACTTGTCGTCCTTCGTCCTGTAGACGCGGTAGTAGGGGCGACCGCCGTCGAGGATGTTGTTCTCGCGCTGCATGTTCCAGATGCCGGCGAACATCATCCCGTAGAAGATCGGGGTCAGGCCGACGGTGCCGGCGAGGATGCTGGTCTCGACCACGCCCCCCTTGCCGCTGACCGAGCGCTGCACGAGTTTCGAGAGGACGCCGACCAGCAGGTGCATCGCCCCGCCGCCGAAGTCGGCGACCAGGTTCAGCGGCGGGACCGGTGCGTCGGCGGCGCCGATCGACTGCAGCGCGCCAGCCAGCCCGAGGTAGTTGATGTCGTGGCCAGCACGGTCGGCGTATTCCCCCTTGGTGCCCCAGCCGGAGAGACGGCCGATCACCAGCCGCGGGTGTTTCGCGAGGAGTTTGTCCGGCGCCAGGCCCAGGCGCTCGAGCACCCCGGGGCGAAAGCCCTCGAGCATCACGTCTGCCTCGGCCAGCAGTTTGTCGAGTTCGGCCTGTCCCTGGGCCGACTTCAGGTCGGTGAAGACGGCGGTCTTGCCTGCGTTGAGCAGGTCCGCCTTGTTCTCGACGCCAACGCCCAGCTTGGTGTCGGTGGGCGGCGAGACCCGCGTCACCTGCGCGCCCAGGTTGCGGGCCAGCATTCCGGCGAAGGGCACCGGGCCGATTGCGTGCAGTTCGACGATCTTGACCCCGGAAAGGGGGAGGTTGGCTTGGGAATTCGACATCTTCGTGGCTTCACTCGAGGTTGTTCGGGATGCCGGCAACTGCGGCGGGATGAATCCCGGATGATGGACCGGCCGAGGGGTCAGGGCAAATCTGGCGGCAGTGCGAACGAGACGCGGCTGCGGGGGCGGTGCTCAGCACGCGCCGAGGGCCCTGCGCAGCTGGATGGCCTCGGCCACCTGGGTCTCGTCGATCGTCGGTGTGTCGGCGAGGTCGGCAATGGTGCGCGCCACGCGCAGCACCCGGTGCCAGGTCCGGGCAGACCAGCCCAGCCGGCCGGCAGCGGCGCGCAGCAGCGCACGCGCGGCCGCGGTGGCCGGGCAGTGGCGGTCGATCTCGGCCGGGCCGAGCAGGGCGTTCGGCCGCTGCTGGCGCTGCAGTTGGGTGAGGATCGCCGCAGCGACGCGGGCACGGGCCGTGGCCGTGGGCTCGCCGGTGGGGCTGGCATCCATGGTCTCGGGTGGAACCGGTTCCACTTCGATGCGCAGATCGATGCGGTCGAGCAGCGGGCCGGAGATGGTGCGCTGGTAGCGCAGCACCCGCTCGGGAGGACAGGTGCACTCGCGCAGGCGGCTGCCGGCGTACCCGCAGGGGCAGGGGTTCATCGCGGCGATCAGCTGGAAGCGCGCGGGAAAGGTGGCCTGGCGCGCGGCGCGCGAGACCGTGATCTCGCCGGACTCCAGGGGTTCGCGCAGCACCTCGAGCGCTGCGGCGTCGAACTCGGGGAGTTCGTCGAGGAACAGCACGCCGCGGTGCGCGAGCGTGACCTCTCCGGGGCGCGGGGGGTTGCCGCCGCCGGCGAGCGCCACTGCCGAGGCGGTGTGGTGTGGGGCGCGGTAGGGGCGGCGCGCCCAGCGTGCGGGGTCGAAGGCGCCGGTGATCGACTGCACCAGCGCGCACTCGAGCGCCTCGTCGGGTTCCAGCGGCGGCAGCAGGCCGGCAAAGCGCTGCGCGAGCATGGTCTTGCCGGCGCCCGGCGAGCCGACCATCAGCAGGCTGTGTCCGCCGGCGGCGGCGATCTCGAGCGCGCGCCTGGCGGACCACTGGCCGCGGATCTCGGCAAGATCCGGGCCGCCCTGCGCATCGGCAGCAGGGAGGATGTCGCCTACCAGCTCCAGTGGCTCTTCAGAACGCAAGTGTGCGCACACTTCAGCGAGCGATCCGGCGACCAGCGAGTGCACGTCCGGGACCAGCCCGGCTTCGGTGGCGCAACTCGCGGGAAGCACCAGCCGGCGCCGGCGGCCGGCGTCGCGCACGGCCAGCACCATCGCGAGCGCGCCGCGGATCGGACGCAGCTCGCCGGTGAGCGAGAGCTCGCCCACCAGTTCGAGTTCGTCGAGCGCCTGCTGCGGAAGCTGGCCGCTGGCGGCGAGGATTCCCACTGCGATCGGGAGGTCGTAGCGGCCGGAGTCCTTGGGGAGGTCTGCGGGGGTGAGGTTGACCGTGAGCCGGCGGTTCGGGAACTCGTGGCCGCCGTGCAGCAGCGCCGCACGGACACGGTCGCGGCTCTCGCGCACTGCCGCCTGCGGCAGGCCGACGATGTGGAAGGCGGGCAGCCCGTTGCCGAGGTGAACCTCGACGCAGACCTCGGGTGCCTGCAGGCCGACCAGGGCGCGGGAGTGGACGACGGCGAGAGGCATCGGACGGGGAATCGCTGCGCAGGTGAAGGCTGAGAGCCAGTCTAGGCGGCGCGCAGGCCGGGCGGAATCGGCCTTTCCGGTCGGCCCCTGGTCATGGTCTTCCGGTGGTCCTGCCTATACTCCCCCGATCGACAGACAGCAGGAGAACACAGGTGAACGATCCGATCCCGGCGACTGCGCTGCAGTTGCGCTCCCTGATCAGGAGCAGTGGCGAACTCGAGCTCTCGCTGGTCGAGGTGCCGGTTCCGGTGCCGGCGGACGACGAGGTGCTGATCCGCGTCGAGGCCGCGCCGATCAACCCGTCGGACCAGGGCCTGCTCTTCGGTGCGGCCGACATGAGCCGCGCGGTGCAGTCGGGCACCGCGCAGCGCCCGGTGGTCAGCGCGCCGCTCTCCGCGGCGGCGCTCGGGGCGATGGCTGGCCGGCTCGACGAGTCGATGCCGGTGGGCAACGAGGGCGCCGGCACCGTGGTGCGCGCAGGTGCCGCCCCGCAGGCGCAGGCGCTGCTCGGGCGGGTGGTCGCGGTGATCGGCGGGGCGATGTACGCCCAGTACCGCTGCGTGAAGGCCGCCGACTGTCTCGTGCTGCCGCAGGGCGCCAGCGCGGTCGAGGGCGCCTCGTGCTTCGTCAACCCGCTGACCGCGCTGGGAATGGTCGAGACGATGCGTCTCGAAGGGCACAGCGCGCTGGTGCACACTGCCGCGGCATCCAACCTCGGCCAGATGCTCAACCGGATCTGCCTGAAGGACGGCGTGGGCCTGGTCAACGTGGTGCGCAGTCCGCAGCAGGTGGAACTGCTGCGATCGCAGGGCGCGGTGCACGTGTGCGACTCCAGCGCACCGGGCTTTCGCGAGGCACTGACCGACGCGCTCGCCGCCACCGGAGCGACGATCGGCTTCGACGCCACCGGGGGCGGCAATCTCGCCGGACAGATCCTGGCCTGCATGGAGGCGGCGATCGGGCGCAGCGCGCGCGAGTACAGCCGCTACGGATCCTCGGTGCACAAGCAGGTCTACCTGTACGGTGCGCTGGACCGCTCGCCCACCGTGATCGAGCGCAGCTTCGGGATGGCCTGGGGCGTGGGCGGCTGGCTGCTGTTCCCCTTCCTGAAGCGCGTGGGTCCGCAGGTGGCGCAGCGGCTGCGCGAGCGCGTCGCTGCCGAACTCGCCACCACCTTCGCGAGCCGCTACACGCGCGAGGTTTCGCTGGCCGCTGCGCTGTCGCTGGAGGCGATCGCCGTCTATGGCCGTCGCGCAACCGGCGAGAAATACCTGATCCGCCCGCAGCAGTGCTGACCGTGCGGCCCGCGCGGGACGGGCGCCCACGAACGAGGAGTTCCATCACATGACCCGCAGACTCGTCATCATCGGCGCAGACGCCGCCGGAATGTCCGCAGCGGCGCAGGCGCGCCGGCTCGCCAGACCCGACGCGCTCGAGATCGTCGCCTTCGAGCGTGGCGCGCACACTTCCTACGCGGCCTGCGGCCTGCCCTACCTGGTCGGCGGATTCGTCTCCGACGCAGCGAAGCTCGTGGCGCGCAGCCCCGAGGAGCATCGCGCGCGCGGAATCGACGTGCACATCCGGCACGAGGTGCTCGGGATCGATCCGGCCGCCTCCACGGTCACGGTGCGCGATCTCGAGGCTGGCCGCGAGCGCACCGAGCGCTGGGACGCGCTGCTGATCGCCACCGGCGCCACCGGAGTGATGCCCCCCTGGCCCGGCGCCGACGCGGCCGGCGTGTTCCAGTTGCGCACGCTGGACGACGCTGCCGCAGTCGAGGCACGGATCGCCGCGGGCGCGCGGCGTGCAGTGGTGGTGGGTGCCGGGTACATCGGCCTCGAAGTCGCCGAGGGTCTGCTCGCGCGCGGCCTGTCGGTCACGGTGGTCGAGCGGCTGGAGGCGCCGATGGGGGCGACGCTCGACGCCGACATGTCCGGCGCGGTGGCCGACGCGATGCGTGCGGCCGGAGTCGATCTGCGCCTGGGTCTGTCGGTGCAGGGCTTCGAGCACGAAGGCGGGGAGGTGCGCGCAGTGCGCACCGATGGCGGGACCATTCCGGCCGACCTGGTCGTGGTCGGTCTGGGTGTGCGGCCCGCAGTCGGGCTGGCGCGCGAGGCGGGCATCCGCATCGGCGATGCCGGCGGGATCGTCGTCGACTCGGCGATGCGCACCTCGGTGCCGGGGATCTGGGCTGCCGGCGACTGCGTCGAGTCCCGGCACCGCGTCACCGGCGCCCCGGTGGTCATCGCGCTGGGCACGCACGCCAACCGGCAGGGGCGGATCGCGGGGACCACGATCGCTGGCGGCGAGGCCGGGTTCCAGGGCGTGCTGGGCACCGCGATCACCCGTTTCGGCGAACTCGAGATCGGCCGCACCGGGCTGGGCGAACGCGAGGCCGCTGCGGCGGGCTTCGACGCGTACGCGACGATCACCCAGGCCTCGAGCCGCGCGCACTACTACCCCGGGGCGCAGCCGATGCGCCTCAAGCTCGTCGCCGAGCGCGGCAGCGGCCGGCTGCTGGGTGCGCAGATCGTGGGCGGCGCCGAGGCGGGCAAGCGCATCGACGTGCTGGCCACTGCGCTGTGGAACCGGATGACGGTGCAGGAGATCGGCGAGATGGACCTGTCCTACGCGCCGCCGTTCTCGCCCGTGTGGGATCCGGTGCTGCTGGCGGCGGGCAGGGCGGCGGCTGAGCGCTGAGCGCCGCGCACAGGCTTGCGCCGGCGCGGCGCTTCGGCGCCCGCACCGCCTGCTCAGAGCCCCCGCAGGAACCCGAGCAGCAGCGCGTTCACCTGCGCCGCGCGCTCGCGCTGGATCCAGTGGCCGGCGCCGTCGACGATGTGGCAGCCGCGCATGCCGGGAAGCGTGGTGGCGAAGGCCTCGATCTGCTTCTTCGAGGCGGGGAACTTCATCACGCCGTCGCGCGAACCGGCGATGAACATCGACGGCTGGCGCACCGGGCAGCCGCGCCAGGGCATCAGCAGTTCGCGGTTGCGGCGCAGGTTCCGGTACCAGTTCAGTCCGCCGCGAAAGCCGGCGCGCCGGAACTCCCCGGCATAGTGCGCAAGATCAGCCTCGGTGAGCCATGAAGGCAGGGTCTCGGGATCGACGGTGCCGGCCAGGAAGCCCCGGTCGAAGTCGACACGGCCGAAGGATGCCCGCTCCGGCGCGTCACCGGAACTGCTGAACTGGATCCGGCGTACCGTGGCGTCGACGTCGCGCTCGAACTCCGCCTCTGCGACCCCAGGCGCCTGGAAGTACTGCATGTAGAAGTCGTCGATGCCCTGCCTGGACAGCGAGGTGAGCAGGTCGATGCGTGCCGGCGGCGTGTACGGCACGCTCATTCCCACCACCGCACGGAACAGGTCCGGACGCAGCAGCGCGCAGTGCCAGGCCACCGGTGCGCCCCAGTCGTGACCGACGACCACCGCTTCGCGTTCGCCCAGCGCCTGCACCAGGTCGACCATGTCGCCCACCAGGTGCAGCAGCGTGTACTGGTCCACCTCGGCGGGCGCGTCGGTGCCGCCGTAGCCGCGCATGTCGGGCGCAACCGCCCGCCAGCCGGCAGCGGCAAGCGCGGCCATCTGGTGCTTCCACGAGTACCAGGATTCCGGCCAGCCGTGGCAGAAGATCACGAGCGGGCCGCTGCCCTGCTCGGCGACGCGCATCGTGATGCCGTTGACCTGAAGCGTGTGCAGCCGGGGTTCGCTCATCGGTGTCTCGTCGGTGCAGGTTGTTGAGGGGCGCGCCCGCCGGTGCCCGGCGGGCTCCGGGGCGCTGGTTCAGGGACGCATCGGGAAGCCCGTGCGGCCGGGCGTGCACACCGGTGCGGCCAGTCGCGCGAACTCGCAGAGCAGCGCGCGCGTGCGGCGCGGGTCGACGATCTCCTCGACCCAGAACTTCTCGGCCGAGCGAAAGGGCGAGCGCAGCGCGTTCAGGCGCTCCTCGATCTCGGCGAGCTTGGCCTGGGGGTCGGCGGCGGCGTCGATCTCGGCGCGGTAGGCGGCCTCGATGCCGCCCTCGAGGGGCAGCGAGCCCCAGTAGGCCGAGGGCCAGGCGTAGCGCAGCGACAGGCGTCCGGCCGGCTGGTGCGCGGCGCCGGCCACGCCGAAGGCATTGCGCACGATCACGGTGCACCAGGGCACCGTGGTCTGGTTCATCGCGGCCATCGCCCGCACGCCGTGGCGGATCGTCGCGGTCTTCTCGGCCTCGGGCCCGATCAGGAAGCCCGGGCAGTCCATCAGGTAGACGACCGGAAGGTGGAAGGTTTCCGCCAGGTCGGTGAAGCGGATCACCTTCTGGCAGGTCTCGGCGTTCCACGAGCCGGCGTAGTGGAAGGGATCGCTTGCCAGCACCACCACCGGATGGCCCTGCAGCCGTGCCAGCCCACCGATGATCGAACGTCCGAAGTTGCGGCCGATCTCGAAGAACGAGCCCTTGTCGACCACCGATTCGACGATCGGACGCATCTTGTAGATCTTGCGCCGGTCCCGCGGGATCACCGACAGCAGCGATTCGTCGGTGCGCTCGGGGTCGTCGTCGCAGGCGGTGACCGGCGGCAGTTCGTGCACGGACTGCGGCAGGTAGGACAGGAAGCGGCGCGCCGCCTCGAAGGCCTCGTCCTCGGTGTCGACCGCCAGGTCGATCGCGCCGGCGCGCGTCTGGATGTCTGCGCCGCCGAGTTCCTGCTTGCTCAGCGGCTGGCCCAGCCGCGCCACCAGCGGCGGGCCGGCGACGAACATCGCCGAGTCGCGGGTCATCACCGAGAAGTGGCTCGACGCCAGGCGCGCTGCGCCCAGCCCCGCGACCGAGCCCAGTCCCAGGCCCACGACCGGCACCTGCGCGAGGTTGGCGGTCATGTAGTAGAAGCCCCGCGTGCCGCCGACTCCTCCGGGCAGGTTCGACGCGCCCTTGGTCTCGATCGTCTTGACCGATCCGCCGCCGCCCGAGCCCTCGATGATCCGGATGATCGGGAGACGGAACTCGGCCGCCATCTCCTCGGCCATCAGCGGCTTGTTGCTGATCGACGCGTCGGCCGAGCCGCCGCGTACGGTGAAGTCGTCGCCCACGACCACCACGGGTCGACCGGTGACCATGCCGCGGCCGAACACGCAGTTGGCAGGGGTCGCCTGCTTCAGCTTGCCGTGCTCGTCGTACTCGCCGATTCCCGCGATCGTGCCCACTTCGTGAAAGCTGCCGGCGTCGACCAGACGGTCGATGCGCTCGCGCACCGTCAGCCGCCCAGCGTCGTGCTGGCGCCTGACCTTGTCCTGGCCCCCCATCTCGTGCGCGAAGGCGGTGCGACGTGCGAGTTCGTCGAGTTCGGGTTGCCAGCTCATCGGGGATCTCCTCGGGGGTTCTGGTGATGGGGGGCGCAATGACGCCGCGTGCGCATCGACTGCATGCGGCTGTGGGCAGGCGGGCGCGGGTGGCGCTCAGCATACCAATTCCGATCGGCAGGCCGCAGCGCAACGGTTGGGCAGCGGAACACCGCACCAGGACCGATGCGGGATCCGGGTTCCACAGCCGCCTGACTTGCCCCTATCATGCAGATGCCCGCCGCACAGGACGGGCGCAGGCGCTGCGCCGCAGCGTCGAACGACACCAGGAGACAGGCAATGGAACTGCAGGCCGCGCAGGCACTGCGCGAGGAGGTGCGCGCCACCCCGCTCGACCGGATCGACGTGAGCAAGGGCTACCTGTTCCAGGAGGACATCGTCGAGCTGTACTTCGAGCGGCTGCGCCGCGAGGCGCCGGTGCACCTGTGCAACAGCAGGCGTTACGGGCCGTACTGGTCGGTGACCACCTACCGGCACATCGTCGAGGTCGAGCAGCACCACGAGGTGTTCTCCTCGGACATCCGGATGGGCGGGATCGCGCTCGCCGAGCGTCCGCCGACGGAGATGTTCCCGGCCTTCATCTCGATGGACCCGCCGAGGCACACCACGCAGCGCAAGGCGGTCAGCCCGATGTTCACCCAGCAGCACCTGGCCGGGCTGGAGGACACGATCCGCCACCACGCCGCCGACATCCTCGACGGGCTGCCGGTGGGCGAGGAGTTCGACTGGGTCCGGCGGGTGTCGGTCGAGCTCACTGCGCGGATGCTCGCGGTGCTGTTCGACTTCCCGTTCGAGGAGCGCGCGAAGCTGCCCTGGTGGTCGGAGATGGCCACCGGAGACCCCGACGGCAACGGTGCGGTCACCTCGTGGGAGATGCGCATCGCCGAGCTCGAAGCCTGCCGCGATCGCTTCGTGCAGCTCTGGAACGAGCGGGTCAACGCGGAGCCGCGCCCGGACCTGATCTCGATGCTGGCGCACTCGCCGGCGACCCGGAACATGACGCCCGACGAGTTCCTGGGCAACGTGATCCTGCTGACCGTCGGCGGCAACGACACCACCCGCAACTCGATCAGCGGCGGGCTGCTCGCGCTCAACCGCTTCCCGGAGCAGTACGCGAAGCTGCGCGCCAACCCCGGGCTGGTGGCCAGCATGGTCCCGGAGATGATCCGCTGGCAGACGCCGCTCGCCCACATGCGGCGCACCGCGAAGCAGGACTACGTGCTCGGCGGGCAGCAGATCCGCGCCGGCGACAAGGTCGTGATGTGGTACCTGTCGGCGAACCGCGACGAGGAGGCGATCGAGCAGCCGCACGCGTTCGTGATCGACCGGCCGCGCCCGAAGCACCACCTGGCCTTCGGCTTCGGGATCCACCACTGCGTGGGCAACCGGCTGGCCGAGATGCAGCTGCGCGTGCTGTGGGAGGAGATCCTGAAGCGCTATCCGGTGATCGAGGTCACGGGCACGCCGGTGCGCACGAAGTCCAACTTCGTCCACGGTTTCATCTCGATGCCGGTGCGCATCCCGGCGCGGGCCGCGGCACACTGAGCAGGCAACGAGGCGCGCGCAGCGCCCGGCGCGCATTGCAGGGCAGCGCAGGGCGGGTCGGGCAAGGGGCCTGCGTCCCGCGCGGCGCCGCTCCCGGGTTCCGCGTGGCGGATCCGGGAGCCGCGGCAGCGGGTCATCCCTGCGATTTCATGAACATCTTCTGCATCCCGCCCAGCCAGCGGTCGTAGTCGGCGGTCTTGTGGCGCAGGTACTGCAGCACCTGCGGGTGCGGCAGCACCAGGAAGCGGCGCTCGCGCATCGCCAGCAGCACCTCGTCGGCGACGGCCTCGGCGCTGAGGATGCCGTCCACGCCGGCCGAGCCGCCGTCGCCCGGAACCATCCCGGTGCGCACCGCCTGCGGGCAAAGGCAGGCGACGTCCAGGCCGCGACGCCCGTAGGCGATCGACAGCCACTCCGCGAAGGCCACTGCGGCGTGCTTGGTGACGCCGTAGGGCGCGGACTCGACGATGTTCAGCAGGCCCGCGGCCGACGCGGTGATCACGAACTGGCCGCCGCCGCGCGCCAGCATCGGCTCGACCACCGCGCGCGCCGCCCACACGTGCGCCATCAGGTGGATGCGCCACATCGCGTCCCACAGCTCGTCGGGGGCCTCGGGGCCGCCGCGGCCTAGGATGCCGGCGTTCGAGAAGAAGACGTCCACCCGGCCGTAGCGCTTCTCGGCCTGCGCCACCAGGTTCCTGATCCCCGCCTCGGTGCCGACGTCGCAGCGCACCGCCAGCCCGCCGATCTCGCTGGCAACCGCCTGCAGCGGCGCCTCGTTCAGGTCGGCGACCACGACGCCGGCCGCGCCCTCGGCGGCGAACCTGATCGCAGTCGCGCGGCCGATGCCGCTGGCGCCGCCGGTGACCACCGCCACCTTGCCCTTGATGTCCATGCTGACTCCTTCGTGAGTGAATCCGGGTTGCCGGGCAATGTAACCGAGGATCGATCCGATGCCGCAGAATGGCGGATCCCACGACTGCGATCGCCACCCGTGTCCTTCTTCAACCTCTATCGGCACAACTTCGTCAGGGTCGCGGTCTGCGTCCCGCAGCTGCGGGTCGCCGACCCCGCGTACAACGCGCAGCAGACCGTGGCGCTCGCGCACGAGGCGGCCGGGCAGCGCGCGCTGGTCGCAGTGTTCCCCGAACTCGGCCTCACCGCCTACACCTGCGACGATCTCTTCCACCAGCAGGCGCTGCTGGACGCTGCGCACGGCGCGCTGTCCGCGGTGCTCGAGGGCACGCGTGCGCTCGACCTCGTACTGGCGGTCGGGATGCCGATCGCGCTCGACGGGCTGCTCTACAACTGCGCAGTGCTGCTGCACCGCGGTCGCGTGCTGGGCGTCACCCCCAAGACCTATCTGCCGAACTACCGCGAGTTCTACGAGCTGCGCCAGTTCTCGCCTGCCGATGCCGCCGTGCGCGACACGATCAGCATCGCCGGACAGCAGGGCGTGCCCTTCGGCAGCCGGCTGCTGTTCCGCTGCGCCACGCAGCCGCTGCTGACCCTGCACATGGAGCTGTGCGAGGACCTCTGGACGCCGATCCCGCCGTCCTCGCACGCGGCGCTGGCCGGCGCCACGCTGCTGCTCAACCTGTCGGCTTCCAACGTCCTGGTGGGCAAGGACCGCTATCGCCGGCAGCTTGCCTCGAACCAGTCGGCCCGCTGCCTGGCGGCCTATGCCTACAGCGCCGCGGGCAGCGGCGAGTCGACCACCGACATGGCCTGGGATGGTCACGGCATGGTCTGCGAGAGCGGCACCCTGCTGGCCGAGACCGAGCGCTTCCGGCAGGAGGCGCGGCTGGTCCTGGCCGACGTCGACCTCGACCGCATCGCGCAGGACCGGATGCGCCAGAACAGCTTCGGAGCATCGGTGCAGGCCCACGCCGCGCAGCTCGCCGGGTTCCGCACCGTGGAGTTCCACGCGACGCTGCCGCTGGGCGAGCGCCTGCCGCTGGTGCGCGAGTACGAGCGCTTCCCCTACGTGCCTTCGGACCCCGCCACCCGCGACGCCCGCTGCCGCGAGGTCTACGACATCCAGGTGCAGGGACTGGTCACCCGGCTGCGCTCGATGCGCGCGCAGAAGGTGGTGATCGGCGTCTCCGGCGGCCTCGACTCGACGCAGGCGCTGATCGTCTGCGCGCGGGCAATGGACCTGATGGGCCTGCCGCGCGAGAACATCCTGGCGTTCACGATGCCCGGCTTCGCCACCAGCGAACGCACCCGGGCGCAGGCGCTGCGCCTGATGGAGGCAGTCGGCGCCACTGCGCGCGAGATCGACATCCGCCCGAGCTGCCTGCAGATGCTGCGCGACATCGGCCATCCGTTCGCGGACGGACAGCCGGTCTACGACCTCACCTTCGAGAACGTCCAGGCGGGCGAACGCACCAGCCACCTGTTCCGGCTGGCCAACCTGCACGATGCGCCGGTGATCGGCACCGGCGACCTCTCCGAGCTGGCGCTGGGCTGGTGCACCTACGGCGTGGGCGACCAGATGTCGCACTACAACGTCAACGGCAGCGTGCCCAAGACCCTGATCCAGTTCCTGATCCGCCACGAGGCGCGCGAGGGTGCGATGGGCGCCGAGGCGAGCCGCCTGCTCGAGGAGGTGCTCGCCACGGAGATCAGCCCCGAGCTGGTGCCCGAAGGCGACGACGGCCAGGTGCAGCGCACCGAGGCCAGCGTCGGCCCCTACGAGCTGCAGGATTTCCATCTCTACTACACGCTGCGCTACGGTCATGCGCCGGCGAAGGTCGCCTTCCTGGCCTGGACCGCCTGGAACGATGCAGCGCGCGGTAGCTGGCCCGAGGGACCGGCGCTCGCGCGCAGGGCCTACCCGATCGGCGAGATCCGCCGCTGGCTGGGCGTCTTCCTCGAGCGCTTCTTCGGCCGCTCGCAGTACAAGCGCAGCGCGATGCCCAACGGCCCGAAGGTGGGCTCGGGCGGCTCGCTTTCGCCGCGCAGCGACTGGCGGGCCCCCAGCGACGGCGTTGCCGCGCCCTGGCTGGCCGCGCTCGACGAAGTGCCGCGCGAGGATCCGGGCGAAGGCTGAACGTCCGTCGGCCAGTGGCGAGCCGCTGCTCCGTGCGCGTCCCCTTGCCGCAACTGGTGTGCGACCGGTCCACTTGGCGCATCGTGCGCCGCGCGCGCCGATCGCGCATTCGGTAACCTGCGTCCCGGGGTCGTCCGGTCGGCGATCCCGCAACCCCTGTGACCGCGTCCCCGATCACTGCCCGCCCGGAGGCCCTCGATGGCGATCTACGAACTGCGCACCTACGAGCTCATCGTCGGCAAGATGGGCGAGGCGACCCGGCTCTACAAGGAGGAAGGCTGGCCTGCGCTGCAGAAGCATCCGCAGAAGCTGATCGGCTACTTCATCGGCGACGTAGGCGCGCTCAACCAGCTGACCCATCTCTGGAAGTTCGACGACGACGCCGACCGGCGCGCGTTCTGGGCGGGCGTCTTCGGTGACCCCGAGTTCATGGCCTTCGCAGCCAAGCTGCGCCCGCTGATCGCGTCGCAGCAGAACAAGCTGATGATGGCGGCGCCCTGGGGACCGAAACCCTGATGCGCCGGCCGCTGGCCGACACCCGCGCATCGTGGCCGGCTGGCCCGTGCGCGGCCCTGCGCTGAGCCCGAGCGCGGCGCCATGAACGCCCGGCTCACTCCGCGGCTGGTCCTGCTGCTGCTCCTGCCGCCGCTGCTGTGGGCAGGCAACGCGGTGGTCGGGCGCCTGGCCGCAGGCCACGTGCCGCCGCTGGCGCTGAACGCGCTGCGCTGGGCGCTCGCGCTGGTGCTGCTGCTGCCGTTCGGGTGGCGGGCGATCGGATCGCCGCAGGCGCGCAGTGCGGCGCGCGCGCGCTGGCGGCCGCTGGCGCTGCTCGGGCTGTTCGGAATCGGCGCCTACAACGCGCTGCAGTACCTGGCGCTGACCACCTCCACCGCGCTGAACGTCACGCTGATCGTCTCGAGCACGCCGGTGTGGATGATGGCGGTCGGTGCGCTGGTCTACCGCGAGCGGCCCACGCGCAGCGCAGTGCTCGGCGCGATCCTCTCGCTGGCCGGTGTCGCCGTGGTGCTGACCCGAGGCGACCCTTCGCAACTTGCAGCGGTGCGTTTCGTGCCCGGCGACCTGCTGATGCTGGTGGCCGCCTTCGTGTGGGCGCTCTACAGCTGGCTGCTGGCGCGCCCGCCGGCGTCGATTGGCGCGGGGGCGCGTCCGGACTGGGACTGGGCCGGCTTCCTGCTGGTGCAGCTCGTGTTCGGCGTGGTCTGGGCCGGCGCCTTCGCCGGGGTCGAGGCGATGATCGCGCCGGCGCCGATCCGCTGGTCCGCGTGGGTGGTGCTCGCCCTGATCTACGTCGCCGTCGGCCCCTCGCTGATCGCCTACCGGTGCTGGGGCCTGGCAGTGGGCTCGGTGGGCCCGTCGATCGCAGCGCTGTTCGGCAACCTGACCCCGCTGTTCGCGGCAGTGCTCTCGGCGCTGGTGGTCGGGGAGCCGCCGCGCGCCTTCCACGCGCTGGCCTTCGCGCTGATCGTCACCGGAATCGTGGTTTCGACCCGACGGACGCTGCCGGCTCAGGTCTCCAGCCGGTAGGCGTCGCCCATGCGCACCACGTGCCCGGCGCTGCAGCCGGCGAAGTGCGTTCCGATCACCAGCGTGCGGCTGCCGGCAAGCCGGCCGAACACCTCGTGCCGGGTCTTCGTCGACTGCGCCGGGTCGTGGTCGACCGTTGCGGCCCAGTCCGGGCGCGCCATCTGGCAGGGATGATGGATGAAGTCTCCGGTGATCAGCGCCTGCTCGCCCTGCGAGGAGATCGACACGCTGACGTGCCCGGGCGTGTGGCCCACCGTGGGCACCAGCCGGACTTCATCGCACAGCCGGTGGTCGGTCTCGACCAGGTCGACCAGTCCGGCGTCGAACACCGGCCGGACCGAGTCCGCGAACACCGCCCGCTGCTCGTCGTTGTCGCGCTCCTGCTGCCAGTACTCGAACTCGGTGCGCGCCATCAGGTAGCGCGCGTTCGGGAAGGTGGGCACCCAGCGCCCGTCGACCAGCATCGTGTTCCAGCCGACGTGGTCGACGTGCAGGTGCGTGCACATCACCACGTCGATCGACTCGCGCGGAAAGCCCGCCGCGGCGAGATCCTGCAGGAAGGGGCCCTGCAGGCCGTTCCAGGTCGGGACGTGCCGGCCCTGCTTGTCGTTGCCCAGGCAGGTGTCCACGACGATGCGCCGTCCGCCGGCCTCGATCACCAGCGCGTGGATGCTCATCCTGAGCCTGCCCTCGTCGGTCATGAAGTGCGGCTTCATCCACTCCATGCCGATCACCGCCTCGGGCGCGGCCTGCGGGAGGATGAAGCGCGAACCGCCGGTGGCCTCGAGTTCGACCACCTTGGTCACCGTGACTTCGCCGATCTTCCACTTCATCCTGTGTGCCCCCGTCGTCGGGTCCGGGATCCGCTCGGGTCACCGGCCGCTTGCCAATCCTGACATTCAGGCTAGCACAGCAGCTTCGGCCATCGGTTACAGTCGGTCCATCCTTCGGAGGCACACCTTGTCCATCATTCTCGTTCGACACGGCGAGACCGCGCTGAACGCGTCCCGCGTGATCCAGCCGCCCGACACTCCGCTCAGCGCGCGCGGCGCGGGGCAGGCGCAGGCGGTCGCGCGCCGGCTCGCGGACCTGACACCGGCGGCGGTCCTGAGCAGCGATCTCGCGCGCGCCCTGCAGACCGCCGAGGCGATCGCTGCCACTGCTGGTCTGCCGCTGCAGACCACCGGACTGCTGCACGAGCGCAACTTCGGCGACCTCCGTGGCCGCAGCTACGACAGCCTCGGCTACGACCCGATCCACGACGAACGCGCGCCGCCCGGAGGCGAGTCGATGGACGCGTTTCGCCTGCGGGTCGACGAGGCCTTCGCGCGGATGCTGGCGCTGCGCGCCTCGCTCTCGGGGCCGCTGGTGGTGGTGTCGCACGGGCTGGTGATCCGCGTGCTGCTCGAACGGCGCCTGCGGCTGCCGGAAGGCATGTCGCCGCCGCAGCGGCTCGCCAACACCTCGGTCACCGTCTTCGCGCCGGAGCCGCCCTGGCAGGCCAGTCTGGTGAACTGCGCCGTCCACCTGGTGGGCGACCTGAGCGACGACCACCGCGCGATCGCGGGGATCTGAGCGCGGACAGCAGGCCACTCCGACGGGCGGCGGCCGGCCACCGGCAGCCGATCCACCGACCTTCGGGCGCACAGCGCCCTGCGCCCCTTTCCAGGAAGCTTCGACGATGACCACACCTCCACCGCTCGCCGACCGCCACGTCCAGCCCTTCGCTGCGCAGGACATCCGCACCCTGCTGGAGGTGCAGGCGAGCCTGCGTCGCGACCATCCCTTCCTGGTCTGGCAGCCGTTCTCGGGCCCGGCGCGCCGCTGGAGCTACGGGCAGTTCGTCGAGCGGGTGCGCCGCTTCGCTGCCGGGCTGCACGGTCGCGGCGTGCGTGCCGGCGACCGGGTGCTGGTGCACCTGGACAACTGCCCCGAGACGATCATCGCCTGGTTCGGCTGCGCCTGGATGGGCGCCGTGGCGGTGACCACCAACGCGAAGTCAAGCGCCGACGAACTCGCCTACTTCGCTGCGCACTCGCGAGCGGTCGCCGGGATCACCCAGCCGAAGTTCGCGCAGATGGTCGCGCGGGCCTGCACCGATCTGCGCTGGCTCGCGATCACCGAGACCGACAACGGCGACGATCCGGGCGCCAACCGGCCCGAGCCCTCGCTGTCCTTCGAGCGCATCGACGGCGATCCCGCATCGCTGCCCCCGCGCCCGCACGACCCGATGGCGCCGTTCAGCGTGCAGTACACCTCGGGAACCACCTCCCGCCCCAAGGGCGTGCTCTGGACCCACGCCAATGCCCTGTGGGGGGCGCGGGTCAATGCCGAGCACGAGACCCTGCGCGCCGACGATGTGCACCTGGTGGCGCTGCCGCTGTTCCACACCAACGCGCAGGCCTATTCGGTGCTGGCGACGCTGTGGGCGGGCGGCACGGCGGTGGTGCTGCCGCGCTTCTCGTCGAGCCGCTTCTGGCAGATCTCGCTCGAACACCGCTGCACCTGGTTCTCGATGGTGCCCTTCTGCGCCCGCGCGCTGATGGACCAGGAGGTGCCCCCGCACCACTACCGGCTGTGGGGCAACGGCGTGTGCGAGCCGCCCACCGACCCACACTTCCGCGTCAGGACCCTCGGCTGGTGGGGGATGACCGAGACGATCACCCACGGCACGATCGGCTCGGCGCACCTGCCCTGTGCCTCGCTGTCGATGGGACGACCGGCGCCCGAGTATCAGATCCGGGTGGAGGTCGAAGGGCGTCCGGCCGAGCCCGGGGAGACCGGCGATCTCGCGATCCGCGGCGTGCGCGGCCTGTCGCTCTTCGCCGAGTACCTGGACAACCCGCAGGCCACTGCCGAGTCCTTCGATGTCGACGGCTTCTTCCAGACCGGCGACCGCGTCACCGTGGGTGCCGACGGCTGGCTCTACTTCGCCGACCGCTCCAAGGACATGCTGAAAGTGGGGGGCGAGAACGTCGCTGCCTCGGAGATCGAACGGGTCATCATCACCGTGCCCGGGGTGGCGGAGGCCGCGATCGTCGGGCGCAAGGACCCGATGCTCGACGAGGTGCCGGTGGCCTTCGTGCTGGCGCCGGGGCTGGAGCCCGCGCAGCGCGCGGCGCTGGCCAGCGCGGTGCAGGATGCCTGCCGCGACGCGCTCGCGGACTTCAAGCGCCCGCGCGAGGTTCGTGTGGTGGAGGAGCTTCCGCGCTCGACCCTGGAGAAGGTCGCGAAGGTGGAGCTGCGCAAGCTGCTGGCCGCGGAGCAGGACCGCGGCTGAGAACCCGGGCCGCCCCGAAGCGGCCCTGACGGACGAACCCGGCGCGCCAGGCGGCGCCGGGTTCGTTCCGGCCTCAGCCCTGGAAGGGGTTGGCGAACGCGAACATCATCGCGATGCCGACGCCGATCAGGAAGGCCGCGTCGATCAGGCCGGCGAGCAGGAACATCTTGGTCTGCAGCTTGTCCATCAGCTCGGGCTGGCGCGCCGATGCCTC
>CAUJHG010000008.1 GCA_963204785.1 Pseudomonadota bacterium | reverse complement strand
CTGATCAGTGGCGGCACTCGGCCGGCACGTATTTGTGGTGCGCAGTTCCCGAAGTGCATGCCCAGGTGATCGGGCCGCTGGAGACCGGAGTCGGGGTCAGCGTCAGAACCACGCCTTTCGCATTGCTGTTCATGGTCACGGTCAGGACGCCCGTGGCGCAGGCAAGACTGCTCACGTTGCCGCCGACCGTGGTGTTCACTCCGTTGCAAGCATTCGTCGTTGCCCCAGCGTCGTTCGCGATGTTCTCAGCCACCGTCGTCTTCGCGCCGCTAGCCAGCGACAGCCCTTCGGTCACCCGTGCACGGACCGTGTAGTCCTGATAAGCCGGCAGCGCCACGGCGGCCAGGATGCCGACGATCGCAACCACGATCATCAGTTCGATCAGCGTGAAGCCCTTCTGGATCTTGCGGCGGATTTGCTTGCGTTGCATGTCGATCTCCATCGATGTGTGTTCAGGTCTTTCGGGTCGGGGCCACCCCGGCCCTCGCATTCCTATGTGCAGGGCCCGTGCCAGCCCGGGGTCGCGGTCGATCCGGGCCGACGAACGGCGGATCGGGGCGAAATACGTGACATCGGTCACACCGCGCATCGGCCACGAGTGACCGGATGCGTCGGGCAGCGCCACGCGAGGTGACACGGGGCGTCGCAGAGGTGACGCGATTGGTCAGTCAGGGGTGGCGCGATCGGAGTGCGACAAGGAACCTGGCGTCCATGTGGTCAGTGCGAACCGCGCAGCGGTGGGTTCGGAGTGACACTGAAGCAAGGCTGCATCGACAGGGCCTGAATCCAGCGGCACGAACCTGTTTTCACGGATTGCGTGTTGCGCAACGCGCTACAATTCACGCTGATCAGGCCAATTCGCCGCAAGGCCCGATGCGCGAACGCTGGTCCATCTCGGTCAACGGCAACTGGCGCCTGACCTTCGCGTTCCTGGAAGGGAACGCCTACGTTCTGGATTACGAGGACTATCACTGATGTCGATGCACAATCCTCCGCACCCTGGCGAGTTCATCTCCGAGGTCTACCTGGAGCCCAATCGCATCAGCGGCCGCGATCTCGCTGAAGCGCTCGACGTGGCGCCGTCCACCCTCAGCCGCGTCCTCAGGGGCAGGAGCGGGGTCACCCCGGAGATGGCCCTCCGGCTTTCGAAGGCGATCGGCCGCTCGCCCGAGAGCTGGCTGGCGATGCAGGACGCGCATGATCTGTGGGTGGCGCGACAGCGCGTCGATCTGCAGCGGGTGGGCAGGCTCGAGCTGAGCGCGGGCTGACGGGCAACCGAGCACCTTCACGGAGGACCACTCCAGGCGGCGCAACAAGCCCAGCACGCAGCTCGACTATCAATCAGGGCGTCATTGACAGCTTGTCCCTACGTCTTGCCCGCACCCACAGCCAGACGACGGCTGCCGATCACTGGGGCGTCGCGCCCCGTGGAAGCAACGGCGTGAACGACGGCCACTGTCCCGCCCTTCCTGTTCCCCGGCATTGGCAACTATACCCGTTTCGGGTATGGTTTAGAGGCTAAGATGCCAAGCATCCTCGAGCGAAAGGACTTTGCGCGGTGGCAGGCGGACGAGAAGCTGCCCGATGCCGCCTTGTGCAAGGCGGTCAAGGAGATGGAGGCCGGCCTGATCGACGCGGACTTGGGCGGCTTCCTCTACAAGAAGCGGGTGGCACGCCCAGGTGGTGGCAAGAGCGGTGGCTATCGCACGCTGCTGTCGGCCAGGATGGGCGATCGCTACGTGTTCCTGCACGGGTTCCCCAAGAGCGACAGGGCGAACGTCACGCAGGATGAGAAGAAGGCACTGCAATTCGCCGGCAAGGTGTTCCTGACGCTGTCCGGCGAAGCCTTGTCGCGGGCGCTGATGTCAGGTGTTTTGGTGGAGGTGCATTGTGAGCAAGATCATTGAATCGCTGCGTGGCGACCTGGCCGCACTCATCGAGGCTGGCGCGATCGACAAGGTGACGATGCGCGAGTTCGACGCGATCTGCCCGCCGCCGGTGCGGGAGTTCGGTGCTGCGGACATCAAACGCCTGCGCGAAAGCCTGAAGTTCAGCCAGCCGGTCTTCGCGCTTCACCTGCACACGTCGGCATCCACCGTGCGCAAGTGGGAACAAGGCGAAACCCACCCCACCGGCCCGGCGCTCAAGCTGCTGAACATCATCGCCGACAAGGGCTTGCAGGCCATCATCTGAGCTGACAGGCGGCCCGCTTGCGGGCCGTCCGCGTTGAGCGACCCACCAGACAGCACCCGTGGACCATGGCCAGTCAGGTGCGGCCCAGGCCCTGCGCGAGGAAGGTGAGAACCAGAGCGTTCAGGGATACGCCCTCGGCCTTTGCACGGGTCGCCAACTGAGCGTGCATGGTCTTCGGCACGCGGGCGACGAACCTCCCGGACGCAACACCGCCGCTGTTTGGAGAAGGAATCGGAAGTTTTCTCGCTTTCAAAGCGGCGATCGTTGCCTTGAGCGCATCTCTCCCGTTCTCGATGGCCTCCTCGACCGACTCGCCATCGGAGATGCATTCAGCAAAATCCGGAAACGAGATCAGATACCCGCCACCCTCCGCCTCTGTCAGCGGTCGGACCTCGAACGGATAATCAGTAAGCTTGCTCACGTCTCAGGCTCCTTCCACGAGCTCGACAAACTTCTGGACGTAAATCGGCTTGATCGGCCTGTGCGCCGGTACCGATAGCGTTCGCCCGTCTTCACGCACGAACACGCAATGGCTGCTCTTCTGATGCCGCCAATCCACACCGTTCTGTTGAGCAACAGTCTGAAGGTCGGCGATCGACCAGTCTCGCGGATTGGGCCTCATCGACGCGAGGAGCCTGGCCGCCGTGTTCATGCTGATGATGATACTACAGATGATATCGCACGACGAGCAATCCGCTCATCGTCGCAGTGCTGTCTCACGTCTGATGGGAGTGATGCAATGCCGCATTCCCTCCGGCTGCGCTCGAACCTGAACTGGCGCGATTCCGGAAATCGCGCCAGAATCGCGCCACATGTAGCGAAATCGCGCCAAACCTGGATGTCATCGACGATCGACTTGCTGAACAGCCTTCGGAAATCCGGGGGCGACGCGACGCTGACCGAGCTCCTGCCCGGCACCCCGACATTGCCAGGCGGACCGCACAGCGGCTGCTTGCGAAGCTGATCGAGGAAGGCCAGGTCACTGCAGTCGGTGAAGGCAGGGCACGCCGCTACGTCGCTGCCGGCGCCCGGGCGGACGCCGACACGACCGCAACCCCAGGCGACGGCTTCCCCTCGTTCATTCCCTTGTCGGACGACAGCCGGGACATCCTCGCCTATGTCGACCAAGCTCTCGAAGCGCGCAAACCTGTCGGTTACCAGCGCGATTTCCTGGACGCCTACCATCCGAACAGGACCTGGTACCTGCCGGAGTCGGTGCGCCGCACCTTCCACGAGATGGGCAGGACTGCCAATGCCGATGCGCCTGCCGGCACCTACAGCCGCGCCATCCTGAACCGGCTGCTGATCGATCTGTCATGGGCATCGAGTCACCTGGAGGGCAACACCTATTCACGGCTGGACACACGGGAGCTGATCGAGCACGGCAGGGCTGCGCGCGGCAAGGCCGCGATCGAGACGCAGATGATCCTGAACCGCAAGGCGGCGATCGAACTGCTGGTCGAGAGCATCGGCAACGCCGGGTTCAACCGCTGCACGCTGATGAACCTGCACAGCGCCCTTGCGGAGAATCTGCTGCCCAATCCGGCAGACGAGGGGCGCATTCGCCAGCACGCCGTCGAGATCGGCAAGAGCGTCTACCGACCGCTGTCGACGCCACAGCAGATCGAGGATGCACTGGACACGATGCTCGACAAGGCCAACCGGATCGGCGACCCGTTCGAGCAGTCCTTCTTCGTGATGGTGCACCTGCCCTACCTGCAGCCCTTTGCGGGCATCGACAAGCGCAGGTCGCGGCTGGCTGCGAACCTGCCGCTGTTCCGCGCCAACCTGTGCCCGCTGACCTTCCTGGACGTACCGGAACAGGCGTACAGCCGCGCCATTCTCGGCGTGTACGAGATGACCCGCGTGGAGCTGCTGCGCGACCTCTACGTGTGGGCCTACGAACGCTCGACGCAGGAGTACCTGGCCATCCGGCAGGAACTGGCGGAACCCGACCCCCTTCGGCTGGCCTGGCGCGACCTCATCAAGCGGACCATCCGCGAGATCGTCACGCAAGCGCAGCTCGATCCGCTCTCACACATCGAAGGGTCCGTGGCGCAGCATGTTCCGGAGCACGAGCAGCCCAAGGTGAAAGCCCTGATCACCGAAGAGCTGCGGCGACTGCACGAGGGGGTGCTGGCGCGCTATGGGTTGCGGCCGTCGGAGTACGCGGCGTGGAAGGTGGTGCATGGGCATTGAGGAACGATCCAGGCCCGCAGCACATCCCCGAACGGCGGAGTTCGCCGAGCGGTCGATGCCCTAAGTGGTGAGGTCCGGTCGCCCTTCGCCCCTGGCGACAACTCGATCCGAGCCCGCAAGGCGCCCGATTCCGGGCTTGGAGGCAAAAGGCCATTTCCAGGGAAATGGGCCGGGTTTGTTCGACAACCGGCTCAGATCGTGGCTCGCTTCGCGATCACGATCTGACCTTGATCGTCATGCAGCAACATCCAGCAACGCCTTGGGATTCCTGTCCGCCATCATCAGCAGCGTCCGGGCGGGGCCGGAAGGCGCACGCCTTCCCTGTTCCCACTCCTGCAGTGTACGTACCGAGACTCCGATCAACCTGGCAAACTCGGATTGCGACAGGCCCGTCTTTCCCCGAATCGCCGCCACCGATGGAATCGTCGTGATACGACCGATCTCACCTTTCTTGATCTGTCGAATCCCTTCCAGAATTTCCGCACCGATATTCCGATCACTCCTGGTCATCACTGAGCTCCTGCCGGATCTTGCGCAGAACATGAGCCGGGATGTTCTCGGCTTCATTCTTTGCGTAGATCGTCAACATCCAAATGACACCCTTCGCGGCTCGGGCGAAGTAGATGACCCGCACGCCTCCGCGCTTGCCCCGCCCCTCCACACCCCAGCGCAACTTCCTTACGCCGCCTGAGCCCGGAACCACCTCTCCGGACTCGGGGTCCTGCGCCAAATAAGCCTGAAGCGCCGCGTACTCGTCGTCAGACAGGTAGTCGTAGACTAGCCGGGTGAAGAGCGGCGTTTCGACGAACGAGAACATCGCGAACATTATACGTCAATGCCGTACGAATGACAAGAGCCGTCTCCATTGCTGCATGAGGTCTGATGGGAGTGCTGCAATGCCGGGTTGGGCGGGGCGGGCGCATCCAGCGCGTCCAGGAAGGCGATGAAGGCATCCTGGGACAATGCGATGGCTTCGTGCGCCTGCACGACCGAATGCGCCTGCTCCACCGCGTTCCTGAGCACGAACTCGGACACGCTCATATGGGCATACGCCGCTACCTTGTCCAGCAGGCGCCGCATCTCCCGATCGCAGCGGATGTGCAGTCGGGTGCCCTTGGCAAGGGCGCTCATGGCAGGCCCCGGTTCCGGGGTTTCGGACGTCGTTTGTACGCCAATTGTGCGCACGCATCTAGTTTCACATTGCACTTTTTCCGTGCAGCACGTGAAGTTCCGCCTGCACGGAGACACGATCATGAGCACGAACATCACCCTGCGTCTCGACGAAAGAACCATCCGCCGGATCAGGCATCTTGCGGTCGACCAGCAGACATCCGTTTCTGCCTGGGACGGGGATCTGGTCACGCGGACGGTGGCGGAACTGGATGCGTTCGAGCCAACCCGACGACGGGCGCTTCGGGCCTTGCGGCAACCGGTGCCGGTCAAGGAAGGGCCGCTGACCCGCGAGCAGGCGCATGAGCGCTGAAATCTTCGTCGACACCAACCTCCTCTATTACGCGAACACGGAGTCGCCGGATGCCCGTCACGCACGGGCGCGCGAACTCGTCGAGTCGCTCTGGAGCGAAGCAGGCAAGGCTGCGATCAGCGTGCAGATCCTGCAGGAGTTGCACGTGAACCTGATCCGGAAGGCAGGGCTGACCCCCGAGCTGTCATGGCAGCGCGTGAGCGACTACCCGGCGTGGAAAGTGATCGACAACGACCGCACGCTCCTGGCTTCTGCCTTCGAGATCCAGTCGCGCTGGAAGCTGAGTCACTGGGACAGCCTGATCGTCGCCGCTGCCCAGCGTTCCGGCGCCCCCGTGCTGTGGTCCGGGGATCTGGCCGAAGGACAACGCTACGACAAGGTGCAGGTGGTCAATCCGTTGCGGTGAGCAGAAGCGATCAGGCACGCCACCCCTGCCCCTACATCTCCAGCACTTCCCCCCGCTCGAGCACCCGCGGGGCGTAGCGCCCGGCCCAGGCGTCGAGCTCGCGCTCGATGGTCTTGCGGTCCGAGGGCTTCAGGTGCGTGATCAGCACCTCGGGCTGGCGCTGCAGCTTGGCGAGTTCGTCGCCGAGCTGGATCGGGTAGAGGTGCTTGGCGGTGACGGCGAGGTCCTGGTCGCGATTGGGGAAGGCGGTCTCGATGATCAGGTAGCGCAGGTCGGTGACGCTGTTGACCAGTTGCCAGAATTCGTCGTTGGGGCCGGTGTCGCCGGAGAAGACCAGGCTGGCGCGGCCGTTGTGCAGCTGGTAGCCGCAGGCGGGCACCGTGTGGCTGGCGGGCAGGCTGCGGATGAAGCGGCCGTCCAGTTCGATGGTCTCGCCGATGGCCAGCTGCTGGAAGACCATCCACGGCCGCTCGTAGTGGGGGATCTCGGTGAAGTCCGGCCAGATCACCCAGTTGAAGATGTGCGCGCGCAGCGCCTCGATGGTCTCGGGCAGCGCGTGCACCACCAGGGGCCGGCTGCGGATCCCGCCCACCGAGTCGACCAGCAGCGGCAGCGCGGCGATGTGGTCGAGGTGGGAGTGCGTCAGGAAGACGTGGTCGATCGCGGCGAGCTCCTCCACGGACAGGTCTTCGACGCCGGTGCCCGCGTCCAGCAGGATGTCGTCGTCGACCAGGAAGGAAGTCGTGCGCGCCCGGGCGCCGATGCCGCCGCTACAGCCTAATACCCGCACCTTCATCGGTACGATCCCCGCTCGACTGCGCGGCGCCCGCCTGGGCGCCCTCCTGCTTCCTGGTGGCAATGCTGTCCTGGCGCGGCTGCACGGGGCCGGTCACCAGCGACGCGGGCGCATAGGCGCGGACCGGGTCGGCGCGCCCGGGCACCCGGGCGACGCCGAGCTCCGAGAACGCATGACCACGCGCCTGACGCACGGTCGCTTCGCCGACGATGATCGGAACATCGAACTGCTTGGTCAATCCCTCGAGGCGCGAGGCGAGGTTCACCGCGTTGCCGATCACGGTGTAGGCGCGCCGCAGCCGCGAGCCGAGGTCGCCGACCTGCACCACGCCGGTGTTCACGCCGATGCCCACGCGCATCAGCGGCAGCCCGTGCGCCTCGTAGGCGAGGTTCAGCCGGTGGACTTCCTCGAGCATCGACAGCGCGGCGGCCACCGCGTGATCGGCGTGCTGCGGGTCCTCGACCGGCGCGCCCCAGAAGGCCATCACCGCGTCGCCGATGTACTTGTCGACGGTGCCGCCATAGCGATGGATCACTTCGGTCATCGCGGTGAGGAAGTCGTTGATGTAGCCGCGCAGCCGCTCCGGCTCCATCGTCTCGGCGATGCTGGTGAAGCCGCGGATGTCGACGAAGAGCATGGTCAGCTCGCGGCTTTCGCTTGCGACCCTCCCGTAGCGGCGCGGGTCGCGCATCATGCGCTCGACCAGCGCGGGCGAGACGTACTCGCCGAACAGGCTGGCCACCGCGCGGCGTGCGCGGCCTTCCACGAAGTAGCCCGCGGCCAGGTTGAAGCTGCACAGCACGGCGACCAGCAGCAGCCCTGCCGAAAGCGGGATCGCCAGCCCGAAGCTCGACCAGCCGATGCCGGCGACCAGCCACAGCCCGGCGGCCACCAGGATGCCGAGCAGCACCGCGCCCACCGCGCCGATCGCCGGCAGCGAGAACGCGAGCGACACCCCCGCCAGCGCGACCGCGGTGGCACCGACGAGCTCGGACAGTTCCGAGCGCCGCTTGAGCAGCCCGCTGCCCTGGGAGTCCAGCGCGGCGGCAAGCAGGGTCGCGTGGATCTCCACCCCCGGGAAGGCCGGATGGATCGGCGTGGCGCGCAGATCGGTGAGGCCGGGCGCGGAGGTGCCGAGCAGCACGATCCGGCCGCGGAAGGCATCCGGGTCCACGCGGCCGTGGAGCACGTCGGCTGCGGGGATGTAACGGAAATGGGAGCGCTGTCCGGACTGTGAGGCCTGCGCCGGCGCAACGCTGCCGGCCTTGTGCGTGAGCACTCCTGCAGCCCCGGCATCCCCGGCAGCCGAAACCTCCGCCGCAACGACACGGCCCGCGAAGGGCACCAGCGCAGCGGCCCCGACCGACAGCGGCAGCACCGCACGACCACGCTGCCCCTGCACCACGAGTTCCTCGCCGGTGAGCATCAGGCTCGCGCCCCCCAGGTGGCGCCGCAGCATCGCAACCACCAGCGACTCGTAGACCTGCCCCGAGTGCTCGGCCAGCAGCGGCAGCGCGCGCACCGCGCCATCGGCATCGACCACCGGATTGAAGAAGCCCGCGCCCGCGGCTGCCTGCTGCAGTTCCGGGAGGTTGGCGCCGTAGCCGCTCCAGGCGGTGATCCGGTGTCCCGACTGGATGAAGACACCCACGTCCATCACCGGAGCAGGAAGTTTCCCCGCGGTGATCCCGCCGCGGTCGGAGCTGAAGTAGTAGCCCAGCACCACCGGACGGCCACGAATGGCCTGGGCCAGCGCGGCATCGCCCTGCGTGCCCCGTTCGGGCTCGGCGAACAGGGTGTCCAGCCCCAGCACCGAGGCGCCGCCGCGGTCGACGATCGCCTCGACCAGCTGCGCAACAGTCTCGCGCGACCAGGGCCAGCGACCGACCTGCGCCAGGCTGCGCTCGTCGACGTCGACGATCACGACGCGCTCGTCGAAGGGCGCGGCGAGGCTGCGCAGCCGCGTGTCGTAGATCATGCGATCCAGCGCGTCGGCCAGCGGCAGCGGGATCAGCCCGAGGACGCTGGCGCAGGCGAACAGGGTCAGCGCCAGGCCGAGCACCGGCCGGCGCAGCCACGCCAGCAGCTGGCGAACCAGGTGGGTCACCGCAGGCAACCTCGCAGCGCGTGCACGGGCCGGGGCGGCATCATTCCCCCGGCGCGCCGGCCGTCCGCAGCCTGAAGCGCAGCATGGTCCCCGAGAGCTCGATCAGGTCGCCGTCGGCCAGCGGGTGCGCACCGAGCCCGGTCGAGTCGCCGTTGACCAGCGGAAAGGCGAGCCCTTCCAGGTGTGTGACGAAGAAGCCATTGCGGCGACGGGTGACGACCGCCACCTGGTTGCCCGCTCCGGTGATCGGGACGATCGGACGGTCGATCGGCTGGCCGGTGCCGCGCTGGGGCCCGGTGAGCCACTCGAGCCAGGCGAAGCTGCCCGTGGGCTGCGGCAGCGACGCAGGCGCCTCCGGCGGCTCGACCAGATAGCGCAGCCGGTAGATGCCCACTTCGATCAGGTCTCCGTGCTCGAGCTGATGCGAGCGGATCGGCTCGCCATTGACCAGCGTGCCGTTGCGGCTGTCGAGATCCTTGACCACCCGCTTGCCGGCGTCCGTGAGGATCACCGCGTGCTCGCCGCTCACGGTGAGGTCGTCGAGCGCGATGTCGTTGTACGGGCGCCGCCCGATCGTCAGGCTCGGGCCTGCGACCGGAAAGCTGCGCAGCACCAGATCGCCGAAGCTCAGCACCAGGCGTGCGACCAGGGTGTTCTCGTGTTGCTGCATGGCGTCCAATCTAGTGCGGACGTCAGGCGCGTCTAAGGAACAATTTCATGAACGGCGACGGCCTGCCGCCCGGTGGCTGCGGGCGTGGCGCGGTCGACGCGCCAGTTCCGGGCGGCTGCCGGCGCAAGCCGGGCGATGGCGGTGGGCGTTTCAGTGCGCCGCGTCGGCCGCGCCGCGCTGGCGGCGCTTGGCGATCTCGCCCAGCACCACCACCAGCAGCGCTCCCGCCGCCGAGGCCGCGTACTTCAGCACCGACGACGGCTCGCCGATCCGCTCGACCACCGCGATGTCGGTGATCATCATGCCGCCGGCGATCCAGCCCAGCAGCGCACCGCCCGCCAGCACCACCAGCGGGAAGCGGTCGATCAGCTTGAGCACCAGCTGGCTGCCCCAGACGATCAGCGGGATGCTCACCAGCAGCCCGAAGATGACCAGCCCCATCTGGTGGTCCGGATCGGCCTGCTGCGCGGCGCCGGCGATCGCGATCACGTTGTCCACGCTCATGACCAGATCGGCGACGATCACGGTCTTGATCGCACCGATCAGGTTGCCGGCGCCCTCGAGATTGCCGTGCTCGTCCTCGTCTCCCGGGGCCAGCAGCTTCATGCCGATCCAGACCAGCAGCGCGCCGCCGGCCAGCTTCAGGAAAGGCACCTGCAGCAGCGCCACCGCGAAGGCGATCAGGATCACCCGCAGCACGATCGCGCCGACGGTGCCCCACAGGATGCCCTTGCTGCGCTGGTGCGCCGGCAGGTTGCGGCACGCGAGCGCGATCACCACTGCGTTGTCACCACCGAGGAGGATGTCGATGATGATGATCTGGACGACCGCGGCCCAGTTCATGGTAGTGAGGAATTCGATCACGCGTGCCTCCGCGGAGGTGGATCAGGGTCGTTGCAGGCGGGTGCTCAGAGCGCCGACTTCAGCAGCGCGCCCATCTCGGACGGGTTGCGCGTGACGCGGATGCCGCAGGCCTCCATGACCGCGAGCTTCTCCTGGGCGGTGCCCTTGCCGCCGGAGATGATCGCCCCGGCGTGGCCCATCCGCTTGCCCGGGGGCGCAGTGACACCGGCAATGAAGCCCACCACCGGCTTCTTCATGTTGTCCTTGACCCAGAGGGCGGCCTCTTCCTCGTCGGAGCCCCCGATCTCGCCGATCATCACGACGGCGTCGGTGTCGGGGTCGTCGTTGAACATGCGCAGGACGTCGACATGCTTGAGCCCGTTGACCGGGTCGCCACCGATGCCCACTGCGCTGGACTGCCCCAGGCCGAGCGCGGTGAGCTGGCCCACCGCCTCGTAGGTCAGGGTGCCCGAGCGGGAGATCACTCCGATGCGGCCCTTGCGGTGGATGTGGCCCGGCATGATGCCGATCTTGAGCTCGTCCGGAGTGATCACCCCCGGGCAGTTCGGGCCGAGCAGCAGGGTCTTGCGGCCCTCGCGGCGCATGCGGTCGCGCACCTCGATCATGTCGCGCACCGGGATGCCCTCGGTGATGCAGATGACCAGGTCGAGATCGGCTTCGGCGGCCTCCCAGATGGCAGCGGCGGCGCCCGCCGGCGGCACGTACACCACCGAGACGGTGGCGCCGGTAGTGGCCTTGGCCTCCTTGACGGAGGCGACGATCGGGATGCCTGCGAAGTCCTCGCCGGCCTTCGTCGGGTTCACCCCGGCGACGTAGGCGGCGCGCCCGTTGGCGTAGTCGCGACAGGCGCGGGTGTGGAACTGACCGGTCTTGCCAGTTATCCCCTGGGTGATGACCTTGGTGTCCTTGTTGATCAGGATCGACATGTTCGCTTTCCTAGTACCGCGCTGCGCGCTCAGGCCCTGGCGGCCGCTTCGACGACCTTCCGGGCGGCTTCGGCCATGGTGTCGGCAGAGATGATGGGCAGGCCGGACTCGGCGAGCATCTTCTTGCCCAGTTCCTCGTTGGTGCCCTTCATGCGCACCACCAGCGGCACTTTCAGGCCGACCGCCCGCGAGGCCGTGGTCACGCCCTCGGCGATCACGTCGCAGCGCATGATGCCGCCGAAGATGTTGACGAGGATCGCCTTCAGGTTCGGGTTGCGCAGCATGATCTTGAAGGCCTCGGTGACCTTCTCGGTGGTGGCGCCACCGCCCACGTCGAGGAAGTTCGCGGGCTCGCCGCCGAACAGCTTGATCGTGTCCATCGTCGCCATGGCCAGGCCGGCGCCGTTGACCAGGCAGCCGATGTTGCCGTCGAGCTGGATGTAGGCCAGATCGAACTTGCTGGCCTCGATCTCGGCGGGGTCCTCCTCGTCGAGATCGCGCATCTCGACGATCTCGGGGTGGCGGAACAGCGCGTTGCTGTCGAAGTTGATCTTGGCGTCCAGCGCGATCACGTCACCCTTGCCGGTGAGGATCAGCGGGTTGATCTCCGCCAGGCTGGCGTCGGTGTCCCAGAACGCCTTGTACAGCCCCTGCAGCACAGCGCGGGCCTGGGGCAGCGAGGCCTCGGGCACCCCGATCTTGCGGGAGAGATCGTCGGCCTCGGCGTCGGTCAGCCCGGCCACCGGATCGACCGCCACCTTGTGGATCTTCTCCGGCGAGTGCTCGGCCACCTCCTCGATGTCCATCCCGCCTTCGCTCGAGGCCATCACGGTGACGCGCTGCGTGACGCGATCGACCACCATGCCCAGGTAGAGCTCCTTGCGGATGTCGGCCCCCTCCTCGACGAGAAGCCGGCGCACCTTCTGGCCCTCGGGACCTGTCTGGTGGGTGATCAGCTGCATTCCGAGGATCTTGCCCGCCCACTCACGGACCTCGTCGAGCGACCTGGCGACCTTCACCCCACCGCCCTTGCCACGCCCGCCGGCGTGGATCTGCGCCTTGACCACCCAGACCGGCCCGCCGAGGGTCTCGGCCGCCTTCACCGCTTCGTCGACGCTGAAGCAGGGGATTCCGCGTGGCACCGGCACGCCGTAGCGTTTCAGGATTTCCTTGCCCTGGTACTCGTGGATCTTCATCGGGAATATGCCCTCGGAGTCGTGGATTCTTCTCGGCGCGGGACGCGCGCAGGAGGCAGGATCGCTGCGCGGGCGCGCGGCGCTGGATTCTCTGGGAGTTCGGCGAATGGCGGCTGCCGGCCGATGAGGCCCGGGCGGACCCTGGCTCCTGAGACAACGGCGGGAGACTGCATTCGATGAGCGATTGCCGGCGGCACAGGCATTGTTCGAGCAATCTTCTTGTGCGCCGCAACGACGCCGGAGCCGAAGATGGTAGCACAGGCGCCAGAGGGGATTCCCGGTGCGGCAAGGGTGGAAGGCCGAGGGCTTTTCGGTTTGCGGAGTGGGCGCCCTTGCGGCCGCGTTCATGCGGCCATTCGCAATGGCTTCGAGCTGAGGTCTGCTTATCGCCAGGTTCGAAGCAGTTGCTGATCTGTTCGACCAAAACTATAGTAGGCAATGTGACTACATAGCGGATTTGTCATGGAAGAGGCGGTCTCCGCAGCGGAAGCCAACCGCAAGTTCTCGTTCATCCTGCGCGGGGTGCGCGAGGGGCGCAGCTATGTCGTGACCTCACACGGTCGTGCTGTCGCGCGTATCGTGCCTGCCGTTGAAGTGCCACATACGGGGATCGCCGCGCGGGCGGCCTTGATCGCCCGCCTCGAGCGCCAACCGGTCGGTGATATCGGACGATGGTCGCGCGATGAGCTTTACGAGGACGAGGAGTGAGGGTCGCGCTCGACACCAACGTTCTCGTCCATGCCGAAGGGGTGAATGGGAGCGAGAAGCGCGACACCGCCCTCGATCTGGTGCGCCGTCTGCCACAGGCCGCCGTAGTTCTACCGGTTCAGGTGCTAGGGGAATTGTTCAGCGTCCTGGTTCGCAAGGCTGGGCGCTCGAAGCCCGAAGCACGCGAGGCGCTGCTTGGCTGGCGCGACACGTTTCCGGTGGCCGCAACATCGCCTGAGGTCATGCTGGCCGCTGCCGACCTTGCCACGGACCATGGCCTCGCCATCTGGGACGCTCTGATCTTGTCCGTGGCGTCGCACGCAGGTTGCCGGCTCCTGCTGTCCGAGGATTTGCATGACGGGTTTACCTGGGGCGGGGTGACCGTCGCCAACCCGTTCCAGTCCCGCCGACATCCCTTGCTCGATGCGGTGCTGGTCCAAGGGAATGAATAGGCGGATCAGTGCGCGGTGGGCCCATTCCGATGGCCGCTTGGGATGCGCGCCTCGATTCGCACGCCCTTTGAAGGGCGCTCGCCCGCTCAATCGCTTCGCTGCGCAGCAGCCTGCCTGAGCACCCAGACGACGGTTTCGGTGTCGAAGCCGCGCTGGGCGAGGAAGCGGTGCTGGCGGGCGCGCTCGCGCAGGTCTTGCGCAGGCGCGCCGAAGCGCCGGACCCAAAGCGCCATTGCCCGCTCGCGCTCATCGGCGGCCAGCTCGCGCAGCAGGGGGGCGGAGACTTCGTCGGGCACGCCGTGCTGGCCGAGTTCCTGCTCGATGTGGCGGCGACCGTAGCGCTGCGAGCGGCGGCGCACCAGGCTCTCGGCGAAGCGCTGCTCGGACAGGTAGCCTGCGCGCTCGAACTCGTCGAGCAGCGCGCCGAGCTGCTCGACGGACTCGGCGTGCGGCGAGAGCTTGCGCAGCAGCTCACCACGGCTGTGCTCGCGGTTGGCGAGCAGGCTCAGCGCGCGTGCGCGCAGCGACAGACTGCGCACGGCGCGCATTGCCGCCACCCGCGACTCAGGCGGCCTCTTCGCCTGCCGGGCCGCGAGCCGCGACGCCGTAATGCGCGCGGATGCGGTTCTCGATGTCCAGCGCCATCTCCCGGTGCTCGCGCAGGAACTCGCGGGCGTTGTCCTTGCCCTGGCCGATGCGCTCGCCCGAGTAGCTGTACCAGGCGCCGCTCTTGTCGACCACGCCGGACTCGGCGCCGAGGTCGAGGATTTCACCCTCGCGCGAGATGCCCTCGCCGTAGAGGATGTCGAAGGAGGCCTGCTTGAAGGGCGGCGCGACCTTGTTCTTGACCACCTTGACCTTGGTCTCGGAACCGATGATCTCGTCGGCCTTCTTGATGGAGCCGGTGCGCCGGATGTCCAGGCGTACGGAGGCGTAGAACTTCAGCGCATTGCCACCAGTGGTGGTTTCCGGGTTCCCGAACATCACGCCGATCTTCATGCGGATCTGGTTGATGAAGATGACCAGGCAGTTGGTGCGCTTGATGGTGCCCGTGAGCTTGCGCAGCGCCTGCGACATCAGCCGCGCCTGCAGGCCCGGGAGCGAATCACCCATCTCGCCCTCGATCTCGGCCTTGGGCGTGAGCGCGGCGACGGAGTCGATGACGATCATGTCGACCGAGCCCGAGCGCACCAGGGCGTCGGCGATCTCGAGCGCCTGCTCACCGGTATCGGGCTGGGAGATGAGGAGGTCTTCGAGGCGCACGCCCAGCTTCTGCGCGTACTGGGGATCGAGCGCGTGCTCGGCGTCGATGAAGGCGCAGGTGCCGCCGAGCTTCTGCATCTCGGCGATGACCTGCAGGGTGAGCGTGGTCTTGCCCGAGGACTCGGGGCCGTAGATCTCGACCACCCGGCCGCGCGGCAGCCCGCCGACGCCCAGCGCGATGTCCAGGCCGAGCGAGCCGGTGGAGACCACCTGGATGTCCTCGACGACCTCGCCATCGGCGAGCTTCATGATGGAGCCCTTGCCGAACTGCTTCTCGATCTGGGCCAGCGCGGCCGACAGGGCCTTTGCGCGCTCGGTCTTGGATTTTGCGTCTTCCATGTTGATTACCTTGTCCATGGCCGGTCTCCTTCCTCGGGGCTCGATGAAAGGCAGTATGGCACGGAACTACTGTATAAACAATCAGCCCTTCGGGTCGACCGACAGTAGCAGGAGGGCCTGCTCGAGTGCGTGGATCGCGGCCCCGAATCGTACCGCGGCACGGTTGCCCTCGAAGTGCAGGCTGGCGGTCCGCAGGGCAGGACGGCCAAGCTCACGCTGCAGGGCGGCCGAGAGCGCCCAGCCGAAGCACACGGTGCCCACCGGCTTGCCCGGCACCGCGCCGCCCGGCCCGGCGATGCCGGTGACCGACATCGCCAGCGCGGCCGCGCTGCGCCTGAGGCCGCCTGCGGCCATCTCGGCCGCAGTCGGCTCGCTCACTGCACCGTGGCTGGCGAGCGTGGCCGGCGACACCCCGACGAGTTCGATCTTCGAGTGGTTGCTGTACGTGACGAAGCCGCGGTCGAACCAGGCGCTCGAGCCGGCGATCTCGGTCAGCGCCCGCGCGATCATGCCGCCGGTGCAGGACTCCACCGTCGCTGCCATCTGGCCCAGGGCCTTCAGGCGCTGGCCGAGCGCCCGCGCCGCTGCCTCGAGCGCCTGCTCGGGGCTTGCGGCGGCGCTCAGGCCCACGCCTGCCATCCCGCGACCAGCAGCAGCGTGTAGAACGCAGCGAGGAGGTCGTCGAACATGATCCCGAAGCCGCCGCGCAGGTTGCGGTCGAAGTGGCGGATCGGCGGCGGCTTGGCGATGTCGAAGAAGCGAAAGAGGACGAAGGCCGCGAACTGCGCGCCGTAGCTGTGCGGGATCAGCGCCAGCACCAGCCAGAAGGCCACCACTTCGTCCCAGACGATCGCCCCGTGGTCATGGACACCGAGGTCGGCAGCCGTGCGCCCGCAGGCGACGACTCCGGCGACGAAGCCGATCAGCGGCAGCCACAGCGAAGCCGACTCACCCGTCCAGAGGTGGATCGCCTCCCAGGCAAGCCAGGCCCAGAGGGTGCCGACCGTCCCGGGGGCCACCGGCGACAGCCCGCTGCCGAAGCCGAGCGCCACCAGCCGCGAGAGCCGGGCGCGCATGAAGGCTGCGCTCGGGCGCACCGGCGCAGCACGCGGGCTGCGCAGATCGGCCGGGGGCCGTGCCGCGGGCTGCACCGGCCCCGGGGACCGATCATCGGGCTCAGGCGAAGTGGTCATAGGCGCTGCGCGCGAGCGTCATCGGCCGGCCGCGCGCATCGAGCACGCGCACGCCCTGGCCTGCGACGATCCTGCCGATCCGGGTCAGCGGCAGGCCCAGCCGCGCACCGATCGCCTCGATCGGGGAGCGGTTCTCGGGCGCCGCGCTGAACAGGAGTTCATAGTCGTCGCCACCGGCCAGCGCGATGCCCGGGCGGTCTTCCTCGGGCAGCGCTCCCAGGCCCGGCGCACAGGGCAGCGCGGGCCAGTCGACCTCGGCGCCAACCCTGGAACGTTCGCAGATGTGGCCGAGGTCTCCGGTCAGGCCGTCGGAGATGTCGATCGCCGCGCGCGCGAGGTGACGCAGCGCAATGCCCAGCGCCACGCGCGGCTCGGGGCGGTCCAGTCGCGCGCGCTCGCAGCGGCCGGCCCGAGCGCCCAGGTGGATCGCGAGTGCCGCGCCGCCCAGTTCGCCGGACACCCAGAGGTCGTCGCCCGGTTCGGCGCGATCGCGGCGCAGCGCGACCCCCACCGGAACCTCGCCCAGCACCGTCACGCAGATGGCCCGCGGCCCGCGGGTGGTGTCGCCGCCGATCAGCTCGCACTCGTGGCGGTCGGCCAGCGCGAACATGCCCGTGGTGAAGGCCTCGAGCCAGCGCTCGTCCGCCTGCGGCAGCGCCAGCCCGAGGGTGAAGGCCAGCGGTCGCGCACCCATCGCGGCCAGGTCGGAGAGGTTCACCGCAAGCGCCTTGTGCCCCACGGCGACGGGGTCCGCCCCCGCCACGAAGTGCCGGCCCTCGACGAGCATGTCGGTGGCCACTGCGAGCGTGGTGCCCGGCGCGGGCGGACGCAGGATCGCGCAGTCGTCGCCGATGCCCAGCTCGCAGCGTCGCGAGGGGCCGCGATCGAAGAAGCGGCGGATCAGTTCGAACTCGCCCATCGGGCGCGGTCAGCGACGCGGCGGCGCCTCGACCGGGCGCAGCCGTGCGGCGACCCGGTCGAGGACGCCGTTGACGTACTTGAAGCCGTCGGTGCCGCCGAAGGTCTTGGCGACCTCGACCGCCTCGTTGATCACGACGCGGTACGGGATCTCCGGATGCCGGGCCAGCTCGAAGGCGCCCAGCAGCAGCGTCGCGTGCTCCACCGGACTGAGCTCATCGATGCGCCGGTCGATGTGCGGCTCGATCGCGGCGTGCAGTTCGTCGATCGCGCGGACCACTCCGTGCAGCAGCGCCTGGAAATGCTCGCGGTCGGCCCTGGCGAACTCGGGGTCTTCGCTGATGTGGGCCTCGATCGCGCCGGAATCCTCGCGCGACACCAGCCACTGATAAAGACCCTGGAGGGCGAGTTCGCGCGAGCGCCGCCGCGCGCTGCGCACTGCGGGCTTGCGCGGACCGCCCTGCCTGCCGCGCATCGATCCGGCTGCAGTGCCTGCCATGTTCAGTCGTCGAATTCGCTGCCATCGGGCAGGGCCGACAGCGAGTCGATCGAGTCGGCCAGGTTGGCCATCTCGACCGCCACGCGGGCGGCCTCGGCGCCCTTCACGCGCGCACGCTCCTGCGCCTGCTCGTCGGTTTCGGTGGTGAGCACCGCATTGGCCACCGGGACGGAGAAGTCGAGCGAGACGCGCGCGATCCCGGCGGCGCTCTCGTTGGAGACCACCTCGAAGTGATAGGTCTCGCCGCGGATCACCGCGCCCAGTGCGATCAGCGCGTCGAACTCCTCGGTCTGCGCGAGCCGGTCGAGCGCGAAGGGGATCTCGAGCGCACCGGGGACGGTGCACACGAAGATGTCCTCCTCCTCGACGCCGAGCTCGAGCAGCTCGGCCAGGCAGGCCTCGCGCAGCGCCTCGCACACCGGCTCGTTGAAGCGCGCCTGCACCACCCCGATGCGCAGGCCCTCGCCGTCCAGGTCAGCCTCGAAAACGTCGACAGTCACTCGAATTCTCCTCAGTGGCCCGCTTCGAAGCCGACGACCTCGAGATCGTAGCCGGTCATGCTGGGCATCTTGCGGGGCTGCGCCAGCAGGCGCATGCGCCCCACGTTCAGGTCCTTCAGGATCTGCGCGCCGACTCCGTAGGTGCGCAGGTCGATCTTGCCGGCGCGGCGCTCGGCCTGCGCGCGCGCGCCGGGATCGTCCTCGAAGCGCGCGAGCGCATCGAGTTCGGCGAAGAGATCGGCCGCCGGGCGGGCGCAGTTCAACAGCACCAGCACGCCCCGGCCGTGCCCGGCGATCGCCTCGAGCGCGCGCGCCACCGACCAGGTGTGCCTGCTGTGATCGGTCTCGATCAGGTCCAGCACCGTGACCGGTTCGTGCACACGCACCATGACCTCGTCCTCGGGGCGGATCTCGCCGCGCACCAGGGCGATGTGCGGCGCGCCGCTGGGCTTGTCGCGGTAGGCCACCATCCTGAAGGGGCCCTGGGCGGTGTTCACCTCCCGCTCGGCAACACGCTCGACGAGGCTCTCGTGGGCGCTGCGGTACTGGATCAGGTCGGCGATGGTGCCGATCTTCAGCCCGTGCAGCTGCGCGAACTCGACGAGATCCGGCAGCCGCGCCATCGTGCCGTCGTCCTTCATGATCTCGCAGATCACCGAGGCAGGCGTCAGCCCGGCCAGGTGGCCGAGGTCGCAGCCGGCCTCGGTGTGGCCGGCGCGGATCAGCACGCCGCCGTCCTGCGCCATCAGCGGGAAGATGTGGCCGGGCTGGACGAGATCGCTAGGCACCGCGTCCCGGGCGACCGCCACCTGCACCGTGCGGGCGCGGTCGGCGGCGGAGATCCCGGTGGTCACGCCCTCGGCAGCCTCGATCGACACGGTGAAGTTCGTGCCAGTGCGGGTGCCGTTGTTCGTCGCCATCAGCGGCAGGTTCAGCTGCCGGCAGCGCTGCGCGGAGAGCGTCAGGCAGATCAGCCCGCGGCCGAAGCGGGCCATGAAGTTGATCGCCTCGGGAGTGACGAAGTCGGCCGCCAGGACGAGGTCGCCCTCGTTCTCCCGGTCTTCCTCGTCGACCAGGATGACCATGCGGCCCGCACGAAACTCTGCGAGGATTTCGGGAATGCTGGAGATCGTCATTCCGTCATTCTACGCGGCCCGCGCCTGCCGGCCGCAGCCCCTTCCCGCAACCCTCGGTCGCGACGCCCCGCCCCCCCTGCCCGGACGGCACGCGCACGACCCTGCAGCGGCCCCCAGCCGGTAGGATAGGGCTGCTCCGTGCCCGGCCCGCATCGACGAGCGGCGGGTCGGCGCGCACGCCACGCACCTGTTCCGACAACCCATTCGAGGGGAGCGATTCCGAGATGTCCGACTTCAAGAACCTGAAAGTGAGCGCGGACGGCGCAGTCGGCCGCCTGACCCTGACACGCCCGCATCGGCTCAACGCGCTGAGCCCCGACACCCTGCGCGAGGTCGCCGAGGCGGCGCACTGGCTCAATGCGCAGCCGGGCCTGAAGGTGGCGATCGTCTCCGGCGAAGGGCGCGCCTTCTGCGCGGGCTTCGATCTCGACGACGCTGCCGGGCGCACCGAGGTCGACTCCTCGGTGGTCGACCTGGGCCGGCACATGGCCGAAGCGCTCGACCAGGTGCGCGCGGTCACCATCGCACGCATCCACGGGCACTGCGTCGGCGGCGGACTGGTGCTGGCAGCCGGCTGCGACCTGCGCGTGGCCGCCGAGAGCACGCGCTTCTCGATCCCGGAGCTCGACCTTGGAATTCCACTGGCCTGGGGCGGCATCCCGCGGCTGGTGCGCGAGATCGGACCGGCGATGACCAAGGAGCTGGTGCTCACCTGCCGGCCCTTCACCGCTGCGGAGGCGCACGCGCTGCGCTTCCTGAACCGGGTGGTTCCCGACGACGCGCTGGACGCCGAGGTGCAGTCGCTGGTCGATCAGCTGCTCACCAAGTCCGCCTACACGATGACCACGACCAAGCGGCACGTCAACGCGATCACCGAGCAGGCGGGCTCCACCAGCGAGGCCTTCCGCGACGCGCAGTCGACGATGTGCGCGAGGAACGATCCGGAGTCGATCGAGGTGGCAAAGCGCTACCTCGCCAAGCGCGGCCGCTGAGAGCCGATGCAGGAGCTGCCCGCCCCGTGTCAGCCGGCGGGCAGCGCCGCGGTGCTCGAGAGCATCCGCTCGACGTAGCGCGCGATCAGGTCGACCTCCAGGTTGACCTGCGCACCGGCGCGCAGGCGCCCGAGGGTCGTGACCGCCATCGTGTGCGGGATCAGGTTGATGCCGATCACCGCGCCCTTCGGATCGTCCTGCACGGAGTTGACCGTCAGGCTCACGCCGTCGACGGTCGCCGATCCCTTGTAGGCGAAGTACTTCGAAAGTGCCGGCGGCACCCGCAGGTCGAGCCGCCAGGACTCGCCAGCCTGCTCGAAGCGCAGCACCTCGGCGATTCCGTCGACGTGTCCCGAGACCAGGTGGCCGCCCAGCCGATCGGCGAGCGTGAGCGCCTTCTCGAGGTTGACCTCGCCGACCGTCTCCAGCCCCACCGTGTGGTCCAGGCTCTCGCGCGAGACGTCGACCGTGAAGCAGCGCCCCTCGACCGAGGTCGCGGTCATGCAGGCGCCCTGGATGGCGATCGAGTCGCCGATCGCGACGTCGGCGAGGTCCAGGCTGCCCGCGTCCACGCGCAGGCGCACCCCGTTGCCGAGCGGCTCGACGCTCTCGATGCGGCCGACCGCCGCGACGATTCCGGTGAACATCCTTCGGATCTCCGTTGGGGAATGGACCAGTTGCTGCCGGATCCGGCTGCGCGGGTCAGCCCCGCTGCAGGCGGGCGATCACGCGGAGGTCTTCGCCGATGCGATCGACCGCGCGAAAGGCAAGCCGTACCCGCTGCGCGAGCTCGTCGATCGGCGGCAGCGCGAACATGCCGGTCGCCTCGCCCAGCAGCGAGGGCGCCAGGTAGACCAGCAGCTCGTCGACGCAGCCCTCGCGCACCAGCGATGCATTCAGGCGCGCGCCCGCCTCCACGTGGAGTTCGTTGATCTCGCGCGCCGCCAATTCGCGCATCAGCACCGGGAGATCGACCTTTCCGGACGCGTTGGCGAGCTTGAGGATCTCGCAGCCGCGATCACGCAGCTCGGCTTCCTTGCCAGGGTTGTCGGTGGCGCAGACCACGAGCACCGGTCCGCCGGCACGCAGCAGCCTGGCGTCCAGGCTCACCTCGAGCCGCGAGTCCAGCAGCACGCGCAGCGGCTGGCGCGAGGCCGGGACCAGCCGCACCGTGAGCTCTGGATCGTCGTCGCGCACCGTGCCGATTCCGGTGAGGATCGCGCAGGCCCGGGCACGCCAGGCGTGGCCATCGGTGCGCGCCGCCTCGCCGGTGATCCACTGGCTGCGCCGGTTGGGCAGCGCAGTCCCGCCGTCCAGGCTTGCAGCGACCTTCAGCCGCACCCAGGGCAGCCCGCGCGACATCCGCGAGACGAAGCCGACGTTGAGCTCGCGGGCCTCCTGCTCGAGCAGGCCGCAGCGCACCTCGACGCCGGCAGCGCGCAGGCGCGCCAGCCCGCGGCCGTTGACGCGCGGGTTGGGGTCCTCCATCGCGGCAACCACGCGGGCCACCTTCGCGTCCACCAGCGCATCGACGCAGGGCGGCGTGCGCCCGAAATGGCTGCAGGGCTCCAGGGTCAGGTAGACCGTCGCCCCGCGCGCCTGCCCGCCGGCCTGCGCGAGCGCGATCATCTCCGCGTGCGGCTCGCCGGCACACCGGTGCCAGCCCTCGCCGACGATGGAGCCTTCCCGGACGATCACTGCCCCCACGCGCGGATTCGGCGCAGTGGTGGTCATTCCCTGCGCCGCGAGCGCCAGCGCGCGGGCCATGAAATCGTGATCGTCGGGGGTGAACATCGAAGCCGATTGTACCGAGTGCCGGGCGAAGGTCCGGCGAGCCGGTACCATATGCCCTCGCCGGAGGACCACAGGATGCCGACCCAACACCGAACACGTGGCGACGAGGGCCACTCGCCTGCGAGCGCGCCGCGCGCCGCGGGCGCTGTACGCCGCCGAGCGCACGGATGGCTGCTCCCTGGCCTGGCTGCGAGCTGCCTCGCGGCTGCCGCGTTCCCGGGCCTGGCCAGCGCCGCCGAGCCGCAGGCGGGCCCGCCGCTGCTGCGGCTCGATGCGCAGGTCCAGCGCGAGGTCACCGAGGACATCGCAGTCGCGGTGTTCTTCGTGGAGCGCGACGGTGCGCAGCCCCAGCCCCTGCAGGCCGCGGTGAACCCGCTGCTTCAGGAAGCGCTGACCGAGCTGAAGCGCGACCCTGCGCTGCAGGTGCGCTCCGGCCGCTACCTCACCCAGCCACGCTACGGGCGCGACGGGCGGATCGAGGGCTGGCGGGTGCGCGCCGAGCTGATCGCCGAGTCGGGGGAGATCGCAGCGGTCTCCAGGGCCACCGCCACGCTGGCCGGCAGGATGAACGTCGGTTCGATCGGCTTTCGCCTGTCGGACAGGACGCGGCGCCAGGCCGAGCGCGCGCTCATCGACGAGGCGGCCGCACAGCTCTACGAACGGGCCCGCGCGGCAGCCCGGGCGCTGGGCTTCGAGGGCGTCGAGCTGCTCGAGGCGACCCTGTCCTCGGGCGGCAGCGCACCGATGCCCGTGATGCGCGCCGCCATGGCGCAGGCCGCAGCCGCCGAAGCGGCTCCGGTGCCGCTGGAGCCCGGACACTCGGTGGTCTCGGTCGGGATCCACGGCACCCTGCGGCTCACCAGGCGCTGACCGCGGCCGTCACCGTCGACTTCGCCGCCCGCCCACCCGTTCCCTACGCTGCGCTGCACCGACGTTCGTCGGGTTCCGGCGGACGAACGTCGTCAAGTCGGCGCGGGCGCTGCCGACGCGCGCTAGGCTCTGCACCATGGCTCATTTCTACGACGTTCGCACCCTGTTCCTGGCCGGCGCGCTCACCGCCTTCCTCAGTGCGGTGACGCTGCTGATGATGCGACGGCTGCACGCGCGCTCGGAGCCGGCGCTCACCTGGGGCGCCAGCGGGCTCGCGCTGTCCGGACTCGGAATGCTGTGTGTGGCGCTGCGCGGGATGATCCCCGACTTCGCATCGTGGGTGGGCGCAAACACGCTCGGGCCGGCCGGGATGTTCGTGCTGTACGAAGGGGTGCGTCGCCTGTGCCAGGCCCGGCCACGCCCCTGGTTCGCTGCAGGTGCGAGCCTGCTGATGTTCGCCTGGCAGGCCTGGCTGGGCGCGGCGCCGGAACTGCAGTTGCCCCGCCTGGCGTCGAGTTCGGCCGCGCAGGCACTCGCCGCGGCAATGATGGTCCCGCTGCTGCTGCGCCGGATCGGCAGGGACCCCGCCGGGCCGGTGGTCGCGACGATCGGGCTCGCGCTGTGCTTCGCCGCCGCCCACGGCACCAGGGCCGGCTGGCTTCTGCTGCACGGCGTGCAGATGAGCGCCGACGGCCAGCTGGCCACCGGCGCGCTGCAGGCGGCCGTCGCCGTGCTGTTCGTCCTCGGCCCGATGCTGCAGGCAACCATGGTGCTGTCCTGGGTCAACGGGCGCGTCACCGACGAACTGCGCACCATGGCCAGCACCGACGAGCTCACCGGCCTGCCCACCCGACGCAGCTTCTTCGCGCGCGCGCGCCAGGCGCTCGCCGCACAGCGCGACGGGCAGGGCTCGGCATGCGGGCTGCTGATGATCGACCTCGACGACTTCAAGCGGATCAACGACCGCCACGGACACCATGTGGGCGATCGCGCGCTCACGCACTTCGCGAGCACGCTGCGCCGGGCGCTGGGCCCGGAGGATCTCTGCGGCCGCTACGGCGGCGAGGAATTCTGCGTGCTGCTGCGGCGCCCCGGACCGCAGCCCCTGCTGCTGGCGGCCGAAGCGATCCGCAAGGGGGTTGCCGACTCGGTCTTCGAGCACGAAGGCGAGCGCATCGGCCTGACGGTGTCGGTGGGGGTGTCGATCTGCGCCGAACACCCGGAGTTCGAGGCGCTCCTGGCCGGCGCCGACCGCCGGGTCTATCTCGCGAAGTCGATGGGACGCGACCGGGTCGTGGCCTTCGATCCCCTGCCCGGGTTCGATCGCCGGGGCGGTGGCGACCGTCGTCGCCGCGCCAGTGTCGCAGCACGCCCGGACCATGGCTTCGAGAGCACGCTCGCAATGCGGCCCGCGGCACGGCGCCACACCCGCGCAGCCTAGCCCGGCCGGTGTCCCTGCCTGGAGCGCAGCTCCTCGATCGCCTCGGCGAACTCGTCGACGTCCTCGAAGCTGCGATAGACCGAGGCGAAGCGCACGTAGCCGATCTTGTCGAGCTTCCTCAGCTCACGCATCACGAGCTCGCCGATCTTCTCGCTGCCGACCTCGCGCAGACCCAGGCTCAGCAGCCGCTCCTCGATCCGATGGACTGCCGCGTCCACCTGCTCGGCCCCGACCGGACGCTTGCGCAGCGCAAGCTGCAGCGACGCGCGCAGCTTGCGCCGGTCGAACTCGACGCGCGAGCCGTTCTTCTTGACCACCACCGGCATCGAAAGCTCGACCCGCTCGTAGGTGGTGAAGCGCTTGTCGCACTCCGGGCAGCGGCGACGACGCCGGATGCTCTCGCCGTCGTCGGAGGCACGGGTCTCGACGACCTGCGTGTCCTGGTGGTCGCAGAAGGGGCAGCGCATGCCGGGGATCCTGTCCGAACGGGGTCCTTAGCCGGGAGCCGCTGCCGCAAGCGCTGGCGTCAGCGATACACCGGGAACTTCGCAGTCAGCTCGGCGACGCGGGCGCGCACCTGCGCGAGCCGCGCTTCATCGGCCGGCCTGTCCAGCACGTCGGCGATCAGGTGACCCACCAGCTCCGCCTCGGCCTCGCGAAAGCCGCGCGTCGTCATCGCCGGCGAGCCCAGCCGGATGCCGCTGGTGACGAAGGGCTTCTCGGGGTCGTTGGGGATCGCGTTCTTGTTGCAGGTGATGTGCGCCCGGCCCAGCGCCGCCTCGGCGTCCTTGCCGGTGATGTGCTTCGGACGCAGGTCGACCAGCATCAGGTGGCTCTCGGTGCGGCCGGAGACGATGCGCAGGCCGCGCCCGACCAGGGTCTCGGCGAGCACGCGCGCGTTGGTCAGCACCTGCTGCTGGTAGACCTTGAAACCGGGGGCAAGCGCCTCCTGGAAGGCCACTGCCTTGGCCGCGATCACGTGCATCAGCGGGCCGCCCTGCAGGCCTGGGAACACGGCGGAGTTGATCGCCTTCTCGTGCTCGGCCTTCATGAGGATGATGCCGCCGCGCGGTCCGCGCAGGCTCTTGTGGGTGGTCGAGGTGACCACATCCGCGTGCGGCACCGGGTTCGGGTAGATGCCGGCGGCGATCAGCCCTGCATAGTGCGCCATGTCGACCATGAAGATCGCGCCGACCTCCCTGGCCACCTGCGCGAACCGCTCCCAGTCGATGCGCAGCGAGTAGGCCGACGCGCCTGCGATGATCAGCTTGGGCCGATGCTCGCGCGCCCTGGCTGCCATCGCGTCGTAGTCGATCGCCTCGCTGGCGTCCAGGCCGTAGGAGACCACGTCGAACCACTTGCCCGACATGTTCAGCGCCATGCCGTGCGTCAGGTGGCCGCCCTCGGCCAGGCTCATTCCCATGATCTTGTCGCCCGGCTTCAGGAAGGTCATCAGCACCGCCTGGTTCGCCTGCGATCCGGAGTTGGCCTGGACGTTGGCGGCCTCGGCGCCGAAGATCTTCCTGACGCGGTCGATCGCGAGCTGCTCGGCGACGTCGACGTGCTCGCAGCCACCGTAATAACGCTTGCCGGGATAGCCCTCGGCGTACTTGTTGGTGAGCTGGCTGCCCTGGGCGGCCATCACCGCGGGGCTCGCATAGTTCTCCGAGGCGATCAGCTCGATGTGGTCTTCCTGGCGACGATTCTCGAGCTCGATGGCCTTCCAGAGTTCGGGGTCGGTCTGGGCAATTCCGATGCTGCGGTCGAACATGGTGATTCCTCTTGCGTAGTTTGGCGACGGCCCGCAGGCCGCGGGGGAGCTACGCCCAGGCGTTCGGCTGCCTTCGCGCGGACCGAGGGCAATCGCCCCGGGCCGGCATCGGCCGAGTCCGCGCTTCACGGTGTCGATTCACCCCGGAACCCGCTGCGCGCACTGCGCCGCAGGCCCGTTTCGCCAGTCACGCGGAACCGTGGATTGTAGCGTGACGCGCACTGGCGCGTCTGCCTTTCAGCGCTCGGCTCGAGCGGCAGCACCCTCAGAGGGTGTAGCCGAAATGATCAGGCGGCCAACCTTGTTGCGAGCATACGCGCTTCGACCAGCCAGACCCAGGCCACCGGTGCCCATGGGGAGCGGTCGTGATGGGCGATGAGGCGACGCGCGCGCTCGTTCCATGCGTGGGTGCGCTCGACGACCCAGCGCTTGCCCTGAACGACGAAGCCGCTGGCGGGTATCTGCGGCCACAGCGGTTGTTGTGCGTCCCACCAGGCGCCGGTGCTGCGGTTGCCCGGGTGGCGTACGACCTCGACGCTCATGTTCGGATGCGCGGCCTCGATGGCCCGCGCGCATCGGCCAGCGTAAGCGGCGTCGGTGTACAGCTTCGCAAGGCCGGGCGCCTTGGTCACGGCGTGCGCGACCACCTCGGCGGCGGCATCGCGATCCTGCACGCTGGCCGCGGTGACGGTGACGGCCAGCAGCAGCCCGAGGGTGTCGACCACAACGTGGCGTTTGCGCCCCTTGACCTTCTTGCCGACGTCAAAGCCGCTCATGCCGCCCTGCGCGGTGCTGCGCGTGCTTTGCGCATCGATGATGGCGGCACTGGGCTCGGGGTTGCGGCCCACGCGGGCACGCCACTGCGCGCGCAGCCGATCGTGCATCGCCTCGAAGGTGCCGGCAGCGGCCCAGCGGCTGAAGGCCTTGTAGACCCCGCGCCAGGGCGGAAAGCTCTTGGGCAACAGGCGCCAGGCGCAGCCCGTGCGCACCACGTAGCAGCACGCATCGACCATCTGCTTGCGCGGGTGCCGGGGCGGTGCGCCACGCCCGCCTTCGCGCTCGAACAGATCGGCCACCAGCGCCCACTCGGCGTCGGTCAGATCGGTGTTCATGCCGCCGGGACCGTCGGCGCGCCGATGGGCCTGCGTGTACCCGAAGCGCAGCGGCGCCGGTGCCGCGCCTTGCACGGGCGCCCGATCGGCCGGCTTGCGTTGCGCCTTGAGCCGGTTGATGCCCGCCTGCCGCAGCGCCTTGCGCACCGTGACCGTGCACACCCGAGTGCCGGTGCGCCGGTGCAGTTCGCGCGTGACTTCCTCCAGCGACGAGCGCGGCTGCTCGCGCGTGATCGCGCGCAACGTATCGATGTGCAGCACATCCAGCGCTGGCTTGCGCCCCCGTCGCCTGCCTCGTTTCGTCCCGTCGTTGCCCACCCGTGGCTCCCTTCGTCGTGCTCAGGGTGGAGACTACGCGGACTTGTTTATTTCGGCTACACCCTCTCACAGGGCGGCAATGAAGTCTTCGACAGACACACCAGCTTGCCGCAGAACGCCAGCCAAGGCACCAACCTTCAGTTCAGGGTGCATCGGGATGACGCATCCTCTTTCGCCGCGGCGCACGATGACGTGACTGCCTGACTGTCGAACCTTTTCGAACCCGAGCGTCTGCAGTGCCTTCAACGCTTCGGCGCCAGAGACACGAGGCAGTCTAGGCATGCTCCGACACTGAGAAGGTCGTCACGACCGGGCGGCCGTGAGCCTCGAGGGAAAACTCCGCAAGATAAAGGGCGGTAGCCTCTCGCAAATTGGCAACGGCCTCTTCCACGGTTTCACCCTGGGTTGTGGTGCCTGTCTCGGGGTTGAGCGCGACGTATCCACCCTCCTCGGCAGGCGTCAGCACGGCAGTCAGTTCCATGGCATCTCCTCGACGTCTGGACTTGATTGTCGCTCATCCGGATATTCATGCCGCCTAAGCTCGCGCTTCGAGGTCGTCCAGCGCCGTCTCGAGGTGGGTGACGTCGGCCCAGCCGAGCAGACGGAAGCGCGTGCCGTCCCAGGCGATCCGGTTCAGGCTCGCGTTCAGGAGATCGTGGGTGCGCGGCGCGCTCAGTTCCAGCCCGGCCGCGATCCGGTAGACGCAGTCGAGCACCCCGCCGTGGGTGACTGCCACCACCCGCTGGCCCGGGTGATGCTGGACGAGACGCTGCAAGGCAGCCTGCACGCGCGCGTCGAAGCTGCGCAGGCTCTCGCCGCCGCCGGGAAGCGCGAAGTCGGGATCGCGGGCCCGCCAGCGGGCATAGGCCTCGCCGTGGTCGCGCGCCAGCGCCTCGTGATCCTGCCCCTCGAAGGCGCCGTAGTGGCGTTCGCGCAGCAAGGGCACGGTGCGAAGCGGCAGGCCCAGCGCCTGCGCGATCGGCTCGGCGGTCTGGCGCGCCCGGGTCAGGTCGCTCGCGTACACCGCGGCCATCGGCTCGCGGGCCAGGCGCTGCGCGAGGCGGCGCGCCTGGCGATGACCGTCGGCGTCGAGCGGGATGTCGATGTGTCCCTGGAAGCGCCGGGCGCGATTCCAGGCGGTGACGCCGTGGCGCACCAGGACGAGTTCGGTCATGGGCAGGAATCCAGGGGAGCGGATCCGGCAGCGCACCTGCGGCGCTGCCGCGCGCGCTCAGCCTGCGAGCCGCGGGTTCAGCGTGAAGGTGCCGGTGATCCGCGCCCGGCCCAGCGCGTGGCGCTCGATCACCTTCAGCGCCTCGGCACCGGTGAAGCGGCCCATCAGCGGCAGGACGTCGACGTCGAGCGCGTACACGGTGAAGTGGTAGTGGTGGATGATGCTGTCGTTCCAGGGCGGGCAGGGGCCGTCGTAACCGTAGTAGTCGCCAGCCATGTCCTGGTCGGCGGCAAACCATCCGGTGTAGTCGTTCACCCCCTGGCGCGCCCCTTGCCTGGTTCCCGGGCCGCGCTTGCCCTTGGGGGTCACGCCGCTGGAGAACTCGCCTGCGGCGATCTCGGTCTGCGAGGCGGGGAGATCGACCAGCACCCAGTGGAAGAAGTCGACGCGCGGCAGCGTCGACGGCACCTCCCTGCCCTCCTGGTTGACGTCCTCACCGCTGGAAGGCACGTCGCTGTCGTGGCAGACCACGGCGAACGACTTCGTTCCCACCGGGGCCTCGCTCCAGGCGAGGTGCGGATTGCGGTTGTCCGACAGCGCGACGTGGCTGGCAGGGTCGATCCGACCGAACGCGAACTCGACCGGGATCGCAGCACCGTCGACGAACGAGTCACTGTGCACCTTCATGACATCTCCTCAGGCTCTCTTGGGGTCGGCCAGCAAGCGGAAGCTGCGCAGGCCGTCGTTGACGAGGTGGACTTGCATCTCTGCCCCGAAGATACCGTTTTCGACCGCGGGTGTCCGGGGCGAGCGTGAGCCCGGAGCCGGCAGCGGTCCGATCAGGCGAGCGTGACGCGCGCGAAGCGGCGCTTGCCCACCTGCACCACGTAGGTGCCGGCAGCCAGCTTCAGGGTCTTGTCCTCGACACGCGCTCCGTCGATGCGCACCCCACCCTGGTCCAGGTTGCGCATCGCCTCCGAGGTGGAAGGCACGAGCCCGGCCTGCTTGAGCAGTTGCGCCACCGGCAGCGGGGCCCCGGAAAGCTGCAGATCGGGGATGTCCTCGGGCAGCGCGCCGTCGCGGAAGCGGGCCTCGAAGGCGGCCAGCGCCTGCTCGGCCGCGGCGCGTGAATGGAAGCGCTCGACGATCTCCTGCGCAAGCATCACCTTCGCGTCGCGCGGGTTGCGCCCTCCCTCGCACTCCTGCCGGAGCCGCTCGATCTCCCCGATCGACCGGAAGGACAGCAGCAGGAAGTAGCGCCACATCAGCGTGTCGGAGATCGACATCAGCTTGCCGAACATCTCGGCGGGCGGCTCGGTGATCCCGATGTAGTTGCCCTTGGACTTGGACATCTTCTCGACGCCGTCGAGCCCCTCGAGCAGCGGCATGGTCAGGATGCACTGCGGCTCCTGGCCGTATTCGCGCTGCAGCTCACGCCCCACCAGGAGGTTGAACTTCTGGTCGGTGCCGCCGAGCTCGATGTCGCTGCGCAGCGCAACCGAGTCGTAGCCCTGCATCAGCGGGTAGAGCAGTTCGTGCACCGAGATCGGCAGCCCGCCCCTGAAGCGCTTGGTGAAGTCGTCGCGCTCCATCATCCGGGCGAGCGTGTACTTCGCAGCGAGCTGGATCATCCCGCGCGCGCCGAGCGCGTCGGACCACTCCGAGTTGTAGCGGATCTCGGTGCGCGCCGGATCCAGCACCAGGCTGGCCTGCTCGAAATAGGTGCGGGCGTTGGCCTCGATCTGCTCGCGCGTGAGCGGCGGGCGCGTGGTGTTGCGCCCGGAGGGATCGCCGATCATCGCGGTGAAGTCGCCGATCAGGAAGATCACCGTGTGGCCGAGGTCCTGGAGCTGGCGCATCTTGTTCAGCACCACCGTATGGCCCAGGTGCAGGTCCGGAGCGGTGGGGTCGAGTCCGAGCTTGATGCGCAGCGGCTGGCCGCTGGCTTCGCTGCGCGCGAGCTTCGCCTGCCATTCCGCGCGGATCAGCAGCTCGTCGCAGCCCCGCAGGGACACCTCCATTGCGTGCCGAACGGCATCGCTCGTCGGCTGGTCTCGTTCGTTGGTCGATTCGGGTTTCAAGGTGGGTCTTTTCGATTACAATCCGCCGGTCCGTCCCGGGCAGCGTTCCGGGTCGATCACCTGAATCCGGAGCCTGCGCTGCCCGTCGCCAGGCTCACGATTCTATCCGACCGGTCCGCGCCGGCGTTCCGTAGCGCTCGCGCCGCCCACATCGCAGGTGACGATGACTCGAAACAAGCGCTTCATCCAGGTCGCGGTCGGCACCGCACTCACAGGACTCCTCGCCGCGGTCACCGCCTTCGGCGTCGCCCCACTGGCGGAAGTCGAACCGCCTCCATCGCAGCGCGTTTTCGAGTCGCTTCCCCTGGCGCTCCAGGTTCCGGAGTCCCTCGACAGCTTCATCCAGACCGAGACCATCCGCCGCGGCGACACCCTCGCGCAACTGCTCGCGCGTCTGGGCGCCAACGATCCGGCCTTCCTGCGTTTCGCCGCGACCGATCCGGTCGGCCGGCTCGCGCTGCAGATGCGCGCCGGGCGCACGGTGCAGGCCGAGATCGACTCGCTCGGCCGCGTGCAGCGCTTCACCTACCGGCTCGGAGGACTGGCCGAGGCGCAGACCAGCGGTTCCGAGGCCTTCGCACCGCTGACCCGCCTCGAGATCGTGCGCGACGGCGACCGGCTCAGCGCCACCGAGGACACCGTCCCGCTGGAGCGCACCGTCGAGATGCGCAGCCTCGAGATCCGCAGCTCGCTGTTTGCGGCCACCGACGGCGCAGGAATTCCCGAGATCGTGGCCATCCGCATCGCCGACATCTTCGCCGGCGAGATCGACTTCGCCCGCGACCTGCGCAAGGGCGATCGGCTGCGGGTCGTCTATGAATCGCTGCGCGAGCAGGGCAGCCTCGACCAGCCCGAGGCCGGGCGCGTGCTTGCGGTCGAGCTGATCAACAAGGGCAAGCGCAACGAGGCCTTCTGGTTCGAGCGCAATGGCGGTGGCGAGTACTTCAGCTTCGACGGCAAGAGCCTGCGCAGGAGCTTCCTGCGCAACCCGCTCGAATTCAGCCGCATCACCTCCGGTTTCACCGGGGCGAGAATGCACCCGATCCTGCGCGACTGGCGCGCGCACAAGGGAGTGGACTTCGGCGCCCCGGTGGGCACACGCGTGCGTGCAACCGCCTCGGGCGTCGTCGAATTCGTCGGCCAACAGCGCGGCTACGGCAACGTCGTGATCCTGGATCACCGCAACGGCTACTCCACGCTGTACGCGCACCTGCGCGACTTCGGCGAGGGCATCCAGAAGGGCGCGAAGATCGAGCAGGGGCAGACGATCGGCGCAGTCGGCATGACCGGCAGGACCACCGGCCCGCACCTGCACTACGAGGTGAAGATCGACGGTGCGCAGGTCGACCCGATGAGCATCGCGCTGCCCGACTCCCAGCCCCTCGGGCGCGAGGAGCGCGCGCGCCTGATCGCCGCAGTGCGCGAGGTCCACACCAGCCTCGTGCAGATGGACAGCCTGCGGGTCGCCCGCTTCCAGTGAGAACGGCAGGCCCGGCGCGCGAGCGTCGGCCGCTGGGGAGCGAGGGTGCCTGAGCTCTTCGTCGGCCTGATGTCGGGCACCAGCGTCGACGCGGTCGACGGCGCGCTGGTCGACTTCACCGACAGGCAACCGCGCACCCTCGGCTTCGCATCGCTGCCCATTCCCGCTGCGCTGCGCTCGGAACTGCTCGCGCTGCAGCATTCGGGCCCGGACGAACTCGCCCGCGCAGCGGCGGCCTCGATCAGCCTCACCGATCTCTATGCGCAGGCGGTCGCACGCCTGCTGGCTGATGCACCGCCACACTGCCGCACAGGGATCCGCGCACTCGGCGCCCACGGACAGACGGTGCGCCATCGCCCCGAACTCGGCTACACGCTGCAACTGATCGACGGCGCGCGTCTGGCCGAACGCACGGGAATCGCAGTGGTCTGCGATTTCCGCAGCGCGGACGTCGCTGCCGGCGGGCAAGGCGCGCCGCTGGTGCCGGCCTTCCACGCCGATGCCTTTGCCGATCCCGCCCGGCGCCGCGCGATCCTCAACATCGGAGGTATCGCCAACCTGAGCCTGCTGGCGCCGGGGGAACCGGTTCGCGGCTTCGACACCGGCCCGGGGAACCTGCTGCTCGACCTCTGGTGCGAGCGGCACACCGGTCTGCCCTATGACCGCGAAGGTGAATGGGGTGCGGGCGGGCGCCTGCTGCCGGAACTGCTCGACTCGATGCTGGGCGAGCCCTACTTCGCGCTGGGTCCGCCCAAGAGCACCGGGCGCGATCTCTTCCACGCCCGCTGGCTGCAGGCGCACCTGGGGCAGGCGGCGCACGCACCCCGCGACGTGCAGGCAACGCTGGTGGAACTCACCGCCCGTACGATCGCAAGCGCCTGCGCGGGTTTCCGCGCAGAGGAAATCTACGTCTGCGGCGGCGGTGCACGAAACCTCGCGCTGATGTCACGGCTGCGCGCCCTGTGCGCCCCGGCGCAGGTGGCAAGCACCGAGGCCCTGGGCGCGAGCCCGCAGGCGGTCGAAGCAGTGGCCTTCGCCTGGCTCGCAGCGCGGCGCATCCACGGCCTGCCCGGCAACCTGCCCGCGGTCACCGGCGCCCGGGGGCCGCGCGTGCTGGGCGCGCTCTATCCAGCACCGGACCCGGAATGACGACGGGCCCCGAAGGGCCCGTGTCCGGCATGCACTTCCGCTGCGCCCGCGCAGGCCTTCCGGTCTGGCGTCGCGACGGCCCGGCGCTCAGGGAGTGAACGAGGAGCCGCACCCGCAGGTGGTGTTCGCGTTCGGATTCCTGATCACGAACTGCGCGCCCTCGATGTCCTCCTTGTAGTCGATCTCCGCGCCCACCAGATACTGGTAGCTCATCGCGTCGATCAGCAGCGTCACCCCGTTCCTCTCCATCACGGTGTCGTCGTCGTTCGTTTCCTCGTCGAACGTGAACCCGTACTGGAAGCCCGAGCACCCGCCACCCTGCACGAAGACGCGCAGCTTCAGATCGGGATTGCCTTCCTCGTCGATCAGTTGGCGGACCTTCCCTGCGGCGCTGTCGGTGAAGACCAGCGGAGCGGGCATCTCTGCGACTGCATTCATCGTGCGAAACCTCCAAGCATCCTGGCGATTCTAGCCCTGGCGGCAAGACCCTGCACGCCCGAGTGGCATGCACGCATCTGCGCGGCTCAGGGGAGGACCGGCAACTGGGTGAGCCCGGTGGTCTCGGGCAGCCCGCAGATCAGGTTCATCACCTGCACCGCCTGGCCCGAGGCCCCCTTCACAAGGTTGTCCTCGACCACGAGGATCACCAGGAGATCGCCGCCCTGCGGCCGGTGGACGGCGATCCGCACCATGTTCGAGGCGCGCACCGAGCGCGTCTCGGGCGTGGAACCGGGCGGCATCACGTCGACGAAGGGCTCGTCGGCGAAGCGACGCTCGAAGAGCGCCTGGAAATCGGTGTTCCGGGCCTGCGGACGGATCCGCGCGTAGATCGTCGAGTGGATGCCGCGGATCATCGGCACCAGGTGCGGTGTGAAGGCCAGCTCCACCGGTCTGCCGGCGATCGCCCGCAGCCCCTGGACGATCTCGGGCAGATGCCGGTGCCCCTCGACGCCATAGGCCTTGAAGTTGTCGCCGGCCTCCGCGAGCAGCGTGTGGACCTCGGCCTTGCGCCCGGCGCCCGAAACGCCCGACTTGCAGTCGGCGATCAGGGTCATGGGGTCGATCAGGTCGCCTGCGGCCGGTTCGAGCAGGGGCAGCAGCCCCAGCTGGACCGAGGTCGGATAGCAGCCCGGCAGGCCGATCAGCCGTGCCTTGCGGATTGCTTCCCGGTTCACTTCGGGCAGGCCATAGACCGCCTCGGCCAGCAGGTCCGGGCAGGAGTGCGGCATCTTGTACCAGCGCTCGAACTCGGCAGTGTCCTTCAGGCGGAAGTCGGCAGCCAGATCGATCAGCTTGACGCCCGCCGCGAGCAGTTCGCGCGCCTGGGCCATCGCCACGCCGTGCGGGGTGGCGAAGAACACCACGTCGCAGGAGCCCAGCGCAGCATCGGCGGGATCACAGAAGGCCAGCGAGACGCGCCCGCGCAGCGACGGATACATCTGCGCCACCGGCATTCCCGCCTCCTTGCGCGAGGTGATCGCGCAGAGCTGTGCCTGCGGATGCTGGGCCAGCAGCCTCAGGAGCTCGACCCCGGTATATCCGGTGCCCCCGACGATTCCGATCCTGATCATGTCCATCCCGATCGAGAGGAAATTCTGCGCACAAGCGACGAGGCCGCCCGAAGGCGGCCTGCTGCGCATGGAGTCGCCCCGGGCGCGATCGCCGCAGACGGCGCACGCAGCCCGGAAACGACGAGTCGGATCAGCGCTTGGAGAACTGCTTGCGCCGACGCGCCTTGTGCAGGCCGACCTTCTTGCGCTCGACCGCACGGGCGTCGCGGGTCACCAGACCTGCGCCGGAGAGCGTCGGCTTGAGCGTTCCGTCGTAGTCCATCAGTGCACGGGTGATGCCGTGCCGCACCGCGCCAGCCTGCCCCGATTCGCCGCCGCCACCGACGTTGACCATGATGTCGAAGCTGTCGACGTGGTTGGTCAGTTCGAGCGGCTGGCGCACGACCATGCGGCCGGTCTCGCGAGCGAAGTACTGATCGAGCGGCTTGCCGTTGACGACGACCTTGCCGGTGCCCCGCTTCAGGAACACCCGCGCCACCGAGGTCTTGCGTCGGCCGGTGCCGTAGTAGTAATCACCGATCATCGGTTCGATTCCTTCGTGAATTCGGTCTGGGTTCGATCGTCGCGCCGGGCGATCAGATCTCGAGCGCGCGCGGCTGCTGCGCGGCGTGCGGATGGGAGCCCTGGGCGTAGACCTTGAGCTTCTTGATCATCGCGTAGCCCAGCGGCCCCTTCGGGAGCATGCCCTTGACCGCCTTCTCCAGGGCACGCCCCGGGAAGCGCGACTGCATGTCCGAGAAACTGGTCTCGGTGATGCCGCCCGGGTAGCCGCTGTGGCGGTAGTACTTCTTGTCGACGTTCTTGTTACCGGTGACGCGCATGCGTGCAGCGTTGACCACGACGATGAAGTCGCCGGTGTCCACGTGCGGGGTGTACTCCGGCTTGTGCTTGCCGCGCAGGCGATGCGCGATCTCGGCGGCAAGGCGGCCCAGCACCTTGTCATTGGCATCGACCACGAACCAGTCGCGCTTGACTTCGTGCGGCTTGGCAGAAAAGGTTTTCATGCAAATACTCGCTTCGACCCGCTCGAGATGCGGCTCGCTCGTTCAGTGACACCGGGTCTGAGACGCCGGACTCCCTCGGGACTCTCTCCCGGGACTCATTCGGGATCTGCCGAACCCGGTCCGGGATTGCTCCTGGACTCGTCCGGTTCGACCTTGCCCGCCCTTCGGCCGATCGCGCGAAGGCTCGGGCGCTTGGAAAGCCTGTTATTCTAGCCCGACGCCCGGCACGAGGTCAAAGTGTTTTCGAACCTCGTGCGCTGCCGAACCCGGAAAGCGCCCGGCCTCGCGTTCCGCGCGGTTCCGCGAAGGGCCAAAAAAAAGCCCGAACGCGGGGTTCGGGCTTAATCCACCAAAGGAGGAGGGTGGAGGAGACATCGGTGGGTTGCCGCCGTCTCGCTGCGACAACCGATGGACGAACTATACCGCTCGGTTTTGTGCATTGCAAGATCCCAGAGCGCCGGAAGAAGAAGATCGAGCACGACAGATCGAACCGGGGTTTACCCTTGTCCAACTGCAACTCATTGATTTCACACGTACTTCTAAGATTTGCAGTGAACAACGCCGCCTGGTGCACCTCGCAGATTAGTAGAAATCCTCTAATTTCGAATTTGCGCGATGCAATATTTCGGACCACCAAACCCCTTGGGAGATGACACAGTGGAATGCACCGTGAAGTGGACCGGTGGCGAAGGCATGTCCTTCCTGGCCGAGACGGGCAGCGGGCACCTGGTGGCGATGGACGGCGCCCCGGAAGGAGGCGGGCACAATCTCGCCCCTCGTCCGATGGAGATGGTCCTGCTCGGCACGGCGGGCTGCGCGGCCTATGACGTCGTGGTGATCCTGCGCAAGAGCGGGCAGGACATTCGCGGCTGTGAGGCGAAACTGGTGGCCGAGCGCGCCAGCACCGACCCGAAGGTCTTCACCCGGATCCATTTCCAGTTCACGGTGCGCGGGCGGGCGATCAAGCCCAACCTGGTCGAACGCGCCATCAGACTGTCGCACGACAAATACTGCTCCGCGTCGGCGATGCTCGCGAAGACTGCGCAACTGTCGCTGGGCTGGGAAGTGATCGAGGACTGAGGCGCAGGTCGGCCGCAGGCGATGCGGCTGCGGCCAGACCTAATCCTCGCCTCCGGATTCCTCGCTTCTTTTCTTATATGTAGCGCGCGGAAGTGGTCATCACCCGCGCCGCCGCCCTCATCAGGCCGCGCACCGGCGCCGGCAGTTCCACGCCGCCCAGCCGGATCGCAGCCTGCGCATGGGCGACCTCGTCGTCCTTCATCTGCGCCACGATCGCCCGCGAGCGCAGGTCCTGCTGCGGCAGGCGCTCCAGATGCCCCTCCAGATGAGCCTCGACCTGCCGCTCTGTCTCGGCCATGAAGCCGAGGCTGACCCGATCCCCCGCCCGACCGGCAAGCGCCCCGAGCGCCAGCGCGCCCGCATACCAGAGCGGATTCAGCAGCGAGGGGCGGTCGCCGAGTTCCTCGAGCCGCTCGCGGGTCCAGACCAGATGATCGTGCTCCTCGGAAGCGGCACGAAGGAACTGCGCGCGCAGTTCCGGATCACGTGCGGTGAGGGCCTGGCCCTCGTAGAGGGCCTGCGCGCAGATCTCGCCCACGTGGTTGACCCGCATCAGACCTCCGGCGAGGCTGCGCTGCGCCACCGACAGCTCATCATCGACGTCCATCGGCAGGCCTGCGGCCGGCGAGGGACGATCGGAAGGCAGTGCGGCAGCCACCGTGGCAAGGGCACGCCCGGCCAGGGCTAGGGCCCGCTCGAGCGGGCTCAGGGGAATCGTGTCGTCCATCTGCACAGGCCTCGCGCCCAAGGTCGACGGGGCGCGCACCGAGGCGCCCGCACACCGCCCAAGGCTGCATCGGGCGAATGTTGCAGCAATACTACAAGCTCGTCAAAATCCGGCGCCGCGACGACCGACCAGCTTGGCCGGACCCGGAAATTTGGTGACAATGGCTCGGACTTCTATCCGGGGGCCTTGGTTCCACCATGGCGCGCTTCGGGGAGTTGCGGCGGTTCGAGGGCTGCCGATTGATTCCAGAAACCTAGGAGATTGATCAATGAAGAAATCGCTTCTCGCAGTGGCTGTCGCGGCCGCCCTGCCCGCGTTCGCCTACGCGCAGACGAACGTTGTCCTGTCGGGCAACCTGAAGACTGGCGTCACGCAGACCAAGTACACGAACGGCGCGGCTGGCAACGGCAGCCACACCGCGATGAACGACGGTTCCTCGCGCTTCATCATCAGCGGCACCGAGGATCTCGGCGGCGGCCTGAAGGCGATCTTCCAGATCGACAACCGCTTCCGTCCGGACGACGGCGGCACGGTCGGCCAGACGCTCGCCGGTGGGGCCACCTTCGTCGGCCTGGCCGGCGGCTTCGGTACGGTGCGCCTCGGCAAGCTCGACACCTACTGGATCTACGGCCTCGACGAGCACGCCTTCCGCGCCACCGCGCTGCAGCACTCGAACACCTCGATCATCGGCTTCATCAACAGCAGCCCGATCGCGCGCAACAGCCGTCTGAACAACGTCGTGCGTTGGGACAGCCCGAACTTCGGCGGCATCTCCGGCGGCATCACCTGGACGCCGGGCGCCAGCGCTGCCACCGCGCTGGCCTCTGCTGGTGAAGCCGGCGCAATGGGCGACGGCAACAAGGGCCAGGCCTGGTCGGCCAACATCGGCTACGCCGCTGGTCCGCTGAACGTCTACGTTGCGGCCTGGGACGAGAAGGTCGAGGGCTACAAGACCTTCGCGACTGGCGCCTACCAGGGTCAGTCGGCCTGGCGCGTCGGTGGCGGCTACAACTTCGGCGCCTTCAAGGTCGGAGTTGTCTATGACGAGGCCAAGCTGAAGTACGTCGGCGGCGGCGACTACAAGCGCGGCGCCTGGTCCATCCCGGTGACCGCGAAGCTCGGCGCTGGCACGGCCATGCTGACCTATTCGCAGGCGATGGACGCCAAGCTCAGCGGCACGAAGGACAACCAGTCCGGCGCCAAGATGATCACCGTGGGCTACGACTACCCGCTGTCGAAGCGTACCTCGCTGGGCGTCTCCTACGGCGTGATCAACAACGAATCGCACGCGTCGTACGGCTTCTTCACGGCGGCTGCGCTGAACAACCTGCCGACGGCCACCGCCGGTCAGGATCAGAAGCAGCTTCACCTGGGCATTCGCCACGCCTTCTGAGTCGGCTTCATCGACTTGAAAGAGCCGCCTTCGGGCGGCTTTTTCTTTACCCGTTCCCCGCTTGAGCCACAGACAGCGCAGACCAGGGGCAATCCCGCCGGCCCGTACTTTTCCTCTTTTCGGACCTGCCTTGATCCGGATCAGGCTCCCAAGCTTCCGATTGCTCGACCGCGACGGGTCGCCGGCCCGGGATTTGCCCTTAGACTTCCGCGAGCCAAACCAAGCACCTTGCCCATGCTGCCGATCGATCCGCAACCGTCTCCAGAGACACTCGCCGACCGCGAGACACGGCTCGACGCGAACGACCACACCGCGCTGAAGCTGTGGCTGCGCATGATGACCTGTCGGGACATGATCGGCGGCATGCTGCAGCGCCGGCTGCGCTGCGAGTTCGACACCACCAGTCCGCGCTTCGAGCTCATGGCGCAGCTTGCCCGCCACCCGGAGGGCCTGAAGATGAGCCAGTTGTCGCAACGGCTGATGGTCACCGGCGGCAACATCACGGCGCTTGCGGACTTCCTGGAAGCCGAGGGCCTGCTGGTGCGCGAACCGGTGCCCGACGACCGTCGTGCAATCCGGCTGCGGCTGACCGAGGCGGGTCAGCAGCGCTTCGGCACCATCGCCCTCGAGCACGAACGCTGGGTGGTCTCGCTGTTCGACGGGCTCAGCCGCACGGAACAGCAGAACCTGCACGCCCTCCTGGGCAAGCTCAAGGACGCGATCACCCGACAGGCGAGCGGCGGCGCGCACTGACGGCGCGCACTGACGGCGCGCCCGCCGGCGCCGCGCCGGCTTTCGCCGGCAGGCTTCCGCCGTCGGGCAGCAAGGGCTCGCGTCAGGCCTTCGCCTTCTTCTTCAGTTCCTCGTCGCGCAGCTCGCGGCGCAGGATCTTGCCCACGTTGGTCTTGGGCAGGTCGGTCCGGAACTCGACGTACTTGGGCTTCTTGTAGCCGGTGAGGCGCTCGGCGCAGAAGGACATCACGTCCTTCTCGGTGAGCGCCGGATCCTTCTTCACGATGAACAGCTTGACCGCCTCGCCGGAGTTCGCATCGGGCACGCCGATCGCTGCGACCTCGAGCACGCCCGGGTGATCGGCCACCACCCCTTCGATCTCGTTCGGGTACACGTTGAAGCCCGAGACCAGGATCATGTCCTTCTTGCGGTCGACGATCTTCGTGTAGCCGCGCTCGTCCATGATGCCGATGTCGCCGGTCTTGAAGAAGCCGTCGGCAGTCATGACCTTGGCGGTCTCCTCCGGATGGCCCCAGTAGCCCGCCATGACCTGCGGACCGCGGATCGCGATCTCGCCACGCTCGCCAAGCGGCACCGGGTTGCCGTTGTCGTCGAGGATCGCCACCTCGGTCGACGGGAAGGGAAGCCCGATCGTTCCGGTGAAGACGTCGGTGTCCACCGGATTGCCGGTGGCCGCCGGCGAGGTCTCGGACAGACCGTAGGCCTCGCAGATCGGACAACCGGTGACCTCGAGCCACTGCCGGGCCACCGCCTCCTGCACCGCCATTCCCCCGCCGAGCGAGACACGCAGTTGGGAGAAGTCGAGCTTGCGGAACTCCGGGTTGTTCGCAAGCGCGTTGAACAGCGTGTTGACCGCCGGGAACAGGTTGAACCGGTAGGGGCTGATCTCCTTCAGCAGCGCCGGCAGGTCCCGCGGATTCGGGATCAGGATGTTCATCCCGCCCACCCGCATCCCGAGCAGACAGCAGGCGGTCAGCGAGAAGATGTGGTAGAGCGGCAGCGCGCACACCCATATCAGCTGCTCCGGCGGCGGCCCTTTCTTCGGATTGTTCAGCGCCGGCTGCAGCCAGGCCTCCGACTGCAGGATGTTGGCGATGATGTTGCGATGGACCAGCGTCGCCCCCTTGGCCAGGCCCGTGGTGCCGCCGGTGTACTGGAGGAAGGCGACGTCCTCGTGGCCGATGGCCGGGGTCTCGAGCAGCAGGCGCTCGCCCCGCGTGAGGGTCGACAGGAAGGAGGTCGTGCCCGAAAGCTGGAAGGGCGGAACCATCTTCTTGAGCTTGCGGACCGCGAAGTTGACGATCGCACCTTTCGGAAAGCCCAGCAGGTCACCCATCGTGGCGACGACCACCTCCTTGATCTGCGTGCGCCCGATCACCTGCTGCAGCGTGGTCGCGAAGTTCTCCAGGATGATGATCGCCTTCGCGCCGGAATCGGTCAGCTGGTGCTCGAGCTCGCGCGGCGTGTAGAGCGGGTTGGTGTTGACCACCACCAGTCCGGCGCGCAGCACCGCGGCAAGCGCCACCGGGTACTGCAGGATGTTGGGCATCATGATCGCGACGCGATCGCCCTTGTTCAGGCCGCGGCTCTGCAGCCAGGCGCCCAGCGCCCGCGACATCCGGTCCAGGTCGCCGAAAGTGAGCTTCCTGCCCATCCCGACGTAGGCGGTGCGATTGCGGTACTTCGTGAACGCCTCCTCGATCAGTTGCACCACCGACTCGTATCGGTGATGGTCGATCTCGTGCGGCACGCCTGCGGGATAGTGCTTCAGCCAGAAACGATCCATGCTCCCTCCGCTGGTTGCCTGCGCGGTCGCGCCCAGGCGCCTGCAGGTCGGAAAAATCTGATGTTAGCGCCCTTCCGCGACAATAAAAGCGAGGAATGTCAATGCATCCCGACCGGAGAACGGACCGCGAGGGCGCCGTCTGTGCCGGAGAGCAGGCGCAGGCGTTCCTCGGCCGGCAGATCCGCCAGCTCGCGGGCCAGCCTGAAGAAGCGTGGCAGATCGCCACCCGCCTGTCCGAGCAGCCGCCGGAACCCAGGCACCAGCGCGTGGTAGGCCGACACCGACGCCAGATGCGCGTTGGTCAGCGGCTGTGCGAACCACCGATCGTAGCCCGGGTAGCCAGCCCAGCTGGCCCTGAGCGCCTGGTAGTCGTGTCGCAGCGAATCGAGCACCGCGCGCTTGCCTGCGCGCTTGTCCTCATCGGAAGCATCGCCTGCGTAGACCGCCTCCAGCGCCGCCTTGTGCCGCTGCAGCAGCCCGACGAAGCTCGCGCGGCGCTGCGCGAACACCCGATACGCCCCCTCGACTGCAGCATCGTCGAGTGCCGCCAGCCATCGCTCGACGCCCGCCTCCTCGACCGCGGTGGCGAAGGACTCGTTGAACGCGGAGTCCCCCTGGACGTAGAGCACCTGATGCGCAAGCTCATGGAAGATCAGCCGCGCCAGCTCCGCGTCCGGATAGTGGACGAAAGTGTTGAGCACCGGATCGTCGAACCAGCCCAGGGTCGAGTAGGCGGCCACCCCGACGACATAAGCCTCCCAGCCCTGCGCCCGCAGCTTCTGCGCATGGCGCTCGGCTGCCTCCCGCTCGAAATAGCCACGGTAGCTGACGCAGCCCGCCACCGGAAAGCACCACTGCTTCAGCTGCATCGACAGCTCGGGAGCGGCGAAGACGTTCCAGACCACGAAGGGTCGGCCGAGGTCCGCGTAGCGCGTGTAGCTGCGGTTCTCGGGCAGGCTCAGCGCGCGCGACGCAAAGGCGCGGATCTCGCGGACCCGCTCGAGCTTCGGGCGCAGGCGCGCATCGAGCTCGTCGCTTGCGAGCAGCGCGCCGATCGGACGCGCGCGCTGGAGCACCGAAGCCTGTCCCAGCGCCGACTGCCAGTAATAGGGGAGATCGATCGCCGACGCCGCGCAGCCCGCGGCCAGCACGCCCGCCCCGAGCGCCAGCGCGATCCGCGCACGCCGTGGCTTCGCCGGCGCATCCTGCCTGCCCGACCAGGTGCGACGAGCTCGCGGAGTGCTCATCGATGACGGGCGCCCTGCCAAAGTCCACGCCGGACGCGGCATGCACGCCCTGGGCTGCTCGCCTCGCCTGCGACGACTCCCGATCCGCACACTTCGACGATTCCGCTGAAAGACCACGACATGGCCCGGGTCTCCGAGACGCCGCGCGACGGACGCAGACGCCTCGTGTCCACGCCGTCGATGCGGCCGATGCGGCCGATGCTAATCTAAGCCGCACGTCACCGGGAGAGGCGCGCTCATGAAGCTCGTGGACCAGATCGTCGAGTTCCAGCACGAATTCCGCGACATCCGACAGGACATCCATGCACACCCCGAACTGCGATTCGAGGAGCACCGCACCTCGGATCTCGTCGCACGCCAGCTCGGGGAATGGGGGATCCCCGTGACCCGCGGGCTCGGGGGCACCGGGCTGGTCGGCACGATCCGCGCCGGCGCATCGCCCCGCTCGATCGGTCTGCGTGCAGACATGGACGCGCTGCCGATGCACGAACACAACGAATTCGGACACCGATCGCGCCACGCGGGGAAGATGCACGCATGCGGGCACGACGGCCATGTCGCGATGCTGCTGGCAGCGGCCAGACACCTCGCACACGTACGCAACTTCGATGGAACGGTCCAACTGATCTTCCAGCCCGCCGAGGAAGGTGGCGCCGGTGCGCAGCGGATGATCGACGACGGCCTGTTCGAGCGATTTCCCTGCGACGCAGTCTTCGCGATGCACAACTGGCCCGGCCTGAAGGTCGGTCAGTTTGCCGTGAGCCCCGGGGCGGTGATGGCCGGCAGCAGCGAGTTCACGATCACCATCACGGGCAAGGGAGGACATGCCGCGATGCCCTCGAGCTGCGTCGATCCGGTGCTGGTGGCCACCCACCTGGTGCAGGCACTGCAGTCGATCATCACCCGCGACAAGCGACCGCAGGACACCGCGGTGATCTCGGTCACGCAGATCCACGCCGGCGAAGCGAACAACGTGATCCCGAACTCCGCGACCATCAGCGGCACGGTGCGCACCTTCAGCGCGCGCGCGCTCGACCTGATCGAGTCGCGGATGCGGGCGATCGTCGCGCAACTGCCCCCGGCCTTCGGCGCCGCGGGCAGCCTGCACTTCGAGCGCCAGTACCCGCCGACGATCAACCACACGCGCGAGGCCGCGTTCGCACGCGAAGTGGCTGCCGGACTCGTCGGTGCAGAGAGGGTGATCGAGTTCGAGCCCACGACGGGCTCGGAGGACTTCGCCTACATGCTCCAGGTCCGGCCGGGCTGCTACCTCGGCATCGGCAACGGCAGCGGCGAGCACCGCGCGTCCGGCCACGGGCTGGGGCCCTGCATGCTGCACAACCCGTCCTACGACTTCAACGACGATCTGATCCCGATCGGCGCGAGCTACTGGGTCAGGCTCGTCGAGCGATGGCTGGCGCCCGGGGCATGAGCGATCTTCGGCGCCACGCGCGAACCGGCGCTGCCAGCAGGGGCCCGCGCCGATGATCGCGTTCGTCGCCCGCCGGCTGCTGCAGGCTGCTGCGGTGATGCTCGTGGTGGCCTTCGTCGCGTTCTCGCTCTTCCAGTATGTCGGCGACCCGGTGCTCGCAATGGTCGGCCAGGACGCCACCCCGGAGGAGCGTCAGGAGCTGCGCACGAACCTTGGCCTGGACCAGCCCTTCCACGTGCAGTTCGCGCGCTTCGTTGGCAACGCTGCACAGGGCGAATTCGGGCTTTCCTACCGCCAGGGGCGCAAGGTCTCCACGCTGCTCGGCGAACGGTTGCCCGCAACCCTCGAACTCTCGCTGGTGGCGGCAGCACTGGCGCTGCTCGCCGGGATTCCGATGGGCGTGTACACCGCACTGAGGCGGGGCGGCTGGCTGGCCAACGCCATGCTCGCGATCTCCCTGCTCGGAGTGTCGCTGCCTACTTTCCTCATCGGCATCCTGCTGATCCTGCTGTTCGCGGTCATGCTCGGCTGGCTGCCCTCCTACGGGCGCGGCGAGACCCTGGCACTGGGCTGGTGGAGCACCGGACTGCTCAGCCTGGATGGGTGGAAGCACCTGGTGCTGCCCGCGATCACCCTGTCTCTGTTCCAGCTGACCCTGATCATGCGGCTGGTGCGCTCCGAGATGCTCGAGGTGCTGCGCACCGACTACATCCGCTTTGCACGGGCCCGCGGGCTGAGCGATCGCGCGGTCCACTTCGGCCACGCACTGCGCAACACGCTGGTGCCGGTGATCACGATCGCGGGGCTGCAGCTCGGCGCCATCATCGCGTTCTCGATCATCACCGAGACGGTCTTCCAGTGGCCCGGGATGGGGCTGCTGTTCATCCAGGCAGTCCAGAGCGCGGACATCCCGATCATGGCCGCCTACCTGTGCCTGATCGCACTGGTCTTCGTGGTGATCAACCTTATGGTGGACCTCCTCTACTTCGCGGTCGATCCCAGGTTGCGCATCGACCGCGCCGGCGCTTCGCACTGACCCCAGGGAACCGATGGACGCCCAGGAAAGCTATCTCGGCCGACACCCCGCAGTGACATCGCTGCGCAACTGGCATGGCGACCTGGTCGCGATCCGCCGCCGGCTGCACCGCAACCCCGAACTCGGCTTCGAGGAACACTTCACCGGAGACCTGGTCGCCAGCGAACTCGAGCGCTACGGAGTCGACGAAATCCACCGCGGGATCGGTCGCACCGGGATCGTGGCGGTGGTGCGCGGCCACGGCGACAGCTCCGGCCGGCGCATCGGGCTGCGCGCCGACATGGACGCGCTTCCCATGCACGAGGAGAACGAGTTCGAGCACCGATCGCAGCGGCCCGGGCTGATGCACGCCTGTGGTCACGACGGCCACACGACGATGCTGCTGGGCGCCGCACGCCACCTGGCGGCAACGCGCGCATTCGACGGCGTTGCGCACCTGATCTTCCAGCCTGGCGAGGAAGGCTTCGGCGGGGCCAAGGCGATGATCGACGACGGTCTGTTCGAGCGCTTCCCCTGCGACGCGGTCTTCGCGATGCACAACTGGCCCGCACTGCCGCCGGGGACGATCGCGGTCAGGCCCGGACCGATGATGGCCGCAGCCGACCGGGTCACGATCACGGTCGAGGGCAAGGGCGGCCACGGCGCGCACGCCTACCTGGCCATCGACCCGGTGGTGGTCGCCGCGCACATCATCACTGCCGCGCAGAGCATCGTCTCGCGCAACGTCAGCCCGATCGACTCCGCCGTGGTGAGCCTGTGCTCGATCGAGGCAGGCAACCCCGCAGCGATGAGCGTGATCCCCCGGGAAGCGAAGATCGTCGGCACGGTGCGCACCTTCCGGCCCGACACGCAGAACCTCGTCGAGGAGAACCTGCGTCGCCTGTGTTCGTCGATCGCTGCCGGCTTCGGCGCACGCGCGCAACTCGAGTACGAGCGCATCTACCCCGCAACGATCAACTCGCGCGACGAGGCGATCTTCGCGCAGCGCGTCGCCGAGGACCTCGTCGGCGCGGATCATCTGGTGCGCGATCTCGAACCGAGCATGGGCGCCGAGGACTTCGCGTTCATGCTGCAGCAGCGCCCCGGTGCGTACTTCCGGATCGGACAGGGCTCACGCGGCGGCGACGGGGGCTTCCTCCACAGCGCCAGCTACGATTTCAACGACAGCATCCTGCCGCTGGGCGCGGCACTCTTCGTGCGCCTGGTGGAAGCGGCGATGCCGATTCGCGACTGAACCCCGAGGAGCACGCCCCGAGGAGCACGCCCCGAGGAGCAGCATCACATGAAACGCACGACGAGGCAGATCGTGCTGGCGCTGGCGACCGCAATGGCGCTGTCGATCGGCGCTGCGCACGCGACGACCACCCTGCGCGTCGCCGACCAGGGCGACGCGCTGTCGATGGACCCGCATTCGCTCAACGAGTCGCTGCAACTGTCCCTGCTCGGGAACATCTACGAGCCGCTGGTCGCACGCGACAGGAAGCTCGCGCTCGCACCGGGGCTGGCCACGGCATGGAAGCAGGTCACGCCGACCGTCTGGCGCTTCGACCTGCGTCGCAAGGTGAAGTTCCACGACGGCTCGCCGTTCACCGCGGACGACGTCGTGTTCAGCTTTGCGCGCGCCGCCGGTGAAGGCTCAGACATGAAGTCCTACACGACCATGATCAGGGAGGTGCGGCGGGTCGACGACCACAGGATCGAGATCGTCACCACCTCGCCCTTCCCGATCCTGCCCGACGTGATCTCGCTCGTGTACATGATGAGCAGCAAGTGGTGCTCCGAGAACGGTGCACAACGCCCGGTCGACAAGCGCAAGGGCATCGAGAACGCTGCCTCGTTCCGGGCCAATGGAACCGGTCCGTTCCGGCTGAAGTCGCGCGACCCTGGCGTGCGCACCGTGCTCGCGCGCCACTTCGGCTACTGGGACGAGGTCGAGGCCAACTTCGACGAGGTGGCATTCACCCCGATCAGCAACGACGCCACACGCGTCGCTGCGCTGGCCTCCGGCGAGATCGACATGATGCAGCCGGTGCCGGTGCAGGACGTCGCACGCCTGAAGCAGAACCGTGACCTGAAGGTGCTGCAGGGCCCGGAACTGCGCACGATCTTCCTGGGCATGGATCAGGCGCGCGACGAACTCCTCTATTCGAACGTCAAGGGCAGGAACCCCTTCAGGGACAGACGGGTGCGCCAGGCCTTCTACCAGGCGATCGACATCGAGGCGATCCGCACGCGGATCATGCGTGGCGCCGCGACGCCCACTGCGCTGATGGTCGCGCCCGGCATCAGGGGCTTCGTCCCCGCGCTGGACAAGCGCCTGCCCTACGACCCGGAGGCCGCGAAGAAGCTGCTTGCCCAGGCCGGCTATCCGAACGGCTTCGAGGTGAAGCTGAACTGTCCCAACGACCGCTACGTGAACGATGGCGAGATCTGCCAGGCAGTGGCCGGCATGCTGGCGCGCGTGGGAGTGAAGATCAGGCTCGAAGCGGAATCGAAGGCCACCTACTTCCCGAAGATCCTGTCGCGCAACACCTCCTTCTACATGCTCGGCTGGACTCCCGGCACCTATGATTCGCACAACCCCCTGAACGCCCTGATGGCCAGCCCCGGACCGGGCGGCCGCGGCCAGTTCAACCTCGGCGGCTACAGCAACGCCCGGCTCGACGAGCTCACCGTGAAGATCGGTTCCGAGACCAACGAGAAGAGGCGCAACGCGATGATTGCCGAAGCCTTCAGGATCCACCAGGACGACGTCGGCCACATTCCGCTGCACCAGCAGGCGCTGGCCTGGGGAATGCGCAGCAAGGTGCGCATGGTGCAGCTCGCCGACAACGTCAACCTGTTCAAGTGGAGCGGCCTGTGAGCGCGGCGCGATGAGCGCCCTGGCCCGTCTGCGCGACAGCGGGATCTGGTTCAGCTTCCGCTCGAGCCCGGTGGCGATGCTCGCCGGGCTGGTGGCCGTGGTGATGGTGTGTGGCGCAGCCTTCGCGCCGTGGGTCGCGCCGCACCAGCCCTTCGATCTGGCGAGCCTGGACCTGAACGATTCGCTGCTGCCGCCAGCCTGGAGCGCGGACGGACGGCTCGCGTATCCGCTCGGAACCGACGACCAGGGGCGCGACGTGCTCTCGACGATCCTCTACGGATCGCGCATCTCGCTGGCAGTGGGCCTCGCCTCGGTGCTGCTCGCGATGACGCTGGGAGTGGGGCTCGGGCTGCTCTCCGGCTATCTCGGCGGACGACTCGATGCCTTCATCATGCGCGTGGCCGACGTGCAGCTGTCGTTCCCGGCGATCCTCATCGCGCTGCTGATCGACGGCGCAGCGCGCGCCATGCTGCCACGCGACGCGCACAGCGATGTCCTGAGCCTGGTCGTGCTGATCGGGTCGATCGGCCTGGCGAACTGGGTACAGTACGCGCGCACCGTGCGCGGCTCCACGCTCGTCGAGAAGAACAGGGAGTACGTGCAGGCGGCGCGCGTGATCGGCGTGCCGTCCTGGAAGATCATGGCGAAACACGTTCTGCCCAACGCCCTGGGTCCGGTGCTGGTCATCGGAACGATCAACGTGGCCACCGCGATCGTCACCGAGGCCACGCTCTCGTTCCTCGGCGTGGGCGTGCCGCCGACCTCCCCATCGCTGGGCACGATGATCAACACTGGCAACAACTTCCTCTATTCGGGAGAGTGGTGGCTGGTGGTCTTCCCCGGTCTTGCACTCGTGCTGCTGTGCATGTCGGTCAACCTCCTGGGCGACTGGCTGCGTGACGCTCTGAACCCGAAGCTGCGCTGAGCCCGGACGATGCGCATCGACCGCCCCCTGCTCGAAGTGATCGACCTGAAGGTCGAGTTCCCGACCCGCCGCGGCACCCTGACCGCGATCGACGGCATCAGCTTCTCGATCGCCCCTGGCGAGGTGCTCGGCGTGGTCGGCGAGTCCGGAGCAGGCAAGTCGCTGACCGGCGCGGCGATCATCGGCCTGCTCGATGCTCCCGGGCGCATCGCGGGCGGCGAGATCCGCCTGGACGGACGGCGCATCGACAGGCTTTCGCCCCGGGAGATGCGTCGGGTGCGTGGCCGTGAGATCGGCGCGATCTTCCAGGATCCGCTCACCTCGCTCGATCCGCTCTACACGGTCGGGCGTCAGCTGACCGAGACCATCCACGCACATCTGGGCCTGAAGGCAGCCCAGGCGCGCGAACGCGCCGTGGAACTGCTGCGCGCCACCGGAATTCCGGCACCCGAGGAGCGGATCGATCACTACCCGCACCAGTTCTCCGGGGGAATGCGCCAGCGGGTGGTGATCGCACTCGCGCTGGCCGCGCAGCCCCGGTTGGTGATTGCCGATGAGCCGACCACCGCGCTGGATGTCTCGATCCAGGCCCAGGTCATCGCGCTGCTGCGCGAACTCTGCCGGGACCAGGGCACCGCGGTGATGCTGATCACCCACGACATGGGGGTCATCGCCGAGACCGCCGACCGCGTCGCAGTCATGTACGCCGGCCGCATCGCCGAGATCGGCCCGGTCGCCGACGTGATCCACCGTCCGCAGCATCCCTATACCGCCGGGCTGATGGGCTCGATCCCCACGATCGGCGAGGAACGCGATCGCCTCGAGCAGATCGACGGCGCGATGCCGCGCCTGGACGCGATTCCGCCAGGCTGCGCTTTCAATCCGCGCTGCCCGAAGGTGATGCCGGTCTGTCGCGAACGCCGCCCCGATCCGATGAAGGCGGGCGCATCGATGGCGGCCTGCTGGCTGCACGCAGCACAGGCCGGACCGGGCGCGCCCACGGCGGATCGCTTGCCCTCGCAAGCCCCGAGAGCGGCCTCCTCGGCAGCAGCAAGGCCGGATTCCTCCCCGCGCGAGCGCTGCGCGAACGGTACGCCGGCCGGCTCGAGCCGGCCGCCCCGGACGGGAACCCTCGAATCGGCCGGATCGATCGCGCCGGCGCAGTCGGCTGCGTCGGCCGGAACGATGGCATCGGCACCCGCAACCGGGGCGCAGCCGCTGCTGACAGCCACGCAACTGGCGATGAGCTTCGACGTCTCCCTGCCCTGGCTGAACCGGATTCTCGAACACAAGCCTCGCCAGTCGGTCCAGGCGGTCGACGGCGTCTCCTTCGAGATACGGCGCGGCGAAACCCTCGCACTGGTGGGCGAATCAGGCTGCGGGAAGTCCACGGTGGCTCGAATGCTGGTGGGGCTCCACCGCCCCACCCATGGGGAGATCGTCGTCCACGACACGGGAGCACCGCGCGCCGGCGGCGCGCCCTCGAGCGACGGAACGACGTCAGGTCACGATGACAGCCCTCGGCAGGCTCCGGCTCCGAGCCAGGAATCCGCGCCCGGAGCACGCTGCGCCAGACGGCCGGGCGCTGCCTCCACGCTCTCGGCCCGACGGCGATTGCAAATGATCTTCCAGGATCCCTACGCAAGCCTGAATCCACGCTGGCGGGTACAGGACATCGTCGCCGAGCCGATCCGCGTGCATCGCCTCCTGTCCGACGGACGAGCCATCCGGGACCGCGTGGACGAGCTGCTCTCGGTGGTCGGGCTCACGCCGGCGGACGCCGGCAAGTACCCGCATCAGTTCTCGGGCGGGCAACGCCAACGGATCTCCATCGCCCGGGCGCTTGCCAGCGAGCCGGAGTTCCTGGTGTGCGATGAACCGACCTCGGCCCTGGACGTCTCGGTGCAAGCGCAGGTTCTCAACCTGATGCGCGAACTGCAGCGCACGCGCGGGCTGACCTACCTGTTCATTTCCCACAATCTCGCGGTCGTCCACCACGTCAGCGACCGCGTCGGCGTGATGTACCTTGGACGAATGGTCGAACTTGCGCCGAAAACGCGGCTGTTCGCCACCCCGATGCATCCATACACGCGCCTGCTGCTCGACGCGATCCCGGACATCGGCATGACCGGCCGCGCGAGGACCCCGGTCGCCGGCGAAGTCCCCAATCCCCTCAGCCCACCGAGCGGCTGCAGTTTCCACCCCCGCTGTCCGCACGCAGACAGTCGCTGCCGCAGCGAGCGGCCGAAGTTGCGCGAACTGCCCGACGCCAGCCAGGTCGCGTGCCATGCAATCGAGGAGAAGCGGGTCGACTGGTATCGATAGGCTCGCCCCTCGAGGCGCCCGCCGGTCGGGACGCACCTGCCGCGTCAACGTAGCAAACCAGTTCCCGGTCAGGGAAGCGGCGGCCGCGAAGCCCGTAACCCCCTTGTGCCGACTGCCTCGTTTCGAGAAACAAGGGTGACAGCCGGGGCACAACGACAAAAGGCCAGCTTGCGCTGGCCTTTTGTCTTCGATAACTTGCCTGACGATGACCTACTTTCACGAGCGGGTTGCTCACTATCATCGGCGCAGAGGCGTTTCACGGTCCTGTTCGGGATGGGAAGGGGTGGTTCCACCTCGCTATGGTCGTCAGGCATGACTTGTTGCCGGCTCGCCGGATGGGGCGAGCTGGCCAATCTTGGAAGAAGATCGCATCAGTCGAATCGACTGTTTGGGTTGCGCATCGAGTGATGCGCGGGTTGTGTGATTGCGTACCAACGTTGCGGCGGCGCTTGCCGATTGGCAGCGTGATGCTGCCGGGCAGTGTTGCCTTGCAAAGTTATAGGGTCAAGCCTCACGGGCAATTAGTACTGGTTAGCTCAACGCATTACTGCGCTTCCACACCCAGCCTATCAACGTCCTGGTCTCGGACGACCCTTCAGGGGGATCGAGTCCCCAGGGAGATCTCATCTTCAGGCGAGTTTCCCGCTTAGATGCTTTCAGCGGTTATCTCTTCCGCACTTAGCTACCCTGCGATGCCACTGGCGTGACAACAGGTACACCAGAGGTGCGTCCACTCCGGTCCTCTCGTACTAGGAGCAGGTCCCGTCAAATCTCCAACGCCCACAGCAGATAGGGACCAAACTGTCTCACGACGTTTTGAACCCAGCTCACGTACCTCTTTAAATGGCGAACAGCCATACCCTTGGGACCGACTACAGCCCCAGGATGAGATGAGCCGACATCGAGGTGCCAAACACCGCCGTCGATATGGACTCTTGGGCGGTATCAGCCTGTTATCCCCAGAGTACCTTTTGTCCGTTGAGCGATGGCCCTTCCAT
>CAUJHG010000007.1 GCA_963204785.1 Pseudomonadota bacterium | reverse complement strand
GGCCCGCAGCAGTACGAGCCGATGTCCGCGTCGGTGCGCTCGGCGCTGGCGGCGGCAGTGGCCGAGGATCGCTCCCCGCCGGAGCCGCGTTTCGTGTCGGTGAGCGAGAAGGTCGACTGGCTCGCCGTCATGTCCGAGCGGCTGCCGCGCAAGTGGAAGCCGGAACTGCAGCAGCGCGTCGAGTTCCTGAAGTCCGTCCGCTACGAGGCGCAGCGCGCCGGGCTCGACCCGCACCTGGTGCTGGGCCTGATCGAGGTGGAGAGCTACTTCCGCCGCTACGCGGTGTCCCACGCCGGCGCCCGCGGCTACATGCAGGTGATGCCCTTCTGGTCGCGGGTCATCGGCGACGGCGACCCGTCGGCGCTCTTCGACATGCGCACCAACCTGCGCTACGGCTGCGCGATCCTGCGCCACTACATCGACATCGAGCGTGGCGATCTCTTCCGCGCGCTGGGCCGCTACAACGGCAGCCTGGGACGGGCGGAGTATCCGAACGCGGTGCTCAGGGCCTGGCGGAAGTGGGAGTACCGCTCGACCCAACCGGCGCCCGCGCCGCTGCGGCCGCCGGTACAGGCCTCCGTCGCCCCGTCTGCCGGCTGAACGTCGCTGCGATCGCGGCCGGACGGCTCCGAGGGATCGGCCGAAGCCCTGTCGGGCGGGCCTGCCCGATCGGGTCGGCGCAGTTCGCGATCACCCCCTGCCGGGGTGCTCCGGAACGATCGCCATCGTGATCCGCGACGCGCACACCATGTGCCCCTGCTCGTCGCGGATGTCGATCTGCCAGACGTGCGTGGTGCGCCCGACATGCACGGCCCGGCTCTCACCGTAGACCCAGCCCTCGCGCATCGCGCGGATGTGGTTGGCATTGATGTCGAGCCCCACGCCGCTGCGACCGGGTTCGAGGCACAGCCAGGCGGACATGCTGCCCAGCGTCTCGGCCAGCGCAACCGAGGCACCGCCGTGCAGGATGCCCGCCGGCTGCTTCGTGCGGGCATCCACCGGCATGCGGCCCCGAAGGAAGTCGTGCCCGATCTCGGTGATCTCGATCCCGAGCTGTTCGCAGGCCGTATTGCGATGCATCAGGTTGAGCGCCTCGACGGTGAGGTCCTTGCGAAAGAGGCGGGTGGGCGTGGCTGGGCTGTTCATCGTCTCGTGTCGTGAGCGAGGTCCGAAACGACCGATGGTAGCCGACGCGTGGCCTGGGCTGTACTTCGGCGGGCCGGTTTCGGGTATCGTCGCAGCCTGGAATTCCGGTGCGCCGCGGCTTCCTGCGCGATCACGCGATCACCAGCCCGGTTCGCGCTCCCGACCAGACAGCCCCAAGAGGAGAAAGCATGAACGACACCACCCCAGGCACGAACACCTCCCGGCGCAGTTTCGGCAAGGCGGTTGCCGGCGTGACCGCGGGCGCTTCACTTGCCCCCGCGTTCGTCCGGGCGCAGACCAGCAAGGTGAAGGTGGGGGTGCTCCTGCCCAGGTCGGGCTACCTCGCCCAGCTCGGGCAGTCCTGCCAGCGTGGCGTGGACATCGCTCCCGAGATCCTGCGCGAGATGTACGGCGTCGATCTGGAGCTGATGAACGTCGATTTCGAGTCGAACGTCGACCAGGCCCGTGCGCGCGCCGAGAAGCTGATCAACGACGGCGCCCAGGTCCTCGTCGGGCCCTTCGAGAGTGGCGCGGCTGCGGCGATCGCGCAGGTTGCCGAGCAGCGCAAGATTCCCTTCGTGATCAACATCGCCGCGGCGCCGCAGATCACCGAGCAGGGCTACAAGTACACCTTCCGCAACTTCACCACCGGCGTGGACCTGATGCGCAACGGCCTTGCGCTGTGCCGCGACCTCTTCCAGGCCACGCAGAGCGCGCCGCGCACCGCCGTGCTGCTGTGCGCCAACGATCCGTTCGGCGTCTCCAACAAGCGCGCGTTCGACGCGATCTTCCCGAAGCTCGACTACCTGCCGTTCAAGCTGGTCGACTCGATCATGTACGACCCGGCCGCGCGGGACCTCTCGGTCGAGGTGGCCAAGGCCAAGGCCAGCGGCGCCGATCTCGCGCTGATGATCTGCCGGCTGAACGATGCGATCATGATCGTGCGCGAGATGGTCAAGCAGCGCTGGTCGCCGCAGGGCCTGATCTCCCCGGGCTCGCCCGGAATGTACGAGGATCAGTTCTTCAAGGCGGTGGGCAAGTATTCCGAGTACGCGATCTCCAACGTGCCCTGGTACGACCCGAAGGCGAAGCTCACTGCGGTGGTGGAGAAGGCCTTCGACAAGCGCTTCCCCAAGGACAGGCTGATGTTCCACGCGCTCAACGTGGGCTTCACCTTCGAGGCGATGATGGTGGTCGCCGACGCGGTCAGGCGCGTGAAGAGCACTGACAGCGAAGCATTGACGGATGCGATCCGCAAGACCAACATTGCCGAAAGGATGATGCTCGGCGGTCCGATCCGCTTCAACGAGAAGGGCCAGAACACCGAGATCGCGTCCGCAGCCCTGCAGAACCGGAACATGCGACCCACCGTCGTCCTGCCGGCCAAGGCTGCGCAGGCGGCGCCGGTGTTTCCGGTGCCCGAGTGGTCCAGACGGGGCTGACGGGTCGTGTTCGCGCTGACGCCAAGGACCGAAATGTGACATCCTTGGCGTCGGAATTTCTGACCATCGGACGCACGTTTTTCCTGGTGCAAACGCGCTTTCCTTTAAAAATCAATGAGTTTGGAGGTCTGGCAAGGATCTTGCGAGTATTTCCGGCAAGAAAGGAGCGCCCATGAAAACCAGATCGAAATCCCTCCCGCTTGTTCTCCTGGTCGCCACGCTCACGGCCACGATGACGGTCGATGCGCTGGCCGCGGGCGCGGACAACCGCCCGCGCCGCACCGCTGGGGCTCCGGCTCCTGGGCCGGTGACCGCGCCGGCTCCGACGATCGGTACCGCGCCGCCGCCGCCGCGGATTTGCTACGTCACCGAGGTACTCCCGGCGCCGACGCAGGCACCGGTGGTGGTCGAGCCTGCAAGTTCCGGTGAACGCCTGGTGGCCGCAAATGGCCGGCCGCGCAGGGGGCCGGGCGGAGCGGCGGCCGTCACTGCTCCGCCGCAGCCGCAGGTGATCACGCGAGCGGTGGCCTGCCCCGAGGAGGTCGGATCGACCCTCGATGGGGGGGGCAATGCACCTGTCCTGGCTGGCGGTGGTGACACGCCGCCCGCCACAGTGCCATCGGAGCCGCCGCGTCCCGGGTTGCTCCCCGAGACTCCTCCGCCACCGTCTTTCGATGACCCCGGCCCGCTCGCCGTCGCGCAGGTCCCGGAGCCCTCGATGCTCGCCCTCTTCGGTCTGGGCGCGGTCGGCCTCGCCATCGCGCGGCGGCGTCGCAGCCGTTGAACCGGAATCGCTCCGGACTCCGGTCCGGGGCGAGGAAGTTCTGCACGCAGCCAGCCCGACTGCGTCGCGAAGCTTCACCGAGGCCGCCCCGTCAGGGGCGGTCCTCGTTTGTGCGCGCCGGCCGGCGCAGGCGCCCTGTTGGTTGTCGTCCCCGATTTCCTGTATCGTCGCGCGCTGGTCGATAGTCGCGCGCTGTCCATGCCCCTCGAAACCATCGTCAATATCATCACCGGCGGTCTGCTGACCGGGCTGGTCTATGGCCTGATGGCCCTGGGTCTGTCGGTGATCTACGGCGTGGTGCGCATCGTCAACTTCGCGCACGGCGAGATGATGGCGATCGCGATGTACATGGCGATCGTCGCCTTCACGCTCTACGGTGCCGATCCGCTCTGGATGCTGCTGCCGGTGGGTGCGGCCTTCTTCGTCTTCGGCTACGCGCTGCAGCGCGGACTGATCAATCGCTTCATCGACCGCCCGGAGCACTCGCAGTTCATGCTGCTGATGGCGGTCGCGCTGATCATGGTCAACGGATTGCTGCTGGTCTTCGGGCCCGATGCGCGCAACGTCCAGGTGGACTACGCGCTGGATTCCTACGAGCTCGGGCCGCTGCTGATCGACAAGGTGCGCGTGATCTGCGCTGGGGTCGCCCTGCTGTGCAGCGCAGGGCTGTTCGCGATCTTCCGCTTCACGTCCTTCGGCAAGGGGATTCGCGCCTGCGCGGACAACCTGCTCGGCGCACAGATCGTCGGGCTCAACGTCAAGCACCTGTACGGGCTGACCTTCGGCCTGGGCGCAGCCTGCCTGGGCATTGCCGGGTGCCTGCTGACGCTGCTGATGGACGTGACTCCTGCCTCGGGCCCGGCCTTCACGCTGCTTGCCTTCGTGATCGTGATCATCGGCGGGCTCGGTTCGATGGTCGGCGCGCTCGCGGGGGGCGTGCTGATCGGCGTCTCCGAGTCGGTGGCCGGGATCCTGATCGCGCCCTCGATGAAGAGCATGTTCTCCTTTGCCCTGCTGATCCTTGTGCTTGCGTTCAGGCCGCAGGGGCTGTTCTCGCGCCGATGAGGGATCTGGTCGCTGTCTTCACCGAGTCGCCGCTGCGCGCGCGGCTCGGCCTGTTCGGCCTGCTCGCGGTGCTGCTGGCCGCACCGGCCTTCGTCACCGACCGCTACCTGCTGTCGGTGCTGATCCTGGTGCTGTATTTCGCCTTCGTCGGACAGGCCTGGAACGTGATGATGGGCTTTGCCGGGCAGCTGTCGCTCGGGCATGCGCTGTACGTCGGGCTGGGCGCCTACACTTCGGCGGCGCTGTACCAGCATTTCGCGGTGTCGCCGTGGCTGGGGCTCTTCGCAGCCGTGGCTGCCTGCGTGGCAGCAGCGAGCGTGGTCGGCTGGCTGGCCTTTCGCTTCGGCATCTCGGGCACCTACTTCGCACTGCTGACGATCGCCTTCGCGGAGTTCACGCGCATCGCCTTCGATCACATCGACTGGGTCGGCGGGTCCGGCGGCTTCTTCCTGAAGGTGGTGCAGCAGGACCAGGCGGATCTCTGGAACCTGCGGGGCGGGCCGGTGATGTTCTACTACCTCGCGCTCGCCCTTGCGACGGGCGCCTTCGTGCTGTCGGCCTGGCTGCTGCGCAGCCGGCTGGGCTACTACTTCCGCGCGATCCGCGACAACGAGCAGGCGGCGCGTGCCGCAGGGGTCGATGCCTTCCGCGTGAAGATGATCGCAGTGCAGATCTCGGCTGCGCTGACCGCGCTCGCCGGGGTCTTCTTCGCCTTCTACTACAACAACCTGTTCCCGGCCGAGGTCTTCAACATGGGCCGCTCGATCGAGATCATCCTCGCGCCGATCATCGGCGGGGTGGGCACGCTGTTCGGGCCGGTGCTGGGCGCGGCGGTTCTCACGCTGCTCTCGGAGAGTCTCAACGGCATGCTGGCGTCGTTCGGCTGGGAGATTCCCGGCATCAAGCAGGTGCTCTACGGCGCGGCGCTCGGGCTGTCGATCATGTTCATGCCGCACGGCATGTGGCCGGGAATCGCGAGGCGGTTCGGGTTCACGCGGGGGCACTGAGCATGGCGAGCGCAGTCCGTGGGAACGATCCTGCACCTGTCGCGGCACCGCTGCTGGCGGTCGATCGTGTGTCCAGGAGCTTTCGCGGGCTCAAGGCGGTCTCGGATGCGTCGCTGGAGGTGCGCGAGGGCGAGATCGTCGCGCTGATCGGCCCCAACGGTGCGGGCAAGACGACGCTGTTCAACCTGATCGCGGGGGCGCTCGTCCCCGACAGCGGCGCGATCCGCTTCGCGGGCAGGGACATCGCGGGGCTGCGGCCCGACCAGGTCTGCGCTGCAGGCATCGGTCGCACCTTCCAGATCGTTCAGCCCTTTGCGGACATGTCCGTGCTCGAGAACGCGATGGTCGGAGGGTTCCGGGGGACGCGCGACACCGGACTCGCCCGGGCGCGCGCCGGCGCCGCGCTGCGCGCGCTGAACATGTGGGAACTGCGCGATCGCTCCGCCTCGAGCCTCACGCTTCCCGATCGCAAGCGGCTCGAGGTTGCGCGCGCGCTGGCCACCCAGCCCAGGCTCCTGCTGCTCGACGAGGTCATGGCCGGGCTGCGGCCTACCGAGACCGACGAGATGGTCGCCGCCTTCAAGCGGCTCAACGCCGATTCCGGCATCACCATCCTGCTCATCGAGCACGTGATGCGCGCGGTGATGGCGCTTGCGCAGCGTGTCTATGTGCTGCACCACGGAGAGATCATCTCCCGGGGGACGCCGGTCGAGGTCACGCGTGATCCGAAGGTGCTGCACAGCTATCTCGGTGCCGAGGAGGTCTGAGGATGCTCTCGGTGCGCGACCTCTCGGTCTTCTACGGTGACGCACAGGCGCTCGATCGCGTCTCGCTCGAGGTGGGCGCCAACCAGATCGTCGCGATCGTCGGCGCCAATGGCGCAGGCAAGACCTCGCTGATCCGCGCGATCGGCGGAGTGCTCAGGCCGCGTGCGGGATCGATCCGCTTCGCGGACCACGAGATCGCCGGACTGCCGAGCCATCTGGTGTGCAACCTGGGCGTCGGCCAGGTCGCCGAAGGACGGCAGATCTTCCCGTCGATGACCGTGCTCGAGAACCTCGAGGTCGGGGCGATGCTGCCGCGCGCGAAGGACCATGCACGCGCAACGCTCGACAAGGTCTTCGGCATGTTCCCGCGGCTGCGCGAGCGTGCCGGGCAGCTCGCCGGCACGCTGTCGGGAGGCGAGCAGCAGATGCTCGCGATCGGCCGCAGCCTGATGGGCCAGCCGCGTCTGATCATGTTCGACGAGCCTTCGCTGGGGCTGGCGCCCTCGGTGGTCCAGGAAGTCTTCGCCGCGATCCGCGCCCTGCACGCCGAAGGCATGACCGTGCTGCTGGTCGAGCAGAACGTTGCGGCTTCCCTGAAGCTCGCCGACCGCGCCTACGTGCTCGAGAACGGCAGCATGGTGCTCGAGGGCCGCGGTGCGGACCTGCTGGACGATCCGCGGGTGCGCGAAGCCTACCTGGGGCTGTAGCGCTGCGTCGCGCGCGCCGTGGCGGTAGGATGGTTCCGGCCACATCCGCGCAGCCTGCGATCGCATCATGAGCCGCTTCTTCCATCGGTCCGAATCCGTCGCCAATCCCAGTCCGGCAAGCCCGATCGGCGAGGTGATCGCCTCGCGGGCGCGGCGTGGCTTCGTCGGGCAGCTTGCCGCGTCGGTTGCCGGCGCCGGGGCGCTCGGCCCGGGCGCAGCGGGCGGGCTCGCGTCGCTGCTGGGGCTCACCGGCTGCGCTTCGGGCGTGATGACAGGGCCTGATCCAGGTCCGCGGTTTCCGGGGAGCTCCTCCGATGGCCGTCCTGCATCCGCCGCGCCGGCAGGTGCCGCGTCGCGACTGGGCTTCGCACCGGTTCCGGTCTCCCACGAGGACGCGGTGCGCGTCCCCGATGGGTATCGGGCGCAGGTGCTGATCCGCTGGGGCGACCCGATCGGAGATGTGCGCGGCCAGCCGGCCTTCCGCTTCGACGCATCGAACACCGCCGACGAGCAGGCCCTGCAGTCGGGCACGCACCACGACGGCATGGCCTTCTTCCCGTTGCCGCGCGTCGCCTTCGAGGGCCCGGCCGCGCGTCCTGCGTCCGACGCTTCGTCCCGGCACGGGCTGCTGGCGACGAACCATGAGTATCCGGACTACGGCACGCTGTTCCCCGACCACCTTGCGGACTGGTCGATCGGGAAGGTGCGCAAGGCGCAGCACGCGCTGGGCGTGTCGGTGATCGAGGTGCGCCGCGGCCCTGCCGGCTGGAGCGTCGTCTCGCCTTCGCGCTTTGCGCGCCGGATCCACGGCGACACGCCGATGCGGATCTCGGGTCCGGCCGCCGGCCATCCCTGGATGCGCACCGCTGCAGACCCGCAGGGGCTCGGCGTGCGCGGCACCTTCGCCAACTGCGCCCACGGCTGGACGCCATGGGGCACCTACCTGAGCTGCGAGGAGAACTTCAACTTCTTCTTCCGCGGCCGCGAGACCCCCACGCCGGACGAGGCGCGCTATGGCCTGTCCGCCGGCAACGACTACAGCCTGTGGGGGCGGGTCGATCCGCGCTTCGACCTCGCACGCCATCCGAACGAGGCCAACCGTTTCGGCTGGGTGGTCGAGATCGATCCCTACGATCCGCAGGCGGCGCCGGTCAAGCGCACCGCGCTCGGCCGCAAGAAGCAGGAAGGGGCGGCGCCCGCGATCTGCCGCAGCGGCTGTGTCGCCTTCTACATGGGGGACGACCAGGCCTTCGAGTACCTGTACAAGTTCGTCACCGCCAGGCCCTGGAACCCTTCGGATCGCGCGGCGAACCGGGATCTGCTCGACGAGGGTACGCTGTACGTCGCCCGCTTCGATGCGGACGGGACGGGGCGCTGGCTCGAACTGGTGCACGGCCGCGGCGGGCTGACCGCGGCCAACGGCTTCGCATCGCAGGCCGAGGTGCTGATCCGCACCCGCCAGGCCGCCGACCTCGTCGGCGCCACGCCGATGGACCGCCCGGAGTGGACTGCGGTCGACCCGGTCACCGGGGCGGTCTACGTCACCCTGACCGGGAACCGCTCACGCGGCCAGCCGGGACGGCCGGGCGCCGACGCTGCCAATCCTCGTGCGCCGAATCCGCACGGTCACCTCCTGCGCTGGTTCGAGGATGGCGGCGATCACGCCGCCACCAGCTTCCGCTGGGAGGTGGCTTCGCTGGGCGGATCCGACCCGGCGCCGGCGCGCGATCCGTTCACGAATCCCGATGGGCTGATGGTCGATCCGCGGGGCGTGCTCTGGATCCTCACCGACATGCCTGCGGACGTCGACGGGGCCCGGCGCGCTGCCTACGGAAACAATCAGATGCTCGCGATGGACCCGGCCACCGGCGAGACGCGACGCTTCCTCACGGGGCCGCGGGGCGCCGAGATCACCGGCGTGTGCGTGACGCCCGACTCGCGCACGATGTTCGTCAACATCCAGCATCCCGGCGAGGCCGGCGATGCCGGCGTCGATCCGCGCGATCCCCGACGTGTGTCGAACTGGCCCGACTTCCGGGCGGACGGCCGGCCCCGCTCGGCCACGGTCGCGATCCGGCGGATCGATGGCGGGGTGATCGGCGCCTGATCGGCGTCCGTCCCGCACCGGACGGCGCATCGGCCCGGGATCGACGTGTGCCGATCCGGGCCTGCCGCGCGGCTCAGGGATACAGCCCGCGATCCGCGTGCGCCTGCAGGACCCGCGTGCAGGCCAGCACGAAGGCGGCGGTGCGCAGCGGCAGGCGCATCCGCTCGTGCGTCTCCCAGACCTGCTGGAAGGCGCCCGCCATGATGTGGTCGAGCCGGGCGTTGATCTCCTCCTCGGTCCAGAAGAAGCTCGAGAAGTTCTGCACCCATTCGAAGTAGGAGACGGTGACGCCGCCCGCGTTGGCCATCACGTCGGGTACGACCAGGATGCCGCGCTCGGCGAGGATGGCGTCGGCCTCGGGCGTGGTCGGACCGTTGGCGCCCTCGAGCACGACGCGCGCGCGCACCTGCGCGGCGCGCGCCGGGTTCAGCTGGCCTTCGAGCGCGGCCGGCACCAGGAACTCGCAGGGCAGCGCCCAGAACTCCTCCCTGCCCAGCGGTTCCGCGCGGGCGAAATCCGCGACGCTTCCGGTGGCGCGGACGTGCGCGGCGAGCGCAGCGACGTCCAGGCCGTCGCCGGCGAACACCGTGCCCGCGTGGTCCTGCACCGCGATCACCTTCGCGCCGGCGGCGGCGAACATCTCGGCGGCGGCCGAGCCGACGTTGCCGAAGCCCTGGATGGCCACGCGTGCACCGGAGATCTCCATTCCCAGATGGCGCGCGGTCTCCCGGCCCACGACGAAGACGCCGCGACCGGTGGCCTTCACGCGGCCCCTGGACCCGCCCAGCGGCACCGGCTTTCCCGTGACCACGCCGGTGGTCGTGGCCCCGACGTTCATCGAGTAGGTGTCCATCATCCAGGCCATCACCTGGGCGTTGGTGTTCACGTCGGGCGCCGGGATGTCGTGGTTGGGGCCGATCACGATCCCGATCTCGCTCGTGTAGCGGCGGGTGAGCCGCTCGAGTTCCTTCATCGACAGCGTCTTCGGGTCGACCCGGATGCCGCCCTTGGCGCCGCCGTAGGGCAGGTTCAGCGCAGCGCTCTTGACCGTCATCCACGCGGCCAGCGCCATCACCTCCTCGAGGTTGACGTCCGGATGGAAGCGCACTCCGCCCTTGCCGGGCCCGCGCGCCAGGTTGTGCTGGACGCGATAGCCCTCGAAATGCGCGAGACGCCCGTCGTCGAGCTCGATCGGAACGTCGACCACCAGGCTGCGCTTGGGGCGGCGCAGCGTCTCGATCCAGCGTGCGAGCTCGCCCAGATGGGGCTCCACCGCCTCGATCTGGGCCAGGTAGGTGCCCCAGGGGCTGCTGGGCGTCGGCGTGACGTAGGAAAGGGGGGAGATCATGGACACGCTCCTCGGAAGGTGGGGACTGACTGCCCCGAGGTGGGCGCGACCACGGGACCCGGGGCGCGGCAGCCATCCGGGCCGGGTCGCGGCGGGTGCTCAGATCGGCAGGACCTTGCCGGGGTTCATGATTCCCAGCGGATCCAGCGCTGCCTTGACCGTGCGCATCAGGCTGATCTCGAGCGCCGGCTTGTAGCGCACGTTCTCGACGGGCTTGAGCTGGCCCAGCCCGTGTTCGGCGGAGATCGAGCCACGGTGCGCGGCGAGCGCCTCGTAGGTGATGTGGTTGATCGCGGCCTCGTTCGCCATGAAGGCATCGGGGGACACGCCCGGTGCCGGCGAGACGTTGTAGTGCAGGTTGCCGTCGCCCAGGTGGCCGAAGACGACCATGCGCACACCGGGGAAGTCACGCTCGATCGTGGTGATGGTCTCGTCGATGAAGCGGCCGATCGAGGAGATCGGCACCGAGATGTCCTGCTTGATGTTGCGGCCCTCGAGCGCCTGCGCCTCCGGGATGCTCTCGCGGATCGCCCAGAAGGCCTGCGACTGCGCGATCGAGCCTGCGATCGCGGCGTCGGTGACATCGCCGGCCTCCATCGCCTCGCCCAGCAGCGCCTCGAAGCGCTCGTGCGCGTGCGCCTCGCTCTCGAAGTCGGAGGATTCCAGCAGCACGTAGTACGGCGAGGCAGCCGCCAGCGGGCGGCGCCTGCCCGGCAGGTGCCGCTCCACCAGCTGCATGCAGTAGTCGCTGATCAGCTCGAAGGCGGTCAGCGATGCGGCCAGCCGCTTCTGCGCGAGCACGAGCAGGCGCAGCGCGGCGTGCGGGTCGGGCACCGCGGCGAAGGCCGTGACCTGCGCAGCCGGCAGCGGGTGCAGCTTCATCGTTGCGGCGGTGATCACGCCGAGCGTGCCCTCGGCGCCGATGAACAGGTGCTTCAGGTCGTAGCCGGTGTTGTCCTTGCGCAGCCCGCGCAGGCCGTTCCAGACCTCGCCTGCAGGAGTGACCACCTCCAGGCCCAGGCAGAGCTCGCGGGTGTTGCCGTAGCGCAGCACCTGCACGCCACCGGCGTTGGTCGACAGGTTCCCGCCCAGCGTGCACGAGCCTTCGGCGGCGAGCGACAGCGGGAACAACCGGCCCGCATCGCGGGCGGCCTGCTGCAGGTTGGCGAGCACCACTCCGGCCTCGACCGTGGCCGTGTTGTTCACGACGTCGATTTCGCGGATGCGGTTCATCCGCGCCAGCGACAGCACCAGCGCCCGGCCGCTGTCGTCGGGGGTGGCTGCGCCGACCATGCCCGTGTTGCCCCCCTGCGGCACCAGCGGGACACGGTGCTCGGCGCACCAGCGCACCACCGCCGCGACGTCGGCAGTGGATTCCGGCTGGGCGACCGCGAGCGCGCGGCCGGTGTAGCGCTTGCGCCAGTCGGTGAGGAAGGGCGCGGTGTCGGCAGGGTCGACGAGCAGACGCCCGTGGAAGCGCTCGCGAAGGTCGGCGAGCAGCGCGGTGATGTCGGGTGCGTTCATCCGGCGAGTTTAACGCCGGGCCCCGCAGGACGCCGGCAGGCCGTGGGTCGTGCCGTGGGCATCGGCGCAGCGGATGCCGCGCCGCCCCTGCAATGGTTTCACCAGGAGCGGACCCGCCCGGTGTCGATGTGGACGAAGTCCGAGCGCGCGTAGTAGCCGACGCCGCCGGCCTGCATCGACAGCGCCGCGCGGTGCAGGTGCTGCAGGGGCCGGCCGGGCATCCGGATGTCGATCGCCTGCCCGAGCATGTGCAGGCTGCGCTTGGCGACACCGCCGCTGGCGGCTGCCAGCTTCGCGTTGGTGGCGGGCGAGCGATAGCCCGAGATCACGTGGAAGGGCTGCTTGGTGTCCAGCAGCGCGCCCAGTTGGTGCAACTGGTCCAGCAGTCGCGGGTCGATCGGTGCGACCTCGCCGGTGCGGTGATCGCGCAGCAGGCGGTCGATCTCGGCGATGGCATCGGTCAGGTACTCGCCGCGTTCACGGTAGACCAGGGACAGACGCTCGCCGGTGTGCGTGTTGTAGAAGGCGAGCGCGGCGGGACCGGCGATGGATCTGCCTGCGTCGCCGAGCGTCGCGCGGGCCAGGCCGGGGGCGGCAGCCCCGGTGACGGCGAGGCTGCCGACGGCGAGCAGGCGGCGGCGGCCGGTCGACGAGGGGGCGTGTCGGTGCGTCATCGGTCGGTGACTCCTGGAGACTGGTTGGCGGGTGCGGGCGCTCGCTCCGCGGAAGTGTGCTCGGACAGGGTGACTTCGCGCGCGATCCCGTCGCGCGCCGCGACGATCTCGGCCGCCCGGGTCCAGTCGATCCGGTCTGCGACGCCTCGCGCCTCGGCCAGTTCGCGCAGCGCCGCCAGCGGCTCCCGGGCAAGACGGTAGGCGTCGCGGTGCACCTCGACGAACACCCGACCGTCCGCAAGGGCGGCCAGCAGCGCCGGATGGTAGACGAAGCGTCCCGGACTGCCCACCTCGACGCGCCCGAACAGGGCGGCGACGTCATCCGGGTGCATGCGGATGCATCCGTGCGAGCGCAGCGCGTAGATGCTCGACGGCGCGTTGGTGCCGTGGATCCCGATTCCCGGGATCGACACCCCGATCCAGTGACGGCCCAGCGGATTCTCCGGGCCGGGCTCGACGCGGGTGAGGACCGGCTTTCCCTCGCGCAGCATCTCGGCCTGGATCGACTTCGGCACGATCCAGGGCTTGTCGGTCTGCCGGTTGATCACCGTGAAGGGGCCGCGCGGGGTGCGCCAGCCGGGGCCGCCCGCAGTGATCGGCCAGGCCGCCCGCAGGCTGCCGTCCTCGAAGTGGAAGAGCATGCGTTGCGGGATGTTGACCAGGATGCCGTCGGCATCGGCAGGCACCACGTGTCGGTTGTCCAGTTCGAGCACCTGCCCTGGCCGCAGTGCCTGGCGGGGGTCGAGCGCGTTGGCGCGGGCGATCGCCACCGAGCCCTCGCCGTGTCGCGCGCTGATCGAGTGGAGGGTGTCGCCGGTACGGACCGTGTACTGGAAGGTCTGGCCTCTCAGCTGCGTTCCGAACAGCGCGCCGGCCGGGCCTGTGTCGCCATTGGCCTGGACCGCGGCGCCTGCCAGCGCGAGGCAGGCAGACGCGAGCAGACGTGAGACGGTGCGCCTGTGCGCGCCGGCATCGCGGGCCGCCGTCAACGCACCCCGGGCATCATGCCCTTCATTCCGCGCAGCATCTTCGCGAGCCCGCCCTTCTGCATCTTCTTGAGCATCGACTGCATCTGCTCGAACTGCGACAGCAGCCGGTTCACGTCCTGGACCTGCACCCCGGCGCCGGTTGCGATGCGGCGCTTGCGGCTCGCCTTGATCAGTTCGGGCTTTGCGCGCTCGGCCGCGGTCATCGAGTGGATGATCCCCTGCATGCGCCGCAGGTCCTTCTCGGCCTTGCTCATGTCGGCCTGGCCGGCGGCCGCCTGGAACTGCGCGGGCAGCTTGTCCATCAGCGACGACAGCCCGCCCATCTTCTTCATCTGCCCGAGCTGCTGGAGGAAGTCGTTCAGGTCGAAGCGATTGCCCGCCTTGAGCTTGTCGGCCAGGTCCTTGGCCGCCTTGTGGTCGACCGCCTTCTGCGCCTCCTCGACCAGCGAGACGATGTCGCCCATGCCGAGGATGCGGTTGGCCATGCGCTCCGGGTGGAAGCTCTCGAGGCCGGTGAGCTTCTCGCCGACGCCCACGAACTTGATCGGCTTGCCGGTGATCGCCTTCACCGAGAGCGCCGCGCCACCGCGCGAGTCGCCGTCGAGCTTGGTGAGCACGATGCCGGTCAGCGGCAGCGCCTCGTCGAAGGCCCGTGCGGTGTTGACCGCGTCCTGGCCCTGCATCGCATCGACCACGAACAGGGTCTCGATCGGCTTCAGCTGGGCGTGCAGCTGCGCGATCTCGTCCATCATCTGCTGGTCGATCGCGAGCCGACCCGCGGTGTCCACCAGCAGCACGTCGTGGTAGTGGGTCTTCGCCCACTGCACCGCGTCGCGCGCGATGTCGGCGGGTTTCTGCCGGGCGGTGGACGGGAAGAAGTCGGCGCCCGCCTGCTCGGTGACGGTGCGCAACTGCTCGATCGCGGCCGGACGATAGACGTCGCACGAAACCGTGAGCACCTTCTTCTTCAGGTTCTCGCGCAGCCACTTCGCGAGCTTGCCGACGGTGGTGGTCTTGCCCGCGCCCTGCAGCCCGGCCATCAGGATGATCGCCGGGGGCTGCGTGGCGAAGCTGAGCTCGGCTGCCTTGCCGCCCATCAGTTCGGCGAGTTCGCGGTGGACGATCCCGACCAGCGCCTGGCCGGGAGTGAGGCTCTGGAGCACTTCCTGGCCGAGCGCGCGCTCGCGGATCCTGGCGACGAAGTCGCGGACCACCGGCAGCGCCACGTCGGCCTCGAGCAGCGCGATGCGGATCTCGCGCAGCATCTCCTGGGTGTTGGCCTCGGTGAGACGGGCCTCGCCCTTGATGGTCTTGACGACCCTGGCGAGCCGCTGGGAGAGATTCTCGAGCATGGCCTTGGAGTAAACTGGGTTCGTGTCGATTCTACTGGTTATCGCTGCGGGGCTGGCTGCGTTGCTCTACCTGCTGGCGTGGGGGCGCTCGATGCGCGCCACGGCTGCCGCATCGACCGACGACGGCCGGTCGCGCGCGCTGGACGCAGGCTCGGTGCTGATGCTCACCGGGCTGCTGGTCCACGCGCTTGCCCTGTACGCAGGAATGGATTCGGGCGCCGTCTTCCGCTTCGGCTTCGCCGCCGCGCTCTCGGCAACGCTGTGGGTCGGGGTGGCGCTGCTCTGGTTCGAGGGGCTGTCGGTGCGGATCGAAGCGCTTCGCGTCGCGGTGCTTCCCGCCGCGGCGGTGGCGGTGCTGCTGCCGCTGGCCTTTCCCGGCGCCGAGTTCCCGGCCGAGAGCAGCCAGCCGCTGTTCCTGCCGCACCTGGTGGTGGGAACGCTGGCCTACGGGGTGCTGATGCTCGCGGCCCTGCACGCGCTGCTGATGACCGCGGCCTCGCGCGCGCTGCACAGACTCTCCGCCGACCGCTCCGTGCTGTCGCGCTGGATCGAGCAGTTGCCTGCGCTGATGGTGCTCGAGCGCGTGCTCTTCCGGCTGATAGTCCTCGGCTTCGCGCTGCTGACCCTGACGGCCTTCAGCGGCGTGCTGTTCTCCGAGGAGGTCTTCGGGCGTGCGATGCGCCTGGACCACAAGAACGTGTTCGCGCTGATCTCCTGGGCGCTGTTCGGTGCGCTGCTCGTCGGGCGCTATCTCTGGGGGTGGCGCGGTCGCACTGCGCTGCACCTGACGCTGACCGGCTTCATGGTGCTGCTGCTGGCTTACGTGGGCAGCCGCTTCGTTCTCGAGGTCATCCTCAGGCGGGTCTGAAGCCGATGGGCAAGCTCCTTTCCTGGGTGTTCATCGGAGTCGCCGGCTGGCTGGCCTGGCGCCTGACAGGGCTGGTCCAGCGCAAGCTCGACGCAGCGCGCCGGCACGACGGGCTGCGATCCGCGTCCGGCGAGGCGCCGGGCGCTCGTCGCGCATCCGCGCTGCGCGACGAGCGCATCGTTCCCTGCGCGCACTGCGGAGTGCACTTCCCGGCGTCGGAGGCGCTCGGGCGTGGTGATCGGCTCTATTGCTGCCCCGAACACCGGGATGCCGATCGCAGCGCTGCCTGAGCCGCCGGCCAGCCCCGCCGCGTCCTTCTGGACGTCCTTGCGTTTCTTCTCGCTCGGGCGCCTGGCGCTCGCCCTGCTGCTGATGCTGCCGCTGGCGGTCGGCTCGAAGGCGCTGTGGGCCGACATCGTCGTCCATCAGCGACTCTACGCAGGCGTGGCCTTCGCCTACCTGCTGGCCGCGATCGCGATGTTCGCGGTGGCGAGTCGCTGGCATCAGCGTTTCCAGTTGCAGCTGCTCGTCCAGGGGCTGGTCGACCCGGCGGCGATCGTGCTGCTGATGCACGCGGCCGGCGGGCCGCGAAGCGGGCTGGGCGTGCTCGCCGTCGCCGCGGTGGCAGGGGTTGCAGTGCTCTCGACCGCGCGGATGTCGGCCTTCTTCGCCGCCACCGCGACGCTGCTCCTGCTGGGTGAGTCCGCCTGGCGGGTCCTGGATGCCCAGGCCATCGATCCGACCGCCTTCGTTCCGGCGGGGGTGATCGGGACGGCCTGCTTCGTGACTGCCGCGCTGGTGAATCGGCTGGCCACGCGGCTGGCGGCGCAGGAGGCGCTGGCCAGGGCGCGTGGCTCGGACCTGCGCGGACAGCTTGCGCTGACCCAGCTCGTGGTCGCGCAGCTTCCTCATGGAGTGGTGGTCTTCGACCGCACCGGAAAGGTGCGCGCGAGCAACCCGGCGGCGCAGGCCCTGCTGGGCGGCAGTGCGGGCGCCGATCTCGCGCAGCGGATCTTCCGGGCTGCGCAGTCCGCGCATGCCGAGGGCGTCGACCTGGGCCTGGAAGCTCCCGGCCTGCCGGGTCGCCACCGGGTCCGGGTGCGCGCGCTGCGACCGGAGGGCGAGACGCTCGGCGACACCGTGGTGCTGATCGACGATCTGCGCGAGCTCGAGGAGCGCGCGCAGCAATTGAAGCTGGCCTCGATGGGGCGGCTGTCGGCATCGATCGCCCACGAGATCCGCAACCCGCTGGCCGCGATCCGGCACGCGAACGGCCTGCTGGCGGAACAGGTGGACGAGCCGCGGCTGCAGCGCCTGTCGCGCATCGTCGAGGACAACACGGTGCGCATCGACCGGGTGGTCCAGGACGTGCTCGCGATCGCGCGCCGCGAGCGTCCCGCGCTCGAGCCGATCGATCTTCCGCGTTTCCTCGGGGCGCTCGTGCCGGAGTTCGTCCTGATGTCGGGCGCGGATCGTCGTCGGGTCGAGATGAGCTTCGAGACTGCGGAGCCGATGCTCTTCGATCCCGGACAACTGCGGCAGGTCCTCGTGAACCTGCTCGGCAACGCACTGCGTTACGCATCGAGCGCCCCCGGCGCGGTGCGCATCGAGTGGCGGCCTGGCGAGGACCATCGCTTAGAATTGCGGATCACCGACGATGGCCCGGGCTTGCCGCCCGGAATGATCGAGCACGTGTTCGAACCCTTCTTCACCACCGAGAGCCGGGGCACCGGGCTGGGCCTGTATCTGGCCCGTGAGCTCTGCACGGCCAACCGCGCGACGCTGGGCTACGAACCGCCTTCGGACGATGGCGGTCGCGGGGCCTTCGTCATCACTGCCGCCGGGCGGTCTGTGGACACATGAGCGGAGCTGCGCCTGCGCTCGCACGCGGATCGCGCGTCCCCCGTGTGCTGGTCGTGGATGACGAGGCCGACCTGCGCGAGCTGCTCGAGCTGACGCTGGTCGGAATGGGGCTGGACGTCGATTGCGCTGCGACCCTCGGCGAGGCCAGGCGCCTGCTCGCCGCGCACGCCTACGCGCTGTGCCTGACCGACATGCGCCTTCCCGATGGCGAGGGCCTGGAGCTGGTGGAGACGATCAACTCCGGCCACCCCGGCACGCAGGTCGCGGTGATCACCGCCTATGGCAGTGCCGAGAACGCCGTGGCGGCGCTCAAGGCCGGCGCCTTCGACTACCTCGCCAAGCCGGTCGCCCTCGATTCGCTGCGCAATCTGGTGCGGGCCGCGGTCCAGGTGGCGCCGCCCGATGCGCAGGCCAGTGCCGACGGCGCGCCGGGAGTCGACGCGGCGCGCGAGCTGCTCGGCGAGTCCGAGGCGATGCAGGAGGTGCGTGCATCGATCCTGCGCCTGGCGCGCAGCATGGCGCCGGTCGCGATCACCGGCGAATCGGGCTCGGGCAAGGAGCTTGCCGCGCGGCTGCTGCATCGGGCGGGGCCTCGCGCGGCGCAAGCCTTCGTCGCGGTCAACTGCGGTGCGATTCCCGAGGCCCTGATGGAGGCGGAGTTCTTCGGCTATCGCAAGGGGGCCTTCACCGGCGCCGACCAGGACCGCGAGGGCTTCTTCCAGGTCGCCAATGGGGGCACCCTGTTCCTCGATGAGGTGGCGGACCTGCCGCTGCCGATGCAGGTCAAGCTCCTGCGCGCGATCCAGGAGAAGCGGGTGCGCAAGGTCGGCGCCACGGTCGAGGAGCCGGTCGACGTGCGCATCGTCAGCGCCACGCACCAGGACCTCGCCCAGTGCGTCGCGGCCGGTCGCTTTCGCCAGGATCTCTACTACCGGCTCGACGTCATCGGGCTCAGGATGCCGCCGCTGCGCGAACGTGGCGAGGACATCCCCGCGCTCGCGCAGGCGATCCTCGCTCGGCTGGCGCAGCGCGCCGGGCTGGCTCAGCCGCCACGGCTGGCCTCGGTGACCGCGCGCTACCTGTGCAGCTACGTCTTCCCGGGCAACGTTCGCGAGCTCGAGAACATCCTGGAGCGGGCGCTGGCCTTCTCCAACGGGGAAGTGATCAACGTCGAGGACCTCGGGCTGCGCCCGGCGGTCAGCGATGCGCAGGCCGACGAGCGGGCGCCGACGGTCGATGGGCAGGCGGCCGCGCCGGCAGCGGCGCGGCCGGTGCGTCTGGGCGAGGACGGCATCCCGGACTCCCTGCCCGACTACCTCGATCAGGTCGAGCGCGAGGCGATCCAGCGGGCCCTCGAGAAGACGCGCCACAACCGGACCGCTGCGGCCCGGCTCCTGGGCATCACCTTCCGGGCGCTGCGCTACCGGATGCAGCGTCTCGACATCCAGTGAACCGCGGGCCGCACGGCCGCAGCCGGGAAGCCGCCGGCGAGGATTCCGACAACCGGGCTGCTGCGCACGTGAGGCGCCGCGCGCTGGGCTGGAGCGAGGCGGCCTCGGACGGCTGGCTCGACGGTGCGCGCAGGCTGCACTCGCCGAACCACGACCTGCGCCCGCCCGACACTGCGGTGGATCTCCTGGTCGTGCATCACATCAGCCTGCCGCCGGGCCGTTTCAGTGGCGACGCCGTGCAGCGGCTGTTCACCAATCGCCTCGATTGCGATGCGCACCCCTTCTTCGCGCAGTTGCGCGGCGTGCGCGTGTCGGCGCACTTCCTGGTCCGCCGGCGCGGCGACCTGCTGCAGTTCGTCGACTGCGACGCGCGCGCCTGGCATGCGGGTGTCTCGAGCTTCCGGGGCCGCGAGCGCTGCAACGACTTCTCCATCGGCATCGAGCTCGAGGGCGATGGCAGCACGCCCTTCACGCAGGCGCAGTACCGCAGGCTTGCGCAGCTGACTGCAGCGCTTTGCACGCGCTATCCGCTGCGCTGGGTCGCCGGGCACAGCGACATCGCGCCAGGGCGCAAGACCGACCCCGGGCCGTACTTCGACTGGCAGCAGTACCTGGGCAGCGTGCAGGCCTGCGGACTGTCGCGACCATTCACCGACTGAGCATCGGCGTGCGGTGCGCCGGTGCATGGTGCGCCGTGTGTTGCGAGAACGCCGAATGCCAGCGCGTGAAAGTCAAGGAGGACGGGCTTCGACGTTGCCGCTCATCCACACGCGTCGTAAGATCGTCGCCTGTGAACAACAACGGAATTCTGCGCCAGGACAATGGCTTACGAGGCCGAATCGAAGCAGGGTCCCGCATGATTTCCTGGCCCGATTCCACACCCCTGACCCCGCGCGGGGGTCCGGTTTTCCGCCTTCAGCCGTCAGGCCGGCGAAGCGCCCGATCAGGGGCGCCCACGTTTTCCCAGGCGGCCGGTTGCCGCATCCGAGGATCGACTTGAGGGAAGCGCGGACAGGCAGAGGCAGTGGTTGCGCCGGCATGGCATTGCGCAATGCGGATGTCGCACCGCTGCTCTCCCCATCGTCCGCACCTCGTCGTGAGGAAACGCCATGCCTTTCGGCCCGGCGTTTCCTTCGTGCCGGATTCATTAGCGTAGGAACGCGGCCGATCGCCGCGCAGGGTCTTGCGCCGATGAATGGCTCGTGCGTCGCTCCCCGAAGGGGCGCTGCGTCACGGGTTTCCATGAAAGCGATGCCAACCTAAGGAGAGTTCCACATGGCAACCGCCAAGAAGCCCGCCGCCAAGAAGGCCGCGGCCAAGAAGCCGGCAGCGAAGAAGCCGGCGGCCGGCAAGGCCGTCGCAGCAAAGCCGGCGGCGAAGAAATCCGCTGTCACGAAGGCCGTGGCCAAGAAGCCCGTGGCGAAGAAAGCTGCGGTCAAGGCCGCCGTTGCGAAGAAGCCGGCTGCGAAGGCGGTCGCTGCGAAGAAGGCCGCCGCAGCGACTCCGGTCGCAAGGAAGCCTGCTGCGAAGAAGGTGGCAGCGGCAGTCAGGAAGGTAGTGGCGGCGGTCAAGAAGGCTGCGGCCAAGAAGCCGGCTGCGAAGAAGCTTGCAGCGACCAGGCCGGTTGCAGGGAAGCCTGTGGCCACGAAATCGGTCGCCGGCAAGCCTGCAGCCGGGAAATCAGCGGCGGGGAAGGCGGCTGCAAGGAAACCTGCAGCCGCAAAGGTCGCCGCGAAGAAGCCCGCAGCCGCGAAGGCCGCTGCGAAGAAACCCGTGGCTGCCAAGGTCGCTGCGAAGAAACCCGCAGCGCGCAAGGCCGCGCCCGCGAAGACACCAAGCCCCGCGGCAGCCTGGCCTTTCCCGACCGGCTCGAAGCCCTGAAGCCCTGCGCGTGGCCGCTCGCGGGCGGCCACTGATGTGCGCCGGCACCCGCGCCGGCCTCCTGCGGTGCGGGTTTGTGCGACAATCGCGCGCACTCTTCGAACGCCGGGCCGCCGCCGCCGGCAAGCAGCATGTCCCGTGCACTCTGGTTCCTGATCGAAACCCTCGGCAGTCTGCTGGCCACTGCCTGCGTCCTGCGTGCCGCAGCGATGCGCTTCCAGTTGCCGCCGCGCAATCCCGTCAGCCAGTTCGTCTTCGCGATCACCGACTGGCTGGTGCGTCCCTTGCGCAAGGTGCTGCCTGCCTCGCGTGGCAACGACTGGGCCAGCCTCGCTGCCGCGCTGCTCGTTGCGCTGGCGCTCGGTCTGGTCTGGGCAGTTCTCTTCGCGCGCGGTGCCGAGCCGATGTACGCGGCGATCATTCCGCTTGCGGTGTTCTGGCTCGTCAAGTGGACGATCTACCTCGTGATGGGGCTGGTGCTGCTGCAGGCAGTGCTGTCCTGGGTGAATCCGCATGCGCCTGTGGCGCCGACCATCGATCTGCTCACCCGCCCCTTTCTCGAGCCCCTGCGGCGCGTGGTGCCGCTGATCGGTGGAGTGGATCTCTCCCCGCTGATCCTGATCGTCATCGCGCAGGTGCTCCTGACGCTGTTCGAGTCGCTGTTCTTCTCGCTTGTCGCAGCAGGATGACCGCGCCGGCGCGGCCGGCTGCCACTGGCTCACGCCTGCCCCGACCGGCGGCTGGCTGCTCGCGCTGCGGGTTCAGCCGGGAGCCCGTCGCACCGAGGTCCAGGGAGTCGCCGAAGGGCGCTTGCGCCTGCGGCTGGCGGCACCGCCGGTCGAAGGCAAGGCCAACGAAGCCCTGGTGCGATGGGTCGCGCAGCGGCTCGGCACGAGGTTGCGCGAGGTGAGCCTGGTCTCCGGGGAGACCAGCCGGATCAAGCGCCTGCACGTCGATTGCGCGCTTGCGGCTGCGCAGATCGAGGCTCGCCTGCTGGAAGGGCAGGGCGCAGCGGCGGGACGGGGCCCCGACGGGCCCTGACGGCAGTGGGTTCGTCGGGCCGCGCGGGTTCAGGCGCGGCGATGCAGGCCGGATTCCCTTCCTACCACGGCAGGTCTCCGTAAGCCTGCGCATGCCGCTGTGCCACCGTGGCCCGATCCAGCGGGTGGTTCTGCGCACCCTGGTGCTCCATCTTGATCGCGCCCATGACGCTGCCCAGCCGTGCCGAGCGCACCCAGTCCCAGCCATGCGAGAGGCCGTACAGCAGGCCGCCCCGGAAGGCGTCACCGCAACCGGTCGGATCGACCGTCGCCTGGACGGCGCAGGCCGGGATCCTGGTGCAGCGACCATCGACCCACACCTGCGAGCCGTCGGCGCCCAGCGTCACCACCAGCGCACGGACACGCGAGGCGATCTGCGCCTCGCTCCATCCGGTACGCTCGGACAGCATCCCGGCCTCGTAGTCGTTCACCGCTACGGCGGTGGCGCTTTCGACCAGGCTGCGCAGTTCGGCACCGTCGAACATCGGCAGGCCCTGCCCCGGGTCGAAGACGAAGGGCACGCCTGCGTCGCGGAACTGTCGCGCGTGCGCGAGCATCGCCTCCTTGCCGTTGGGCGCGACGATCGCGAACGCCGCCGGCATTGCGCTGTGTGCGCTGACCGCGTGGGCTGCCGCCATCGCGCCGGGATGGAAGGCAGTGATCTGGTTGTCGGAGAGGTCGGTGGTGATGAAGGCCTGCGCGGTGTAGTGCTCCTGCAGCGGTCGTACGTGCGCGGTGTCGATTCCCAGCGACTCCAGGCGGGCGAGGTAGTCGCTCGCGTCCCGGCCCACTGCGGCCAGCACCACGGGCGTGCCGCCGATTCCCTTCAGGTTGTAGGCGATGTTGGCTGCGCATCCTCCGAACTCCCGCTTCAGCCGCGGCGTCAGGAAGGACACGTTCAGCATGTGCACCCGGTCGGGGAGGATCTGATCCTTGAAGTGACCGTCGAACACCATGATGGTGTCGTAGGCCACCGAGCCGCTGATCAGTACGCGATGGGTCATCGATGTTTCCCGTGGCTTCGAATGGATGAATGCGGTTGCGCCCGAGCGGTCAAGGCCCGACGATGCGGACCCGATAGCCGATCGGAGCGGTCTCGCGCACTTCGATCGCGGCGTGCAGCGGCACCTCGGCGCGGCCGCGCACGCCTTCGCGCAGTGCCTCGGGCGCGTCGGCGAGGTAGTCGGCAGGAACGAGGACCTTGCGAACCACCACCTCCCCGGCCCCGTCGAGCAGCGACAGTTCGAGGGCGGGCCACTGGACCACGTGGCCGGTTCGGTTGCGCAGCAGGGCGCTGAGCGCGAACAGCGAGGGATCCCTCGAAGGCTGCAGCTCGAAGGATTCGATGGTCAGCGCGCCAGGTTCCCGCGGCGGTTGGACGCGCAGACCCAAGGGCGACAGGAACGTCGACAGCACGGGAGCCAGCAGCGGAACGCGGGAGGCCAGCCAGTCGCGTGCGCCTATGGTCAGCTGCAGCACGAGCAGCGCGCTCAGCGCGACCGCCACGACCGAGGCGAAGGCCGCGCCACGGCTCGCGAAACCCCGGGCACGACGGTTCGGCGCGAAGAAATCGACGGCGTCCTCTTCGTCGGCATCCTCGCTGGCGGGCAGCGTCGCCGGCATGGCGCGGGCGTCAGTCGTCGCGAAGCGATCCTGGGCAGTCCAGGCGGCGGCACGTCCTTGGCCAGGTGGCTCGACCGGCTCGGGCTCGACCGGCTCGGGCTCGACCGGCTCGGGCTCGACCGGCTCAGGCTCGACCGGCTCAGGCTCGACCGGCTCAGGCTCGACCGGCTCAGGCTCGACCGGCTCGGGTTCGACCGGCTCGGGTTCGACCGGCTCGGGTTCGACCGGCTCGGGTTCGACCGGCTCGGGTTCGACCGGCTCGGGTTCGACCGGCTCGGGCTCGATCGGCTCGGGCTCGATCGGCTCGGGCTCGATCGGCTCGGGCTCGACCGGCTCGGGCTCGATCGGCTCGGGCTCGATCGGCTCGGGCGAGGCCAGTCGCTGGATCTCTTCGACATAGCGCAGCGAATCGATCCCCGAGAAGACGTTGCGGCAGACGCCGCAGCGCACCAGCCCGCGTCGCAGCTTCAGCTGGTCGGGCACCACCCTGAAGCTGGTCTTGCACTGCGGGCAGGTCGTCGCAAGGGCCATCGGCTGCCGATCATGGCCGCTTCGCGCCGGCCAGGCAAGCCCAGCCCTCGCGTTGTGCGTAGACCCGCAGATCGATCGACGGGTAGGCTGCGCTGACCTCCTGCGCCTGACGGTCGAGCAGGCCCGCGAGCACCAGTCGCCCGCCGGGGACGACCAGCGCGGACAGCAGCGGGGCGAGCACCTTCAGCGGGTTCGAGAGGATGTTGGCGACCACGACCTGTGCCGGCGGCGGCGCGGCCTCGGTGCTCAGCCTGGCCTCGACGAGGACCTGATTGTTCGCCGCGTTCGCCCGGGTGCTGGCGACGGCCTGCGGGTCGATGTCGACGCCGACCACGGCGCCCGCGCCGAGCCGGGCTGCAGCGATCGCCAGGATTCCCGAGCCGCAGCCGTAGTCGATCACGCGCTCGCCCGGCCGCAGGTTCTCGGCCAGCCACTCGAGGCACATGTGCGTGGTGGGGTGGCTGCCGGTGCCGAAGGCCAGCCCGGGGTCGAGGATGATGGCGATGCGCCCGGCAGCGGCAGGGTCTGCGGCGACCGCGTCCGCGTGCCAGGACGGAGTGATCATCAGGCGGTCCCCGACGGGAATCGGGGTGAACTGGGCCTGCGAGGCGCCGACCCAGTCGCGCTCGGCGAGTTCGAGCAGTTCCCACTGCCCGGGCGCTGCGAGCCCTGCCGCGTCCGCGGCCGCTGCCAGGACCGCGGCCGGGTCCGTGTCCTCGTCGAGCAGCGCGGACAGGCGGGTGCGCTGCCAGCCCGCACGCACCGCGGGGATTCCGGGTTCACCGTACAGCGCCTGCTCATCCGGCGAGTCGGCGTCGGCGTCCTCCGCCTGCACCGACAGCGCTCCCGCCTCGAGCAGGGCATCGGACCAGCGCTCGACCTCGTCGGCGCCGACGAGGAAGACGAGTTCGCGCAGTGCCACGACGCAGTCCCGGCTACGGCGTGGGGCTGGCGCCCGCGCCCTTGCGCTGGGCAAGCCGATGCTCGAGATAGTGGATCGACGTGCCGCCGGTGACGAAGCCCGCGTCGCTCAGCAACTCCCGGTGCAGGGGGATGTTGGTGAGGACTCCTTCCACCGCCATCTCCGAGAGCGCGATCCGCATCCGGCTGAGCGCGTGCTCGCGGGTCTCGCCGTAGGCGAGCACCTTGCCGATCATCGAGTCGTAGTTGGGCGGGACGAAGTAGTTCGTGTAGACGTGGGAATCCACCCGGATTCCCGGTCCCCCGGGTGGTTCCCAGGCGGTGATGCGGCCGGGGGAGGGGGTGAAGCGATAGGGGTGCTCGGCGTTGATCCGGCATTCGATCGCATGGCCCTCGAACTCTACGTCGCGCTGGCGGATGCCAAGCCGCTCGCCGGCCGCGATCCGGATCTGCTGCCGGACGATGTCGATCCCGGTGATCAGTTCGGTGACCGGGTGCTCGACCTGCACCCGGGTGTTCATCTCGATGAAGTAGAACTCGCCGTTCTCGTACAGGAATTCGAAGGTGCCAGCGCCCCGGTAGCCGATCTTGCGGCAGGCGTCGGCGCAGCGGGTGCCGATGCGGTCGATCAGACGGCGCGCAATCCCCGGTGCGGGCGCCTCCTCGATGATCTTCTGGTGCCGGCGCTGCATCGAGCAGTCGCGTTCGCCGAGGTGGATCGCGTTGCGGAACTCGTCGGCAAGCACCTGGATCTCGATGTGCCGCGGGTTCTCCAGGAACTTCTCCATGTACACCGAGGGATTGCCGAACGCGGCGCCGGCCTCGCTACGGGTCATCGTCACCGCGTTGAGCAGCGCCGCCTCGGTGTGCACGACGCGCATCCCGCGGCCACCACCACCACCGGCGGCCTTGACGATCACCGGATAGCCGATCGAGCGTGCGATGCGCACGATCTCCTTCGGATCCTCGGGAAGCGCGCCTTCCGAGCCCGGGACAACCGGCACTCCGGCCTTCTTCATCGTGTCCTTGGCCGAGACCTTGTCACCCATCAGGCGGATCGAATCCGGGCGCGGACCGATGAACACGAAGCCGCTCTTCTCGACCCGTTCGGCGAAGTCGGCGTTCTCGGAAAGGAAGCCGTATCCCGGGTGGATCGCCTCGGCATCGGTGACCTCGGCAGCGCTGATGATCGCCGGGATGTTCAGGTAGCTCTCGCGCGAGGCTGCCGGACCGATGCAGACCGACTCGTCGGCGAGCTTCACGTACTTGGCCTCGGTGTCGGCCTCCGAGTGCACCACCACGGTCTTGATGCCGAGTTCACGGCAGGCACGCTGGATCCGCAGCGCGATCTCGCCGCGGTTGGCAATGAGGATCTTCTCGAACATCGGCGGATCGCCCCGATCACTCGATGACGAAGAGCGGTTGGCCGTACTCCACCGGCTGGCCGTTCTCCACGAGGATGGCCTTGATCACGCCGGCCTTGTCCGCCTCGATCTCGTTGAGCAGCTTCATCGCCTCGATCAGGCAGACGGTGTCGCCGACCTTCACCGTGGCGCCGACCTTGGTGAACGGCTCGGCACCCGGCTGCGGCGCGCGGTAGAAGGTGCCGACCATCGGCGACTTGACGATGTGGCCGGCGGGCAGCGCGGCTGCTGCCTCGGCAGCCGCGGCCGGGGCGACGGTCGCCGCGGGCGCGGCCGCGGCTGGCGGGGCGGCGACCGGCGCAGCGACTGCCGCCTGCATCGGCGCCGGTGCAAGCACGGGCGGCGGATTCTTGACGATCCGGACCTTGCCGTCGCCTTCGGTGATCTCGAGTTCGGAGATCCCGGATTCCGAGACCAGGTCGATCAGGGTCTTGAGTTTGCGTAGATCCATCGGGGTTGCTCCGCAGGCCGGTCAGGCCTGCCGCTTGAGGGTTTCGATGCCGTGCTGCAGCGCGAAACGGTAGCCGCTCGCGCCGAGCCCGGCGATGACGCCCGTCGCCAGGTCCGACAGGAAGGAACGGTGGCGAAAGGGCTCTCGTCTGTGCACATTCGACAGGTGCACCTCGATGAAGGGCACCTCGACCGCCGCGAGCGCGTCGCGGATCGCGACGCTGGTGTGCGTGTACGCCGCGGGATTGATGACGATGAAGCCGACACCAGCGGTCGGCGCGCTCTGGATCCGGTCGACCAGCGCGCCCTCGTGGTTCGACTGGAAACACTCGACCTGCACTCCTGCAGCCTGGCCGATGGCCTGCAGTTCACGATCGATGTCGGCAAGCGTCGTCGCGCCGTAGATCGCCGGCTCGCGACTGCCGAGCAGGTTGAGGTTCGGGCCGTGGATCACCCAGATCAGCATCGGTTCATCCGGTGGGTCAGTGTTTTCGTCAATTCACGGGAATTGGCGAAAGATCGCCGGATTTTGACGGCGTATCGGAGATTTTGTCCAGAGGAATCGCGATCGTTCCGGTGCGCGTCCCTGGCTGCCTGCGGCCGGAATCGACCCTTCGATCGATGGGCCCGGCGATGATGGCAGCGGGCATGCTTCAGGCGCCAGTTCTGGCAAGGACTGCGAGAACGGTCGCCCGGAGCTGTTCGAGCTTTATTCTGCCGAGTTTTCGCTCGATCACGCGCCCTTCGGAATCGATCACGACAGTATACGGCAAGGCCCCGCTCTGATTCCCGAGCTGGCGCGCGAGTTCGGTTCCGCCGAGTCCGGCAACCAGCAGTGGGTAGGGATATTCGCCTTTCTCGGCAAATGCCCTGACGTTGGCCGCCGTATCGATGCCGATGCCCAGTACGAGCGCATTTCGCGCGACGATCTCGCGGTGCAGGCCGGCGAGTTCGGGCATCTCCTCGATGCAGGGTGGGCACCAGGTCGCCCAGAAGTTGAGCACCACGGTCTTGCCGCGCAGGGAGCCGAGCTCGTAGGTCTTGCCCCTGGCATCGGGAAGCGCCTGCCCGTACAGCAGTTGCGCGACCGTCCCGGACACCGGCTGCGGCGCGTAGCGCTGCCAGGCGAACCAGCCGCCGAGCGCGGCGAATCCGGCAGCAACGGCTCCGTACAGTGTGGCGCGGCGACGATGGTTCATTGCGACTCCTCCATCCTGGCGAGCAGGGCTGCCCGGTCGCCGCGGGGCGTCTCGCCGCCGGCCGGCGCGCGCAGCGCTCCGCGCAGGTCGTCGCTGCGGTAGAGCGAGAGCATCACCGGCTCTCCGCGCCAGGTCAGGCCGAGCACTTCGACCTCGCCCTGGCTGCGGAAGTGCGGGATCGTCGCGGACTCGTAGCCGATCCCCTGGTCGAGCAGCCAGTAGTGCACTTCCTTGCCGTTGTCGTGGAACAGCTGGAGGTGGATCGGAGCATGCTCGGTGACGATGCCCTTCCAGACACTGCCGGTGACCAGCGGGTGGAACCCCTCCAGGCGGGCCATCAGATCGGCGGCGACCGCACGCATCCGATCGACGCGCGCCTGATGGTCGGCGTCGAACAGTCCGAGGTGCTCACGCAGCGCTTCGTCGATGTCGTCGTTGTCGGGCATCGCGCCCCTGGGCGTGCGCGTGCCGCAGACCGCCAGCGCGGCCTTCGACCTCGCGCTGCCGTAGTCCAGACCGCCATCGGCGATCATCCTTGCCGCGGTCGCCGCGATCTCGCGGCGCAGGCCCTCGTTTCCCGAATTCATGGGCGCGCAGTCTACCGGATGCCCGGTGAGCGTCGGCATGTTGCCCTGCGGTAGAATCGCCGGCTTCGGGCGCGGTCCACGCGCCGGCGCGAAAGACCCGATGCACATCCACATCCTCGGCATCTGCGGCACCTTCATGGGTGGCGTTGCCGCCCTCGCGCGGGAGGCTGGCCACCGGGTCACTGGCTGCGACGCCAACGTCTACCCGCCGATGAGCGATCAGCTCGCCGCCCTGGGAATCGACCTGATCGAGGGCTACGAGCCCGGGCAGCTGGCGCTGTCGCCCGACCTCTGGGTGGTGGGCAACGTGGTGTCGCGCGGCAATCCGCTGATGGAGGCGGTGCTAGACGCGGGCCTGCCCTACACCTCGGGCCCGCAGTGGCTGGCCGAGCACGTGCTGCAGGGGCGTCGGGTGCTGGCAGTGGCGGGAACCCACGGCAAGACCACCACCGCGTCGATGCTCGCCTGGCTGCTCGAGGAGGCCGGTCGCAGGCCCGGGTTCCTGATCGGCGGCATGCCTGCCAACTTCGGAGTGTCGGCGCGGCTCGGCGACAGCGATCTGTTCGTGATCGAGGCCGATGAATACGACACCGCCTTCTTCGACAAACGATCGAAGTTCGTCCACTACCGTCCGCGGGTGGCTGTCCTGAACAACCTGGAATTCGATCACGCAGACATCTTCCCGGATCTCGCGGCGATCGAAACCCAGTTCCATCATCTCGTGCGCATCGTTCCGCGCACGGGCACGCTCGTGGTCAACGGTGCCGACCAGGCGCTCGCGCGAGTGCTGGCGCGCGGCGCCTGGAGCAGGTGCGACTCCTTCGACCTGGCCGGGGGCTGGCATGCCGACCAGGTGCAGGAGTCGTCCGAGGCCAGCGAGTTCACGGTCTGGCGGGGCGCGCAGCGCATCGGCAGGGCTCGCCTGCCGCTTTCCGGCGCACACAGCCGCTCGAACGCGCTGGCCGCGCTCGCCGCGGCGGTCGAGGTCGGCGTGCCGCCCGGTGAAGCGCTGGCTTCGTTTGCGCGCTTCGCGGGCGTCGCACGCCGGATGCAGGTGCGCGGAAGCGTCGGCGCAGTCACCGTGATCGACGATTTCGCCCACCACCCGACCGCCATCGCTTCCACGATTGCCGGGCTGCGCGCGCGCCTGGCGCCGGGCGAGCGCGTGCTTGCCGTGCTCGAACCGCGCTCGAACACGATGAAGCTGGGCACGATGAAGTCGCGGCTCGCGCAAAGCCTCCAGGGCGCCGACCTGGTCTTCTGTCACGCGGGCGGAATCGACTGGGACGTCGCGCAGGCGCTGGAGCCGCTCGGTGCGCGCGCCACGGTGCGTGACGGCATCGATGCACTGGTCGAGGCGATCGTCGCCAGCGCGCGCCCCGGCGACCGGGTGCTCGTGATGAGCAACGGCGGCTTCGGAGGCATTCACCAGCGGCTGCTGGACGCGCTCGCTGCCCGGCCGCAGCCCGCGCACTGAACACGTACGGAGCTTCGCCATGGCCGGCCGCCTGATCTACCTGCACGGTTTCCGCTCGTCGCCCCGGTCCTTCAAGGCGCAGTTGCTCGCGCGCCGGATGGCCGAGCTCGGCCGGGCGGCGGACTTCGTCTGCCCGCAGCTGCCGGCCTCGCCGAAGCTCGCGATCGCGCTGGTGTGCGACACGATCGCCCCGGACCCCCTGGACACGCTGGTGGGCAGCTCGCTCGGTGGCTACTACGCGACCTGGCTCGTCGAGCGCTTCGGCTGCCGCGCCGTGCTGCTCAACCCCGCGGTCGACCCGGCCGAGGGGCTTGGCTCGCAGGTCGGCGTGCAGACGATGTACCACAGCGACGAGCCTTTCGAGTTCCGCGCCGAGTACGTCGACGAGCTGCGCGCGCTGCGCATCGGAGCGCTCGCGGATCCGTCGCGCTGCTTCCTGATCGCCGCCAGGGGTGACGAACTGCTCGACTGGCGCGACATGGTGGCGCGCTATCCGGGCGCGAAGCACAAGGTGCTCGATGGCAGCGACCATGGCCTCTCCGATTTCGCCGACTACATGGACGAGGTGCTGGCGTTCGCCGGCGTCGCGCCGGCGCGCCCGCACGCTTGACGTCCGGAGCGTGCGGCGGCTGTCTCGCGCTCCGATCGACCGACTGCCGGGGGCATCCGCGAGGCGCCTCCGGCACCAACTCAGCAGGGACGAACGATGAGACTGAAGGACAAGGTGGCGATCATCACCGGCGGTGCGGCCGGAATCGGACTGAGCACCGTACGCAGGTTCCTGCAGGAGGGTGCGCGCGTGGCGCTGGTCGACATCGGCAAGGATCGGGTCGACGCCGCATGCGCGCAGCTCGCCGACGTCGACGGCGAGGTGGCAGGCTTCGTGGTCGACGTGACCCATCGTGCGCAGATCGACGCAATGGTCGACGCGGTGCGCTCGCGCTGGGGGCGCATCGACGTGCTGCTCAACAACGCGGGGATCACCAAGGACGCGCGGCTGGTCAAGATGACCGAGGCGCAGTTCGACCAGGTGATCGGCGTCAACCTGAAGGGCGTGTTCGAGTGCACGCAGGCGGTTGCGCCGGTGATGATCGAGCAGGGCGCCGGGGTGGTGATCAACGTCTCCTCGGTGGTCGGCCTGTACGGCAACTTCGGCCAGACCAACTATGCGGCGACCAAGGCCGGGCTGATCGGCTTCACCAAGACCTGGGCACGCGAACTCGGCCCCAAGGGCGTGCGCGCGGTGGCGGTGTGCCCCGGGTTCATCGAGACCCAGATCCTCGCCACGATCCCCGAGGAGGTCATGAAGAACATGATCGACCGCGTGCCGCTCGGGCGCCTGGGCAAGCCGGAGGAGATCGCTGCGGTCTACGCCTTCCTCGCCTCGGACGATGCCAGCTACATCAACGGAGCGGTCATCGAGGTCTCCGGCGGCATCATGATGTGAGCCCCGCTGCCGGCCGCAGCTCCGCGCAGGGCGCCGGCCGTCGGGCAGTCCGCGGGCGCCGACGCCCGCACACTTATAATTCCATCGGCCATGTCCCACGTCCTGTTCGAGGAAGACGGCGGCTTCAAGGCCGGCACCGTCCTGTCCGAGGCGCCTGCCAGCCTGCAGGTCGAGCACGCCAGCGGCAAGCGCAGCAAGGTGAAGGCCGGGCACGTCGTGCTGCGTTTCGACGCGCCGTCGCCGTCGGAGCTGCTGCCGGCGGCGCAGCGGGTCGCCGAGGAGCTCGATGTCGATTTCCTCTGGGAGTGCGCACCCCAGGAGGAGTTCGGCTTCGCCGAGCTCGCGAGCGAGTACTTCGGCGCTGCGCCCGATGCGGTGCAGGCCACCGGCGTGCTGCTGAAGCTGCACTGCGCACCGATCCACTTCCACCGCAAGGGACGCGGCCGCTTCCGGCCTGCACCTGCCGAGACGGTGCGCCTGGCCCTCGCAGCGGTCGAGCGGCGTCGCCAGCAGGAACTCGCCCTCGAGGACTACGCACAGCAGATGGCCGAGGGGCGGCTGCCGCCGCAGATCGCGGCGCAGGCGACCGCACTGCTGGTGCGCCCGGACAGGCAGAGCATCGAATACCGGGCGCTCGAGCGCGCCTGTGAACGCACCCGGATGCCGCCGGAGCGCCTGCTGCTCGAACTGGGCGCCTTCGCGTCGCCCCGCGCGCTGCACTTCGCGCGCTTCACCTTCGAACACTTCCCGCACGGGACCGGCTTCCCCGCAGTGCAGGCGCCGGTCCTGCCGACCGAGCCCCTGCCGCTGGCCACGGCCGAGGTCTTCTCGATCGACGACTCCGACACCACCGAGATCGACGATGCGCTCTCGGTCCAGTCGCTGCCCGACGGTCGCCTGCGGGTGGGCATCCACGTGGCCGCACCGGCGCTGGCGATCGAGCGCGGCGCTGCGCTCGACGAACTGGCGCGCGAGCGGATGTCGACCGTGTACGTGCCTGGCGGCAAGATCACGATGCTGCCCGAGGAGGCGATCCGTCCGTTCTCGCTCGACGAGGGGACGGAGCGGCCGGTGCTCTCGCTCTATGCGGATCTGGACGCGACAGGCGCTGCGATCGAGCGCTGCCACTCGGTGCTCGAGCGGGTGCGCATCGCTGCCAACCTGCGCCACGACGCGCTCGAGGTCGAGGTCACCGAGGCTGCGCTGGAAGACCCCGCGGCGCCGCTGCCCTTCGGCGACGCCCTGCGCGCGCTGTGGCGGCTGACGCTGTCCCTGGCGGCTGGGCGCGAGGAGGTGAGAGGCAAGCCCGAGCCGCGCGGGCGCCCCGATTTCAGCTTCCGGATCGAGGGCGAGCGGGTGCGCATCGAACAGCGCCGTCGCGACGAACCGCTCGATCGCATCGTCGCCGAGATGGCGATCCTGGCCAACAGCGAGTGGGGTCGGCTGCTCGCCGAGCAGCGCATCACAGGCGTCTACCGTTCCCAGCAGATGGGCCGCGTCAGGATGGGAACGCACCCGCTGCCCCACCAGGGGCTCGGAGTGGCGCAGTACGCCTGGTCGACCTCGCCGCTGCGCCGCTACGTCGACCTCACCAACCAGCGACAGCTCCTGGCCGCGCTGCGCGGGGAGAAGGCGGCGTTCGCCGCGAACGATGCCGAACTCTTCTCGATCGTCTCGGCCTTCGATGCGAAGTACGGCGCCTATGCGGACTTCCAGTCGGCGATCGAGCGCTACTGGTGCCTGCGGTGGCTCGCGCAGGAAGGCATCGCACGCACCCAGGCAGTCGTGGTGCGCGAGGATCTGGTACGGCTGGTGGATGCGCCGCTGTACTTCCGTCTGGCCGATCTGCCGCCCCTGGCTTCGGGCAGGCGGATCCTGGTCGACGTGCTGGCGACCGACGAGATCGCGCTGTCGGTACAGGCGCGCTTCGTCGAGCTCGCTGCCGCAGCGCCGGAGGCCGTCGACACCGACGCTGCGCCCGATGCCGACGCCGACGAGGCCGAGTTCACCCAGGAGGGCTGAGTGGCCGCGCTGGTCTCCTCGCACCTGCCGCCGCGCCGGTCCGGGCTGCGCGATCCGCTGGTGATCGGCGTGGCGGTATCGGTGCTGCTGCACCTGGCGCTGGCGGTGCTGCGCTTCGCCCCGCCCGAGCCGCTGCGCTTCGCCCCGACCGACGCACGCATCGAGGTGGTGCTGCTCAATGCGAAGACCGAGCGGCGCCCGGTCAAGGCCGACCTGGTCGCGCAGGCCGACATGGAGGCCGGGGGCGACCACGACGAGGGTCGCGCGAAGTCGCCGCTGCCGGCGCAGGAACGGGTGAGCGACGGCACCGCGCTCCAGGAGCAGCAGCGGCGCGTGCAGACGCTCGAGGAGCAGCAGCGCCGCCTGCTCGCGCTGGCCGGCAGCCGGCAGCAGGCGCCGACGCCGGATCGGCGTCAGGCCGCCGCGCAGGCGCGACCCCATGCGCAGGACGCCGACGAGGTCCAGACGGCGATCGCTCGGCTGCAGGCGCAGATCGACCGCCAGATCTCCGACTACAACAAGCGCCCCAAGCGCATGACCTACGGAGTCAACGCGATCGGCGTCTCCTACGCGCGCTACGTCGAGGACTGGGCGACCAAGGTCGAGCGCATCGGCACCGCGCGCTATCCGCCGGCGGCCCGCGGCCGGCTCTACGACACGCTGATCGCCACGGTCGAGATCGACCGGCACGGCAACGTGGTCGACGTGATCCTCGACCGGCCTTCCCGCCATCAGGTGCTCAACCGCGCGGTGCGCGAGATCGTGCACGCCGGTGCGCCCTACGAGCGCTTCCCGCCGGAGATGGCACGTGAAGGCGATATCCTGCAGATCGTCCGCGCCTGGACCTTCACCAACGATGCGCTGTCCACCGAGTCGGTGAAGGCGCCCTGAGCCGTGCCCGTGCATGAACCCGGCTCCCGACCCACACAGGTGTCCACGATGAGCGATCGCTACGCGGTCGTCGGCAATCCGGTGGCGCACAGCCGCTCGCCGTCGATCCACGCGCAGTTCGCGCAGCAGACCGGCCAGGACCTCGTCTACGAGCGTCTCTTCGCGCCCCTCGATGGCTTCGTCGACACCGTCGAGCGCTTCCGCGCTGCCGGCGGCCGCGGGCTGAACGTGACCGTGCCCTTCAAGCTCGAGGCCTTCGCCTGGAGCACGCGGCGAACGGCCCGTGCGCTGGCTGCCGGTGCGGTGAACACCCTGTCCTTCCGCGACGACGGTGTGCACGGCGACAACACCGATGGCGCAGGACTGGTGCGCGACCTCGAGGGGCGGCTCGGCTTCGTCCTGGCCGGCGCGCGCGTGCTGATGCTCGGTGCAGGCGGGGCGGCGCGCGGCGTGCTCGCGCCGCTGCTGGGCGCCGGCGTGGAAAGACTGGTGATCGCCAATCGCACGGTGTCGCGCGCGCTCGAGCTCGCCGCGCTGGCGCGCGATGCGCGTGCCAGCGGCTGCGGCTTCGATGCAGTGCGCGTCGACGGCGCGCCCTTCGACCTCGTGCTCAACGCCACCTCGGCCGGGCTGGACGACGCAGCACCGCAGGTCGAGCGCCTGGTCTACGATGGGGTGCGGCTCGCCTACGACATGCTCTACGGCGCGCGTCCCACTGCGTTCATGCGCGAGGCCGCGGCAGGCGGCTGCGCCGCGGTCTCCGACGGACTGGGAATGCTGGTCGAGCAGGCCGCGGAGTCCTTCTTCGTCTGGCGCGGGATCCGTCCGCAGACCGGACCGGTCCATTCACGGCTGCGCGAGGAGCTCGGCGCGCAGGCCTGACGATCGCAGTGGCACGTTCGCACGACAGGGACAAGCGCAGGAGCAGTGGCAAGGGCAGGGCGGGCAGGCTGCCCGCAGCCCGGTCCGCCCGCGCCGGCGGCAGCTCCAGGGCGCTGGGTCGGCGTGCGCTGCGCATCGGCGGCGCGCTGCTGCTTGCGCTGGTGACGGCAGTGCTCGTGCTGCAGCTCTGGTACCTGGCGCACATCGTCTGGTGGAAGTGGTTCGACCCCGGGAGCACGAGCTTCATGAACCAGCAGCTGCAACTGCTGCGTGAAGATGATCCCCGGGCGAAGCTGCGCCACCAGTGGGTGCCCTACGAGCGGATCTCGCTGAACCTGAAGCGTGCGGTGATCGCAGCCGAGGACGCTAACTTCACCGGGCATGACGGCGTCGACTGGGATGCGATCGAGCGCGCCCACGAGGCCAACCTGAAGAAGGGCAAGGTGGTGCGTGGCGGATCGACGATCACGATGCAGCTGGCCAAGAACCTCTTCCTCTCCGGCAGCCGCAGCTACCTGCGCAAGGCGCAGGAGCTGGTGATTACCTACATGCTGGAGGGGGTGCTTTCCAAGCGGCGCATCCTCGAGATCTACCTGAACGTCGCCGAGTGGGGCGTGGGCGTGTTCGGTTGCGAAGCTGGCGCACTCCGGCATCACGGCGTGTCCTGCGCGCAACTGAGCGCATCGCAGGCGGCACGGATGGCCGCCATGCTGCCGCGGCCGCGCTACTACGACCGCAATCCGGGGTCCGTGGCGCTGGCCCGTCGCACCGCCTTCGTCCAGCGCTGGATGTGGAGCGTGGTGCCGCCACCCTGAGCGAAGCGCGCCGCACTTCCGCAACGACCTCCGCGCGCCTACAATGCGCGCTTCCCGGACCACGCCGACAGACGTGAACACCGCCACAGACGCTTCGAGACCGAACGCGCCCTTCGCACCCGACTGAGCCCAGGCCCGGTCGTGCGCGCACCACGACAATGGCCGAGCAACTCCACGATCCCCAGGACCTCGGGTCCGTCCAGCCCCATTCCGAGCCGAGCCGCAAGGTGCCTCGCGAGGCGGAGGACGCATCGCGCGCGCTCGTCGAGGTCCAGGAGATGCTGCGTCGCCATCGGCTCGCAGTGGATGCCGCGCAGCGCCAGCACCAGTCCCAGGATCTCGATCGCGATCTGCTGGTCGAGGATCTGGTCGAGCGTCGAGGGCTGGACGAGCTTGGCGCCCGTCTGGACCGGCTGCATCCGGCCGACGTCGCCTACATCCTGGAAGGGCTGCCGCTCGAAGAGCGGCTGATCGCCTGGGACCTGGTCAAGGCCGAGCGCGACGGCGAGATCCTGCTCGAAGTCTCGGATGCGGTCCGGGAGTCGCTGATCGAGTCGATGGACCGGCACGAGCTGGTCGATGCGGTCGAGTCGCTGGACGCCGACGAGATCGCCGACCTCGTTCCGGACCTGCCGCGCGACGTCGTCGAGGAGGTGCGCCGCCAGCTCACCCAGGAAGAGCGCGACCAGCTGCGCGCCGCGATGTCCTATCCCGAGGACTCGGTGGGCGCCCGCATGGACTTCGACCTGGTCAAGGTGCGCGAGGACGTCACGCTCGAGACCGTGCTGCGCTATCTGCGCCGGCTCGAGGACCTTCCCGACCACACCGACCAGGTCTTCGTGGTCGATCGCAACGACCAGCTGCGCGGCGCCCTGCCGATCGATCGCCTGCTGGTCAACGAGCCGGAAGTGATGGTGGTCGACGCGATGGTGCGCGATGGCCTCACGCTGCACGCGATGGACGACGCCGAGGACGCGGCGCAGGCCTTCGAGCGCTACGACCTGGTGTCGGCGCCGGTGGTCGATCCCCAGGGCCGGCTGATCGGCCGGCTGACGGTCGCCGAGGTGGTCGACGTGATCCGCGAGCAGGGCGACTACGAGCTGCTCTCGCAGGCGGGGCTGCGCGAGGAGGAGGACATTTTCGCCAGCGTCTGGAACTCGGCGAAGAACCGCTGGCTGTGGCTGGCGGTGAACCTGTGCACCGCCTTCTTCGCCTCGCGCGTGATCGGTGCCTTCGAGGGCACGATCGAGCGCGTCGCCGCGCTTGCCGCGCTGATGCCGATCGTCGCCGGGATCGCCGGCAACTCGGGCAACCAGACCATGACGCTGATGGTGCGTTCGCTGGCCTTCGGCCAGATCACCGAGGCGAATGCGCGGCGGCTGATGGCAAAGGAGTTCGCGATCGCAGGCCTCAACGGGCTGGTCTGGGGCGGAGTCGCCGGGCTGATCGCCTGGGGGCTCTATCGGGACACCATCGAGGGTCCGATGCTGGGGGTCACGATGATGCTGGCGATGGTGCTCAATCTGCTGGTCGGCGCGTTGATCGGCATGGTGGTGCCGCTGCTGCTGCAGCGCCTGGGGCGTGACCCCGCGATCGGCTCGTCGGTCCTGCTGACCTTCAGCACCGACAGCATGGGTTTCTTCATCTTTCTGGGCCTGGCGACGCTGTTCTTCCGCTGAGGCGTCGGCCCGTCCGCGCTGCCGCCCGGGCGCGGCCTTCGGTGGCGATGCACCGCGCGGGCGCTGCGGCCCCGGGCGCTGTTGCGCCGGGAGCCGCATGCCCGGGGTTCAGGCGGCGAAGCGCGCCAGGTAGTGGTCGACGTCGCCGAAGGTCTGGCTGATCATGGTCAGGCGCTTGAAGGTGTGGCTGACCTTCATCTCGATCGTCATTCCCATGCCGCCGTGGAGCTGGATCGCCTCCTGGCCCACGAGGCGGGCATTCTCGGCGATCTTCACGCGGGCGGCCGCAACCACGCGGCGCCGCTCGGTCGGCACGGCCGAGTCGAGCTTCGCGCAGGCCAGGTAGGTGATCGAGCGCGCCTGCTCGGTGGCCACGCACATGTCCACCATCCGGTGCTGCAGCGCCTGGAAGGAACCCAGCGTGACTCCGAACTGCTTGCGGGTCTTCAGGTACTCGAGCGTCGTGTCGCAGGCGAACTTCATTGCGCCTACGGCCTCGGCGCACAGCATCGCCGAGGCGAAGTCCAGCGTCTCGTCCAGCGCCTCGAGGCCACCGCCTTCGATGCCGATCAGCGCATCGGCGCCGACCTTCACACGCTTGAAGGTGATGTCTGCCGCACGCAGGCTGTCCTGGGTGCGGTAGCTCTTCATCGAGACCCCGGGGGTCTTCACATCGACCAGGAACAGGCTCAGTCCGGCCTCGTCGCCCGGCTGGCCGGCGGTGCGTGCAGTCACCACCAGGCGATCGGCCATCGGCGCGCCCAGCACCACCACCTTCTCGCCGTCGAGTTCCCAGCCGGCGCCCTCACGCGTTGCCGACAGCGCCACCGACAGGCTGTAGTCGCTGCAGCGTTCCTGGTGCGCGAGCGCCAGCCGCAGCTTGCCCTCGACCACTCCCGGCAGGATCGCGTTCTTCTGCGCCTCGCTGCCGGCGCGGTCGATCAGGTGCCCTGCGAGGCAGACGGTGGGCAGATAGGGTTCCACGACCAGCGCCTCACCCATCGCCTCCATCACACCGACCATCTCCGCGGCCGGGCTGCCGAAGCCGCCAGCGCCTTCGGACAAGGGAAGGCCCAGGACGCCGAGCTCGGCGAGGGTGTTCCACACCGCAGGGCTGAAGCCTTCCGCCGAGGCCACGATCTTCTGGCGCGACTCGAAGCCGTACTCGTTGTCGAGCACCCGCTTCAGGCTGTCGGTGAGTTGCTGCTGCTCTTCGTTCAGTTGGAAGTTCATCCTTGTTCTCCCCGGCTCACAGGCCCAGCACGGCTTTCGAATAGATGTTGCGCTGGATCTCGTTGGAGCCGGCGTAGATCGAGGTCTTGCGGAAGTTGAAGTAGCGCGGCGCCAGCGACGCGGTGAAGGCGTCGAAGCCGTCGTAGTCCACCGGCTTGAACGGCTGGGCGAGCGGGCCCGCCGCCAGCATCGTCAGCTCGGTGAGCGCCTGCTGGATCTCCGTACCCTTGATCTTCAGCATCGACACCTCGGGGCCGATGTTGCCTGTGCGCATCATCTCGTCCAGGAAGCGCAGGTTGGTGATCTCGAGCGCCATCAGCTCGATCTCCACGCGCGCCAGCCGGTCCGCGAAGCGGGTGTCCTCGATCAGCGGGCGGCCGTTGCGCTCGATCTTGCTGGCCATCGCCTTGAGCTTGGCGAGTTCGCGCTTGGAGCCGCCTACGCGCCCGGTGTTCAGGCGCTCGTGGCCCAGCAGGTACTTGGCGACCGTCCAGCCCTTGTTCTCCTCGTACACGAGGTTCTCGACCGGCACCTTCACGTTCTCGAAGAAGACTTCGTTGACCTCATGGCCCTCGTCGAGCAGGATCAGCGGGCGCACGGTGATGCCCGGGGTCTTCATGTCGATCAGCAGGAAGCTGATGCCTTCCTGCTTCTTGGCGTCGGGATCGGTGCGCACCAGGCAGAAGATCCAGTCGCCGAAGTGGCCCAGCGTTGTCCAGATCTTCTGGCCGTTGACCACGTAGTGATCGCCCTGGCGGTCGGCGCGGGTCTTCAGCGAGGCGAGGTCGGAGCCCGAGCCCGGCTCCGAGTAGCCCTGGCACCAGAAGACGTCACCGTTGTAGATTCCGGGCAGATGGCGCTTCTTCTGCTCGTCGGTGCCGAAGCGGATCAGCACCGGGCCGCACATCGTGACCGCGAACGCGACGATCGGCGGTGCGCCGGCGGCCGCGCACTCCTCCTCGAAGATGTAGCGCTGCACCGCGTTCCATCCGGTGCCGCCGTGCTCGACCGGCCAGGCCGGCGCCACCCAGCCCTTCTTCGCGAGGATCCTGTGCCAGCGCAGCAGGTCCTCCTTGCCGAGTTCCTCGTACTCGAGGACTTTCTTCCTGAGATCCGCCGGGATGTTGGCGTCGAGCCAGCCGCGAACCTCGTCGCGAAAGGCCAGATCTTCTGCCGAATAGTTGATGTCCATGTCGGTCTGTCTCGTGGTCGTCGTGGTCGTTCGTCGGGGAGTTGCGCCGCTATCGGGCATTCCATGAGCATATATCATCCATCCGACCGATTCGACCCGGGGAGACCGAGATGTCCGACCGCCTGCGCGGCCTCGCACGCCGACGATGAGCCTGCGTGATCTCGTCGAGTGGATTCCCTGGCACGGACTTCTCTCGGCCGTGGGGCTGCTGATCTACACGCTGGGCTCGGACGCGCTGCACCAGCGCCGGCACCCGTCCGCCGCGGTGGCCTGGGTGATGGCGATCCTGATGCTTCCGGAGGTCGGCCTGCCGCTGTACCTGCTGTTCGGCACCCGCAAGCTGCCCAAGGCGCAGACGAGGTCGCCTGCGGCGCCGGTGGAGGTCGACGACGCGGTCGCGCCGCGATGGGCGCGGCACCTGACCGCGTCGATGGGGCTGGCGCCGCCGGCCGCCTACCGGGACCTGCGGATCCACCGCGACGGCGAGGAAGCCGCGCGCGCGCTGCACGAGGTGATCGACGCGGCGCGCGAGCGGCTGGACGTGTGCACATTCATCCTCGGGCGCGACCGCTTCGCTGCGGATCTCGTGCAGCGGCTGGGCCAGCGCGCGCGTGACGGTGTGCAGGTGCGCCTGCTGGTCGACGGGGTGGGTGCGCTGATGGGCGGGCGGCGCGACTTCTCCGAGGTCCGGGCGCTCGGCGTGCAGGTCGTGCGCTTCGTGCCGCCCTTTCGCTCGCCGCTGAAGTGGCCGCTGCGCGGCCGCACCAACCTGCGCAACCACCGCAAGCTGGTGGTCGCCGACGGCCGCTGGCTGTGGAGCGGCGGGCGCAACCTGGCCGGCGAGTACTTCGTGGACCGTCCCGGGCAGCCTGCCTGGATCGACCTCAGCTTCGACCTGCGGGGCGAAGCGGCCGCCGAGGCGGCGGCGGTGTTCGAGACCGACTGGCGCTTTGCGCAGGACCCCCGGCAGGCGGCGCTGGGGCCAGCCGGAGGCCAGGTGGCGCACGCGATCACCCCGGCGATCCAGCCCCCGGCAGCGCAGATGCTCCCGAGCGGGCCCGACTACGTCGACGACACCGTGTACACGCTCCTGGTCACCTCGTTTCACCGCGCACGCAACCGGATCGTCGCAGTCACGCCCTACCTGGTGCCCGACGAGAGCCTGCTGTCGGCCCTGGCGCTGGCGGCGCGCCGCGGCGTGGTGGTCGACCTGGTGGTGCCGGCGCGCTCGAACCACCGGCTGGCCGACATCGCCCGCCATCGTCCGATGCGCGAACTGGCCCGCGCCGGCGCCCGCCTCTGGCTCGCTCCGCGCATGGTGCACGCTAAGGCCGTGGTCATCGACGAGCACATGGCGATGGCAGGCTCGGTGAACCTGGACAGCCGCAGCCTGTTCCTGAACTACGAGCTGATGACCGCGTTCTATGCTCCCGGAGACATCGTGCGCTTCACGCGCTGGATCGAGGCGCTGATCCCCGACGCCGTGCGCTACGAGGCCCGGGCGCCGCACTTCGCCCGCCACGTGAGCGAGGGTCTGGTGCTGTGGCTGGCCTTCCAGCTGTAGCGGCGGGCGCGCCGCAGGGCCGCCGGGGCCTCATTCCGGCGGCAGTTCGGCGAGCCGCTGCGCGGCGTCGCGCGCCGCGTGGGGGCGGTCCGAGACCACGCGTCCGTCGCGAAAGACGATGATCCGGCCGGCGAAGTCCGCGATGTCCTGCTCGTGGGTCACCAGCACCACCGTGATGCCGGTGCGGTTGAGCTGCTGCAGCAGCGCCATCACCTCGAGGCTGGTGCGCGAATCCAGCGCCCCGGTCGGCTCGTCGGCGAGGATCAGCACCGGATCGTTGACCAGCGCCCGCGCGATCGCCACGCGCTGCTGCTGGCCGCCCGAGAGCTGGCGCGGATGGTGATCGAGGCGTCCGCCGAGCCCCACCTGCTCCAGCCGCCGGCGCGCGCGCTCGCGCCGCTGCGCGCGCGGCATCGAGGTGTAGAGCAGCGGCAGCTCCACGTTCTCCAGCGCGCTCGTGCGCGCGAGCAGGTTGAACTGCTGGAACACGAAGCCGACGCGGCGGTTGCGGATCGCCGCAAGCGCGTCGCCCGAGAGTCCGCTCACCGCCTCGCCGGCCAGTTCGTATTCGCCGCCGGTCGGCCGGTCCAGGCAGCCGATCAGGTTCATGAAGGTGGACTTCCCCGATCCGCTCGGCCCCATCACCGCCACCATCTCGCCCGCCGCGATCTCCAGGCTCACCCCCTCGAGCGCGCGCACGACGGTGTCGCCCATCGGGTATTCCTTGCGCAGCGCGCGGGTGCGGACGATCGGAGGGCCGTGGTGGGAGTGCGCGCGGGAGCTGGCCTTCACGATCGCTGGCGGCAGGAAGGCGCCGGTCTGCTGCCGCCGTGGCAGGCGCACGCGGACCGACGCGACAGGCAGGGGGATGCGTCGGATCGGCGACGCCGGGCGCCGCCGCGCGTATGATCGTTCATCCGCTCGGCAGGCGGCAAGCCGCGGGTCAGCCAGTCCGCCCCGTGGCCGTGCACGCCGCCGAGGTCGAAGTGCACCGCACCCGGGCGCGCCCGGGCCTTTCCCAGTCCGTCCGCTGCTGCCCGTGATCCGCCGAGGTCAGCCTGCCCCCTCAGGAGATCGTCGATGGCGCGCGAGCACCGGAACTGGTTTGCCCGAGGCGGGCAGGCCTACGCCCGTTTCCGGCCCGACTACCCGCCGGAACTCGTGCAGTTTCTCGCAGGCGTGGCGCCCGACAGGAGGATGGCGGTCGACGTCGGCTGCGGAAGCGGACAGCTCACCTGCCGGCTGGCTGCCTGTTTCGAGCAGGTGCTCGGCGTGGACCCGAGCGCAGACCAGCTTGCGCACGCCACCGCCCACGCCGGCGTCGAATACGTCTGTGCATCCGCGGAGCTGCTCCCCGTTGCGCCGCGCCGCGCGAGCCTGATCACTGCCGCGCAGGCAGCGCACTGGTTCGACCTGCCGCGCTTCTACGAAGAAGTGCGACGCATCGGCGCCGAACACGCCGTGCTCGCCCTGGTCAGCTACGGAGCCTTGCGGCTGGACGGGGCTCCCGGTCTGCGCTTCGAGCGCTTCTACCGGGGCGAGATCGGCCCCTACTGGCCCGCGGAGCGCAAGCTCGTGGACGCCGGCTACGCCGGGCTGGACTTTCCGTTCGATGAGCGACCGGCGCCAGCCCTCGAGATCCGCAGGGCCTGGAATCTCGAGGAACTGCTGGGCTACGTCTGCACCTGGTCGGCGGTGCGCAGCGCCCGCGAGGCGATGCGCGAGGACATCCTGCAGCGCTTTGCCCACGACCTGGCCGCGCTCTGGGACGATCCGGCCAGCCGACGCGAGGTCCGCTGGCCGATCCGGATGCGGCTGGGAGTGATGTGAGCGCGGGCGATGCTGCAGACGACGTGGATGGCGGGCGGCGGCGCGCTGCTCGAATCCGCGCTCGCCGCTCTCAGCCCTCGTCCTCGCCGTCCTCCTCCGACAAAGGGAAGCGCTCGATCACGCGCTGCCGGCACAGTTCGTCGAAGTCCGGGTAGAACTCGGACTCGGCGCAGAAGAAGTCCAGGCTCGCGTCCAGATCGCCCTCGAAGTTCATCTCGAGCACGTCGATCAGAGGCCAGGCACCGAGGAAGAAGTCCGCGAACTCGCCCAGCGTCATCGGCTTGTCGGTCCGTGCCTGGGTGGTCCCCTGCAGCGTCGCGCCGCCGTATTCGTCGACCACCCGGTAGCGGATGGCGCCTGCGTCGGGCCGGGCGTAGACGCAGGTCACGTCGCGGGTCGTCGACTCGATGCTGATGCGAGCGATCTCCACCTCGCCGTCTTCCGTGTCGGGCAGGTAGTTGCCGCCCATGAACATCGGGTGAACCGACTCCAGCGCCTTGCAGTCGGCGGCCGAGATGCCCTCGGAGCTCAGCAGAGAGCGCACCTCGGCGTGCCGGCCGGCGTCGAACAGGGCTTGCAGTTCCTTGCGCAGCACCGCGCCCTTGACTTTCGACAGCAGGTAGCGCTCCAGCTTCTGCGGCCGGAAGTAGGTCTCGGGATGGTAGTTCAGGTCGATTCCGTCGCTCATGACAGCGCTCCTTCGCATGCGGTGCGCTCCAGGCGCAGGAACTCGTCGAGCACCGCATCGTAGATGCGGTGGGCGAGCTTGTCGGGATGGCCTTCGGAGACGGACTCCGAAGAGAACAGGCCGTTTCGGACGGACATGCTTCAACTCCTCTTTAGCCGCGTTCGACGACGTGTCGGGTGCGGGTGAGCTTCGGCACGCCGTGCAGCAGCGCGCAGCAGAGCAGTCCCACATCCTCGCACCCGCCTTTCTCCGAGAGGAGGCGGGCGCGCTCGAGCGCGTCAGCGGCAAGAGCTGCGGAACTCGCCGAGCTGCGCGGGCGGCGGCGAAAGCGCTCGGACGCGAAGGCCGCCGCCTTGAGGATCGTCGCCGCGGGCCGATCCGCGTTCCTGTAGCTGGCCTGCAGGATCTCGCTGCCGGCCAGCCAGCGCTCGACCAGCGGCGAGCGCAAGTCAGCGAGCGGAGGGATCCCGCCGTCGCTGCACGAGCTCCCGGCTTCGTAGGGTTGCGCGCGGTAATCGGGCGAGCTCACGAAGTCGCGGAACCCGCGGTAGAACGCCTCGACGAACTGGCGTTTGCTGCCGTTCACGGTCTCGCCCTCCTCGGGCAGCCCCGAGCCGGTCACCGTCAGGGTGCCGTGGGGCATCGAAAGCCGATGCCACGGACCCTCGCCGTCGATCTCCCATGCGCACTCCTGCACGCCGATCACGATGGCCTCGAGCCAGGCGATCATGCTGCGGAACGGGCAGAAGACGCCGGCGATCCTGCACTCGACTTCGACCGGGGGCGGCGCGATCACCTCTTCGCGCACCGTGACGAACGCGTCGTCGAGGTGGCTGATGCGCGTCGCGCCCGGCACCATGCGCAGGTGCAGGTGGAGCCAGTCGAACTTCCCCTGCGCGTAGCGAACGTCGAGGAGGCCGGGTTCGTGGTCGAAGGCCATGCGGCCGCTCTCGCCGTCAGGGACGGGCGCCGTGAGGATCGGGATCAGATGCTTGTTCATGGACGTGTTTTCTCCCCTGAATCGCGGAGGATCTGCGCCGCCGGCGGGGCGCAGGCCCCGCCGGCGAAGCTCAGCCCCGGTACACCCGCTTCAGGCTCGCGAGGAAGAAGGCGAGATCGTCGCCGCCCGCCAGGTCGCCGTCATTGGCGGCTTCCTGGATCCAGCTGAAGGACCTTGCGGTCTGGATCGCCCTGGTGGGCAGTCCGTCCGGCGCGGCCGCATCGCGCCGTCTGAGGAGGAACTCGCGTCCGCCCGGAAGCGGCCTTTCCTCGAGGAACACGGTCTGACGGGGACGAAGCCCCCGGCGTCTGGTCTGCATCGCTTGCTCCTTGACAGAAAAAAGAACGGCGAACGCCCGCCGGCCTCGGCTGGTGCCGAGGGCGTTTCGCATGCCGTTCTTCAGCGTCAGGAACTCATCAGGCGTTCTTCACAGTCCAGAAAGACGAAACCCTCCGGCGCAGGAGGGTCGACCCCGTTTGCTTGCCTTGCGGCCACATCGTTGAACCACCTTGCCCGGGAAGGCAGGTTGGCAGGCTCGAGCCGTTCTTGATGTATGTGGGAAGTCTAGCCGAAATCGGCGTTCGACTGAAGAGCTGTCAGCTTGCACCAACGTTTGCGTGGCGCACCAAGCAAGAAGGCCAGGCCCGAAGGGTTGGCCAAAGTGCTTGATATTCCGGGTGGTGGAGCCTGGGACTGAACCCGCGTCCGTTTGCCGAGCCAGATAGCAACGCCCTGGCCTCGAGGGCGTGGATTCGACGATTTGGCCGTTCGATGGATCAGAGGGCCTCGCCCGCGAGCCGCAAGGCTTGCTCGATGAGCGCCTGCGAGATGCGGTAGCCGTTGGCCTGCATCTTCTCCAATGCAGGTGTAATGCGTTCGAGCTTGCCGATGCGCTTGGCTTGCAGCAACACACCCAGCACGCCGAACAGGGGCACACCTTGGCGGGTCGCCGTTTGACGGCCACGGCGCTCGTGCATCAGCACGCCACAACCCAAGGCGTGCGCCAAGCTCAGGGCTTGCGCCTCGCCTTCGTCGAGGTGGCCGACGGCGGCGGCGTAGACGGCGTCATCGCGGTCGGCATGCACCTGCGCACGGGCCTGAACGAAGGCTGCGATGTCGAGTGCGCCCGCGCGCAAGCGATCTGCCGTGGTTTCATCCAGCACCTTTTGCGGCACATGGAGAGCACCGAAAACGGCGACCAGCAAGTCCAGTTGGCCGCACCCGGCCAGCGCAATCAGGGGGCCGGAGTCAGAAACGACGACAGGCCGACTCATTGCGCCGCATCGAAGGCGGCGAGTTCCTGCTCCAGTTCCGCCGGGTCGTGATCGACCACCGGGATGCCCTGCGCAGACAGATGCGCCAGAAACTGCGGCAGGCTCATCCGGGCCACCTTGGCGGCGCGTGCGGAGGTCATCTCGCCGCTCTTGAACAGATTCACGGCCAACGCCGTATGGACGCCCGCCTCCAGCAGATCCTCGGTGAACGGAACGCTGACGAACAGCGGCTGCCCGTGGCGGGTAACGAGCGCAAGCCGCCCTTCCTCGGCCACGCGACTGAGGTCACCGGAGCGTTCGCGCAGTTCGCGGAACCAGGATATTGATAAGCTCAACCACGAACAGGCCCCGCATGGAACTGCAGAACGCAAAAAGCCCATCGCTATGGATGGGCTTCTCTGAGATGGATGGTGGCCAAGGGCGGAATCGAACCACCGACACGCGGATTTTCAATCCGCTGCTCTACCAACTGAGCTACTTGGCCAGGATGCTGCACCCGCAGGACCAGTGCCTTGCGCCACGCGCATTGCCGCTGCAACCTGCGTTCCGCCCGGGTAGCCGGTCGGAAGCCCGCAATTATACGGGAAAACCGCTGCGCCGCCAGTCAGGGCGACTCCGGTGCGCGGCAAACGTGGCCGGCCTCGTCCCGGCGTGTCTTGCGCGGGCTTGCGGCCGACGCATCTAGTCACCGCCATACCGGGCTGCCGCAGCGGCGTGTCGCTGCCCGATCTTGCGGCGCAGCGACTCCGGCGACACCACCTCCACCTGTTCGCCGTGGCGCAGGATGTCCATCTCGAGTTCGGGCGTGCCGGCGTAGGGCAGCTTCAGCTCATAGCGTCCGTCCTCGAGCATGCGGCTCTCCTGCTTCGGGTGCCACACCTCGGCGCGCACCCAGCGCGCCGCTTCGGGGCTGAAGCGCAGCACCGCCCAGCGCAGCGCCTTGCCGCGGTAGATGCCGTAGCCCGCGCCGAGTTCCCGGTCGAGCTCTGCCTGGGACACGTTGCGCGCCTTGCGGTCGATCATGCGCGCGTCCTCGAACGCATCCAGCGCGAAGACGCGCAGCGAGCCGGTGCGGTGGCACCAGGCGTCGAGGTACCAGGCGTTGCGGTAGTGCACCAGCCGCTGCGGCGAGACCTCGCGCCGGCCGCGCTCGTTGCGCCCCCGCGTGAAGTAGGCGAGGTCGAGGCGGCGGCGCTGGACCAGCGCGCTTCCGGCCACCTCGAACCACTTCGTCGCCACCGGCCGGTTCTGCGCCGGGATCACGCGCACGCGCTTGATCACCTCCTGCGCGCTGCCGGCGGAGGAGTCGAGCATGCCGTTGAGCCGCGCCATCAGCGGGGCCACCTGCGGGCCGAGCAATCCGCCGGTGTCGAGTTCCTCGAGCAGGCGGTGCATCGTCAGCAGCGCAAGGATTTCCTGCGAGTTGAACCACAGTCCGGGCAACTCGTACTGCGGACCAGCGCCGCTGCGGTCGAAGGCGTAGCCACCGCGATCGCGGTCGAAGACGATCGGCGCGTTGAGCCGGTCGCGCAGATAGGCCATGTCCCGCTTGAGCGTGGCCCACGAGATCTCGAGCTCCTGCAGCAGTTCCTCGCGTGTGACCACTCCGTGCTGATGGATGAGCTGGTCGATGAGGTAGAGACGCTCGGTACGATTCACGGGTTCTCGCCTCCGGGGCTCAGGAGCTGAGCCCTGATGAGTGCAGGCCACAGCCTAGCCCGCGCCGGACGGGGCTGTCCAGCGCAGGGCTCTTCGGCCCCTGGCCCTTGGGCGGACGCTGCGCAGCGTCCGCCCTATAATCCTGCGCATGCATCGCAGTGATTCCCGCGGCGTCTTCGACGCGCTGGTGGTCGGCCGAGGCGCCATCGGCGCAACGGCCGCGCTCGGCCTTTCGCGCTGCGGCCTGCGCGTGGCGGTGGTCGCACCCGCGCAGCCCGCGCCATCTCCGCTCGACGGACCCGGGACCTGGGATTCGCGCGTGTTCGCGATGTCCCCCGCCTCGCGCGCGCTGCTCGAGCGGCTGCGCGTCTGGGATGCGCTGGACGCAGCGCGGGTCGCCCCGGTCTACGACATGCGCGTCTACCCCAGCGGGCGCGAGGGGGCGCCCGAACTGCACTTCGGCGCCTACGAGGCCTGCGTCGAGGCGCTCGCCTGGATCGTCGAGGGGTCCAATCTGTCGGCGGCGCTCGGGCGCGCACTGTCCTTCGCCGGTGTGGAGGACATCGACGCGCGTGTCGAGGCGGTCGACTGCACTGCGCCGGATCACGCTGCGCTCACCCTTGCGGGCGGCCACGTGCTGCGCTCCCGGCTGGTGGTCGGCGCCGACGGCGCGCGCTCGCCCTTGCGCACCATGCTCGGAATCGCCGCCACCGAGCGCGACTATCCCCAGCAGGCGGTGGTCGCCAACTTCGAGACCGGTCTGCCGCATCGCGACTGTGCCTGGCAGTGGTTCGGCGAACACGGAATCCTGGCGCTGCTGCCCCTGCCCGGCGAGCGGGCCAGCATGGTGTGGTCGGCCCCGCAGGAGCTGGCCGGCGAGCTGCTCGGGCACACGCCCGAGGCGCTGGCCGAGCGGGTCGCGCAGGCCTCGTGGCACGTGCTCGGCGGCCTGCGGGTGCTCACTGCCGCCCAGTCCTTCCCGCTGCGGCTGATCCGGGTCGATCGCACCATCGCGACCCGCGCCGTGCTGGTCGGCGACGCCGCCCACGTGGTCCACCCCCTGTCGGGACAGGGGATGAACCTCGGTTTCGGCGACGTCGCTGCGCTGCTCGACGTGGTCGCCCGTCGCGAGCCCTTCCGCGACCTCGGCGACGCGCTTCTGCTGCGTCGCTACGAGCGCGCCCGTCGCGAGGCGGTTGCGGCCATGCGCCTGACCACCGACGGCCTGCAGCGGCTGTTCGGCGATCACACCGGCCTGCCGCTTCCCGGGCTGCTGCAGCCGCTGGTCGGCGCACGCGAGCTCGGCTGGCGTTTCGTGGCCGGCTCTTCCTGGCTGAAGCGGCGCCTGATGGCGCACGCAGTGTCCTGAGCCGGCTGCGCCGGACTTCTCCGAGGATCCCCGATGTCGTTCTCCAGCTTCCCCGGGCAGTCGCGGCTGCGCCGTTTCGCGATCGGCCTGTTCGCGGCGACGACGGTCTCGCTTGCCTGCGCCCAGTCCGTCGGGCCCGCGGCGGGGCCCCGCGCAGCGGATCCTCCCGGCGCCGCGCCGGTGCGCGCGGGGGTCGAGACCTGGCTTGCGGGGCGCTACAAGGTCGACGAACTGCGCCGCACTCCGGTCGCAGGCATCTGGGAGGTGCGCATCGGCAACGAGCTCATCTACGTCGACGACAAGGGCCAGCACGCCTTCGTCGAAGGGCACCTGGTCGATATCCGCAGCAACCGCAACCTGACCCGCGAGCGCGTCGACGAGCTGCTCGCGATCGACTTCAAGGACCTGCCGCTGGGCATCGCCATGAAGCAGGTGATCGGCAACGGCAAGCGGACGATGGCGGTCTTCGAGGATCCGAACTGCGGCTACTGCCGGCAGATGCGCAAGGACATCGCCACCCTGAAGGACGTCACGATCTACACCTTCGTGATCGCGATCCTGTCGCCCGACTCCGAGACGAAGGCGAAGAAGGTGCTGTGCGCCGACGACAAGGTCCGCGCCTGGACCGACCTGATGATCTCGGGCAAGGTGCCCGGCAACGCCGGAAGCTGCGAGACGCCGCTGGCGAAGGTGCGCGAGCTCGCACAGAAGCTCGGCGTGACGGCAACGCCCACCACCTTCTTCCCGAACGGCAAGCGCCTGCCGGGTTACGTCCCTGCGGCCCAGCTCGACAGGCTGCTCGACGAGAACTCGAAGTCCTGAGCGGCGTGGGTGCGGTCGGCCGAAGGGCAGGGCCTCACTGCCGCGGCTCGAGCAGCCAGAGCCGGCCAGGCTGCTTCATCGCGCCTGCGCCCCGCTCGGCGCGCTCGCCCCTGCCCCAGAAGAGGTCGGCGCGCACCGTGCCTTTGATCGCGGCCCCCGTGTCCTGCGCGACCACCAGGCGCCGCAGGGGCCCGCGGTCCAGCGGATCGGTGGTGTCGAGCCAGAGCAGCGCCCCCGGCGCGACTCGCTTCGGATCGACTGCGACCGAGCGCATCGCCGTCAGCGGCACCCCCAGCGAGCCCGGCGGTCCGGCCTCGGAGGCTGCGGGCGGCAGTTCGCGGAAGAAGATGTAGCGCGGGTTCGCGCGCATCACTGCGGGCGCCTGTTCCGGGTTCGCCCGCAGCCACGCCTTGATCCGCGCAGCGTCCACCTCGGCTGCCGGGATCGCGCCCCGCGCCACCAGCACCGCACCGATCGCGCGGTAGGCGCGGCCATTGTCGCCCGCGTACCCGACGCGCAGCACCCGCCCGTCGCGCAGCGTCACCCGGCCCGAGCCCTGCACCTGGAGGAAGAAGGCCTCGACCGGATCGTCCAGCCAGAGCAGTTCCCTGCCTTCGAGCAGATCCGTGGTCTCGATCTGCGCGCGGGTCGGGCGTTCGCGCAGCAGCGCTTCGGGCGGGCGGCGGTGCAGCGGCGTCTGCGCTGCGGATTCGCGCTGCAGGCTCCCGGTGAGCTCGGGCTCGTGGTAGCCGGTGACGAGGCCGATCGGGCTGCCGTCGTCGCCGGCCAGCGGGCGTGCACGAAAGCGGGTGGCGATCCAGTCGCGCAGCGGCGGCTGCGCGGTGCGCAGTTCCTCGCACAGCGCAGGCCACGGCGTCGGCGGTCGCGGGCTCGCGCACTGGCGCTCGAGGGCTCCCCGCAGGCCGGCAAGATCGTCCTCGTGCCAGCCCGGCAGCGCCCTGGGTGAATCGGCGGCGCCAGCCGGTGGCGTCACGGCCTGCGCAGCGGCGGCCGGTGTCGTGGCCGGTGCCGTCGGCGATGGATGCGGCGCAGCGCCCGGTGCGCTGGGTGCCCTCGCCGCCTTTGGCGCGCCGCCAGGGGGGGCGGGCGTCCCGCAACCGCCCAGGAGCTGGCCGAGGATCAGCACGGCGGCAGCGGCCGTGGCCGAGGCCGAGGCCCTAGAATGGCGCCTCACAGGGAGACGGAGCATGTGGGTCATCTATCTGGAGGCAGCGGGAATCCTCGCCCTGCTGATCGTCCTCGTCTGGTGGACGATGAAGGGTCGCAAGTGAGCCGTGCTCAGTGCAGCGTGTGCGGCATCGTCAGCGCGAACTCCGGGATCGGCGCCTCGAAGCGTTCGCCGTCCTCGGCCACGCAGAAATAGCTTCCGTGCATCGAGCCCGTCGGCGTCGCGAGCTGGCTGCCGCTGGTGTATTCGAAGCTCTGTCCCGGACCCAGCAGCGGCTGCTTGCCGACCACGCCCAAGCCCTTGACCTCCAGCACCTGGCCATTGGTGTCGGTGATGATCCAGTGACGGCTGATCAGCTGTGCGGGCACCGTCCCCGAGTTCGTCACACGCACCGTGTAGGCGAAAGCGTATTCGCCGGCCTCGGGCCTGGACTGCTCGGGCAGGTAGCGGCTCTCGACGGCCACCTTCATTGCGTATCTGCGCTCGCTCACGGGTCGGTGCATCCGGGCTCGGAAAGATAGAATCGCATTCTATTCACATTCCCCGGGCAGCACCGGGCGCTGCGCCCGGCCTGCCGCCGCAGCGACGCCCGGCACCCCCGAGATCCGATGAGTCCAGCACCGCGCAGCTTCCGCATCGCCCCGAGCATCCTCTCGGCCGACTTCGCCCGGCTCGGCGAGGAGGTCCGCGCCGTCGAGGCGGCGGGCGCCGACATGATCCACTTCGACGTGATGGACAACCACTACGTGCCCAACCTCACCGTCGGGCCGATGGTCTGCGAGGCGGTGCGCCCGCACGTCAGCATCCCGATCGACGTCCACCTGATGGTCAGGCCGGTCGATCGCATCGTCGGCGACTTCGCCCGGGCAGGCGCCGACATCATCACCTTCCACCCGGAGGCCTCCGAGCACGTCGACCGCACGCTGTCGCTGATCCGTGAGGCGGGCTGCAAGGCCGGGCTGGTGTTCAATCCGGCCACGCCGCTGAACTGGCTCGACCACGTGATGGACAAGCTCGACATGATCCTGCTGATGTCGGTCAACCCGGGCTTCGGCGGGCAGGCCTTCATCCCGGGGACGCTGCCCAAGGCGCGCCAGGTGCGCGCGCGCATCGATGCGCACCTGGCGGCTGGCGGCCAGCCGATCAGCCTGGAGATCGACGGCGGCGTGAAGGTGGACAACATCGCTGCGATCGCGGCCGCCGGCGCCGACACCTTCGTTGCCGGCTCGGCGGTGTTCGGCGCGCCCGACGCCGACGGCGGCTATCGCGGCGTGATCCAGCGCCTGCGCGCAGCGCTCGCGGGCTGAGCGCCATCGCGCCGGGACGTTCTCGGCGCAGCAGGGATCCTTCGGTGCGACCGGCGCAGGCATTCGCTGCGCCATCAGATCCGCGCCCTGTCTGCGAGTCTGCCATCGAACTCGGTGCAGCGGTGCTACCCTTGGCGCCCCCTGCAGCCCGGACCTGATTCCATGCAACGGCTCCAGGCCGCCGCGGTCATCCTCGACCTCGACGGCACCCTGCTCGATACCATCGATGACCTGGCGGCCGCGGTCAATGCGATGCTGGTCGATTCTGGCCAGCCGGTGCTGCCGCGCGAGCGGGTCTCGCACTACGTCGGCAAGGGGGCGCAGGTGCTGGTGCATCGTGCGCTGACCGACTCCTTCGACGGACGGGCGGATCCCGCACGCTTTGCGCCCGCCTACCAGGCCTTCCTCGCCCATTACGCCCGCGAGAACGGGCGGCAGGCCAGGCTCTATCCCGGGGTGCGCGAAGGGCTCGAGGCGATGCGCGACAAGGGCATGCGGCTGGCGATCGTCACCAACAAGCCCTCGGCCTTCACTGCGCCGCTGCTCGCGCGCTGCGGACTGGCGGGGTTCTTCGATCTCGTGATCAGCGGCGACACGCTGGCCCGCAAGAAGCCGGACCCCTTGCCGATGGTGCACGTCTGCGAGGCCTTCGGGCTGCCCCCTGCGGCGGTGGTCGCCATCGGCGATTCGATGAACGACGCGATCGCCGCGCGCGCCGCCGGGATGCCGGTGCTCGCCGTGCCCTACGGCTACAACGAGGGCGTCGATGTGCGCGCTCTGGACGTGGATGCTATAGTCGCCTCGCTGCTCGAGGCAGCACACCTGATCGAGCCGCTCGGGCACGCGAGCGACTCGGCGGGCAACCCTCCCGGGATTCCGGGCTGAGTTCTCAGGTTTCAGCATGCGTCCTCGTCGGGAAGAGTCGAAGGTTCGGGCCTGCAGGTCCAGCCGCTGGTGGTGCTGGCGTCACTGATCGACGCCGCGTCGCGCTGCCTGTCGACGCACGCCCTTCCGACATCGAAATCGCGCAGCCTCGCCCGCCGGTGAGGGACAATGCGCGGCGCGGCCGCAGGACGGCCCGCACTCCCGGGGAACACGCATGACCGAACTCGAATTCCGGGCGATCGCCGCCCAGGGCTACAACCGCATTCCGCTGCTGCTCGAGTGCTTTGCCGACCTCGACACGCCGCTGTCGCTGTACCTGAAGCTCGCGCACAAGCCCTTCAGCTTCCTGCTCGAGTCGGTGGTGGGCGGCGAGCGCTTCGGCCGTTACTCGTTCATCGGCCTGCCCGCCAGCACGATGATCCGCTCCACCGCCACTGGCGCGGAAGTGGTGCGCAGGGGCGAAGTGATCGAGGTCTTCGAAGGCAACCCGCTCGACTTCGTCGATGCCTACCGTGCCCGCTTCAAGGTCGCGGTGCGCCCGGGGCTGCCGCGTTTCTGCGGCGGGCTGGCAGGCTACTTCGCCTACGACACCGTCCGCTGGATCGAGCCAAGGCTGGCCGGCGTGCGCAAGCCGGACCCGATCGGGGTGCCCGACATCCTGCTGCTGCTCACCGAGGAACTGGCGATCGTCGACAACATCGCCGGCAAGATCTACCTGATGGTGTATGCGGATCCGGCGGAGCCCGAGGCCTACCAGAAGGCGCACAAGCGGTTGCGCGACCTGCGGCTGAAACTGCGCCAGCCGGTCGACGTCCCGGTGAGCAGCGGCAGCTACGAGACCGCGACCGAGCGCGACTTCCCGAAGGAGAAGTACCTCGAGGCGGTGCGCAAGGCCAAGGACTACGTCATGGCGGGCGACATGATGCAGGTGCAGATCGGACAGGTGCTGCGCAAGCCCTTCAGCGACTCGCCGCTGACCCTGTACCGGGCACTGCGCTCGATCAATCCGTCGCCCTACATGTACCTGTACAACTTCGGCGACTTCCACGTCGTCGGAGCCTCTCCCGAGATCCTCGTGCGCCAGGAGCGCATGCCCGATGGCGGCGACCGCGTCACGATCCGGCCGCTGGCCGGCACCCGCAAGCGCGGCGGCACTCCCGCCGAGGACGATGCGATCGCCGCCGAGCTGCTGGCCGACCCGAAGGAGCGTGCCGAGCACGTGATGCTGATCGACCTCGCGCGCAACGACATCGGGCGCATCGCCGAGATCGGCAGCGTCAAGGTCACCGACCAGATGGTGATCGAGAAGTACTCGCATGTGATGCACATCGTCTCCAACGTCGAGGGCCGGATGAAACCTGGCACCGGTCCGCTGGACGTGCTGCGCGCAACCTTTCCCGCGGGCACGCTGTCGGGCGCGCCGAAGATCCGAGCGATGGAGATCATCGACGAACTCGAGCCCACCAGGCGCGGCATCTACGGCGGCGCCTGCGGCTACATCTCCTTCATGGACGACCTCGACCTGGCGATCGCGATCCGTACCGGCGTGATCAAGGACGGCATGCTCTACGTGCAGGCTGCCGCCGGCGTGGTGGCCGACTCGGTGCCCGAGAGCGAATGGCAGGAGACCGAGAACAAGGCCCGCGCGGTGCTGCGCGCCGCCGAACTGGTCCAGGCCGGGCTGGATTGAGGAGGTTGCGATGTTGCTGATGATCGACAACTACGACAGCTTCACCTTCAATCTGGTGCAGTACCTGGGCGAACTGGGCGCCGACGTGCACACGGTGCGCAACGACGAGATCTCGCTCGACGAGATCGAGGCGATGGCGCCCGAGCGCGTCGTGATCTCGCCCGGCCCGTGCACGCCGGCCGAGGCCGGCATCTCGGTGCCGCTGCTGCAGCGCTTCGCCGGTCGCCTGCCCATTCTGGGCGTGTGCCTTGGGCACCAGTCGATCGGCGTCGCCTTCGGCGGCAAGGTCGTGCGCGCGCAGCAGGTGATGCACGGCAAGACCTCGCCGGTGCGGCACAGCGGCGCGGGCGTCTTCCGGGGGCTGCCCGATCCCTTCACTGTCACGCGCTACCACTCGCTGGCGATCGAGCGCGCCTCGCTGCCCGGGTGCCTGGAGATCACCGCCTGGACCGAGGACGGCGAGATCATGGGCGTGCGCCACCGCGAGCATGCGATCGAAGGGGTGCAGTTCCACCCCGAGGCCATCCTCACCGAGCACGGCCACGCGCTGCTGAAGAACTTCCTGGAGAACTAGCCAGCCATGCCGATCACCCCGCAGGAAGCGCTGGTGCGCACGATCGAGCACCGCGAGATCTTCCACGACGAGATGCTCGATTTGATGCGCATGATCATGCGCGGCGAGCTGTCGCCCACGCTCACGGCGGCCCTGCTGATGGGCCTGCGCGTGAAGAAGGAGACGGTCGGCGAGATCACTGCCGCCGCCCAGGTGATGCGCGAATTCGCCAGCAGGGTCGAGGTCGACGGCGGTCCGCACTTCGTCGACGTGGTCGGCACCGGCGGCGACGGCGCCAACACCTTCAACATCTCCACCGCGTCCATGTTCGTTGTCGCCGCCGGCGGCGCGACCGTGGCCAAGCACGGCGGGCGCGGCGTATCGTCGAAGTCGGGCAGCGCCGACGTGCTCGAATCGCTCGGCGCGAACCTGAACCTGAGCCCGGCGCAGGTGGCCGACTGCATCCGCGAACTCGGCATCGGTTTCATGTTCGCGCCGAACCACCATCCGGCGATGAAGAACGTCGCCGCGGTGCGACGCGAACTGGGCGTGCGCACCATGTTCAACATCCTGGGGCCGCTGACCAACCCTGCGGGTGCGCCCAACATCCTGCTGGGCGTGTTCCACCCGGACCTCGTCGGCATCCTGGTCCGGGTGCTCGAGCGCCTGGGCGCGCGGCACGCTCTGGTGGTCTACGGCAAGGACGGCATGGACGAGGTCTCGCTGGGCGCGGCCACGATGGTGGGCGAGCTCAAGGACGGCAGCATCCGCGAGTACGAGATCCATCCCGAGGACTTCGGCATGGCCATGATCAGCAACCGTGGCCTGAAGGTCGGCGATGCCGAAGAATCCAGGGCGATGCTGTCCGAGGCGCTGGCCGACACCCCCGGCACCGCCCGCGAGATCGTCACGCTGAACTCGGCAGTGGCGCTCTACGCGGCGGACGTCGTGCCGTCGATCGAAGCCGGCATCGCCAGGGCACGCGAGGCCATCGCCTCCGGCGCAGCGCGCGCCAGGCTCGACGCCTTCCTGCGCTTCACGCAGAAATTCGCCTGAGAAACCATCATGTCCGACGTCCTGCAGCGCATCATCGCCGTCAAGCACGAAGAGATCGCCGCGGCCAGGAGCGAACGCGACCTCGCTTCGCTGCGCCATGACGCCGAGCGCTCGGCCGCAGACCACGGAGCGATCCGCCCGCGTGGTTTCGGGCGCGCGCTGCGCGCCAGGATCGCCGCCGGCCATGCCGCAGTGATCGCCGAGGTCAAGAAGGCCAGCCCGAGCAAGGGCGTGCTGCGCGAGCACTTCGATCCGCAGGCGATCGCCGCCAGCTACGAGGACGGCGGCGCCGCCTGCCTGTCGGTGCTCACCGACCGCCAGTTCTTCCAGGGCGCACCGGAATACCTGACCCTGGCCCGGGTCGCCTGCGAACTGCCGGTGCTGCGCAAGGACTTCATGATCGATCCCTACCAGGTCTACGAGGCCCGGCTGATGGGGGCCGACTGCATCCTGCTGATCGTCGCCGCGCTCGACGACGCGCGCATGCACGAACTCGAGGCCTGCGCGCTGGAATTGGGCATGGACGTGCTGGTCGAGGTCCACGACGGCGGCGAACTCGAGCGCGCGCTGCGCCTGAAGACCCCGCTGCTGGGCATCAACAACCGCAACCTGCGCACTTTCGAGGTCTCGCTGCAGACCACCCTGGACCTGCTGCCGCGTGTTCCCGCCGACCGCCTGGTGGTCACCGAGAGCGGCATCCTCTCGCGCGAGGACGTCCTGCACATGCGTGCCGCCGGCGTCGACGCCTTCCTGGTCGGCGAGGCGTTCATGCGCGCCGAGGATCCGGGCCGGGCGCTGAAGGAACTGTTCGGCTGATCCGCGCGGCGCAGGTCCGTGCGCGCAGATCTTCCGCGTTTGCGAGGGGTTGTCGCTGCCGGGGAGTTGGTGCAGAGTTTGTGAGCGTGCAAGCGCGATCGGCTCCTTCGGGAGCCGTCGTTCGTGTCTGAGCACGTATCCACAATCACTTCAGAAGACTGAAGGCATCCAGCGGAGGCGGACATGGCACTGATCACGGGCACGGCGAGTGCGGAATGGATCGACGGTACGAGCGCAGCTGACACGATCCAGGGTCTGGCAGGCGACGACACGCTCGTCGGCTATGAGGGCCACGACCTGCTCGAAGGCGGCGAGGGCAACGACGTGCTCTCCGGCGGCCCCGGCAATGACACCCTTGATGGCGGCCCCGGCAGCGACACCGCCGCCTACACCTCGTCACCCGGCCCCGTTTCCGTGGATCTGGCCGCGGGTACCGCCAGCGGATCTGCTGGAAACGACGTCCTGGTCAGCATCGAGAACATCATCGGCTCCCCGTTCAATGACACGCTGCTCGGCAATTCGGGAGCCAACCTGATCCAGGGGCGCGAGGGCGACGACGTCCTGGGCGCTCGGGGCGGCGCAGATACGCTGGACGGCGGCGCCGGCTTCGATTTCGTCAGCGTCACCCAGGCGGCCGCGGGCGTCGAGGTGGATCTGGCTGCCGGATCGTACGGCCTCCTGGGCACGCCGACGGGCGTCACCCTGATCTCGATCGAAGGCGTGTACGGCTCCGCGTATGCCGACCTCCTGCGCGGCGACGGGAACGTCAACATCCTTCGCGGCAACGGCGGCGACGACACGCTCGATGGCGGGGCCGGTTTCGACTATGCCGACTACGCCAACGCGGCAGGTCCGGTCCAGGTTCATCTGGCTGCGGGCACCGCCACCGGCGCCGACGGCATCGACACCCTCATCTCGATCGAAGGCGTGCGGGGCTCGAACCACGATGACCTCCTGGTCGGGGACGATGGCGCGAACATCCTCCGAGGGCGCGGCGGCAATGACACCCTGGACGGCGGCGCCGGCATCGATACGGCAGACTACCGTGGGAGCGGATCTTCCGGTGTCGTCGTCGATCTGTCGCAGGGCATCGCCACCGGCGGCGCTGGCGACGACACGCTGATCTCGATCGAGAACGTGATCGGCAGCGAGTTCGGCGACCTGATCATCGGCGACGACGGTCCCAACTCGCTGGTCGGCGGCCTCGGCAACGACGTGCTGCGCGGCGGCAAGGGTGCCGATACGCTGCAGGGTGAAGCCGGCGACGATACGCTCGACGGTGGTGACAACGACCAATGGTTCCAGCGCGACCTCGTCAACTATTCCTACCTGGCCGGCGATGCGGCCGGAGTGGTAGTCGACCTCGGCGCGGGAACCGCGACGGCATCCGATGGCAACGACATGCTGATCGGGATCGAAGGGGTGATCGGTACTTCGGGCGACGATCTCCTGATCGGCGGTTCCGCGTACCTGAACTATTTCAGCGGCGGCGGCGGCAACGACACGATCGTCGGCGGGGCGAACTTCGACATCGTCGATTACTCCGGCGCGGCAGGCCCGATCGTGGTCGACCTCTCCCTGGCCAATGATCAGGCGAGCGGTCCCTTCGGCATCGATCAGTTGCGTGGAATCGAACTCGTCTACGGCTCGCACTTCGACGACCTCCTGGTCGCCGGGCCCGAGGACACGGCGCTGCGCGGAAACCGCGGCGACGACACGCTGCGCGGTGGCGAGGGCACCGACGTTGCCGACTACGGCAGCAGCGCCAGCGCGGTCACCGTCGATCTGGCCGCAGGCACTGCGGCCGGCGGCGACGGCAACGACACCCTGGAGAGCATCGAAGGTGTCTATGGCTCGACGTTCGACGACACTCTCTACGGCGATGCCGGTGACAACCTCTTTCGCGGCGGCCGGGGCAACGACACCATCGATGGCCGCGAAGGGCACGACACGGTCTCCTTCGCGACTGCGCAGGGGTCGGTCACGGTCGACCTTGCCGCCGGTGCCGCCAGCGGGGCGGATGGCAACGATACGCTGACCTCGATCGAGAGCGTCGTGGGCAGCAACTTCAGCGATCTGCTGATCGGCGACGCTGGCGCAAACCGCCTCGAGGGCGACGATGTGCGCTTCGACGGCGCAGGCAACGACACCCTGCGCGGCGGCGGCGGTGACGACACGCTCGCCGGCGGCGGGGGCGACGATCTGCTCGACGGCGGCGACGGGCTGGACGTCGCCGAGTACCGCGGCACGATCGAGGCTTTCAGCGTTTCGATCGATCAGCATGGCGTGGTCTCGATCATCGACCAGGCAGGCAGTGAGGGTAGCGATCTCCTGGTCGGAGTCGAGCGGGCGGTCTTTGCCGATGGTGCGGCGCTTGCTTTCGACATCGACGGTGCCGGCGGGATCGCCTACCGGATGTACGGGGTGCTCGACCGCGCGCCGGACCTCCCCGGCCTGGGCTACTGGATCGCGCAACTCGACGAAGGTGCGTCGGTGTTGGATATGTCCGTCGGTTTCCTCGGCAGCGAGGAGTTCGAGGTGCTCTACGGCGCCAACTCGACCAATGAGGAGTTCATCCAGGGGCTCTACCGCAACGTGCTCGGCCGCAATCCGGATGCGGACGGATATGCGTACTGGATCGCAGTGCTCGACGGCCAGCAGTGGAATGGCGTCTACTACGGTCAGACCACTCGCGCGCAGATGCTGGTGGACTTCGCCGAGTCGACGGAGAACCAGGACAGCGTTCTGCCGCTGATCGAGAGCGGCATCCGTTTCGAACTCTGGGAAGGCTGAGCTCCGATATGGGGTCGGCGGCGGCTCGGAGCCGCTGCCGGCCTCGCAGTCAGCAGCGACGATCGGCAGCGCTGCTGCCCGACCCCAGCCAGCCGGCGCGCAGGCGCTGGACGGATGCTCCGGCCTTCGGCGCGAGCTGCAGCGAGGCCTCGCTCGCAGGCGCCTCGGCCAGCGTCAGCTCCCGCTCGATCAGTTCGTCGCGCCGGAACGCGTGCACCCGCAGTGCCTGTCCGGCGCGCCGCCGTGCCAGCAGTGCCTTCAGTCCAGGCTCGTCCACGCGCAGGCCGTCGGCAGCGATGATCACGTCGCCGGCCGACAGGCCGGCACGCTGCGCTGGGCCGTCGCGGTAGGCGGTGGCGATCGTGAGCTCGCCGCCGCGCGTCTGCAGCCGTGCACCGATCCAGGGCGTGTCGCCGCCGGGGCGCTTCAGCGTCAGCGTCACGCCCATCGCCTGCAGCAGCGGCGCCAGCGGCAGCTCGCCGGTGCCTTCGGTCCAGGCGCCGATCTCGCGCGAGAGGTCCGTCCCGGTGGCCTCCTCGAGCAGTGCCGGGAGTTCGTCCTCGCCCACGCCCTGGCCGTCGCGCTCGAAGTCGCGGCCGTAGCGCCGCCACATCAGCCGCATCAGGTCGTCCAGCGAGCGCCGGCCCCCGGTGCGCGCGCGTATCGTGAGATCCAGACACAGCGCCACCAGCGCGCCCTTCGCGTAGTAGCTGACGATCGCGTTCGGCGAGTTCTCGTCCTGGCGGTAGTACTTGATCCAGGCGTCGAAGCTCGATTCCGCCACGCTCTGCTCGAGGCGCCCGGGGCCGCGCAGCACCTGCGAGATGGTGCCGGACAGCGCCTTCAGGTAGTCGTCGACGCCGATCACGCCGGCGCGCACGAGCATCAGGTCGTCGTAGTACGAGGTGAAGCCCTCGAACACCCACAGCAGCCGCGTGTGGTTCTCGCGGTCCAGGTCATAGGGCGCGAAGGCACGCGGCTTGATGCGCTTGACGTTCCAGCTGTGGAAGTACTCGTGGCTGGCCAGTCCCAGGAAGTTCCGGTAGCCGTCGGGCAGGCCCTTCATCCCGGGCCAGGGCAGGTCCCTGCGCGAGCACAGCAGCGCGGTGCTGGCGCGATGTTCCAGTCCGCCATAGCCGTCGCCCACCGCCGTGGTCATGAACAGGTAGCGATCGAAGGGCGCCTTGCGGCTGCGCGGCTCGAACAGCCGGATCTGCGCCTCGCAGATCGCCGCGAGGTCCCGGTTCAGGCGGGTGAAGTCGGTGTCGTGCACCCCGGTGATCGCCACCTCGTGCGGCACGCCGGCCGCTTCGAAGCGGCCCAGCGCGAAGCGCCCCATCTCTACCGGGTGATCCACCAGCTCGTCGTAGTTCGCGGCGCGGTAGCCGCCGAATCCATGCAATCGGGCGCCGGCGCGCGCCAGCGTGGTGGCCACCTTCCAGCCGTCGAAGGCCTCGCCTTGCGGCGCCTCGATCTCCAGCAGACAGGGTTCGGTCTCCTGCCCGATCACCCGCAGGAACACGCTCGTGCCGTTGAAGAAGCCGTGCGACTCGTCCAGATGCGCAGCCCGCACCGACAGGTCCCAGGCGTAGACCCGGTAGGACAGCTCCAGCGGTCCTCTGCAGCGGGCCGCCTGCCAGTCGTGCTTGCCCGTCTTCCCGATGCGTACCCTGCGCCCCGCCGACCGCGCCTCGACGCGCCCGATGTGCCGTGCGAACTCGCGGATCATGTAGCTGCCGGGGATCCAGGCGGGCAGCGCGAAGCGCTGACCCTGCGGGTCGGGCGCATCGACCGTCAGCGTCACCTCGAACAGGTGGGCTGCCGGGTCGGCCGGACGGATGCGATAGCGGATCGGTGCGGAGGCGGCAGGACGGGGCATCGGGGCTCCGAAGGAAGAGGCCTTGGGTTCGGAAACCGTGGACGGCTCAGCGATTCACGTCGACCACCAGCCGTCCCCGCACCTTGCCGGCCAGCACGTCGGCGCCGCGCGCGATTGCCTCGCTCAGTCCGATCTCGGTGGTGATCCGCTCCAGCTTGCCCAGGTCCAGTTCCCGGGCGAGCCGCTGCCAGGCTTCGTTGCGGTCGGCCGCCGGGCACATCACCGAGTCGACGCCGATCAGCCGGACGCCGCGCAGGATGAACGGCGCCACCGACGCGGGGAAGTCCATCCCCTGCGCGAGCCCGCACGCGGCCACCGTGCCGCGGTAGCGGGTCTGCGCGCAGGCGTTGACCAGCGTGTGCGAGCCCACGCAGTCGACCACGCCAGCCCAGCGCTCGCGCTGCAGCGGCTTGCCCGGTTCGGAGAGTTCCTTGCGATCGATGACCTCCGCGGCGCCCAGTGCCTTCAGGTAGTCGGCCTCCGCGGCGCGGCCGGTCGAGGCCACAACCTTGTACCCGTTTGCGGCCAGCAGCGCGATCGCCACGCTGCCCACGCCGCCGGCGGCGCCGGTGACCAGGATCTCGCCCTGGTCGCTGGTCACGCCCTGACGCTGCAGTGCCATCACGCACAGCATCGCGGTGTAGCCCGCAGTGCCGATCGACATCGCCTGCCGTGTGCTCAGCGGCTCGGGCAGCCGGATCAGCCAGTCGCCTTTCAGGCGAGCCTTCTGCGCCAGGCAGCCCCAGTGGGTCTCGCCAACACCCCATCCATTGAGCACCACCTTGTCGCCGGCCGAGAAGCCAGGATGCGTGCTGGATTCCACGGTACCCGCGCCATCGATGCCCGGCACCATCGGCCACTTGCGCACCACCGGCGAGCGGTTGGTCAGCGCCAGGCCGTCCTTGAAGTTCAGGGTCGACCATTCGACCCGCAGCACGACATCGCCGTCCCCGGCGTGGGTGCCCAGGTCGGTGTCGTCCAGTTCGCGCAGCGAAGCCTGGAAGGCGCCGTCGGCGCCCTTGTCGAGGTAGAGAGCTTTGAACATGACAGGACTTCCTTTCAGGGTGTCAGTGATCGAGGCGCTGCCGCAGGGGCCTGCCCCGGGCCGTCCGGTGCGGTCTCGGCGGTGGCCGTGAGCGATTCGTCCCCGCTCTTCGCGAAGGCTCGGGCTGGGTCCGTGGCAGCGGGTCCAGCGACACTCGCCTCGGCTTCGGGGGAGGCTGATGCAGTCATGACGGTGGCGTCGTCGGCGCCCTCGGGCGCCTCCAGGTAGCGCCCCCTGATCGCCGCCGAGCGGCCGCGGAACAGCGCCACCAGTCTGCCCTCCTGGTTCGTGATCCGCACGTCGTAGACGCCGCTGCGTCCGCCCAGGTGCAGCTCCACGGCTTCGGCAGTGAGCAGGTCCCCCTCGTGCGCGGGGGCGACGAAGTCGATGCTGGCGCCGGCCGCCAGCGTCTTCTGGTTCCGGCTGTTGCAGGCGAACGCGAAGGTGGTGTCGGCAAGCATGAAGACGTTGCCGCCGTGGCAGACCTGCACTGCGTTCAGCTGCTCGGGCCGCACCCGCATCCGCAGCCGCGCGTAGCCGGGACGGACCTCGATCAGCTCGATGCCGGCCGCCTGGGCGGCACGGTCGTCGTCCCACATCTTGCGCGCAACGGCGGGAAGGGTCGGCATGCTGCTTGGTACGTCGTTCTTCGGGTTCATGGCCAGGGGGGCTGACGGGCGACGGGCAAGGCACGGGGCCGGCGCGCGCCGGCAGGCGCGATCGAGCGTAGCACAGCGCCCCGCGCTGGCTATGATCGCAGGCGTGCCGTTTCCGGCCTCATCCCAGACAGGAGCAAGCCCATGAGCTACGAAACCATCCTCACCGAGACCCGCGGCCGCGTCGCCCTCGTCACGCTGAACCGTCCCAGGCAGCTCAATGCGCTCAACGACCAGTTGATGGATGAACTGGGCGCCGCCCTGCTGGGCTTCGACGCGGACGAAGGCATCGGCGCGATCGTGATCACCGGCAGCGAAAAGGCCTTCGCCGCCGGCGCCGACATCGCTGCGATGGCCGGCTGGAGCTACATGGACGTCTACAAGAGCGGCTACATCAGCCGCAACTGGGAGACCATCCGCAGCGTGCGCAAGCCGGTGATCGCCGCAGTGGCCGGCTTCGCGCTGGGCGGCGGCTGCGAGCTGGCGATGATGTGCGACATCGTGATCGCCGCCGAGACCGCGAAGTTCGGTCAGCCGGAGATCAAGCTGGGAGTGATTCCAGGCGCCGGCGGCACCCAGCGGCTGCCGCGCGCGGTCTCGAAGGCCAAGGCGATGGATCTGTGCCTCACCTCGCGCTTCATGGATGCCGCCGAGGCCGAGCGCGCCGGCCTGGTGTCGCGTGTGGTGCCCGCCGAGCGTGTGCTCGACGAGGCCCTGGCCGCCGCTGCGACCATCGCCGAGTATTCGCTGCCCTCGGTGATGATGGCCAAGGAGGCAATCAACCGGGCCTACGAAATGCCGCTCTCCGAAGGGGTCGCCTTCGAGCGCCGACTGTTCCACTCCCTGTTCGCCACCGAGGACCAGAAGGAGGGCATGGCTGCCTTTCTCGAGAAGCGCAAGCCGGACTTTCGGCACCGCTGAGCTCGCGTGCTCCCGCCGACTCGACCCGGGAACCGCCCGTCCACGCCCCTCGTGGCTGGCCTGCGCGAGCCGGCCGCGATGCGATCGGCTCGCCGATTTGCACATCCTTCCAAAACGCTGCTATAGTCTCGCTTCTGCGCTGCCGGCGCGGTCCGACGAAGTGCCACGGACGAGCCGGTCAGCGGGATGGCCGCAGCAGCTGTGGCTCTCCGAGAGAAGGTCTCCGAAGCGACTTCGGGCACCGACTTGACAGAGTCGAAGGGAAGCGACATAATCTCGTTTCTCTGCTGATGACGAGCTTAGCGAGTCATGAGCGACGCGATCTTTAACAATTGAACAACCGATAAGTGTGGGCGCAC
>CAUJHG010000006.1 GCA_963204785.1 Pseudomonadota bacterium | reverse complement strand
CAGGGCCGGCTTCGACCCGATCTACGGCGCGCGCCCGCTCAAGCGCGCGATCCAGCAGCGCATCGAGAACCCGGTGGCGCGGCTGGTGCTGGAGGGCAAGTTCGGGCCGAAGGACGTGATCCCGGTGGACTTCAAGGGCGGCGAGTTCGTGTTCGAGCGGGTGGTGCACTGAGGCGCGGAGCGGCCTGCGGCTCCTGAACCAGCAGGCCGCTCGAGGGCGTGACATCCGAGCCGGCCCATGGGTCGATCACCGGCACGCCCAGCCCCTGGAAGTCCCGAACATTGCGGGTCACCACGGCCAGCCCGTGGACTGCTGCGGTGGCGGCCAGCAGGCTGTCGATCGCGGGCAGGGGGCGGCCGGCCTCGGCCAGCATCCGGCCCCATCGGTCGGCGACCCGCTCGTCGATGGGAAGGATGCGGCCCGAGAAGTAGGCGGGCAGCCCGGTCTCCAGCCAATCGGCCAGCGCGGCGCGCCGCTTTGCGGAAGGCACTGCGTCGATCCCCCTGCGGATCTCCCCGAGCGTGAGCACGCTCAGGTAGAGGGTGACCGGGGGGCGCAGCGCGAACCATTCGACCACCCGCGGATCGGGCGCCTGGCGGCGCAGTTCCGAGAGCACGTTGGTGTCGACCAGATAGCTCACAGCTCGGTCGCCCGCGTGAGGCTGCGATCCCTCGGGAACTCGAGATCGTCCAGCCCGTACAAGGGCGAGCGGCGCATGAACTCCGCGAGCGAAAGCGAGCCGCCAGTGAGGCGATCGAACTCCTCGCGCGACAGCACCACGGCCACCGGGCGTCCGTGCATCGTCAGCTCTTGAGGTCCTTCGCTGCGCGCCTTCTTCACCACTTCGGAGAGGCGGGCCTTCGCCTCCTGGATCTGCCATGAGTTCATCGTTGTCCTTATAAACTGACTAGAATGGTCAGAATATAGGGCGGGCACACGCCTCGCACAATATGGCCGGCGCCTCACCGATAAGTCCAATACCGGTGCAGCAGGAAGCTGCCCGACGGCACCCCGATCACCACCAGCCCGATGCCCAGCAGGCAGTGCAGCCCCAATCGCTCGGCGAGCGCTCCGCCGGTTGCGCAGATCGCGCAGCGCAGGTTCGGCTGGTTGGGCGCCGAGCCGAGCAGCCGTCCGCGGTAGAACAGCACGATGAAGGACACGCAGTAGCCGAGCACGATCCGCGGCCCGCGACCGATCACCACCAGCGCGAACGCCGCCAGTGTCTGGATGCCCCAGGCGCTGTGGTAGAGCCGGTCCCGCGCAGCCACGTCCACTGAACGACGAGGTGGAGAAGGCCCACCCGGACTGCCGAAGCCCGCGAGCATGCGCAGGTTGCCGCCGGTGCCCGAGCCCACCCTCCAGGATGCGCGCCTGCCCCGGCAGTCCCAGCGACGCCAGCAGCGCCGAGAGGATGCGTTGCCGGCCCCTGAACCACCGGTGCCGATCCGGACGGCGCCCCGATTGGCTCGACCTGACGCTACTCTTCGCCATGACCGGTGGGGCCCTGTTCTCGATGCGACATCTCCCCCTGGCGGCGATCGCGTTCGCGGCCCTCCTTGCGCGCGGTTCTTCGGGTTGGAGCATCCTGCCCTGGTCGAATCGATGGGTCGCGATGTTGCCGGAAGCGTCGCGAAGGAGGGGCGGCGAGGATCTTGACGACCGCACCTGCATTCGGCGCAGAAAGTGTTCATCGATGGCCGTTACACGCCATATCCACCGCAGGTCATCGGCGATTACCTGAGGATCGTGAACATCCACGAGGGCTGGCTGGCGCGGTTGGACCACTATGGAATCCGGACCCTCCTGTTGAACGGCCCGGAGGCGGGGCTTTCGCAGGCTCTGGTCGCGTCGGGACGATTCCGGCTGGTCCCCAGGGGATCAAACGCGCTCCCCGTGGATTCTTGGTATCGGCTTGGTGGCGTTGACTGCAGGGTGCGCCCAGATGCCTCTGGCTAAAACGGAGTCCACCGTCCTCGAGGTCGCCCCGGTCTACCGTGTCCAGCAGCCCGCCGGCACCGCCGCGGGGCAGTACGCGGTCGGCCGCATCGACCTGGCGGAAGGCCGGGTCGATGCGGCCATCCAGCGCTTCCGCAACGCCCTGCAGCTCGACCGAGGTTTCGCCGAGGCCCACAACGGCCTTGGAGTCGCTTACGGTCAGCAGGGCAGGTTCGCTGAGGCGGCCGATGCCTTCCGGGCCGCGCTGGTGATCACGCCGGAAGCTCCGCACGTGCTCAACAACCTCGGCTTTGCGCAGCTCAAGGCGGGTCAGCTCGATGAGGCCTGGGCGACCCCGAAGCGCTCGCTCGTGCTGGATTCGCGCAACAAACGCACTCGCGAGAACCTGGAACTCCTGGCATCGGTCCGTGCCGCAGCCCTGGCCGAGGCGGCCAGGGGCGTGACGCCTGCGGCCACCGCGGCGGCCGGCGCCTCGCCTGCTCCGGTCGCCGCTGTGGCTCCCCAGGCGCCGGTCAGCGAGTCGGTCCCCGTTTCCGCGCCCATTGCTGCTGCCATCGTCAAGCCCGTGGCGGCTTGTATGTTCAGACCAGACCAACACGGTAGAGTCTGAGCGCCGTTGAGGCGGCCAGACCGGCCCGTGCAGTTTGGTAGCGGCTGGGGTGATCGAGCCCGTGACTGAGTACAGAACGCACGGCCGCCGTGCTGGTCTTTCTGAAGCCCGAACGGTTACGCGCGCCGGCTTGTTCGAGCGCGCATGCACAAGCAAGGGATCCGAAGACCATGTCTGCTTCCTCAGTGGTGGTGGTGGGCATCGACGTTGCCAAGGCACACGTCGATGTCTCGGTGCTGGGCGCCAAGCTCGATGCCCAGCGGTTCGACAACCAGGCCGAGGCTCACTCGGCGTTGACGGCGGCGCTCAAGCCGCTGGATGTGGCACTGGTGGTGATGGAGGCCACTGGCGGCTATGAGGCCGAGCTGGCGTGTGCGCTGCAGGCCGGCGGACTGGCCGTGGCGGTGGTCAATCCGCGCCAGGCACGCGACTTCGCCAAGTCGATGGGCCGCCTGGCCAAGACCGACACGGTGGACGCGCGCATGCTGGCGGAGTTCGCCGCGGTGCTGCTGCGCCGCGAGGATCTCGCCCGCTTCCTGCGCCCGCTCACCGGCGAGCAGCAACAGTGGCTGGCCGCGCTGGTCACGCGGCGGCGGCAACTGCTGTCCATGTTGCTCAGCGAGCGGCAGCGGCTGCAGATCACGCCCAAGGGGCTGCACCCCAGCATCGAGGCCATCATCGCGGCAATCAAGGCGCAGCTCGACGACATCGAGGCGCAGATGGTGGCGCATGTCGGCAAGCATTTCAGCGAACTCGATGCGTTGCTGCAGTCGGCCAGCGGTATCGGCCCAGTGGCCAGCGCCACGCTGATCGCCGAGTTGCCCGAACTCGGGCGGCTGAATCGGCGAGAGATCGCTGCCCTGGTGGGCATCGCGCCGATGGCCAATGACTCCGGCTCCAGCAAAGGCCGACGACGCATCCAGGGCGGTCGATTCGATGTGCGGCGAGTGCTCTATATGGCCGCACTCACCGCCAGCCGACGAAACCCGGTCATCAAGGCCTTCTACGACCGGCTGCTCGCCGTCGGCAAGCTGCCCAAGGTCGCACTGGTGGCCTGCATGCGCAAACTGCTGACCACGCTCAACGCTATGGTCCGCACCAAAAAACCCTGGGACAACTCGCTTCACGGCGCTTGACTCGGAAGACGGTTACTCAGTCG
>CAUJHG010000005.1 GCA_963204785.1 Pseudomonadota bacterium | reverse complement strand
CGCGCTGATCGTGATCCTGATGGTCAAGCCCTACGGGCTGTTCGGCACGAAGCAGATCGAGAGGATCTAGTCCATGGCCGGTCACTCCGCGTCCCTGATCCCCTGCGGCCAGTTCAAGACCGACTACCGCCGGGACACCACGATCTTCCCCACCCCGGCGTCGCGCGCCTTCGCCATCGCGGCGGTGCTGCTGCTGTGCCTGGCGCCGCTGAAGATCGGCGGCGTCGAACTGCTCAGCGCCTACCAGCTGAACATGCTGATCCAGATCGGCTACTACGGCATCGCCGCGCTGGGCCTGAACATCCTGGTCGGATTCACCGGGCAGATCTCGCTGGGGCACGCCGCGTTCTTCGGCTTCGGCGCCTTCGCGTCGGCCTGGCTGAACAACAGCGTGGGCGTGCCGGTGTTCTGGTCGATCCCGCTGGCCGGGATGTTGACCACCTTCGTCGGCATGCTGTTCGGCCTGCCTGCGGCCCGCATCAAGGGGCTGTACCTGGCGATCGCCACCTTCGCGGCGCAGTTCATCCTCGAGGATTTCTTCTCGCGCGCCGACTGGTTCACCGGCGGCTCGGCAGGCACGATCGCTCAGCCGTTCAGCGTGTTCGGCTACGAGATCTCCGGCGACCGGCACTACTTCTACGTGGTGCTGGCCTACCTGGTCGTGCTCTACCTGGCCGGCGCGAACCTGCTGCGCACGCGCGACGGACGGGCCTTCGTCGCGGTGCGCGACCACTACCTGTCGGCCGAGATCATGGGCATCGGGCTGACCCGCTACCGGGTGCTGTCCTTCGGGATCTCCGCCTTCTATGCCGGCGTGGGCGGCGCGCTCTTCGGCCACTACCTGAGCTTCGTGTCGGCCGAGTCCTTCACGATCCTGCTGTCGATCCAGTTCCTCGGGATGATCATCATCGGAGGGCTCGGCAGCGTGATGGGCACGCTGATGGGCACCGCCTTCATGGTGCTGCTGCCCGAGGTCGTGCAGGCGCTCGCGCAGTCGGCAGGCTCCGTGTTCCCGGCCCTGACCGACGGAATCGCCTTCCTGAAGGAGGGCGCGATCGGGCTGGCGATCGTGCTGTTCCTGATCTTCGAGCCCGACGGGCTTGCGCACCGCTGGAAGATGATCAAGGCCTACTGGAAGCTCTACCCCTTCTCTTACTGACCAGACGGCGCCGTCGCTGGCGGCGACCGACCATGAGCAAGCGCATGCGGGGCGTTCTCGCGAAAGGTGCGGGTCCACGATCCCGTTCCGTGATCCACCAGAGGAGACAGATGATGAAGACCACCGTTTTCGCAGCCGCGGCAGCGGCATTCGCGCTCGGAGCAGGCTCTGCCTCGGCGGCCGATCCGATCGTCGTCGGCCACCTCGCCGACTACACCGGAGCCACCTCCGATGTCGGCCGTCCCTACGGCCAGGGCGTTGCGGACGCGCTGGCCTGGGTCAACAAGAACGGCGGCGTTGCCGGCCGGCCGCTGCAGTTCGAGACCGTGGACTACAGCTACAACGCACCGCGCGCGATCGCCACCTACAAGAAGTGGGTCGGCACCGACAAGGTCGTGGCGATCCAGGGCTGGGGCACTGCCGACACCGAGGCGCTGGTGGGCTTCGTGGCCAACGACAAGGTCCCGTTCTTCTCGGCCTCGTACTCGGGCCACCTGACCGACCCGACCGGCAAGGGGCCCAAGGGCTCGAAGGCTGCGCCCTACAACTTCTTCTACGGGCCCTCCTACACCGACGGCTGCCGCGCCCTGGTGCAGTGGGCCGCGGCCGATGCGAAGCAGAAGAACATCGCCAAGCCCAGGTTCGTCCACCTGGGCGACAACCACCCCTACCCGAACGCGCCGAAGGCCGCCTGTGGCGAGTACGCGGCGGAGATGGGCTTCGAGGTGATGCCTGCGATCCAGTACTCGCTCAAGCCGGGCGACTTCAAGGCGCAGTGCCTGAGCCTGAAGGAGTCCGGCGCGCAGTACGCGTTCCTGGCCAACACCGGCGGCTCGACGATCTCGCTGCTGAAGTCCTGCGAGACCGTGGGCGTGAGCACGCAGTTCCTGGGCAACGTGTGGGCGATGGACGAGAACGCGCTCAAGACCGCGGGCGACGCGGCCAACGGCGTGATGTTCGTGGTCGGCGGCGCCGACTGGAAGTCGGACGCGCCCGGCATGAAGACGGTGCGCGAGGTCTCGAAGATCTCCGACCCGTCGGGCAACGAGTACCGCCCGGTCCACTACATGCGCGGGGTCTGCTCGGTCTTCTACATGCGCGACGCGATGGCGGCGGCGGCCAAGGCCGGCGGCGTCACCGGGCCGAACATCAAGGCGGCCATGGAGAAGATGAAGGATCACGTCCCGGCGGAACTGCAGGGCGTGTGCATCCCGTCGACCTGGACCGCCGAGGACCACCGCGGCACCACCAAGGTCTTCATCTATCGCGCCAGCTCCAAGGGCGGTCAGCAGTCGATCGCCAAGGTCGGCGAAGCGGAGATCCCGCGCAAGGCCGAGTGGCTCGGCTGGTGAGCCCGCAGCCCCTGCACGGCCCGGGGGTCGGGCAGGGGCGCATCTGCAGCACAGCGGAGCAGTCCTGATGACCGAAACCGTGTCCATGCCCGGCGGCGCGGCGCTCGCCGAGCCGCCGGCCCCTGCCAGGGCGCCGATCCTCGCGGTCAACAACATCGAGGTCGTCTACGACGAGGTGATCCTCGTGCTGCGGGGCGTGAGCCTCGCAGTTCCCGAAGGCGAGATCGTCGCGCTGCTCGGTCCCAACGGAGCGGGCAAGTCGACCACGCTGAAGGCGATCTCGGGCCTGCTGCGCACCGAGGACGGCGAGGTGACGCGCGGCAACGTGAGCTTCATGGGCGAGGAGATCGCCAACCTGGCGCCCGAGGACATCGTGCGCCGTGGCATCTTCCAGGTCATGGAAGGGCGCCGGATCGTCGAGGACATGACGGTGATCGAGAACCTGCGGCTCGGGGCGTTCACGCGCCGCGACCGCGACGGGATCCGGCGCGATCTCGACATGGTCTTCGACTTCTTCCCGCGCCTGCGCGAGCGCACCGGCCTGGCCGGCTACCTGTCCGGAGGCGAGCAGCAGATGCTCGCCATCAGTCGCGCACTGATGGCGCGCCCGAAGATGATCCTGCTCGACGAACCCTCGATGGGTCTGTCGCCGCTGCTGGTCAAGGAGGTGTTCGACATCATCCGGCAGCTCAACCGCGAACTGGGCATCACGATGCTGCTGGTCGAGCAGAATGCCCGGATGGCGCTGAAGGTGGCGAACTACGGCTACATCATGGAATCGGGCAAGGTGGTCCTGGACGGTGCGCAGGAAGACCTGGTCAACAACGAGGACGTCAAGGAGTTCTACCTGGGCGGCGGTGGTGGCGAGGAGCGCAAGTCGTTCAAGAACCTGAAGTCCTACAAGCGGCGCAAGCGCTGGCTCTGAGATGACAAACTACTTCGACGATCTCGAGACGCGCGCCCCGGAGGCGCGTGAAGGTGCGCTGATGGCGCGTCTGCCAGGCCTGATCGCAGGTGCGATCCAGGAGGCTCCGGGCTGGGCGCGGCTGCTGGCCGGCATCGATCCGAGGGCGGTGAGCTCGCGCAAGGCGCTGGCTGAACTTCCGGTGCTGCGCAAGTCCGACCTGAAGGAATTGCAGCAGGCCGACCCGCCCTTCGGCGGACTGACCACGGTGCCGCCCGGGCGCATGGGCCACCTGTACATGTCGCCCGGCCCGATCTTCGACCCCGAGGGCGCGCGCGACGACCCCTGGCGCAGCGCGCGTGCGCTGTGGGCGGCGGGAATCCGTCCCGGCCACGTGGTGCAGAACTGCTTCGGCTACCACCTGACGCCGGGCGCCTGGATGGTCGACCTCGCCGCGCGCAGGCTGGGCTGCGCGGTGATCCCCGCGGGAATCGGGCAGACCGAGCAGCAGATCGAGGTGATCCGCACACTGCGCCCGGATGCCTATGCGGGCACGCCCTCGTTCCTGCGCATCATCGTCGAGAAGGCGCGCGAGACCGGCGCCGACATCTCCAACCTCAAGCGCGCGCTGGTGGCGGCCGAGGCGCTGCCGCCGAGCCTGCGCGCCTGGTTCCACGAGCAGGGAATCGAGACCGTGCTGCAGTGGTACGGCACCGCGGACATCGGCCTGATCGCCTACGAGTCCGAGGCGCTCGAGGGGATGATCCTGGACGAGGACCTGATCCTCGAGATCGTCCGGCCCGGCACCGGCGAGCCGGTGACCGACGGCGAGGTCGGCGAGGTCGTGGTCACCTCGTTCAACCCGGACTATCCGATGATCCGCTTCGGCACCGGGGACCTGTCCGCCGTGATGCCTGGCCGCTCGCCTTGCGGGCGCACCAACGTGCGCATCCGCGGCTGGCTCGGCCGCGCCGACCAGACCGCCAAGGTGCGCGGGATGTTCGTGCACCCGGGGCAGATCGCGGAGGTTGTCCGTCGCCACCCGGAGGTCTCGCGGGCGCGGCTGGTGATCACCGGCGAGATGGCCAACGACGCGATGACCCTGCACTGCGAGGTGGGCGTCGCCCCAGAAGGGCTGGCCGCGCGCGTCGCCGAGACGGTGCGCGAGGTGACCAAGCTGCGCGGCGAGGTACAGCTGGTGCTGCCGGGCAGCCTGCCCAACGACGGCAAGGTGATCGAGGACGCGCGCAAGTACGACTGACGGATCCTGCGTCGGCACCCCGGTTCAGGGGTCCCGGTTCACGAGCCAGCCGCCGTCGCGGACGAGCTGCCCCTGGGCTTCGAGCTCGCGCACGCCCCATTCGAGCGCTTCGCGCAGGTCCATGCCCATCAGGCGTCCCGAGTTCCTGAGCACTGCGGCGTCGCGCAGGTCGTGTGCGAACGCCTCGAACTCGACCCGTTCCCGGTCGAGCAGCAGGAACTTGATCAGCACGCGCAGCGCGTTGCGCGCGTTGCGGACAGGGTCCGCGTGCATCGCGTCCAGGCGGCGCTTGGCGCGCTCCAGCGCACCGCGCACGTCCGCGAACGGCGCGCCGTGGCCGGGGATCGCCAGCTCGACGTCCAGGCCTTCGATCAGCTCGAGGACGGCGCGCTGCTCGGCGAAGCCGGACTCGCCTTCGAGTTCGGGAAAGATCACGCCGAACCCGTTCTCCCACAGGGCGTCGGCCGAGACCAGCACGCGGTGCTCGGGACAGTGCAGGATCAGCGAGTGCGGGTCGTGTCCAGGGGCCGCGTGGACCTCCCAGCGCGCCTGGCCGAGCAGCAGGGTCTGGCCGGGCTCGATCCCGCCTTCGGCGTGGAAGCGCTCGCAGCGCTGGCCGGTGCCGGCGAAGGTGAGGATCTCCTCGTCCCATCGGCGCACTGCGTCGAGCTGGGATGCGGGCACGAAGATCGGGCATCGGAAGGCCCGCGCGATCGCCGCGTTGCCGCCGCAGTGATCGGAGTGCAGGTGCGTGTTCACGAGCTGGCGCAACCCCCGCGCGGAGCAGCCGCGCTGCGCGAGCACCCGCTGCACCAGCGCGACGGTCATCTCGGCGTGCTTCGCATAGCCGGAGTCCACCAGGCTTGCGCCTGAAGCCTCGTCGTCGAAGAACAGCACCTGGTTGCACGAGAGCCAGTCGCGCTGGATCACGTGCATCGTCGAAGGCAGCAGGCTCATGGTTCGCGGGTTGGGAGTTCGTCGAAAAGCGCCTGGGTGACGGCGTCGAGTGCCTCGCGTCGCGCCGGCAGGGCCTTCCACACGGCGCGCTTGCCGGCCTCGGGCATCGCGCTCCAGCCAGCGATCTCGTCGAGCGTGCGCAGGCAGCCTTCGCACCAGCCGCTGGCGGAGTCGATCCGGCAGATCGAGACGCAGGGCGAGGGCACGGGGCGTGCGCTCGTGCCCGATTCCGTGCTCACGCGGAGCGCTCCGCCTCGCTCTGCTCGCGCTGGCGCTTCGCGGCGATTGCGTTCCCTGCGCGCGACAGGCTCTTGCGTTCGAGGAAGCCGGAGATCCACTGGCCGGCGTCCACGAGCCGGTCCAGGTCCAGCCCGGTGCGGATGCCCAGCCCGTGCAGCATGTAGACCACGTCCTCGGTGGCGACGTTGCCGGTGGCGCCCCTTGCGTAGGGACAGCCGCCGAGCCCGGCGATCGAGCTGTCGAAGCGGGCAACGCCGATCTGCAGGCAGGCGAGGATGTTGGCGAGCGCCTGGCCGTAGGTGTCGTGGAAGTGGCCGGAGATCTGTGCGATCGGGTAGACGCGCGCGGCGGCCTCCATCACGCGCCGCACCTGGCCGGGCGTGCCCACGCCGATGGTGTCGGCGATGCCGATCTCGTCACAGCCGAGGTCGCGCAGTCGCTCGACCACGTCGACCACTGCGCTCACCGGCACCTCGCCCTGGTAGGGGCAGCCGAAGGCGGTGGACAGTGCGGCGCGCAGGCGCAGCCCGTTCGCCTGGGCCGCCTCGGCCACCGGTCTGAAGCGCTCGATGCTCTCGGCGATCGAGCAGTTGATGTTGCGCTGCGAGAAGGCCTCGCTGGCGGCGCCGAAGATCACCACTTCGTTTGCACCGGCTGCCAGTGCCGACTCGAAGCCCTTGAGGTTGGGCGTGAGCACCGAGACGATCACGCCCTTCGGGCGGGGCAGCGCGGCCATGACCTCGGCGGCGTCGGCCATCTGCGGCACCCACTTCGGGGAGACGAAGGAGGTGGCCTCGAAGTGGTCGATGCCCGCGGCGAGCAGCCGCTCGCACAGCTCGACCTTGACCGCCGCCGGCACCGGCTGCTTCTCGTTCTGCAGCCCGTCGCGCGGACCGACCTCGGTGATGTGGACCTGGGAGGGGAGGTTCATTCTCGGCTCCTTCGTGGCCTTGGATTCCAGGAATCTTCGATGCGCCCCGGGCACTCAGGCCGGCGCGAACCCGATCAGCTGCGCGCCTTCGTCGACCTGGTCGCCGAGGGCAAAGGGCAGGCCGGTGACCTCGCCGTCGGCAGGGGCGCTGATCGTGTGCTCCATCTTCATCGCCTCCATCACCAGCAGGGGCTGGCCCCGGGAGACGCGGTCGCCCTGTGCGCACAGCAGCGCGACCACCTTGCCGGGCATCGGCGCGACCAGGCTGCCGCCCTCGGCGGCGTCGTCGCCGGCGTGGGCCAGCGGGGGTGCGTAGCCGAGCTGCTGCGGGCCGTCGGGGCCGAACAGGTGCAGCGTCTCGCCCTCGAGCACCGTGCGCACCGCGAAGGCCGTGTCGCCGACGAGCCCGGCGAGCCGGCGCGTGTCCGGATCCCAGCTCAGCTCGGACAGCAGGAGCGTTTCGTCCTCCGCGCGCACCGACCATCCGTGCGCCGCGTAGCTGAGCGTGACCGGGTAGCTGGCATCGCCGCGCCGGAAGCTCATCGGTCGGGACTGCCAGCCGTTCGGGCGCCAGCCGGTGCGCAGTGCCCAGGGGTCGGCGCGCCCGGCTCCGCTCGCGCCGAGCGCGCTCGGATCCTCGGCCGACAGGACCGCGGCCGCTGCGATTGCCAGCACCGTCGGGGAGGGGGTCGCTGCGGGCGGCAGCAGCACTTCGCGCTCGCGCTCGATCAGCCCGGTGTCCAGGTCGGCGCCCGAGAAGGCCGGAGCGCGCATCAGCCGCTTGAGGAAGGCGATGTTGGTCGCGGGGCCGACCACGTCGAGATCCGCGAGCGCGCGCCCCATCCGTGCGATGGCTTCGTCGCGGTCGCGCCCCCAGGTGATCAGCTTGGCGATCATCGGGTCGTAGAAGGGGGTGATCGTGTCGCCCTGGCGCACGCCGCTGTCGATGCGCACGCCCGCCGGCTCGCCGCCCGATGCGCCGACCGATGCGCCGACCGTGAAGTTCACTGCCGGTGGCGCCGCCATGTGGCGCAGCAGCCCGGTCGAGGGCAGAAAGCCTTTCTCGGGGTTCTCGGCGTACACGCGCGCCTCGATCGCGTGGCCCGCGAGCTGCAGTTCGCCCTGCAGCAGCGGCAGGCGCTCGCCGGCGGCCACGCGCAACTGCCACTCGACCAGATCCTGGCCGGTGATCATCTCGGTGACCGGGTGCTCGACCTGCAGCCGTGTGTTCATCTCCATGAAGTAGAAGCGGCCGTCGGGTTCGGCGATGAATTCGACGGTGCCCGCGCCCACGTAGCCCACTGCGCGCGCCGCCGCCACCGCCGCCTCGCCCATCGCGCGGCGCCGCTCCGGGGTCATCCCGGGGGCGGGCGCCTCCTCGATCACCTTCTGGTGGCGGCGCTGCACCGAACAGTCGCGCTCGAACAGGTGGACGAAATTGCCCTGCGTGTCGGCGAAGACCTGGATCTCGACGTGGCGCGGACGCTGGACGTAGCGCTCGATCAGCACCGTCTCGTCGCCGAAGGCGTTCTTCGCCTCGCGCTTGCACGAGGCCAGCATCGCGTCGAAGTCGGCCGGCTTGTGGACGATGCGCATCCCCTTGCCGCCGCCGCCGGAGCTGGCCTTGATCAGCACCGGGTAGCCGATCACGTCGGCCTGTCCCTTCAGGTAACCAGGGTCCTGCTCGCTGCCGTGATAGCCGGGAACCAGCGGCACCTGGGCCTTCTCCATCAGCGCCTTGGCCGCGGACTTGCTGCCCATCGCGGCGATCGCGCTGGCCGGCGGGCCGATGAACACCAGGCCCCGCTCGGCGACGACCCGCGCGAAGCGCTCGTTCTCGGACAGGAAGCCGTAGCCGGGGTGGATCGCCTGTGCTCCGGTGCGCAGCGCGATCTCGATGATCGCGTCATCGCGCAGGTAGGACTCGCGCGCCGGCGCCGGACCGAGCCGCCAGGCCTCGTCGCAGGCCGCGACGTGGCGCGAGCGCGCATCGGCGTCCGAGTAGACCGCGACGGTGCGGATGCCGAGCCGGCGCGCGGTGGCGGCCACCCGGCAGGCGATCTCGCCGCGGTTCGCAATCAGGATCTTGTCGAACATTGGGTTCTCCGGGGATGTCGTTCTCAGGCGGCCGGTTCGGCGGGGACCCAGGCGGGCCGGCGCTTCTCGAAGAAGGCAGCGATGCCCTCCTGGGCCTCGTCGGTGCGGCGCACCCGCGCGATGCGCGCTGCGGTCTCGTAGCCGATCGTCTCGTCGATCGGGCGGCCGGCGACCTCGCGCACCAGCTGCTTGCACTCGCCAAGGGCCTTCGGACCGCCGGCCAGCAGGTGGCCGACGATCTCGCTGACGCGGGCGTCGAGCTCGTCGGGCTGCACGAGTTCGTGCACGAAGCCGATCCGCCAGGCTTCGGCGGCGTCGAAGACCTCGCCGGTCACGAAGTACCTGCGGGCGTGCTGGCGGCCCATCGCGCCGACCACGTAGGGGCTGATCATCGCGGGGACGAGACCGAGCTTGACCTCGGACAGGCAGAAGCGCGCCTCGGCGGAGGCGATCGAGACGTCGCAGGCGGCGACCAGGCCCATGCCCCCGGCGAAGGCCGGCCCGTGGACGCGGGCGACTGTCGGCTTCGGGCTGTCGTGCAGCAGGCGCAGCAGGCTGGCGAGCCGCATGGAGTCGTCGAGCGATTCACCGGCGCTCATCGCGCGCCCGCTTGCCATCCAGGCGAGGTCGGCGCCGGCGCAGAAGGCCTTGCCGCGCCCGGCAAGGACGATCGCGCGCACCTGGTCGTCGTCGATCGCGCGCCGGGTCGCGTCGGTGATCTCGTCGATCAGGACGTCGTTCATCGCGTTGCGCAGGTCGGGACGGTTCAGCCAGACGAGGGCGACGCCCTGGGTCAGCTCGGTTTCGATGGTGGTGTAGGTCATCCTGTCCTCGCCCGGTCTTGCAGGCTGCGGTTGATCGGGCGCGCTCAGATCCGGAACACGCCGAACTTCGTCTCCGGGATCGGCGCGTTCAGGCTCGCCGAGAGCCCCAGCGCGACCACGGTGCGCGTGTCCACCGGATCGATGATCCCGTCGTCCCAGAGCCGTGCGGTCGCGTAGTACGGATGGCCCTGCGCCTCGTACTGCTGGCGGATCGGCGCCTTGAAGGCTTCCTCGTCCTCCGCGCTCCAGCTGCCGCCGCGCGATTCGATTCCGTCGCGGCGCACCGTTGCCAGCACCGACGCCGCCTGCTCGCCGCCCATCACGCTGATGCGCGCGTTCGGCCACATCCACAGGAAGCGCGGCGAGTATGCCCGTCCGCACATGCCGTAGTTGCCCGCGCCGAAGGAGCCGCCGATGATCACGGTGAACTTGGGCACCTGCGCACAGGCCACCGCGGTGACCAGCTTGGCGCCGGCGCGTGCGATTCCCTCGTTCTCGTACTTGCGCCCCACCATGAAGCCGGTGATGTTCTGCAGGAACAGCAGCGGGATGCGGCGCTGGCAGCACAGCTCGATGAAGTGCGCGCCCTTGTTCGCGGACTCCGAGAAGAGGATCCCGTTGTTGGCGATGATGCCGATCGGCATGCCGTGCAGATGCGCGAAACCGGTGACCAGCGTGCTGCCGTAGCGGGCCTTGAACTCGTCGAACGCGGAGCCGTCGACGATGCGTGCGATCACCTCGCGCACGTCGAAGGGCTTGCGCGCGTCGGTGGGGATGATGCCGTAGAGCTCCTCGGGGGCGTAGGCAGGGTCCAGCGGCGTGCGCAGCGCCAGCGGCTGCGGCTTGACCCGGTTCAGGTTGGCGACGATGCGCCGCGCGATCGCCAGCGCGTGCGTGTCGTCCTGGGCCAGGTGATCGGCGACGCCGGACAGGCGGGTGTGCACGTCCCCGCCGCCGAGATCCTCGGCGCTGACGACCTCGCCCGTGGCCGCCTTCACCAGCGGCGGCCCGCCCAGGAAGATCGTGCCCTGCTCCTTCACGATGATCGACTCGTCGCTCATCGCCGGAACGTAGGCGCCGCCGGCGGTGCACGAGCCCATCACCACGGCGATCTGCGGGATGCCCTGCGCGGACATGTTCGCCTGGTTGTAGAAGATCCGCCCGAAGTGTTCGCGATCGGGGAAGACCTCGTCCTGGTTGGGCAGGTTGGCCCCGCCGGAGTCGACCAGGTAGATGCAGGGCAGCCGGTTCTCGCGGGCGATCTCCTGCGCGCGCAGGTGCTTCTTGACCGTGACCGGGTAGTAGGTGCCGCCCTTGACCGTGGCGTCGTTGCACACGATCACGCACTCCTGCCCGGACACGCGGCCGATCCCGGTGATGATCCCCGCGCAGGGGGAGTCGTCGTCGTACATGCCGAAGGCGGCGAGCTGGGAGAACTCCAGGAAGGGCGCTCCCGGATCCAGCAGCATCGACACGCGGTCGCGCGGCAGCAGCTTGCCGCGGGCGGTGTGCCGGGCACGCGCGGTCTCGCCGCCGCCCAGTGCGGTCTCGGCGACGCGCATGCTCAGGTCTCCCACCAGCAGACGCATCGCCTGCTCGTTGGCCTGGTACTGCGGGTCGCGGGGGTTCAGCTTGCTCTCCAGCTTCTTCAATGGAGCTCTCCCGGGATGTGCCGATGGCGTGTTCGGAGGAATTGCGGCAGGGGTCAGGCGGACACCGTCTCGGCGCCCGCGCACTGCATCACCATCCGCGTGTAGAGGTCGATCAGTTCGCGCTTGCCCAGGCGTCCGCCCTCGTGGAACCAGGTGCCCACGCCGGTGAGCATCGCCAGGATCGCGAAGGTGGCGATGCGCGCGTCGGGCAGGCGGAAGGCGCCGAGCTCGATTCCCTGCTGCAGGATGCCGGTGAGAATGTCCTCGTAGCGGCGTCGCAGCCCGACGACGTGCCTGCGGTCGGCTGGCGCGAGGCTGCGCAGTTCCATGTTGGCGACGAAGACCTCGCGACGGCGCAGCGTGTGCGAACGGATGTGGAAATCGACGAAGGCGCGCAGCAGCTCCACCGGATCGTCGGTGGCCGGGCGCTCCAGCGCCCACTGCGTCAGCAGGAAGCCCAGGTGCTCGACCAGCAGCTCCACCAGCAGTTGCCCCTTGCTCGGGAAGTAGCGGTAGATGGTGCCGGGCTGCACGCCGACCCTCTCGGCGATCGCGCGCAGCGTGGTCGCCTCGAAGCCATGCGCGGCGATCAGGTCGATCGCCGCGCTGCGGATCGCTTCCTCGGTGCGAGCACCGTCGGAGCCGGTGGTGCGGGCCATGTGGCAGGCTGGTCGAAGTGGAACGGAATTCCGCGGACGAGGCCGACAGCGTGAAGTATAGTCCAGGAATTGAACAATCGACCGTTTAATTCCACGCCGGAGTTCCGGCGACACGGTCGTTCGACCCGGGGGCCGCTGCGATGGACGTCCGCCGTCAGGCCCTCGGGGTGCTGGCCTTCTGCTTCGTCACCAACGCCGTGTCGCGGGGCATCGGCGAGAGCTTCGCCGTCTTCCTGCTGCCGGTGGCCGCCGAATTCGGCAGCGACCGTGCGCTGCTGACCGGGATCGCCTCCTTCTACATGCTGGCCAGCGGCGCGATGGCCCCGCTGGCGGGCCTGGCGATCGACCGCTTCGGGCCGCGCATCTGCTACACGCTGGGCTTGTCCGTGTTCGGCGCGGTCTACCTGCTCGCCGGCTTCGCGACCGCGCTCTGGCAGCTCTACCTGCTCACCGGGGTCGCTGCGGCAGTGGGCGCCTCGCTGCTCGGGCTGGTGCCGGCGTCGAGCCTGGCCACGCGCTGGTTCCACGCGCGGCTGCCGACCGCGATGGGGCTGCTGTCGGCGGCGCTGGGCATCGGGATGCTGGTGTTCGCTCCCCTCGCCCAGACGCTGATCGGGGCGCTCGGCTGGCGCGGCACCTACCAGGCGATGGGAGCGGCGCTGCTGCTGCTGGTGCTGCCCGTCTGGCTGATGCCCTGGGCGCAGATCGCCGCCGGCGCGCCGGCGCTCGCGCGCGCCCGGCGCGCCGCCGCCGGCCCGGACTCCTGGACCATCCGCAGGGCCCTGCGCACCCCGGCATTCTGGGCGCTGACCGCAGTGATGTTCTTCACCTCGCTGTCGACCTTCACGGTCAGCGTGCAACTGGTGGCCGGGCTGGTGGCCGCGGGCTTCGCCCCGCTGCTGGCGGCGACCATCTTCGGCGTGGCCGGCATGGCGTCGATCGTCGGCATGCTCGGTGCCGGCTGGTTCTCCGAGCGGATCGGCGAGCGACCCTTCGCCACCGTCTCCTACAGCGCGTCGATCCTCGGGATCGGTGCGCTGGCGCTGCTGGAGACCTGGCCGTCGATGCTGCTGCTGGCGGCCTTCGTGCTGCTGTTCGGGACGATGCAGGGCTCGCGTGGCCCGCTGGTGGCGGTGCTCTCGGTGCGCCACTTCGCCGGCAGCCGGCAGTCGGCGATCTACGGGCTGGTGCTGCTGGGGATGGGGGTGGGCGCGGCACTGGGCGCCTGGGCCAGCGGTGCGCTCTTCGATCTCACCGGCGGCTACCGCGCAGGCTACCTGCTGTCGGCGGTGAGCGCCGGCTGCGGACTGCTGCTGTTCCAGGTGGTGCCGGCGCTCTCCGGCTCGGAGCGGGTCTCGCCAGGCGGCCTGGCGGGGCGGTGACGACTGCGGCGACCGGCTCGCCTGCGTTGCTCGCCTTGGGCCGACACGGCACGACTCCTCACCGCGCGCCAGCGCAGAGCCCGCAGGCTGCCGGATCAGCGAGAATTGCTCCGATACCGGAGAGCGCCGGGGTGCCCTTCCGCATAGCACCGAGGTCCCGACGAAGAGGCGATGTGAAGGGGCGGGGCGCGTGCTCTTGCGCAGCCGAGCATCGCAGGGAACCCCTGCGAAGCAGGGGCAAGCACCCGCACGCGCCCCGCCCCTTCACATCGCCTCTTCGTCCGCGCAGTCACGGGCGCACAGCAATCGGGCGCGACCGCCAGCCGCAGGCAGGGCAGGAACCGCCCCGCCGTTCACTCCTGCGCCAGCGCCCGCCCGATCAGGATGCGCTGGATGTCGCTGGTGCCCTCGTAGATCTGCGTGACCCGCACGTCCCGGTAGATGCGCTCGACCGGGAAGTCCTCGAGATAGCCGTAGCCGCCGTGGATCTGGATCGCGTCCGAGCAGACGCGCTCGGCGATCTCCGAAGCGAACAGCTTGGCCATCGCCGCCTGCTTCAGGCAGGGCTCGCCCGCGTCCTTCAGGCTGGCCGCGTGCCAGATCAGCTGGCGCGCCGCCTCGATCCGGGTGGCCATGTCGGCCAGCCGGAACTGCAGCGCCTGGTGCTCGAAGATCGGCTGCCCGAAGGCCACGCGCTCCTTCGAGTAGCGCAGCGCCGCCTCGAACGCGGCGCGCGCCATGCCCAGGCTCTGCGAGGCGATCCCGATGCGCCCGCCCTCGAGCCCGGAGAGCGCGATCTTCAGCCCCTGGCCTTCCTCGCCGAGCAGGTTCGCCGCCGGCACCCGGCAGGCCTCGAACACGATCTGGGCGGTGTCCGACGCGTGCTGGCCCATCTTGCGCTCGATTCCCGCCACCCGGTAGCCGGGGGTGTCGGTGGGCACGACGAAGGCCGAGATGCCGCGCTTGCCCGCGGCCTTGTCCGTGACCGCCATGACGATCGCTAGGTCCGCGTTCCTGCCCGAGGTGATGAACTGCTTGGTGCCGTCGAGCACGTAGTGGTCGCCGTCGCGCCGGGCCGTGGTGCGCAACCCGCCTGCCTCCGAACCGACGTGCGGCTCGGTCAGGCAGAAGGCGCCGAGCATCGCGCCGCTGGCCAGCGGCACCAGCCAGCGCTGCTTCTGCGCGTCGTCCGCCCAGGCCATCATGATGGAGCAGACCGGGCAGTTGTTGACCGACACCACCGTCGAGGTGGCGCCGTCGCCCGCAGCGATCTCCTCGAGGACCAGCGCGAGCGACACGTAGTCCAGTCCGGCGCCGCCCCACTGCTCGGGCACGGCCACGCCGTAGCAGCCGAGCTGCGCGAGGCCCTTCAGCGCCTCGACCGGGAAGGTGCAGTCGCGGTCCCACTGCGCGGCGTTCGGCGTGATCTCGTTGGCGACGAATGCGCGCACCGCGTCGCGGATCATCTTCTGGTCCTGGGTCAGCAGCATCTGCCGGAGCTCCTGGAGTTGTCGGGGCCTGGCGGACCTCGCCGAAGGCCCCGAACGCAGGCCGAAGGCGCCGCGGCCTGCGGGCGCCGCCTGGCGCCCGACCAGACCGCGGGTGGGGGTCAGAGCATCTCGACCGCCACAGCCACGGCTTCACCGCCGCCGATGCACAGGGTCGCGACGCCCTTCTTGCCGCCGGTCTTGCGCAGCGCCCCCAGCAGCGTCACCAGGATGCGGGCGCCCGAGGCGCCGATCGGGTGGCCGAGCGCGCAGGCGCCGCCGTGGATGTTGACCTTGTCGTGCGGCAGGCTGAACTCCTTCATCGCAGCCATGGTGACCGCGGCGAAGGCCTCGTTGACCTCCCAGAGGTCGACCTCGCCGGCCTTCCAGCCGGCCTTGGCCAGCACCTTCTCGATCGCGCCGACCGGGGCGGTGGTGAACCACTCGGGGGCGTGCGCGAAGGTGGAGTGCGCGACGATGCGCGCGATCGGCGTCGAGCCCTTGGCCTTCGCGGTGGACGCGCGCATCAGCACCACTGCGGCGGCGCCGTCGGAGATCGACGAGGCGTTCGCTGCGGTGATGGTGCCGTCCTTCTTGAACGCAGGCTTCAGCCCGGGGATCTTGTCCAGCTTGGCCTTGAAGGGCTGCTCGTCCTTGTCGATGACGACGTCGCCGCCCTTGCCCTTGATCGTGACCGGGGCCATCTCCCAGGCGAAGCTGCCGTCCGAGTTGGCCTTGATCGCGCGCTCGGTCGAGGCGATCGCGAACTTGTCCTGCTCCTCGCGGCTGAACTTGTACTTGTCGACGCAGCTCTCGGCGAACACGCCCATCGCCTTGCCGCGATCGTAGGCGTCCTCCAGGCCGTCCATCGCCATGTGGTCGTAGAGGACGCCCTGGCCGTAGCGGTAGCCCTTGCGCGCGCTGGTCAGCAGGTGCGGGGCGTTGGTCATGCTCTCCATGCCGCCTGCGACCATGACGTCGAAGGTACCGGCGGCGAGCATGTCGTGCGCGAACATCACGGCCTTCAGGCCGGAGCCGCACATCTTCGAGAGGGTGACCGCGCCGACCGACTGCGGCAGGCCAGCGCCCAGGGTCGCCTGGCGGGCCGGCGCCTGGCCCTGTCCGGCCATCAGGCAGTTGCCGAAGAGGACTTCGCCGATGTCCTCGCCCTTGACTCCGGCGCGCTCGACCGCGGCGCGAATCGCGACCGAGCCGAGCTCATAGGCTGCCAGTCCGGAAAAGTCGCCGAGCATGCCGCCGATCGGGGTGCGTGCGGCCGAGACGATGACGATGGGATCGCTCATTGGGAATCTCCGTGGGACGGTGAAAAATCAGGTGATCCCGGGCCGCCGCGCATGCGCGCAGCGGATCCCCCCGGGGTTGGGTGCATCGCAGCATGAGCCAATCCGGGCCGCTTGTCGACCCGGGACGCATGCGGCCGCAGTTCCGGCCTCATGCAAGGTGCGCACTGCGGGTTTCCGCGCCCAGACGGTGGCGCAGACGCAGCGCGTCCGGATAGGGGAAGACGTCCTCGAGCAGGCCGGCGCGCACGCGACGCTGCTTCTCCTGCCACCACGATGCGTCCAGGAGTTCGGCGTGGTGCTTCATGAAGACCTCGCGGATCTGCGGATCGCCCAGCAGGAAGGTCGCGAATTCCTCCGGGAAGACGTCGTGCGGGCCGACGGCGTACCAGGGCTCCGCGGACATCTCGTCTTCCGGGGTGCGGGGGGGCGGGATCCGCCGGAAGTTGCAGTCGGTGACGTAGGCGACCTCGTCGTAGTCGTAGAACACCACCCGGCCCTGCCGGGTCACCCCGAAGTTCTTGTAGAGCATGTCTCCGGGGAAGATGTTCGCGGCGACCATCTCCTTGATCGCGTCGCCGTACTCGATGATCGCGCGCTCGCGCTCGGCGCGGTCGGCGCGCTCCAGGTGCAGGTTCAGCGGCACCATCCTGCGCTCGATGTAGACGTGGTGGATCACCAGGTTGGGGCCGTCGTCGTAGACGATCGACGGAGCCACGCTGCGCAGCTCGGCATCGAGCGCGGGATCGAGGCGGTCGCGCGGGAAGGGCACGTCCGCGTATTCCCAGGTGTCGGCCATGCGGCCGACGCGATCGTGCAGCTTCACGAGTCGGTACTGCGCCTGGATGAACTCGCGCGTCATCTCCTTGCCGCGCTTGTCCTTGATGATCTTGAACACGTAGGGAAAGGAGGGCAGGGTGAACACCGCCATCACCAGCCCCTTGATCCCCGGGGCGATCACGAACCGGTCCTTCGAGTGGCGCAGGTGATCGAGCAGGTCGCGATAGAAGAGGGTCTTGCCCTGCTTGTGCAGCCCCAGCATCGTGTACAGCTCGGACTCCGGCTTGGTCGGCATCAGCGTGCGCAGGAACTGCACGTAGGCCGAGGGGACGTCCATGTCGACCATGAAGTAGGCGCGCGAGAAGTTGAACAGCGCCTCCACGCGCTCGGTGCCGAACAGCACGGCGTCGATGTAGAGCCTGCCCTGCGAGTCGCGCAGGATGGGGATGGCCAGCGGCGTGACCTCGCTCTCGTTGATCAGCCTGCCGATCAGGTAGGCGCCCTTGTTGCGCATGAACGGGGTGCGCAGCATCTGGATCTGGCAGTCGCCGGCGGGCTCGAAGTCGGCGCCCAGGTACTCCTGGGTCGCCTCGCGGACCAGGCGCAGGTCACGATCCACGTCGACGAAGGGGCATGCGAAGCCGACGTCGATCAGGACCTGGCGCATCGCTGCCTTCAGGCCCACCTGCGTCGGATAGTAGACGCCGTAGGACATCGGCTCGCTGTCCAGGTACTGCGTCGAGACCGCCGGGCGCACGAAGATCACGTCGTTGCGGAAGTAGGAGCGGTCCAGCAGCTTCGTGCACACCGTGTTGAAGAAGGTCTCGGCGAGTTCGGGACGCCGGTGCTCGGCGAGCAGCAGCACGTAGTGCCGCCGGACCTGCGGCCAGAGGGTCTCGTCGCCGAGGCTGGCGCCGAACTCGGAGCCGATGCGCTGCACCGCTTCGCGCACGCGCATGTCGTAGAAGTCGATCCGCTCGCGGGCCAGCTTGCGGATCCCGTGCCAGTCGCCGCGCTCGAAGCGCGCCTTGGCCTGCTGCGCGTTGTAGCGGAACAGCGCGTAGTGCCGGTCGAAGCCGGCGAGCATGGCGCGCGCGATCGCAAAGGCATGTTGCCCGGGCATCTGCCTGCGTTCTCCTGATGGCGTTGGGCGGGTGTGCCGGCTGGTGCGCCTGCGCTCAGGCGGTCTCGGCGAAGAGCTCGCGGCCGATCAGCATCCTGCGGATCTCGGAGGTGCCCGCGCCGATCTCGTAGAGCTTGGCGTCGCGCCACAGGCGGCCGGTCGGGCTCTCGTTCACGTAGCCGTTGCCGCCCAGGCACTGGATCGCCTCGCCCGCCATCCAGGTGGCCTTCTCGGCCGCGTAGAGGATGGCGCCGGCGGCGTCCTTGCGCAGGCTGCGCACGTCGACCTCGCCGCGGCGGGAGCGGTCGCACTGGCGGGCCACCTCGTAGACGTAGGCACGGCAGGCCATCATCGTGGTGTACATGTCCGCGAGCTTGCCCTGCATCAGCTGGAACTCGCCGATCGGCTGGCCGAACTGCCTGCGTTCGTGCACGTAGGGAACCACCACGTCCATGCACGCGCTCATGATCCCCAGCGGACCGCCCGAGAGCACTGCCCGTTCGAAGTCCAGCCCGCTCATCAGCACGTTGACGCCGCGGCCCTCGCCGCCGAGCACGTTCTCGACCGGAACCTCGCAGTCGTCGAAGACCAGTTCGCCGGTGTGACTGCCGCGCATGCCCATCTTGTCCAGCTTCTGTGCGACCGAGAAGCCCTTGAAGGTCTTCTCCACCAGGAAGGCGGTGAGGCCGCGCGGGCCGGCAGCGGGGTCGCTCCGGGCGTAGATCACCAGCACGTCGGCGTCCGGGCCGTTGGTGATCCACATCTTCGTGCCGTTGAGCACCCAGCGGTCGCCCTTGCGCTCGGCGCGCAGCTTCATGGAGACCACGTCGGAGCCGGCGTTCGGTTCGGACATCGCGAGTGCGCCCACGTGCTCGCCGGACACCAGCTTCGGCAGGTAGCGGCGCTTCTGCGCGTCGGTGCCGTTGCGGTTGATCTGGTTGACGCACAGGTTGGAGTGCGCGCCGTAGGACAGGCCCACCGAGGCCGAGCCGCGCGAGATCTCCTCGAGCGCGACCACGTGCGCCAGGTAGCCCATGTCGGTGCCGCCGTATTCCTCGGGAACGGTCATGCCCAGCACGCCGAGCTCGCCGAACTTGCGCCAGAGGTCCATCGGGAACTGGTCGTCGCGGTCGATCTCCCGGGCCCGCGGGGTGATCTCGCGCGCGGTGAACTGCTGCAGCGACTCGCGCAGCATCTCGACGTCATCGCCGAGGTCGAACTTCAGCCCGGGAATCGTCAGCATGGGGTGTCCTCCTGTTCGGGGCGGGGTGCCTGTGCCAGCAGCGCGCGGGCGCGCCGCTCGTGGGTGTCGATCTCGGCGAGGGTCTCGCGCAGGTCCTGGAAGCGCTGCTCGAGCGTCCTGCGGTGCCCGGCCAGCACCGCGAGGAAGGCGGTGAGCTGCGCGGCGGTGTCGGCGGGCGAGTCGTACATGTCGACCAGTTCGCGGACCTCCGACAGCGAAAGCCCCAGGCGCTTGCCGCGCAGCGTCAGCTTCAGCCGCGTGCGGTCGCGCTGGGAATAGCTGCGCTGCCGGCCGCCGGTGCCGGTTCGGGTCGGAGACAGCAGGCCGTGGTCCTCGTAGAAGCGGATCGCACGAGGAGTCACGCCGAACTCGCGTGCGAGCTCGCTGATCGTGAAGGTCGGCATCCGCGGAGCTTCCTGCGTGTTGCGTTTGCGTACACGCCGATTCTATCGTCAACGCTGGGCCGCAAGCCCGGCGCGGGCGCGGAGACGGCCGCGCCCGACGCCTGGCGGGTCGGCTGCGCTCAGGAGCGGGGGCGCTCGAAGACGCCGAGTTCGTCCAGGGTGCGGTCGACCGCTTCGCTCCAGCCGCGGTTGGCCGCCGGCGAGGCGGGGCTCGGGTGCAGCACCTGGCCGATGCGGGGCGCCTGCGCGCAGTCCGCGAGCGCGACCTCGAGGCGCCGTCGCGCGAAGCCGCCGATCCCGATCGCCCACTCGGGGCGCAGTGCGTCGAGCGCCTCGCGCAGGTGTCCGTCGCAGGCCGCCTGCAGGCGCTCGCGCTCGCCGACCGGCAACTGCTCGGGCGTGCGGTTGCGCCCCGATGCTTCCAGGAAGACGAGCGGGCACCAGTTAAGGACGAAGCACTCGTCGAAGAACGCCTCGGCGCTGCCGAAGCGGGCCGCGGCCCAGCCCCAGAGGCGGCGTCCGCTGACCTCGGAGCGCCGGCAGGCGAAACCCTCGATCGGCCGCTTCGGGTGCTGCATCGCAGGTACGCTCACCGGCGCTTCGATTCCCATCCAGTCGCGCACCGCGGCGACTTCGCCGAAGGGCACGCCGGTCTGCATCATTCCGAAGGGGCCGGGGTTCATCCCGAGGAAGACCACGCGTCTGGGCCTGCTGCCGTAACGGCGCAGGTAGGCCTCCCAGGAGGGCCAGGCATAGCGCAGGGGGTTGTAGACGTGCGTCACCGGCGGCGCGAAGCGCAGGAGGTCCAGCGCGTCTGCCAGCCGGCGGGCGGCGGCGATCAGGCGCTCGGCGGGGTCGCCGGCGGCCGGGGTGTCAACGGGCTTCATCGCCGTGCATCATAAGGAGGTTCGCCGCCGGTGCGCGTGTTGCGCCCGGCGGCCCTGCCGACACACAACGGAACCAGGAGAATGGCATGACCCTTCCCGCTTCGATGCGCCACGTCGACCACGGCGCCGGCGGCCCGCCCTCGGTGCTCGCGATCAGGACCGGACCGCTGCCCGAATTGCGCGACGGCGAGGTCCTGGTGCGGGTCGCCTGGGCCGGGGTGAATCGCCCGGATGTCATCCAGCGCGAGGGCCGCTACCCGCCGCCGCCCGATGCCTCCCCGCTGCTCGGGCTGGAGGTCTCCGGCGAGATCGTCGCGATCGGGGCGGGTGTGGAGCAGTGGAAGATCGGCGACCTGGTCTGCGCGCTGTGCAACGGGGGCGGCTATGCCGAGTACGTCGCGGTGCCTGCCGGGCAGGTGCTCCCGGTCCCGCGCGGGTTCTCGCTGCTGCAGGCCGCGGCGCTGCCCGAGACCTTCTTCACCGTCTGGACCAACGTGTTCGAGCGCGGCAGACTCGCAGCGGGCGAAACCCTGCTGGTGCACGGCGGCTCCTCGGGGATCGGTCTTGCCGCGATCCAGCTCGCGAAGGCCCGTGGGGCGCGGGTCTTCACCACCGTGGGCAACGCCGCCAAGGCGCAGGCCTGTCGCGACGCGGGTGCGGACCTCGCGATCGACTACCGGCAGCAGGACTTCGTCGCGGAGGTGGCGGCGGCGACCGGCAAGCGCGGGGTCGACGTGATCCTCGACATGGTCGGCGGTGACTACATCGGCCGCAACCTGCGCTGCCTGGCGATCGACGGTCGTCTGGTGCAGATCGCGTTCCTGAAGGGGCCGAAGGTCGAGGTCGACTGGACGCCGCTGATGGTGCGCCGCCTCACCTACACCGGTTCGACGCTGCGCCCGCGCAGCGCAGCCGACAAGACGCGCCTCGCGCAGGACCTGCTGCGCGAGGCCTGGCCGCTGCTCGAGGCCGGCCGGGTGCTGCCGCGGATCCACCGCGAGTTCGACCTCGAGCAGGCCGCCGAGGCGCACGCGCTGATGGAGAGCTCGGAGCACATCGGCAAGATCATGCTCAGGGTCGCGGCCTGAGCGCGGCCGCGGCGAGCCGTTCCCAGGCACGCGCCGCGCGCTGCGCTCGGGCGCCCGAGGCGACCCCGAACAGCGCGGCGTCGCGCCGCCAGCGCGCGGCCGCCGGATCGTCGCCCGCCTGGGCCCACAGCGGCCCCGCTTCCTCGTAGAGCTGCCCGGCCCAGGCGAGCGCGCCGGTGAGCATCACGTGGCAGGCGGGGGCCGAGGGGTCCATCGACGAGATCTGCCCGAACGCGGCCAGCAGCGCGGCCGCGCGCTCCGCGAAGGACGCGGGCCACCCCCTGACGCGCGCCTCGCGCAGCAGCCAGGCCAGCAGCGCCGCGTTGACGTGCGTGTCCTCGATGGTGCGAAATGGCTTCACGTAGCGGTCGTAGCCGTCGCCGGGCAGCAGGCTGTCGGCCGGCACCCGGACCCCGTCGAGCCTGATGCGTGCGTGCGCCACCTCGGGAACGAAGGCGGTCGCAGGCATGGGCTCGATCGCGACACCGGGCGCCTGCGCCGGAACCGGCGCCACCCGGAGCGTCGAGCGCGCGTCCGGAGCGTCGCCCGAGGCGGCGACCTGTCCGACCACGAGCAGCAGCCCGCTCTCCGGTCCGAGCGTCGACCAGCGCTTGGCGCCGTCGATCGCCAGCAGCCCGCTGCCGACGTCGCGGAAGGTGGTGCGGATGTCGCGGGGACGATTGCCGGTTTCCTCGGTCACGCAGAAGGCCGCGAGCAGGTCGTCCGCAAGCCCGGGCACCATCGCCCGCAGCGCGGCCTGGTAGCCGCTCGCGAAGGCCCAGCCGACGCGGTCGGCGGCGAGGCCGCCGGCGACCGACAGCGCGAAGGGCGCGCGGTGACGCGCCGCGAGCGCGCGGTGCGCGGGCCACCACTGCGCGACGTCCTCGGTCGGGACCGCGGGCGCCGGTGGCGTTGCCAGCGCTTCGGCGATCGGATCGGTTTCGGGCTGCGGGCGGGGCGGAGCGTCTTGCATCGGAGATTCCGTCTGGGGAGGGGCGCGGATGCGCCCGGTCGCCCGATGCTACCCCGTCGCTCCGGTGCCGTGGCGAGGCCCGATCGGCGGCGAAGGCGCGCCGCTGCTCAGGTCTGCACGAGCTTGCGATGGCGGGCGATGCTCATCAGCATCCCGGCCCCCAGCGCCAGCGTCACCTGCGCGGTGCCGCCGTAGGACATCATCGGCAGCGGCACCCCGACCACGGGGAGGATCCCGGACACCATCCCCATGTTGACGAAGGCATAGGTGAAGAAGATCAGCGTGAGCGAGCCCGCGAGCAGGCGGGAGAACTCGTTGGCCGCCTGCGCGGCGATCATCAGGCCGCGCGAGATCAGCAGCAGGTACAGCACCAGCAGCACGGCGTTGCCCGCGAGCCCGAACTCCTCCGAGTAGACCGCGAAGAGGAAGTCGGTGGTGCGCTCGGGGATGAACTCCAGGTGGCTCTGGGTGCCCAGGGTCCAGCCCTTGCCCCAGACGCCGCCGGAGCCGACCGCGATCGTCGACTGGATGATGTGGAACCCCTTGCCCAGCGGGTCGCTGGTGGGGTCGATCAGGGTCAGCACCCGCTGGCGCTGGTAGTCGTGCATCAGGGTCCAGAGCACCGGAGCGGCGGCGGCGGCGGCGGCGGCGAGTGCAAGCATCACTTTCCAGCTCAGGCCGGCCAGGAAGATCACCGTCGCGCCGGCGGCGATCACCAGCATCGCGGTGCCGAGGTCAGGCTGACGGAGGATCAGCGCGACCGGGAGCGCCAGCAGCGTCGCGGCGATCGTGAAATCGTACCAGCGCCGGATGCCTTCACGCCGCTCGAAGTACCAGGCGAGCATCAGTGGCGCGGCGATCTTCATCAGCTCCGAGGGCTGGATGCGGGTGACCCCGAGGTCGAGCCAGCGCCGCGCGCCCTTGGAGACGTCGCCGAAGAGCGCAACGCCGATCAGCAGAACCACGCCGAGCAGGTAGAGGGGGAGCGCGGCGCGCAGCGTCCACGCCGGCGGCACGTTGGCCGCCACCCACATCACGACGAAGGCGATCGCGACGTTGCGCAGGTGCGCCTCGAAGCGGCCCTCGAAGCCCAGCGCCGCCGAGTACATGGTCACCGCACCGAGCGCGAAGATCGCCACGAGGGCGGCGCTCAGGGTCGGATCCAGCGCGGTGAGCCAGCCCCGGAGGCGCTGGCGCAGTTCGGTGAGATCGCTCATTGGCTCTGTGTCTGCGCCGGGCGCACCGGCTCCGGCTGGACGCTTTCGGGGACATCGCGCAGGTCGGCGTCGCGCTCCTCGTCCTCGCCGCGTTCGGTCGCCGCGGCAGCGGCCGCTCCCGCGGCGCCCGCAGCGCCGGCGGCGCCGGGCAGCCGGCCGAGCAGGAAGTAGTCGAAGGTCTTGCGTGCGATCGGGGCCGCGGCCTGGGCCCCGAAGCCGCCGTTCTCGACGATGACCGCGAGCGCGATGCGCGGCGCGTCGGCGGGCGCGAAGGCCATGAACAGCGAGTGATCGCGGTGGCGCTCGGCGATGCGCCGGGCGTCGTAGCGCTCGCCCTGCCGGATGCCGATCACCTGCGCGGTCCCGGTCTTGCCAGCAGCGACGTATTCGGCGCCGAGGAAGGCCATCCGGCTGGTGCCCACGCGGTTGACCTCCACCATCGCCGACTTCACGAGCCGCAGGTGCGCGGGGTCGAGCGGGATCCTTCGGCCGGGCTCGCGCACGGCCGGCGTGCGCTCGCGCGTGACCGGGTCCTCGAGCGCGCGCACCACGTGCGGGCGCATCACGACGCCGTCGTTGGCGAGCGTGGCGGTCGCGTGCGCGAGCTGGAGGATCGTGAACGCGTTGTAGCCCTGCCCGATCCCGATCGACGGGGTCTCCCCCGGCAGCCACTTCTGCCTGTAGCGCCGCAGCTTCCACTGGCTCGAGGGGAGGATGCCGGTGGTCTCGTGCTCCAGGTCGATGCCGGTGAGCTGCCCGAAGCCCCAGGGCTTCATGAAGTCGTGGATCGCGTCCACGCCCATGTCGTAGGCGAGCTTGTAGTAGTAGGTGTCGCTGGAGACGACGATCGACTTGTGCAGGTTCACCGCGCCGTGCCCGCCGGGCCGGGAGTCGCGGAAGCGATGGTTGCCCAGCAGGAAGTAGCCCGGGTCGCTGATCGTGTACTCGGGCGTGCGCGCCTTCGTCGTCAGCGCCGCCAGCGCCATGAAGGGTTTGTAGGTGGAGCCGGGCGGGTAGGTGCCCCGCAGCGGCCGGTTCAGCAGCGGCTTGTCGGGATCCTCGTTGAGCGCCTGCCAGGTCGCGGTGTCGATGCCGTCGACGAACAGGTTCGGATCGAAGCCCGGCCGCGACACCATCGCGATCACCTCGCCGGTCTTCGGTTCGATCGCGACCAGCGCCCCGCGCCGGTTGCCGAACCACTCCTCGACCAGCTGCTGGAGCCGCACGTCGATCGACAGGATCAGGTTGGCGCCGGCCACCGGGGGCGTCTGCGACAGCGAGCGCACGGTGCGCCCGCCCGCGGAGACCTCGACCTCCTCGTGCCCGGTGCGTCCGTGGAGCTGCTGCTCGTACGAGGCCTCGACTCCGATCTTGCCGATGTGCGTGCTGCCGGCGTACTCCGAGAGCCTGCCGTCCTCGTCGAGCCGGCGCTTGTTGTCGGGCGAGATCCGGCCGATGTAGCCGATCACGTGCGCCGCGCTCTCCCCCAGCGGATAGGTGCGGAACAGCCGCGCACGGATGTCGATGCCGGGGAAGCGGTAGCGCATCGCGGCAAAGCGCGCGAGCTCCTCGTCGCTGAGCCGGGTGCGGATCGGGACCGAGTCGTGGTTGCGCGAGTCCTCGAGCAGGCGGCGGAAGCGTCGCCGGTCGCCCGCAGTGATCTCGATCACCTGGGACAGGTCGTCGATCGTGCGCTCGACGCTGGCGACCCGGCGCGGCGAGATCTCCAGCGTGTAGTCGGGAACGTTGTCGGCCAGGAGCACGCCGTTGCGGTCGTAGACCAGGCCGCGGCGCGGCGGCAGGGGCACCAGCGCGATGCGGTTGTCCTCGGCCTGCGCATGGTAGTTCGGGTAGCGGACCACCTGCAGGTAGGCGAAGCGCGCGCCCAGGATGCCGAAGCAGACGAGCACCAGCACCCACGCGACGCCCAGGCGCACCCGCAGCCGGTGGATCTCGCGCTCGGAATTGCGCACCTCGATCATCTGGGCGAGCGTCGTGTCAGAGCGGCCGGTTCTCGTCGCGCTCGATCGCGCGGCGCTGCGGAGCCAGCAGCAGCAACTCGGCCAGCGGCCACAGCAGCGCGGTCGTGAAGCTCGACAGCAGCACCCCCCAGCCCGGCAGGCCACTGCCGACTGCAGCACGCACCAGGATCGCGAGCACCTGCGCGACCAGCAGCAGCGGCAGCACGTGCAGCATCTTGCCCAGCGGGCCGAACCAGGGCACGCGGCGGTGCATGCTGATCGCACCATAGGACAGCAGGCTGTAGGCCAGCGCGTGCTCGCCCAGCAGCGCGGCATCGTGCACGTCGGTCAGCAGCCCGAACAGGAAGGCGATGCCGATGCCGACCTTGCGTGGCTGGTGGATGTTCCAGAACACCAGCACCAGGGCGAGGAAGTCCGGCACCCAGTCGATCCGCCCCCAGGGCAGCAGGTTCAGGATGAAGCCGCAGACCAGCGAGAACGCGATGAACGCGCGGTTGGCCGGCAGCAGCAGGTATTCGGGGTCCGGGCGCATCGATCAGGACCCCTTGCGCTGGCGCGTGTCGGCCGGCAGTTCGGGCGGCGGGGGCGGCAGCGCGCTGCGTTCCACCTGCAGGACCAGCATCGCGCGGTCCCGCTCGGGCTCGGACACGGGCTTGACCAGCACGCGCGACAGCGACGCAGTCGACCCGGTGGGCTCGATGCGCAGCACCTTCCCGACCGGCAGCCCGGGCGGATAGATGCCGTCGAGGCCCGAGGTGACGAGCTCGTCGCCCTCGACCAGTCCGCTGTCGGCGCTGAGGAAGCGCAGCTCGAGCAGCCCGGGGGCGGCCCCGCCGAAGGCGATCGAGCGCTGCCCGGTGCGGGCGATCTCCACCGGGATCGCTGCGCTGCGGTCGGTGAGCAGGGTCACCTCGGCCGACAGCGGCAGCGCGCGCGTGACCTGTCCGGCCACGCCCAGCGCGTCGATCACCGGCTGGCCGGCCAGCACACCGTGCTGCAGTCCGCGATCGATGACCAGCCGGCGCGTATAGGGGTCGCGGGTGTCGTAGAGCACCTCGGCCATCACCGACGGGGTCGCGGTGCGCTCGCGCGCGCCCAGCAGCGCGCGCAGTTGCGCGTTCTCGGCAGCCAGGTGCTCCGCCTGCAGCAGCGCCTTGGCGTTTGCCGCCTCGAGCCTGCGCAGCTCGGCGTTCTCCGCGCGCAGATGGTCGACCTCGCCGAGATAGCTGGCGGTGAGGCGGTAGAGGTCGCGCGGGACCAGCAGGGTGCGCTGCAGCGGGTAGAGGACCGTGCCCACTCCCTGGCGCAGCGCGCCCAGGGTGCCCATGCGTGCATCGACGACGAGCAGCGCGATCGCCAGCAGGGCGAAGAAGGCGAGGCGAGCGTGCGCTGAAGGGCCCTGGTTGAAGAACGAGGGCGGACTGCGGTCCATCGGTCAGCCGGCAGGCCGGGGCGTCACCGGAGCGTCACTCGTTGGTGAAGATCGTGCCGAGCTTGTCCATGCGCTCGAGCGCCATGCCGCAGCCGCGCACCACGCAGGTGAGGGGGTCGTCGGCGACCAGCACCGGCAGGCCCGACTCCTCCATCAGCAGTCGGTCGAGGTCGCGCAGCAGCGCGCCGCCTCCGGTGAGCATGATGCCGCGCTCGGTGATGTCGGCGCCGAGTTCGGGCGGCGTCTGCTCGAGCCCGATCTTGACCGCGGAGACGATCTGGTTGAGCGGATCGGTCAGCGCCTCGAGGATCTCGTTGCTGGAGATCGTGAAGCTGCGCGGGATGCCCTCGGACAGGTTGCGCCCCTTGACCTCCATCTCCTTGACCTCGGAGCCCGGGAAGGCAGAGCCGATGTTCTTCTTGATCGCCTCGGCGGTCTGCTCGCCGATCAGCATGCCGTAGTTGCGCCGGATGTAGTTGACGATGGCCTCGTCGAACTTGTCGCCGCCGACGCGCACCGAGCCCTTGTAGACCATCCCGCCCAGCGAGATCACCCCGACCTCGGTGGTGCCGCCGCCGATGTCGACCACCATGCAGCCGGTGGGCTCGGACACCGGAAGCCCGGCGCCGATCGCGGCAGCCATGGGCTCCTCGATCAGGAAGACCTGGGCGGCGCCCGCGCCCAGGGCGGATTCGCGGATGGCGCGGCGCTCGACCTGGGTGGAGCCGCAGGGCACGCAGATGATGATGCGCGGGCTCGGCGAGAACAGCCGCGATTCGTGCACCATCCGGATGAACTGCTTGAGCATCTGCTCGGTGACGGTGAAGTCGGCGATCACGCCGTCCTTCATCGGGCGGATGGCCTCGATGTTGCCGGGCACCTTGCCCAGCATCTGCTTGGCCTCGGTGCCCACCGCAGCGATGCTGCGCTTGCCGCTGGGGCCGCCTTCCTGGCGGATCGCGACCACGGAGGGCTCGTCCAGCACGATTCCCTTGCCGCGCACGTAGATCAGGGTGTTCGCGGTGCCGAGGTCGATGGCGAGGTCGGTCGAGAAATACTTGCGCAAAAACCCGAACATCGCGGTTCCGTTGTGACTGAGGGACGTGAGGGGGGAGAGCGGGCGCGGCGCGCGCTGCCTCGACGCAGGGAACTGCCGGGAAAGAGCGGAATGATACCGTATAATTTTGCCCGATAAGGGGCTGTTGCCGGTGCGCGCCGGTCCTCCACGCCCGGTCGCGTGGCTGCCCGAATCCCACCACCCCCGGTCGACTCCGCCCATGCCGCCATCCGCCGCCGACGTCCGTCGCCTCGCCCGCCTTGCCCGCATCGCCCTGTCCGACGAGGAAATCGCCGCCACCCAGGCGCAGCTCGACAGGGTGTTCGACCTGATCGAGCGGCTCCAGGCCGTCGACACCGCAGGCGTCGAGCCGATGACCCACCCGCAGCCGATGGAGCTGCGGCTGCGCCCCGACGAGGTCACCGAGACCGATCGCCGGGAGGACTACCAGCGGGTCGCCCCCGCGGTCGAGCGCGGTCTGTACCTGGTGCCGAAGGTGATCGAATGAGCGCCGCACCGACCGACTTCGCCAGCCTCGGGCTGGCGCAACTGCAGGCCGGCCTCGAGCGCGGCGAGTTCACTGCCGAGGCGCTCGCTGCGGCCTGCCTGGAGCGCATCGCTGCCGATCCCCTGAACGCCTTCATCGATGTGCAGCCGGAACTGTCCCTTGCGCAGGCGCGCCAGGCCGATCGCCGGCGCGCCGACGGCGAGCGCGGTCCGCTGCTGGGGATTCCGGTCGCGCACAAGGACGTCTTCGTGACCCGCGGCTGGCGCACCACTGCCGCCTCGCGGATGCTCGCCGACTACGAAAGCCCCTTCGATGCAGCGGTGGTCGAGAAACTGGCGGCGGCGGGAATGGTCTGCGTGGGCAAGACCAACTGCGACGAGTTCGCCATGGGCTCGGCCAACGAGAGCTCGTTCTTCGGCCCGGTGCGCAATCCCTGGGACCCCTCCGCGATCCCCGGCGGCTCCTCGGGCGGCGCGGCGGTGGCAGTGGCCTCGGGGCTGGCGCCGCTGGCCACCGGCACCGACACCGGCGGCTCGGTACGCCAGCCGGCCGCGATGTGCGGCGTCACCGGGATCAAGCCCACCTACGGGCGCGTGTCGCGGCACGGGATGATCGCCTTCGCCTCCAGCCTGGATCAGGCCGGCGCGCTGGCGCGCACCGCGCACGATTGCGCGGTGCTGCTGTCGGCGATGGCGGGCTTCGACGCGCGTGACTCCACGAGCCTCGATCGTCCGGCCGAGGATTTCACCGCCCGGCTGGAGCGGCCGATCGACGGCCTGCGGATCGGGCTGCCCCGGGAATTCTTCGGCGAAGGGCTGTCGTCGGACGTGCGCGCCGCGGTCGATGCGGCGCTGAAGGTGCTCGAAGGCCAGGGGGCGCGCCTGGTCGAGATCTCGCTGCCGCGCACCGAGCTGGCGATTCCCGCCTACTACGTGATCGCCTCGGCCGAGGCCTCGAGCAACCTCAGCCGCTTCGACGGTGCGCGCTACGGCCATCGCGCGGCCGACTACGCCGATCTGCTCGAGATGTACGAGCGCACGCGGGCCGAGGGCTTCGGCGCCGAAGTGCGCCGGCGCATCCTGGTGGGCAACTACGTGCTGTCCCACGGCTACTACGATGCCTACTACCTGAAGGCCCAGAAGCTGCGCAGGCTGGTTGCCGACGACTTCGCTGCGGCATTCGCGCAGGTCGACGTGATCGCGGGGCCGGTCGCGCCCACGGTGGCCTGGGATCTCGGCGCGCACGCCGACGACCCGGTGCGCGACAACCTCGCGGACATCTACACGCTGCCGGCCTCGCTGGCCGGGCTGCCCGGACTGTCGGTGCCGGCGGGCTTCGGCGACAGGGGGCGGCCGGTGGGCCTGCAGCTGATCGGCAACTACTTCGACGAGGCCCGGCTGCTCGGGATCGGCCATCGCTTCCAGTCGGCCACCGACTGGCACGCGCGGCGCCCCGCGTCGGCCGCACGCGCGTGATCGGCCGGCGCCGCCTGCGTTGGCTGTGGTGGGCGCTGCTGCCCTGGCTGGGGGCGTGCTCGATGCTGCCGTCCCTGCCTGTCGGGCGCTCGCGCGTTCCGTCGGCGCCGATCGCCGACCGGCAGATCGACCTGAACGGCCAGTGCGCGCAGACCGAGGACGACGGCTTTCGCGAGCGGGCGACGCTGCGCGTGCGCGACAACCTCGTCCAGGCGCTGTCCTGGCAGCTCTGGGTGGGGCGGCGCGGCAGCTGCAGCTTCGAGCAGGCCGACTTCACCCAGACGCGCCGGCGCCCGCACATCGAACTGAGCGCGCGCGACGGCAGCGGCTGCCGGCTGCAGATCTGGCAGGACCCGCGACGCGTCACCATGGCGCACGTGGGCTGCGAGCGGCGCTGCACGCCCGGAATCTACGACCAGGCCTGGCCGGTGATGTTCGACCCGGTCACCGGCGGCTGCGCGCGGCCCTGAGCGGGGGCGGCATGCACCTGGAACGCGCAGCCGCCGTGGCCGCACGCGACACATTCGAAGGCCCCGAAGGGGCGCACCGCTCCCGTACCTGAAGGAAACCCGACATGCAGTGGGAAGTCGTCATCGGCCTCGAGACCCACGTCCAGCTCGCCACGCGCTCGAAGATCTTCTCGGGCGCATCGACCGCGTTCGGCGCCGAGCCCAACACGCAGGCCAGCGCGGTCGACCTCGCGCTGCCCGGCACGCTTCCGGTGATGAACCGGGCCGCGGTCGACTGCGCGATCCGCTTCGGGCTCGCGGTGAACGCGCAGATCGCGCCGCGTTCGGTGTTCGCGCGCAAGAACTACTTCTACCCCGACCTCCCCAAGGGCTATCAGATCAGCCAGCTCGAGATGCCGGTGGTCTCCGGGGGAGCGGTCGCGATCGCCTGGGAGCAGGGCGGACAGCAGTGCGAGAAGGTCATCCGGCTGACGCGCGCCCACCTCGAGGAGGATGCCGGCAAGTCACTGCACGAGGACTTCCACGGCATGAGCGGGATCGACCTGAACCGCGCGGGCACGCCCCTGCTCGAGGTGGTCACCGAGCCGGACATGCGCTCGGCCAGGGAGGCGGTCGCCTACGCGAAGGCGCTGCACGGGCTGGTGGTGTGGCTGGGCGTGTGCGACGGCAACATGCAGGAGGGCTCCTTCCGCTGCGACGCCAACGTCTCGGTGCGCCCCGTGGGGCAGGCCGAGTTCGGCACGCGCTGCGAGATCAAGAACCTGAATTCCTTCCGCTTCCTCGAGCGCGCGATCGAGCACGAGGTGCGCCGGCAGATCGATCTGATCGAGGACGGTGGCCGCGTCGTCCAGGAGACCCGGCTCTACGACCCCGATCGCGACGAAACGCGTTCGATGCGCAGCAAGGAGGACGCGCACGACTATCGCTACTTCCCGGATCCGGACCTGCCGCCGCTGGTGATCGCGCCGCAGTGGATCGAGGAGGTGCGCGCCTCGCTTCCCGAACTGCCGGGCGCGCTGCGCGCCCGTTTCGAGGCGGACTACGGACTGTCCGCCTACGACGCAGCGACCCTGTCCGTGTCGCGCGCGGTCTCCGGCTACTTCGAGTCGGTGCTGCAGGCGCTGGCGCCGTCCGGCGCGGACAGGGCCGCGGCCAAGCTCGCCGCGAACTGGGTGATGGTCGACGTCGCTGCGGCGCTCAATCGCGACGGGATCGAGATCGACGCGTGCCCGGTGCCCCCGCAGCGGCTGGCGATGCTATTGCGCCGGATCCAGGACGGCACGGTCTCGGGCAAGCAGGCCCGGGAAGTGCTGCAGGCGCTCTGGGAGGGCGCGAGCGAGGTCGACGAGGTGATCGAGGCGCGCGGACTGCGGCAGATCAGCGACACCGGCGCGCTGGCCGGAATCGTCGACGAGGTGCTCGCGGCCAACCAGAAGTCGGTCGAGGAGTTCCGCTCGGGCAAGGAGAAGGCCTTCAACGCCCTGGTCGGGCAGGTGATGAGGGCGAGCAAGGGCAAGGCGAACCCGCAGCAGGTCAGCGAACTGCTGCGCTCGAAGCTCGGCGGCTGAGCGCAGGCCCGGCCGCGCTGCCGGTCAGTTGCCCGTGGGCGCGGCCCCGTAGCGCATCCGGTACGCGGCGACCTGCTGCCGGTAGGGCGCCAGCGCCGAGGCGGCTTCCGAGCCGGAGTCGAGGAAACCGAGCACGTCGTCGAGGCCGGCGATCGCGAACACCGGCAGGCCGTAGCTGCGCTCGACCTCCTGCACTGCGGAGCGCTCGCCCACGTTCACCGCGTCGCCGCTGCGCTCCTGGCGATCCAGGGCGATCAGCACGCCCACCGGCTCGCCGCCATGGGCGCGGATCATCTCCACGGACTCGCGCACCGAGGTGCCGGCCGAGATGACGTCGTCGACGATCACTACGCGCCCCTTCATGGGCGCGCCGATCAGCACGCCGCCTTCGCCGTGGTCCTTCGCCTCCTTGCGGTTGAACGCGAAGGGCACGTTGCGGCCCTTTCTCGCCAGGGCCACCGCAGTGGCGCTGGCGAGGGTGATGCCCTTGTAGGCGGGGCCGTAGAGCATGTCGAAGCGCAGGTGCCCGCGGCGCTCGGCGTCGAGCAGGGTGCGCGCATAGAATTCCGCGAGCCCGCCGAGCGTGGCGCCGTCGTTGAACAGGCCTGCGTTGAAGAAATAGGGGCTCAGCCTGCCAGCCTTGGTCGTGAACTCGCCGAAGCGCAGCACGCCGGCACCGTGTGCGAACCGGATAAACTCGGCGCGCAGTTCCCTTCTGAGTTCCTGGGTCACTCGTCGTCTCCGCAGAAGCCTCAATGATACGGATCATCACGCTGAACCTGAACGGCATCCGCTCGGCCGCGCGCAAGGGCTGGCTCGACTGGACCGCCGGACAGCAGGCCGACCTGCTCTGTGTGCAGGAGCTCAAGGCGCAGCAGGCGGATCTGGACCCGTCGCTGTGCGCGGTCGACGGCATGCGCGGTCACTTCCACTTCGCGCAGAAGAAGGGCTACAGCGGCGTGGGCGTGTACTCCCGCGCCGCGCCCCGGACGGTGCGCGTCGGCTTCGGCCACGAGGAATTCGACGCCGAGGGGCGCTACCTCGAGGCGGATTTCGGCGCGTTCTCCGCGGTCTCGATCTACCTGCCCTCGGGTTCGAGCTCCGAGGAGCGCCAGCAGGCGAAGTTCCGCTTCATGGACGCCTTCCTGCCGCACCTGGCGCAGCTTGCCGCGAGCGGGCGCGAGATCGTGCTGTGCGGCGACTGGAACATCGCGCACATGGAGCGCGACCTGAAGAACTGGCGCAGCAACCAGAAGAACTCCGGCTTCCTGCCCGAGGAGCGGGCCTGGCTGACGCGGATCTTCGATGAGATCGGCTGGGTCGACGTCTATCGGCGCCTGCATCCCGAGGCGACCGACGAGAGCTACACCTGGTGGAGCAACCGCGGGCAGTCCTGGGCGAAGAACGTCGGCTGGCGCCTGGACTACCAGATCGCCACGCCAGGCCTGGCGGCCAGCGCCAGGCGCGCCGCCGTCTACAAGGAACAGCGCTTCTCCGACCATGCGCCGCTGACCGTCGACTACGCGTTCGGCGGCTGAACCGGGCATCGTGCGGGGCGCCGCAGGCGCGCGCCCGCGGCGGCAGGAGGGCGGCGGCGGGAGGGCGGCGGCGGGAGGGCGGCGGCCGCCAGAAGTGCCGATCCCGGTCCGCGATGGCGCCTCAGCGCACCGGCTCGCCGAAGTTCGAGCGGTAGGGCCCGAGCGAGGCCACCGGCCGGCCGATGGCCTGCGCGTACAGGGGCATCACCTTGCCCAGGTTGCGGCGGATCTCGTGGATGCGGGTGTCGTGCGACGGGTGCGTGGACATCCACTGCGGCGGCTGGTTCCTGCCCAGGGCGGTCATCTTCTCCCAGAGCTTCACGCCTGCGCGCGGGTCGAAGCCGGCTCGCGCGGCCAGGTCCATTGCGACCAGGTCGGCCTCGGTCTCGTCACCCCGGGAGAAGCTGAGCATCGTGAACTTCGCGCCGGTCTGGGCCAGCAGTCCGCCCAGGTCGCCATAGCCCAGCAGCTGCGAGAGCACCGAGGCGCCCAGCGTCACGCCCTGCGCGATCGCCGACTTCGCGGCGCGCTCGCGGCCGTGCTCGCGCAGTGCGTGGGCGACCTCATGCGCCATCACGGTCGCCACCTCGTCGTCGGTGAGCTTCAGCGTGTCCAGGATGCCGGTGAAGAAGGCGATCTTGCCGCCGGGCATGCAGAAGGCGTTCACCTGTCGGGAGCCGATCAGGTTCACTTCCCACTTCCACTGCGGCGCGCGCGGATTGAAGCGGCTGGCGTGCAGGACGATGCGCGCGGCGATGCGGCGCAGTCGCTGGACCTGCGGGTGGCTGTCCTTCCCCAGCGCCTGCTGGGCGGCAGCCTCGGCGAGCAGCTTGCGGTACTGGGCGGCGGCGTCGCGCTCGAGCTGCTCGGCCGAGACCAGTCGCGAGACCCGACTCTGCGCGCCCACCTCGATGCCGTCGCGCCCGGCAGCGCCGGTCTGGCCCTGCGCCGGGGAGAGCGCCGCGGCGGCGAGCAGGGCGGCGCAGAGCGCGCGCGCCAGCCGGCGACGCGCGGCAAGGGCGTGCAGTGGGTGCAGGGCGGCGCAAGGGCCCGGCAGGTGCGGCTCGGCGGGCATCTCGGGTGCGGGTCCGGACAGGGGTCTGGCACCGGGATGGTAGCGGATCGAACCCCGTCGGGCCGCTGCTAAACTCGACCCGATGCCGCCCTCCACGCCATCGGAACAGCCTGCAGCAGCCCGCAGCCCCTACCTCGAGGTCTTCGCCAGCCGGCGCATTGCGGCGATGCTGCTGCTCGGCTTCGCCAGCGGCCTGCCGCTGGCGCTGTCGGCGGGCAGCCTGCAGGCCTGGCTGACGGTCGAGGGCGTGGACATCGCGACGATCGGCTTCTTCGCGCTGGCCGGGCTGCCCTACACCTTCAAGTTCGTCTGGGCGCCGCTGGTCGACCGCTTCGAGCCTCCGCTGCTCGGACGGCGGCGCGGCTGGCTGGTGCTCACGCAGCTCGGGCTCGCGCTGGCCTGCGTGGCGATGTCCACCCTCGATCCCGCGACCTCGGTGCTCGCGATCGGAGCCTGCGCGGTGGCGATCGCCTTCCTGTCCGCGTCGCAGGACATCGCCTTCGACGCCTACCGCAGCGACCTGCTCGGCGAGCGCGAGCGCGGCGCCGGTGCGGCGGTCTCGGTGCTCGGCTACCGGCTCGCGATGCTGGTGTCGGGCGGACTCGCGCTGATCCTCGCCGACCAGTGGCTGGGCTGGCCAGGCACCTATCGGCTGATGGCGGGGCTGTTCGCGGCGATGGCGCTGGTCAGCGTCTGGGCGCCGCGGGTGCAGGCGGTGCGCGGGCCTGCCAGCGAGGTGCGCCGCGAACTCGTCGGCTTCGTCGCGATGCTGGCGGCGGGGCTTGCCGTGTGGTTCGCGCTGCGTGCGCTGCCGTGGGGGTCGCTGGAAGCCGACCGCTTCGGCAGGCTGGCGGTGCTCACCTTCTGCCTGCTCGCGTCCTTCGCAGCGGCGCTGAAGGCAGCGCGCTGGGCGGGTTTCCCCTCGTTCATCGCGCCCTGGGATGCCTTCTTCTCGCGCGAGCGCGCGGTGGCGCTGCTCGCGCTGATCGTCCTCTACAAGCTGGGCGACGCCTTCGCCGGAACGCTGTCGACCGCCTTCCTGATCCGCGGTGCGGGCTTCAGCCAGACGGAAGTGGGCGCGGTGAACAAGGTGCTGGGCCTGGCGGCGACGATCGTCGGCGCGCTCGCCGGCGGCGCCTGGCTCGCGAAGCGACCTCTGTACGGGGCGCTGATGGTCTTCGGTGTGCTTCAGGCGGTGTCCAACCTGGGCTACTGGCTGCTGTCGGTCGCGCCCCGCAGCTTCGCGCTGATGGCCGCGGCGATCGGGCTGGAGAACCTGTGCGGCGGCATGGGCACCGCGGCCTTCGTCGCCTTCCTGATGGCGCTGACCGACCGGCGCTTCTCGGCTGCGCAGTTCGCGCTGCTCTCCGCGCTGGCGGCGGTCGGCCGGGTCTACGTCGGGCCCGCGGCCGGGCTGATGGTCGAGGCGATCGGCTGGCCGGCATTCTTCCTGTGGACCGTGGTGGCGGCGCTTCCCGGTCTGTTGCTGCTGCGCTGGCTTCGCAGCACAATCGAAGCCCTTTCGCGACCCCCCGGGTCGAAGGAGACGACATGAACGACATGACCCAGGGCGCAGCGCTCGCTCCAGGACTGGCCGCCGATGCGCCGCGCCTGGAGCCCTTCTGGATGCCCTTCACCGCGAACCGCCAGTTCAAGGCGGCGCCGCGGTTGCTGGCGCGCGCCGAAGGGATGCACTACTACACGCCGGAGGGCCGGCGGGTGCTCGACGCGCAGGCCGGCCTGTGGTGCGTGAACGCCGGCCACTGCCGCAAGCCGATCGCCGACGCGATCGCGCAGGCCGCGGGCTCGCTCGACTTCGCGCCGACCTTCCAGATGGGCCACCCGCTGGCCTTCGAGCTCGCGCAGCGCCTGGTGGCGCTGGCCGGCGAGCCCTTCGACCACGTGTTCTTCTGCAACTCGGGCTCCGAGGCGGTGGACTCCGCGCTGAAGATCGCGCTGGCCTGGCACCGCGTGCGCGGCGAGGGCCAGCGCACGCGCTTCATCGGTCGCGAGCGCGGCTATCACGGGGTGGGCTTCGGCGGAATCTCGGTGGGCGGAATCGTCGGCAACCGCAAGATGTTCGGGGCGATGCTCCCCGGCGTCGACCACCTGCAGCAGACATGGAACCTCGAGCAACAGGCCTTCTCGCGGGGCCAGCCGCAGTGGGGCGCGCACCTGGCCGACGAGCTCGAGCGCATCATCGCGTTGCACGACGCCTCCACGATCGCGGCGGTCATCGTCGAGCCGGTGGCGGGGTCGGCCGGCGTGCTGGTGCCCCCGGTGGGCTACCTGGAGCGCCTGCGCGAGATCACCGCGAAGCACGGGATCCTGCTGATCTTCGACGAGGTGATCACCGGCTTCGGCCGGATCGGCCGTCCCTTCGGCTGGCAGCGCTTCGGGGTGGTCCCCGACCTGTTCACGACCGCCAAGGGGATCAACAGCGGGACGGTGCCGATGGGCGCGGTGTTCGCGCGCCAGGGCATCTACGAGGCCTTCATGCAGGGGCCGCAGGGCGCGATCGAGTTCGCGCACGGCTACACCTACTCGGCCCACCCGCTCGCCTGCGCCGCAGCGCTGGCCACGCTGGACGTCTACCGCGACGAGGGGCTGCTCACGCGCGCCGCGCAGCTCGAGCGGCACTTCGAGGACGCGCTGCACTCGCTGAAGGGCGTGCGCAACGTGATCGACATCCGCAACATCGGCCTGATGGGCGCGGTGGAGCTCGCACCGCGTCCGGACGCACCCGGAGCGCGGGCCTACGAGGCGCACCTGAAGGCCTTCTTCGAGGAAGACCTGCTGATCCGCTACACGGGCGACATCATCGCGCTGTCGCCGCCGCTGATCGTGGAGCCCGGCCAGATCGACCGCATCGTGCAGGGCCTGCGCAGCGTGCTCGCGCGCATGGACTGAACCCTTCCACCATCCTGCTTCTCCTGGAGACCCGACCCCATGATCGACGATCGCGCCCTGGACGCGCTGTTCCTCGAGGCACGCACCGCCAACGGCTTCCTCGACCGCCCGGTGCCCGACGAACTGCTGCGGCGTGCCTTCGATCTGGCGCGCATGGCGCCCACTGCGGCCAATTCGCAGCCGGGACGCTTCCTCTTCCTGCGCAGTGCGGCGGCCAGGGAGCGGCTGCGCCCGGCGCTGTCACCGGGCAACCTGGCCAAGACCATGGCGGCGCCGATCACCGTGATCGTCGCCCACGACACCCGGTTCCACGAGCACCTGCCGAAGGTCTTCCCGCACAACCCGGCGATGAAGGCGGCCTTCGAAGGCGATGAGCGCAAGGCCGGGCGCGAACTCGCGGCGCTTCGCAACGGGACGCTCCAGGGCGCCTACCTGATGCTGGCGGCACGCGCCGTGGGGCTGGACTGCGGGCCGATGTCCGGCTTCGACAACGCGAAGGTGGACGCGGAGTTCTTCCCCGACGGCCGCTTCCGCTCGAACTTCCTGTGCAACCTCGGCTACGGCGACCCGGCGAGCCACTTCGCGCGCAGCCCGCGCTTCGAGTTCGACGAGGCTTGCCAGATCCTCTAGCGTCATGGCCCGGGCCCGGCGGGGCGTGCGGCCAGGCGATGGTCGGGCGATCCGGCGAGCTCTGGCAAAGACGGCGAGGCGGCGGCCAGGGGCTTGAAACTTCCGGATCAGCTCCCAGATCGTGGGTATCGGCATCGAGCCGAATCCATGATCAAGCAGAGGAGAGATGAAGATGACCCGCCTGTCCGTCTACGATCCGTTCGCCGAAGTGTTCCCCGAGCTCTTCCGTGGCCTGCTCACCCCTGCCAAGACCCCTTCGGGCACTGCGCTCGAGGTCAAGGTGGAGGTGAAGGAGTCCGCGACCGACTATCGCGTCACCGCCGAACTGCCCGGCGTTGCCAAGGACGATGTCCACGTCGAGATCGAGGGCAACCGGGTCTCGATCAGCGGCGAGATCAAGCGCGAGAGCGAGCAGAAGGAAGGCGAGCGCGTGCTGCGCAGCGAGCGCTACTACGGTTCCGTGGCGCGCAGTTTCTCGCTGGCCAACGAGATCGACGAGAGCAAGGCCGAGGCGAAGTACGAGAACGGCGTGCTGTCGCTGACGCTGCCCAAGAAGGCGGCAAGCGGGGGACGCAAGCTCGCGATCGGCTGAGCTTGCGCGACGCCCGGATGCCGAGGGTTCACCCGGCCGGCGCGAGCACCTCGTAGCCGGCCTCGGTGATCGCCGCCGCCAGTTGCGCGGCGGCAGCCTTGCCTTCGACCTCGACCTTGCCCGCCGCGAGGTCCACCCGGACCTCCGCGGCGGGATCGATCTCCCTGACCGCGCGCGTCACTGCCATCGCGCAGTGGTTGCAGGTCATGCCGCTCACCTTCAGTTCGATCATTGCCGGACTCCTTCCGTTCTTCGAGGGGAGGACGCAATGATAGGCCTGCCCGGGCGCTCGGGCGCGTCGGCGCGCGGGAGCGTAGAGTCCTGCCTGATGACCCTTCCCGCAGCCTTCCCCCAGCCATGAACGCGCCCACCGCACGAGCCGAAGCGGCCGCCATGCCGTCCGCCCCGGGCGAGTCGGCGCTCGATGCCGTCTCCCTGTCCATCAGCGGGATGACCTGCGCCGCCTGCGCGGGGCGCGTCGAGAAATCCCTGAAGAAGGTTCCGGGCGTCACCGACGCAGCAGTCAACCTCGCGACCGAGGTCGCGACGGTGCGCTTCGGCGCCGGCCAGGTCGAGGCCTCGGCGCTGATCGCCTCGGTGGAGAAGGCCGGCTATGGCGCCGCGCTGCGCGACGAGAGCGCCGCGCCGGGGCCGGACGCCCCGGATCGCGGCTGGCTGGCGGTGCTCGTGGCCGCGCTGCTGTCGGCGCCGCTGGTGCTGCCCATGCTGGTGCAGCCCTTCGGCGTGGACGCGATGCTGCCCGGCTGGTGGCAGTTCCTGCTGGCCACCCCGGTGCAGTTCGTTCTCGGCGCGCGCTTCTACGTCGCGGGCTGGAAGGCGCTGCGCGCGCGCTCCGGCAACATGGACCTGCTGGTGTCGATCGGCACCAGCGCGGCCTGGGGACTGTCGGTCTACCACCTGCTGCGCTGGAGCCTCGGCACGGGCGGGCACGCGGGGCACGCGGGCGGCGAGCCGCACTACTACTTCGAGGCCTCCGCGGTCGTCGTCACCCTGGTGATGTTCGGCAAGTGGCTCGAGGCGCGCGCCAAGCGCAGGACCACCGAGGCGATCCGTGCGCTGCAGTCGCTGCGTCCGGAGGAGGCGCGGCTGCTGCGCGACGGGGTCGAGTTCACGGTGGCGCTGGGCGCGGTGATGGTCGGCGACCAGGTGGTGGGGCGCCCGGGCGAGCGGATCCCGGTCGACGGCGAGGTGCTCGAGGGCAGTACGCACGTCGACGAGTCCTTCATCACCGGCGAGAGCCGCCCGGTGGCCAGGAGCGTCGGCGACAAGGTCACCGGCGGCTCGATCAACGCCGATGGCAGGCTGCTGGTGCGCACCACTGCGGTGGGTACCGAGACCGTGCTCGCGCGGATCATCCACCTGGTGGAGGAGGCGCAGGCCAACAAGGCGCCGATCCAGCGGCTGGTCGACCGCGTCAGCGAGGTCTTCGTGCCCGTGGTGGTCGCGGTCGCGCTGGTCACGCTGCTGGCCTGGGGGCTGGGCGGCGGCGACTGGACCGTCGCGATCCTGAACGCGGTCGCGGTGCTCGTGATCGCCTGCCCCTGCGCGCTCGGGCTGGCCACGCCGACCGCGATCATGGCGGGCACCGGCGTTGCGGCCAGGCACGGCATCCTGATCAAGGACGCGCAGGCGCTGGAGACGGCGCACGCGGTCTCGGTCGTCGCCTTCGACAAGACCGGCACGCTCACCGTGGGCAGGCCGACGCTGGTTGCCTGTCTGCCGGCGCCCGGGGTGGATGCTTCAGCGCTGCTGCGGATGGCGGCGGCGGTGCAGTCGGGCAGCGAACACCCGCTGGCGCGCGCGGTGGTCGAGGCCGCGGCGGCCGGCGCGACGGACGCCGTGGCGCACGGGTCGGTGGCGCAGGCTGGCAGCGCGCGCGGCGCCTGCGGACGGGGGGCTGCCGGCCCGGTGGCGCGCGAGATCCGCGCGATTCCCGGCCGCGGCGTGCGCGCCGAGGTCGAAGGGGTCGAGGTCTGGATCGGCAGCCGGCTGCTGATGCGCGAACTCGGCGTGGCGCTCGAGCCGCTGGAGACGGCCGCGGGCGAACTCGAGGCGCAGGGGCGCACGGTCTCCTTCGTCGCCTGGGGGCGGGAGCCGGGCGCCGCGCTCGCGGGCCTGCTCGCGTTCGGGGATGCGCTCAAGCCCGGAGCACGCGACGCGGTCGCGCGCCTGCACGCGCGCGGCGTGCGCACGGTGATGCTCACCGGCGACAACCCGGGCGCCGCGGCGCGCGTCGCGCAGGCGCTGGGGCTCGACGAGGTGCGCGCCCAGGTGCTCCCCGAACAGAAGGCGCAGGCGGTCGCCGCGCTGCGCGACGCCGGGGGCTCGAAGCCGGCGGTGGTCGCGATGGTGGGCGACGGCGTCAACGATGCACCGGCGCTGGCGGCGGCCGACGTCGGCATCGCGATGTCCACCGGCACCGACGTGGCGATGCACACTGCGGGGATCACCCTGATGCGCGGCGACCCTGCGCTCGTCGACGACGCGATCTCGATCTCGCGGCGCACCTACGCGAAGATCCGGCAGAACCTCTTCTGGGCCTTCGTCTACAACGTGATCGGCATCCCGCTGGCGGCCTTCGGCAAGCTGGATCCGGTCGTCGCCGGGGCGGCGATGGCCTTCTCCAGCGTCAGCGTCGTGAGCAACGCGCTGCTGCTGCGGCGCTGGAGGCCGGGA
>CAUJHG010000004.1 GCA_963204785.1 Pseudomonadota bacterium | reverse complement strand
ACTCGTCACGCGCGGCGCGCAGGGGAATCTCGGGGGCCTCCTTGCCATAGGGGCCAATGGGGACGTACTGATGTTTGCGGTCCAGGCTGTAACGGAAGTACCAGTGTCCGCGCCCTTGCGCGCTCGCCTTCAACGACAGCGCACCAGCTCCGCGCCCCCTCGGCTCATGGTGCCATTCGGTCCGGTTCGACGCTTTCGCGGCCTTGAGGGCGGCAATCACCGCCGGGTCGGTAAACTTCATGCCTTGCCCCTTGTGTAGACCGTGTGTAGACCGGCGATTGAGCCGGGCGGCGGTATCCGGTGCGTTTGGTAGACGGTTTGCAGTCTACACACGGTCTACACTTCTTGCCCGGTTGCAAATCCTTCCTAACGAAGTAATGCAACGTCTGAAAATGCGTAAGGCACTGATATACAAGGGAACAATAGCTGGCTTTGCGAATTCTATCGAATTCTGTCCAAGCCTGAAAAAACGTCGCGCCTCGGACTTAAAATCCGGAGCCCGCGAGGGCGTCCCGGTTCGATCCCGGGTCGGGGCACCACAGGCACGAGGAGCGCATGCAGCGATTCACGGTTCCGGGCAGGGGCGGAGACATCTCCGCGGTGAACTTCGGCAGACCCGACGGACCCATCGACGTCGTCTTCCTGCACGCCACGGGCTTCTGCGCACTCACCTATCGCCGGCTGCTCGAGATGCTGGGGCCGCAGCGCCGCGCAGTCGCGCTGGATCTGCGCGGCCACGGCTTCAGCACCTTGCCCGCGCATCCCGGGCGGCTCACGAGCTGGGACACCTACGCCGAGGACGTGATCGCGACGATCCGCCAGCTCAGCGCAGGCGGGCCGGCGCCGCGCCTGATCGCCGGGCACTCGATGGGCGGCACGGTGTCGCTGCTGGCGCTCGCGCGTGAACCGGGGCTGGCGCAGGCGCTGCTGCTGATCGACCCGGCGCTCGTGCCGCGGCAGATCAGGCGCATGCTGCTGCTGCCCTTCGGGCCCCGCGTCTGGAGCCGGCGGATGCCGCTGGCCAGGGGCGCGGCCCGGCGCCGTGCGCGCTTTGCCACGACCGAGGAGGTGCTCTCGAGCTATCGCGGCCGCGGCGCCTTCAGGACCTGGCAGCCCGGCTTCCTCGAGGACTACGTCGAGGGCGGCTTCACCCGCAGCGCCGACGGCTCCGTCGTGCTGTGCTGCGCGCCTGCCTGGGAAAGCGCGACCTTCGCCGCGCAGCGCCACGACCTGCGCACGGCGCTGCGCAGGCTCCGGGCGCCTGCCCACCTGATCATGGCCGAGCGCGGATCCACCTCGGCACGCGCGCTGCCGATGCTGCGCACCTGGGCGCCTGCGCTCACCTACGAGACAGTCGCGGGCAGCACGCACTTCGTGCCGATGGAGCAACCGGAGCTGGTGTGCGACCGGATGCTGCGCCTGCTCACCCCTTCGACCGGATCCGAGCGATGAACCCCTACTGGAGCGCGGTCGTGCGCGAGCTCACGCCTTATGTCCCGGGCGAGCAGCCGAAGATCGACAAGCTGATCAAGCTGAACACCAACGAGAACCCGTATCCGCCGTCTCCTGCGGCGATCGAGGCGATGCACGCGGAGATCGGCAACGGGCTGCGCCTGTACCCGGATCCGCAGTCCACGCGTCTGCGGCAGGCGATTGCTGCGGCCAACGGTGTGTCATCCGATTGCGTATTCGTGGGCAACGGCTCCGACGAAGTGCTTGCGCACGCCTTCCAGGGGCTGCTCAGGCACGAACTGCCGCTGCTGTTCCCGGACGTCAGCTACAGCTTCTACCCGGTCTACTGCGGGCTCTACGGGATCGAGTACCGCACCGTCGCGCTGCGCGAGGACTTCAGCCTCGCGGTGGACGACTACGCCGGGCCCTGCGGCGGGATAGTGATCGCCAACCCGAACGCCCCCACCGGGCGGGCGCTGCCGCGTGCCGAAGTGGAACGGCTGGTGGCGGCGCACCCGGAGTGCGTGGTGCTGGTCGACGAGGCCTACGTGGACTTCGGCGGCGAATCGGCAGTGCCGCTGGTGAAGCGCTACCCGAACCTGCTGGTGACGCAGACGCTGTCGAAGTCGCGCTCGCTGGCCGGGCTGCGGGTCGGGCTGGCGATCGGGCAGCCTGGCCTGATCGAGGCGCTGGTGCGGGTCAAGGACAGCTTCAATTCCTACCCGCTGGGTCGGATCGCGATCGCCGGGGCGACCGCCGCCTACGAGGACGTCGAGCACTTCGAGCGCACCCGCAGCGCCGTGATCGCCAGCCGCGAGTGGCTGGCGGGCGAGCTCGCGGCGCTGGGCTTCGAGGTGCTGCCTTCGGGGGCCAACTTCGTGTTCGCACGCCACCCGGACCACGACGGCGCCGCCCTGCAGGCGGCCCTGCGCGAGCGCCGCGTGCTGGTGCGTCACTTCGCCAGGCCGCGGATCGACCAGTACCTGCGCATCACCGTGGGCACCGACGCCGAGTGCGCGACGCTGGTCGCGGCGCTGCGCGAAATCCTCGCGGGGCAGGCCGCGCGGGCTTCGGCGCCGGGCTGATGCCGCAGGCCGACGGGGCGAACGCTCCGACAGCGGCCGGGCCCCGGCCGGCCGCGCTAGGCGCCGGTGGCGCTCAGCAGCTTGCGCAGCGCGGGCCAGACGTTGTCGAGCAGTTTCGGCTGCGCACTCTCGTTGGGGTGGATGCGGTCGGCCTGGAAGTGCTCGAGGCGATCGGCGACGCCGTCCAGGAAGAAGGGGACGAGCCCGGCCTTCTCGGCACTGGCGATCTTCGGATACAGGTCGCGAAAGCGCTCGGAGTAGCTGCGACCGTAGTTCGGAGGCAGCATCATTCCCAGCAGCAGCGGGCGCGCGCCGGCGCTGCGCGCGGCGCGTACCATCTCGCGCAGGTTGGCTTCGGTCGTGGCGAGGTCGAGCCCGCGCAGCGCGTCGTTGCTGCCCAGTTCGATCACCACGACCTGCGGGCGGTGCCGCTCGAGCAGCGATGCGATCCGCGTGCGCCCGCCGGCGCTGGTCTCGCCGCTGATGCTGGCGTTGACCACCTCGAAGGCAGGCTCGTGCTCGCGCAGCCGCGCAGCCAGCAGCTCGACCCAGCCGCTGCCGCGGCGCAGGCCGTATTCGGCCGAGAGGCTGTCGCCGACCACGAGCACCGTGCGCCTGGGCGCAGACGCGGCGCACACGGCCGCCGGGGCAGCCGCGAGCACGATCAGGCTGGCTGCGCCACGCAGCCAGCGACGACGAAGGCTGCCGCAGGCTGCGGCGCCGCACGAGGATGAATGGAGCTTCATGTCTGCGATTATCGTCGAGCACCTCACCAAGCGCGTTCGCGACGCCGATGGCGCGCTGACCATCCTCGATGACGTCTCCTTCGAGATCGGCCACGGCGCCACGGTCGCGATCCTCGGCGCATCGGGCTCGGGGAAGTCGACCCTGCTCGGACTGATGGCGGGGCTGGACCTGCCCAGCGAGGGGCGGGTCCTGGCCTCGGGCACCAGCCTGTTCGAGCTGGACGAGGACGCACGGGCCGCCTGGCGCGCGCGCAACGTGGGCTTCGTCTTCCAGACCTTCCAGTTGCTGCCGCAGATGACCGCGCTCGAGAACGTGATGCTGCCGCTGGAGCTCGCCGGCGAGCCGGGCGCCGCAGCCAGGGCGCGCACGCTGCTCGGGCGGGTGGGGCTGGGCGAGCGCCTCGGGCACTATCCCCGCACGCTGTCGGGCGGCGAGCAGCAGCGCGTGGCGCTCGCGCGCGCCTTCGCCCCGTCACCGCCGCTGCTCTTTGCCGACGAGCCCACCGGGAGCCTGGACGCAGTGACCGGGGAGCGGATCATCGAACTGCTGTTCGAGATGAACCGCGAGGCCGGGGCGACCCTGGTGCTGGTCACCCACGATGAAGGTCTCGCGCAACGCTGCGACCAGCGCCTGACGCTGCGCGCCGGCCGCCTGGTCGCGCCGCAGGAGCTGCGTCGGGAGGAATCGCCTGCCCGGGCTGGAGGAGGCTGATCGAAGGCCCGGGCCATTGCGGCCGGTGGCCGGTGATCGACCGCCGGTGATCGACCGCCGGTGATCGGCGCTCGGCAGCTTGCGGTTCAGCCGCGTCCGGCAAGCAGCGCGCGCACCCGCTGCAGCAGCGCGGTCGACGAAGGATCACGCCCCGCGGCTGCCGCCCCGTCGGTCCCGCGCAGCAGGGCCTCGGCCTGCACGGCCATCTGCTTGCCGAGCTCCACGCCCCACTGGTCGAAGGAGTTCAGCCGGTGCAGCCAGCCCATGACCGCGGTGCGGTGCTCGTACAGCGCGAGCAGCGCGCCGAGCCGCGCCGGGTCGAGGCGATCGAGCAGCACCGTGGTGCTGGGGCGGCTGCCCGGGTGGACCCGGTGCGGGGCCAGGCGCTGCGCCTGCGCCGCATCGAGGCCCTGGGCCTGCAGCTCGTCCAGGCTCTCCTGCAGCGAACGGCCGTGCATCAGGGCCTCGGCCTGGGCGAGCGCATTGGCCAGCAGCGCCAGGTCGCGGCCCTGAGGGTCGGGCGCCTCGGGCACCGTGAGGACGAACTCGACCGGATGGACGCTGCGCCCCTGGTGCAGCGCCTGGAAGAAGGAGTGCTGGGCATCGGTTCCCGGCTCGCCCCAGACCACCGGGATCGAAGGCCCGCTCAGCGGGCGACCGTCGAGATCGACGGACTTGCCGTTGCTCTCCATCTGCAGTTGCTGCAGCCAGGCCGGCAGCCGGCGCAGCGCATCGCAATACGGAATGACCGCCTCGGTGCCGCCGTCGAGGACGAGGCGGTTCCACCACGAGACCAGCGCCAGCAGCACCGGCGCGTTGCGCGCGAGCGGCGCTTCGGCGAAGTGCCGGTCCATTGCGCGCGCACCGGCCAGGAGCTCCCTGAAGTTCTGCGCGCCCACGGAGAGCATCGCGGGCAGGCCGATAGCCGACCACAGCGAGAAGCGGCCGCCCACCCAGTCCTCGAAGCCGAAGATCGCCTCGTCGGACAGGCCGAAGGCGTGCGCGCCGGCGGGATTGGCAGTGATCCCGACCAGATGACGCGCCAGCCCCGCCAGGTCGATGGACCGCGCCAGGAGCCAGTCGCGCGCGGCCTCGGCGTTGCGCGCGGTCTCGAGCGTGCGCCAGGATTTCGATGCGATGACGACCAGGGTGCTCGCCTGGTCGAGCTGCGGGTGCAGCGCCGCCCAGGCGCCGGGATCGACGTTCGACAGGAAGTGGATGCGCAGCCGGCGATGGGCACGGGCGCGCAGCGCCTCGCAGGCCAGCAGCGGCCCCAGGCTCGAGCCGCCGATGCCGATCGCGACCACGTCCGCGATCGGGCGATGGGTGGCGCCGCGCCAGCGGCCGTCGCGCACCGCCTCGCAGAAGCGCTCCATGCGCGCGAGCTCGCGCGCCACCCCGGGCATCAGGTCCACGCCATCGACTACCAGCGGCTCGGCGGGATCGCGGCGCAGCGCCGTGTGCAGCGCCGGCCGGTCCTCGGTGGGGTTCACCCTGTCGCCGCGCAGCATCGCATCGCGGCAGGCCTCGATCCGGGCCGCACGGGCAAGCCCGAGCAGCGCGTCGAGCTCGCCGGAGGCGATCGCCTGTCGGGCGAAGTCGATGTGCAGGCCGGCGGCGTCCAGGGTGAAGCGGTCGAGCCGGTCGGGCTCGGCCTCGAAGAGCGGGGCGATCGCGCGGCCGCGCGCCGCGAGGGCAAGGGCCGCGACGCGGGTTCGGGCAGAGTCGGGCATGTCCATCGCTTCGCTATTGCAGCTGGATCGCCTCGGTGACCAGCGCCGGCAGCCCGGCGGCCGAAAGCCCGGCGCCGGACGGATGGGTGCGCTGCCAGAGGTCTGCCGCCCGGCCGTGGAGCCAGGCGCCCAGCGGCGCGGCATCGCGGGCGGCATGGCCCTGTGCGAGCAGCGCGGTGATCACTCCGGCCAGCACGTCGCCGGTGCCGGCACTCGCGAGCGCCGGGTTGCCGGCATCGATGATCGAGAAGCCGCCACCGGGCAGGGCGGCCACCGAGCCTGCGCCCTTGAGCAGGGCCACCGCACCCGTGCGCGCAGCGAGCTCGCAGGCGCTGCCGATCCGGTCGGCCTGGATCTCGCGCGCAGTCCTGCCCAGGAGCCGGGCGGCTTCGAGCGGATGCGGGGTCAGCACTGCCGGGGCCTCGCGCCGCGCGAGCACCTGCACCAGGCCGGGGGCGTCGGCGAGCAGGTTCAGCGCGTCGGCGTCGATCACCAGCGGCAGCGCCGTGCGCAGGGCCCGCTCGAGCGCCTCGAGGGCGCGCCCCGAGCGGCCCAGGCCGCAGCCGATGCACAGCACGTCGATGCCTTCGAAGCCGGCGTCGAAGGGCCGGGTCATCAGTTGCGGCTGCCCGGGATCGAAGGCCGGGCCGTCCGGCGCTGCGACGAACACCTTGCCGGCGCCTGCGGCCTGAGCGCCGCGCCCTGCGAGCAGCGCCGCGCCCGTCATTCCGGCGGCGCCTCCGAGCACCAGCACGCTGCCGAAGCTGCCCTTGTGCGAGTCGCGCGCACGCGGACGCAGCAGCGCACGCGCACGTGCCTCGTCGAACAGTTCGCCGTCGGCCGGCGTGTCGTGGGGCAGCTCGAGCCCGGCGACCTGCACCCGGCCGACGTGATCCAGCGCCGTCCCGGTGTGCAGCCCCGGCTTGTCGCCGATCATCGTCACGGTGAGCGAGGCGCGCATCGCGCGGCCCTGGGCGCCGCCGACCACCGTTCCGGTCTCGGCGTCCAGGCCGCTGGGAAGATCGACCGCGATCAGCCCGCGGTGGCTGGCCGCGTCGATCCGCGACACCGCCAGCGCCGCAGCCCCGTCGAGCGGGCGGACCAGGCCGATGCCGAACAGCCCGTCGATCAGCAGCGGCGAGCGGGCGAGCCAGCCGGGCAGATCGTCCATCGCCCCCAGGCTGCCGCCGCGCGCGCGCCAGGCCTTCCAGACGGCGAGCGCGTCCTGCGCGGAAGGCTCCCCGGGCAGCAGCGCCAGCGCCTGCGCCGGGAAGCCGCGCTCGCGCAGTTTCGCGGTCGCCAGCAGGGCGTCGCCACCGTTGTTCCCGGGGCCCACCAGCGCGACGATCGGCGTGGCCCTCGGCAGGGCACGCGCCAGCCGCGCAGCGGCGTCGGAAACCGCTGCCGCGGCGCGATCCATCAGCACGCCGCCGCCCAGGCGGGCGATCCACTCGTGCTCGATCGCGCGGATCGTGGAGGTGCGATACAGGGCGCTCATCGGGGTCGGCCGGAAGGTACCATGCGGGACACGCGCCGGCAGGGGCCGGCTGCAAGGGTGCGCACCGGCGGGACCGGCCCGGCGGCGATCGCGCCCTGGGCTGCAGGAGCCCGCGCGCGGGCTTGACCGATTATGACCATGAACGAGGGCAGGGGCCAGGCTGGGCAGGGACGCTGGCAGTTCTGGATCGACCGCGGCGGCACCTTCACCGACATCGTCGCCCGTCGCCCGGATGGCCGGCTCGAGACCGCGAAGCTGCTTTCCGAGAACCCGGAGCGCTACGAGGACGCGGCAGTCGAAGGCATCCGCCGGCTGCTCGGCCTGGCGCCGGGCGAGGCGATCGGCCCCGATCGGGTCGAGGTCGTGAAGATGGGCACCACGGTGGCCACCAACGCCCTGCTCGAGCGCAAGGGCGAGCCGCTGCTGCTGGCGGTCACCCGCGGCTTTCGCGACGCGCTGCGGATCGCCCACCAGAACCGGCCGCGGATCTTCGATCGCAGGATCGTCCTGCCCGAGCAGTTGTACCGCGAGGTGCTCGAGGTCGACGAACGGATCGGCGCCGATGGCGAGGTGGTGCGCCCGCTCGATGAAGCGGCCGCGCGCGAGGGCCTGCGGGCAGCCGCTGGGCGCGGGCTGCGGGCGGTGGCGATCGTGCTGATGCATGGCTACGCGCACACCGCACACGAGCGCCGCCTGGCGCAACTTGCCCGCGAGGCGGGCTTCACCCAGGTCTCGGTTTCGCACCAGGTCTCGCCGCTGGTGCGCTTCATCGCCCGCGGCGACACGACGGTGGTCGATGCCTACCTGTCCCCGGTGCTGCGCCGCTACGTCGCACGCGTGTCGGCAGCGATGCCAGGGGTGCGGCTGCAGTTCATGCAGTCCAGCGGAGGGCTCACCGACGCCCATGCCTTCCAGGGCAAGGACTCGATCCTCTCCGGCCCGGCCGGGGGGATCGTCGGAATGGCGCGGATCAGCCAGGCGGCAGGCTTCGATCGCGTGATCGGCTTCGACATGGGCGGCACTTCGACCGACGTCTCCCACTTCGCGGGCGAGTTCGAGCGCGCCTTCGACACGCAGGTGGCCGGCGTACGGGTACGCGCGCCGATGATGAGCATTCACACCGTGGCCGCCGGCGGCGGCTCGATCCTGCACTTCGACGGGGCACGGATGCGCGTGGGCCCCGATTCCGCCGGCGCCGACCCCGGTCCGGCCTGCTACCGGCGCGGCGGCCCGCTGACGGTGACCGACGCGAACCTGATGCTCGGGCGCATCCAGGCCGACTCCTTCCCGAAGGTGTTCGGCCCCGGCGGCGACCAGCCCCTGGACGCACAGGTGGTGCGCAGGCGCTTCGCAGCGCTGGCCGACGAGATCTGGAAGATGACCGGACGGCAGATGAGCCCGGAGGCGGTGGCGCAGGGCTTCATCGAGATCGCCGCGACGAACATGGCCAACGCGATCAAGAAGATCTCGGTGCAGCGCGGCTACGACGTCACCGGCTACGCGCTGACCACCTTCGGCGGCGCCGGCGGCCAGCACGCCTGCCTGGTGGCCGACGCGCTCGCGATGCCCCGGGTGCTCGCGCACCCGCTGGCCGGGGTGCTCTCGGCCTACGGAATGGGGCTTGCCGAACAGGCGGCGATGCGCGAACACTCGATCGAGCGCCCGCTCGACGCCGAGGGGCTGCGCGCCGCAGGCCGGACGCTGGGCGCGCTGCAGGCGGCTGCCGAGGAGGAATTGCGGGCGCAGGGAGAGGCGCCGGCAGCGCTGCGCACCCGGCGTCGCCTGCTGCTGCGCTACCAGGGGACGGACACCGCGCTGCCGGTCGACCTGGACGCGCACGCCGATCCCGCGAGCCTGCGCAGCGCCTTCGAGCAGGCCTATCGCCAGCGTTTCGCCTTCCTGCTCGAGGGGCGCCCGCTGGTGATCGACACCGCGATCGTGGAGGCGCTCGGCGCAAGAGGCGAAGGCGGCGACTGGTCGCCCGCGGACGACGCATCGGGGTCCGCCGGATCGCTGCAGGGCACGGTGCGCATGCACGCCGAGGGACGCTGGCACGACGCGCCGCTGCACCTGCGGGCAGCGATGCGCCCGGGCGCGACGATCGAAGGTCCGGCGATCGTCGCCGAGGCCAACGCGACGACGGTGCTCGAACCCGGCTGGCGCGCGACGATGAGCGCGCGCGGCGACCTGATCCTGGAGCGGATCGCGCCGCGTCGCAAGCGCAGCGCCACGGGCACCGAAGCCGACCCGGTGATGCTCGAGATCTTCAACAACCTGTTCATGTCGATCGCCGAGCAGATGGGCTACCGGCTGCAGAACACCGCGCACTCGGTGAACATCAAGGAGCGGCTGGACTTCTCCTGTGCGGTCTTCGACGCGCAGGGCGGGCTCGTGGCCAACGCGCCGCACATGCCGGTGCACCTGGGCTCGATGGGCGCGAGCGTGCAGGCGGTCATCCGCGCCAACCCCCAGGGCCTGCGCCCGGGCGACGCCTGGGTGCTCAACGATCCCTACGCGGGCGGAACGCACCTCCCTGACGTCACGGTGATCACCCCGGTGTTCGATGCCACCGGCCAGCAACTGCTGTTCTTCGTGGGGTCGCGCGGACACCACGCGGACATCGGCGGCCTCACTCCAGGATCGATGCCGCCGGATAGCCGGACAATCGACGACGAAGGCGTGCTGATCACCGATTTCCGTCTGCTCGACGCGGGCCGGCTGCGCGAGACGCAGATGCGCGCGCTGCTGGCCGGCGCCCGCCACCCGGCCCGCAACCCGGACCAGAACCTCGCCGACCTGCGCGCCCAGGTCGCCGCCAACGAGAAGGGGCGCGAGGACCTGCTCAAGATGGTCGCCCACTTCGGTCTGGACACGGTGCGCGCCTACATGGCGCACGTGCAGGCCAACGCCGAGGAATCGGTGCGCCGGGCGATCTCGGTGCTCTCCGACGGCAGCTTCGAACTCGCGCTGGACAACGGCGCGTGCATCCGGGTGGCGATCTCGGTCGACCGTGCCGCGCGCAGCGCGGTGGTCGACTTCACCGGCACCAGCGCGCAGCAGCCGGACAACTTCAACGCGCCGCTGGCGGTGACCACCGCGGCAGTGCTCTACGTGTTCCGCACCCTGGTCGACGACGAGATCCCGATGAACGCCGGCTGTCTCGCGCCGATCCGAATCGTCGTTCCCGAGGGTTCGATGCTCAACCCGCGCCATCCGGCGGCGGTCGTCGCGGGCAACGTCGAGACCTCGCAGTGCGTCACCAACTGCCTGTACGGCGCGCTCGGGGTGATGGCGGGCAGCGCGCCGACGATGAACAACTTCACCTTCGGCAATGCGCGCCACCAGTACTACGAGACCGTCTCCGGAGGGTCGGGCGCGGGCGGGGTGTTCGACGCCGAGGGTCGGTTGTGCGCCGGCTTCGACGGCACCGCGGTGGTGCAGACGCACATGACCAACTCGCGGCTGACCGATCCGGAGGTGCTCGAGATGCGCTTCCCGGTGCGGCTGGACAGCTACGAGATCCGTGCCGGCTCGGGCGGTGCAGGCCGCTGGCGCGGCGGCGACGGCGGAGTGCGGCGCATCCGCTTCCTCGAGCCGATGACTGCCTCGATCCTGGCCAACGGCCGCATCCACCCGGCATTCGGCGCGCGCGGCGGCGCCCCCGGGGCCCCGGGGCGCGACTGGGTCCAGCGGGTCGACGGCCGCATCGAG
>CAUJHG010000003.1 GCA_963204785.1 Pseudomonadota bacterium | reverse complement strand
GCGGCCAGCCCGCTGGCGGCGTCGTCGAGCGTGCCCGCGGCCACGCCGCGCCCGGCCCGGCCCGGCGGGCCGGCCAGCACGATCGTGACGCAGGGCGGCAGCCGCTCAGCGGACGACATCGGCCAGTCTCGCGATCGCGCGGGCCAGCCGCCAGCTGCGCGAGCGCTTGATCAGTGCGAGCTCCTGCTCGGCCGCCGCCATGCGCTGGTCGAAGGCCTGCGAGGGCACGCGTCCCGCAGCGATCTCGGCTTCGGAGTTCGCCTGGAACCAGTGCAGGTAGGAGCGCGCCGGCTCGCCGGTGGCGAAGGGATCGGGAAAGGCGGCGCGCAGGTCGGCGCGCTCGCGGTAGAGGATGCGCTGCATCTTCGTGATCGCTTCGCCGTTGTCGTAGCGTGCGTACACGCAGGCCAGCCCTCCGAGCACGTCCTGGCCCTGCGCGCGACACTGCTCGATGTACCAGCGGCGCAGTTCGAAGAGCACCGGGCTGTCGCTGCCGTAGGCCTTCAGCATCGCTTCCTGCGCGCCGCTGTCGAAGCCCGAGAAGTGGTAGAAGCCCAGCGGTCGGCCGTTGACGAGGATCGCGTCGGGCGCGCTGCCGGTGGCGCTGCGGTTCGAGAGGTTCCAGGTGGCGACGTTGTACTGCGGCTCGCGCAGGATGCGCACGTCGTCGAACATCGCCGGGATCAGGTCCGCCCAGCGCTGGTCGGTGAACAGGCCGTTGGGGATGTCGTCGCGGCAGAACTCCAGCAGGCGATCGGACCACCACTGCAGGCAGCGCAGGCCCTCGCCCTCGCAGCGCACGCCGATGAAGCCGAGGTTGTAGATGCCGTGCTTGAGCGCCGAGATCTCGTTGTCGAGGATTCCGGCGCGTCCGGGCTCGGGGTCGGTGAGGTGCGGCGTGAGCAGCACCGCGTGCCGGTCCAGTTCGGCGCCCAGCGCATCCAGCCCTCCGAACACGACGATGTCCGGGTCGAAGTAGAAGAGCTTCTCGGGCTGGTGCCGCCGCACGATTTCGAGCGCGCCGATGCCCTTGACCGCGGTGCACATCTCCACCAGCGCGTGCCCGAAGGCCCAGGCCTTGGGGTTCGCGATCGGCAGGTCCTCCAGCCCCAGCACGGTGTCGAAGGGTTCGGCGGCGAGATCGAAGCCGTCGGGCGGGCGGTCGCTGAGCAGCAGGTGAAAGCGTGCCTGCGCGTCGTGGCGCCTGACCGACGCGGCGAGCACGCGCGCCTTGGGCAGGTAGTTCGAAGTGATGCTGGTGTAGTAGTCCATTGTCTGCCCTGATCGGTCTGCCCTGGTCGCCCGTCGTGCTCGATCGTGCAGCCTCAAGCCAGCGCGCGCGCCATGGAGTCGAGGCAGGCCCGGCGCGAGTGCGTGCGCCGGATCGATTCCGCCCCCGCCTGGCCCAGCGCACGCGCGTAGGCCGGAGAATCGACCAGCCTGCGCATCAGCCCGGCCGCGTGCCCGACATCGGGGTCCGCCCACTGCTGGCCTTCGCCGTGCAGGTAGTCGTCCGGGCCGACCGGGATCATGCGGTGGCGCACCAGTGCGCTGTTGTCGGGGGTCATGAAGTCGAGATTGCCCGAATAGCCGGTCGCGATCACCGGCTTGCCCAGATACATGGCTTCGGCAAGCCCCATGCCGAAGCCTTCCGAGCGGTGCAGCGACACGAAGGCATCGCAGAGCATCATCAGCCCCATGTTGTCCTCGTGGGACAGGAAACCGTCGATCACGACGATCCGCGGGTCGGGCGCGACCGCGTCGCGCAGCGCCGCCAGCGCCTCGGGCGCCTGCGTGCCGTTGATCGTCTTGACCAGCAGGACGGCGCGACGATCCGCCGCAGGGAAGGCCTGCTGGAAGGCGGCGATCACCGCATGCGGGTTCTTGCGCTGGACGAAGGATCGGAAGTCGAAGTGGAAGTGGAACAGGAAGCCCCGGTCCGGCAGGCCCAGCGCGGCACGCCCCGGGGTGCGCGCCGGCAGCGCCAGGCTGATCGGCAGGATCAGCCTGTGCACCGGTTTCTTCGTGCACGCGGCGATTGCGCTGCGGATGAAGTCGGTGGCCACCCAGACCTCGTCGACCAGGTCGAAGGCTTCGGACCAGGCATCCGGGAAGCCTTCGAGCTCCCAGAACCAGAAGCCGATGTTGCGCCGTCCGGCGAAGAAGTCGGGGCCGAAGTGCCGCTGCACGAAGGGCATCTGGTCGGCGTTGACGAAGAACAGGTTCACCGGGTACGGGTTTTCGGTGCCGATGTGTCGTGCCAGGCGGTCGTCGACTCCGCGCCCGTCGAGGTTGACCCTGAAGTCGATCAGCGAGAAGGGCAGGCCTGCGGCGTCCAGCGCCTCGGCAAAGCGGCGCAGGTTCTCGCCCAGCCCCAGTCCGCCGCTGGCGTAGCCCACGAGGTTGATGCCCTGTTGCAGGGCTGCCGGCCATGGCCCGACGAGCGTGTCGTCCGGGTGCTGCGCGAGCCCGCCATGCGCCGGCGCCCGCGGCGGTTTCGGCGGCAGCGCGTTGCGCAATCGGGCAAGGAGAGGACTCGCGCGCAGGCGTGAAAAGGGCGTGCGGGCCATCGGATGTGATCAAAGTCAACCCGATATAATAGCCCAATGTTTGGATCGATCTCCGGCGCCTGGCGTTTCCGTCATTTCATCGCGAGTTCGGTCCGGGCTGAATTCGCCAACCGCTTCGCGCGCAGCCGCCTGGGCGGGCTGTGGATGATCCTCAATCCGCTCGCCCAGGCCGCGATGTTCGCCTTCGTCCTCGCCACGGTGCTCTCGGCGCGGCTGCCGGGGCTCGACAGCCGCTACGGCTTCGCGATGTTCCTGATGGCGGGCCTGCTGGCGTGGTCGCTGTTCGTCGAGACGATCAACCGTTGTCTGACGGTGTTCATCGACAACGCGAGCCTGCTGAAGAAGATGTCCTTCCCCCGGATCTGTCTTCCGCTGGTGGTGGCAGGCTCGGCCCTGATCGGCAATCTGCTGCTGCTGGTGGCGATCATCCTCGTGTTCGCCCTGCTCGGCGAGTTCCCCGGCCCCCATGCGCTGTGGCTCGTGCTGCTGATCCCGCTCACGCTGGCCCTCGGCCTGGGCCTCGGACTCACCCTGGGCGTGCTCAACGTGTTCCTGCGCGACATCGGGCAGGTGATGCCGATCGTGCTGCAGTTCGCCTTCTGGTTCACGCCGATCGTCTACGCGCCCAGCCTCATTCCGCCGGGCATCCGGCCGCTGCTGATGGCCAACCCGATGTTCCCGGTGGTCACGGCCTACCAGGACGCACTGGTCTACGGGCGCGCTCCGCAGTTCGTGCCGATCGCGGCGGTGGCCATCGCCGCGCTGGCGCTGCTGGCGCTGGCGATGTTCCTGTTCCGGCGGGCCGGCGCCGAGATGGTCGATGCCCTCTGACGCGCCGCCGCAGTCTCCCGGTGCTGGCGCAGGCGCTCCGCTGCTCGCGGTCGAGGGCCTCGGCAAGGCCTACCGCAGCTATCGCAGCGAGGGGCGTCGGGTGCTCGCGATGCTCGGGCTGCCGATCGCGCCGGTCGACGAACACTGGGCGCTGCGCGGCATCGGCTTCGCGGTGCACCCGGGAGAGGCGGTCGCCATCGTCGGCCAGAACGGCGCCGGCAAGAGCACCCTGCTGAAGCTGATCACCGGAACCTTGCGGCCCACCGAGGGCCGGATCGCGGTGGCAGGCCGGATCTCCGCCATCCTCGAGCTCGGCATGGGCTTCAACGCCGAGTTCACCGGGCGACGCAACGCCGCCCATTCCGCTGCGCTGATGGGAATGAGCCCGGCGCAGATCGAGGCGGCAATGCCCGGGATCGAGGCCTTTGCCGAGGTCGGCGAGTTCTTCGATCAGCCGGTGCGCACCTATTCCAGCGGAATGCTGGTGCGTGTCGCCTTCGCGGTGGCCACTGCGCTGCGCCCCGAGGTGCTGATCATCGACGAGGCCCTGTCGGTGGGCGACACCTACTTCCAGCACAAGAGCTTCGAGCGCATCCGCCAGTTCCGACGCGAGGGAAGCACGCTGCTGATCGTCTCGCACGATAGCTCCGCAGTGCAGACGCTCTGCTCGAGGGCGCTGCTGCTCGAACGCGGCCGGCTGCTGCTCGACGGCGATCCGCAGCAGGTGATGGACTACTACAACGCGCTGATCGCCGAGCGCGAGAATTCGAGTCTCGAGACCCGGCAGCATCAGTCCGGCGCAGTGCAGACCATTTCCGGCACCGGCGCGGCGCGGGTCGAGACCATCGGCCTGTACGACGAGCGGGGCGTGCAGGTCGAGCACGTGGGCGTGGGCGCACCGGTGGAGCTGCGCATCGAGGTGCGGGTGCACGCGCCGATCCCGCGGCTGGTGCTGGGCTACATGATCAAGGACCGGCTCGGCCAGCCGGTGTTCGGAACCAACACCCACCACACCGCGCAGGAGCTCGAGGCGCTGCGCCCCGGGGAGCGGCTGTGCTTTCGCATCCGCTTCCCGATGGACTTCGGGCCGGGCTCGTACTCGGTCGCCACCGCGCTGCACAGCACCGAGACGCACCTGAGCGACAACTACGAGTGGCGTGATCTCGCGCTGGTCTTCACTGTGGCCAACCTCGATCATCCGTACTTCGTCGGGCTCGCCTGGGTGCCGCCGCAGATCCTGGTGGAGCGTTGAGTGGCGATGTGGATCAGCCACGCGCGCAATCGCGAGGACGCCCTGCTGCGCCGTGCGCTCGCCGATGTGGCGGTGGGCTTCTACGTCGATGTCGGTGCAGGCGATCCGCAGGCCGCTTCGGTCACCCGGACTTTCCACGAGGCGGGCTGGCAGGGAATCAATCTCGAGCCTGCGCCGGACTGGTTCGAGCGCCTCGAGCGCTGCCGTCCGCGTGACCTGAACCTGCCGGCGCTGGCCGCAGCGCGCGCGCTCGACCTGGCCCTCGCGCAGGCAGGCGCCGCCGAGGTCCACTTCCTGCGCGTGGCGCTCGACGGCAGGCACGCCGAGGTGCTGCGGGGGGTCTCGCTGCTGCGCTGGCGCCCATGGATCGTCCTGATCGCAGCCGGCACGCCTGGCGCACTGCGGGCAGCCGATGCTGCCTGCGAGGAACTGCTCGTCGGCAAGGGCTACGACCCGGTCTTCTGCGACGGACTGAACCGCTTCTACCTCGCTCGTGAACAGGGTGCGCGGCGCGCTGCCTTCGACGACATGCCGGCTGCCATCGACGCTTCGGTGGCAACGGATGCCGAGTGGGCGGCGCTGCGCGAGGCCGCGCGCCTGCGTTGCGCAGTGCGGGCGATGCACGAAGACGGCCTGGAACTGGCTGGCAGGCTCGCCGATCTGCAGCGCGAACGCGACGAGGCGCGCGCTGTGGCGGCGCAGGCGCACGAGCGCCTGGCCGCGGTTTTCGCGAGCCGCTCCTGGCGCATCGGCGCACCATTGCGCCGCCTGACGGGGCTGGTGCGCAGACTGACCGGACGACCCCATGGCGACGAGGCCGCGACGCCGGGCGCGCGGGGCTCGGCCGGGGCGAGGGTGTCGGCCTCGTCGCAGTCATTGCCGCAGTCACAGCCACGGCGACAGCGAAAGTCGCAGCCACCGCCATCGCCATTGCCATCGCCACCGACACCGCAGTCCGCGCCGCCCCTGCAGCAAGCGGCCGACGCTGCGTCCCTCCCAGCGGACGCCATCGCAATCTCGACCCCGAAACCCCGGCTGGCCTTCGTCTCGCCGCTGCCCCCCGCGCCCAGCGGCGTTGCCGACTACGCGGTCCGACTGCTGCCGGGCCTGTCGCGTCACTACGAGGTCACGCTGATCGTCGCCCAGGGACAGACGCCGCAACCGGGGCTCGCCGCGCGCTGGCCGGTGCGCGATGCCGCCTGGTTCGACGCCCATGCGCAGTGCTTCGACCGGGTGCTCTACCAGATCGGCAACTCGCTCTTCCATGCGCACATGCCCGGACTGCTGGAAAGGCATCCCGGCACCGTCGTGCTGCACGATGTCGCGCTGTCCGATCTGCTGCATCACCTGGAGTGCCATGGCGACGCGCGCGGCGATCGGCCGGGGCCGCTGTTCCTGCGCGAGCTGTACCGGTCGCAGGGCTTCGCGGCGCTGCTTGCCGACGCACGCGAGGGGCGCGCGGCGACGGTGCGGCGCCACCTCGCCAGCGGCGGCGTGCTGGCGGCAGCCGATGGCGTGATCGTGCATTCGGCCTGCGCGCTGCGGATGCTCGCGGCCCACTACGGCAGCGGACTGCCGGTGCGGGTCGCGGCGCTGCCCCGCGCGCCGCTCGCGATCGCGGATCGCGAGCGCGCGCGCGCCGGGGCCCGCCGCCGCCTGGGCCTGCCGCCCGGTGCCTTCGTCGTCTGCTCGTTCGGAGTGCTCGCCCCGAGCAAGCTCGCGCACCGTCTGCTCGCAGCCTGGCAACGCAGCCGAACCGGTGCCGACCCGGACGCGCTGCTGGTGTTCGCAGGTGCCGCCGATTCCCGGGACTATCTGGATGCGCTGCGCACACAGAGCGAGGCCGGTGCGATGCCTGCAGCGGTGCGCTTCACCGGCCAGCTCGAAACCGGCGCCTACGAGGACCATCTTCTTGCTGCGGATCTCGCCGTGCAGTTGCGCGCCGCCTCGCGTGGAGAATCCTCGGGGGCGATGCTCGACTGTCTGGCAGCAGGCCTGCCGCTGATCGCCAACGCGCACGGCGCGGCCGCCGAGTTCCCGCGCGATGCGGTGCTGCTGCTCGACGATGTCTTCCAGGATGGCGATCTGGCCGATGCGCTCGACACGCTGCGCGCCGACCCCGATCGTCGTGCGGCGCTGGCTGCCCGCGGGCTGGATCATCTGCGGCGCCTGCATTCGCCCGAGATGCTCGCCGACATTTGCGCCGAGGCCATCGAGGTCTTCGCCTGGAGCGGCCCGGCCTGGCGCGCGCGCGCCGGCGCGGCGCTCGGTGCACCGACGCGTCGGCTGCTGGTGGACGTCACCCTGGTGGCGTTGCACGACCTGCGCAGCGGCATCCAGCGGGCGGTGCGCGCGGTGCTCGCACAGTTGCTCGCGCATCCTCCCGAGGGCTGGCGCGTCGAGCCGGTCTACCAGTACGGCGACGGCTACCGGCACGCCGCCCGCTTCGCGCTCGGGCTCGTCGGCGCGCCGGCAGGGCTTCTCGAAGACCTGCCGATCGAGGCCGGTCCCGGCGATCTGTTCCTCGGGCTGGATCTCGTCACCGACGGGGTTCCCCGCCTGCGTCCGGTCTTCGAGCAGTGGCGTGCCCGCGGGGTGCAGATCCACTTCGTGGTGTTCGACCTCCTGCCGGTCCTGCACCCGCAGTGGTTTCCGCCGGACGCAGTCACGCACTATCTGGACTGGTTGCGGACCGTGACCGGGGTTGCCGATCGTCTCGTGTGCATTTCCCGCGCGGTGCGCGACGAGCTGGCCGACTGGCTCGATCGTTGCGGCGCGTCCGTCACGCAGCGCCCTGCGCTCGGCTGGTTCCACCTCGGCGCCGACCTCGAGGCCAGCCTGCCGAGCCAGGGGCTTCCCGAGGAGGCGCAGGCACTGCTGGCCACGATCGCCGATGCGCCCGGCTTCCTGATGGTCGGGACCGTCGAGCCGCGCAAGGGCCACGCACAGGCGCTTGCCGCCTTCGAGCTGCTCTGGGCGCGCGGGCTCGACTGCCGGCTGCTGATCGTGGGTCGCGCCGGCTGGATGGTCGACGCGCTGGCGGCCCGTCTGCGCGCGCATCCCGAGGCGGGCAGGCGCCTGCTCTGGTTCGAGGACTCGAGCGACGAACTGCTCGCGTTGCTGTATGCCCGCAGCAGTGCGCTGCTGCTCGCGTCCGAAGGCGAGGGCTTCGGCCTGCCGCTGATCGAGGCTGCGCGCCACGGGCTGCCGATCGTCGCACGTGATCTGCCGGTGTTCCGTGAGGTCGCCGGCGACCACGCCTGGTGGTTCTCGGGCATCGAGCCGCAGGCGCTGGCCGATGCGCTGCAGCGCTGGCTGGAGCTGGGCCGCAAGGCCGTGCCGCAGTCTGCCGGCATGTCCTGGTCGAGCTGGGCCGACGCCACGCAGGCGCTGCTCGGGCAGATCCTGCCCCATCAAACACCCGCCTGCCGGAGCTGAACTGCCATGCCTGCGCTGCTGCTGACCGGACATCAAGGTTTCGTCGGATCGACGTTTCGGCGCTGGCTGTCCACCACCGCCTGGGCGCAGCAGATCCGGCTGATCCACCCACCGGACGACTTCGATCTGCTCGACCAGGAAGCGGTCGACGCGACCGTGCGCGCGGCCGCTCCCGACTGGGTGCTCCATCTGGCGGCCCTCACACACGTGCCCACCGCGATCGCCGATCCGGTTGCGACCCTGGAGGTGAACCTGATCGGAACCACCCGCCTGCTGCAGGCGCTGCGCACGCACGCACCACGCGCGCGCCTGGTCTTCGTGAGCAGCGCCGACGTCTACGGCCGTGTGCCCGCCGACGCGCTGCCGATCCGCGAGGAGCGCATGCCGGCGCCGCTGAATCCGTACTCGGTCAGCAAGGTGGCGGGCGAGCTGATGTGCCGGCAGGCGCACCTCGGCTACGGCCTGGACGTGGTGATCGCGCGGCCCTTCAACCACGTGGGCCCCGGCCAGCGCGCCGAGTTCGCGCTGTCCGGGTTCGCCCGTTCGATCGCCTCGATCTCCCTCGGGCTGGCCGGCCCCGAGCTGCCGGTCGGCAACCTGGACGTCAGCCGCGACTTCAGCCACGTGCTCGATGTCTGCGAGGGCTTCCTCGCGCTCTTCGCCCGGGGCAGGCCGGGCGACACCTACAATCTGTGCTCCGGGCGCGAGCGCGTGCTGCGCGAACTCCTCGGCACGATGATCGAACGTTCCGGATGCCGGGCACGGGTCACGGTCGATCCGGCCCGGATGCGGCCTGCCGATCAGCCCCGCGTCGTCGGCAGCGCGGACAAGGCCCTGCATGCCACGGGATGGAGCGCGCACCGGCCGCTCGAACCCGTTCTCGACGAGATGATCGAATTCTGGAAGAGGGAGCTCGCCAAGTGAGCCGTATTGCCTTGATCACCGGGATCTCCGGCCAGGACGGGGCCTACCTGTCGCATCTGCTGCTGGCCAAGGGCTACGAGGTTCACGGACTGTGTCCGCGCCGCGGCAGCGACACCCTGTGGCGGCTGCGCGAGCTCGGCGTGCACGACCACGTCCGCATGATCGACGGTGACGTGACCGACCTCTCCTCGCTGGTGCGTGCGCTCGAGCGCAGCCGCGCCACCGAGGTCTACAACCTGGCGGCGCAGAGCTTCGTTGGCATCTCCTGGAACCAGCCGGTGCTCACCGGCCAAGTCACCGGGCTCGGGGCGGTCAACGTGCTCGAGGCGGTGCGCATGGTCAACCCGCAGGCGCGCATCTACCAGGCATCCAGCAGCGAGATGTTCGGACGTATCCAGGCCGAGCGTCAGGACGAGCGCACTCCGTTCTACCCGCGCAGCCCCTACGGCGCAGCCAAGCTCTATGCGCACTGGATGACCGTGAACTACCGGGAGAGCCACGGCCTGCACGCGAGCTCGGGCCTGCTCTTCAATCACGAGTCGCCGCTGCGCGGCATCGAGTTCGTGACCCGCAAGATCACCGATGCGGTCGCGCGGATCAGGCTGGGCCATCAGCGCGAGCTGCGCCTGGGCAATCTCGACGCGCGGCGCGACTGGGGCTTCGCCGGCGACTACGTCGACGCGATGTGGCGCATGCTCCAGCAGCCGCAGCCCGACGACTACGTCGTCGCCACCGGGCGCACGGTCTCGGTGCGCGAGTTCTGCGCGCTGGCCTTTGGCCAGGTGGGGCTGCGCTACGAGGACCACGTCGTGGTCGATCCGGCTTTCCTGCGCCCCGCGGAGGTCGACGTGCTGCTGGGCAATCCGGAGAAGGCGCATCGGGTGCTCGGCTGGCAGGCCGACACCTCGCTCGAGGCGCTGGTCGCGATGATGGTCGAGCGGGACCTCGAGCGCCTGGCGGGCTGAGCCGGTCACCGGGTGCGCCGGTGCGGCCGCACCGCATCGGCGCATCAGTGCATCAGTGCATCAGTGCATCAGTGCATCAGTGCATCAGTGCATCAGTGCATCAGCGAGCGGTGCTCGACTTCCGGCTGGGGCGGCAGAAGCTCGATCCCCCAGTCGGTGTCGGCGAGCCGGCGCCGCAGCATCTCGATGAAGCCGTGCAGCAGGGCGGGCGGCAGCTTCAGGTCGAAGCGGCGGCCGTCCTGGCAGCGCAGGCCGATGAGCCGCACGGAAGGATTGGCCTTCGAGCGGCCGAAGCGCACCCCGGTGACCAGCGCCGGGCGGGCGCCCGGAGCGTAGCTGGGCGCCTTCGCGCGCGTGGTCTCGATCGGCAGATCGCGTGCGATCGCGTCATGGTGCAGCGAGGCGAGCTTCGAGCGCTGCGCGCTGCTCGCAGTGGGCGGCGCAGTGGCGCTCTCGGCCGCCAGCGCCGCGAGCCGGGTCGCGAACTCCCGGGTGAATCGGCGGGTGAGGTGGAACTCGACTGCCTCGCCGGGCCGACCGGCGCTGAGCACCAGCCGGTCCTCGATCGGATCGAATCCGAGCGACAGGGCCTCCGGCATCACCTGCTCCTGCTCACCGTGCCGGCAGCGCCGGCCCTGGAGCCGTGCGCCCCGGCAGCCGCGCTGCAGTCATCCGGCTCAGTTCGTTCCTTCGGCCTGCTTGTCGCCCGACTGTTCGCGCGCCGCCTTGGCACGTTCGCCGAGCTGATCCACCAGGCGCTGCTGCATCGCGAACGAGCGCAGGAAGCCGTCGGCCGGCAGCACCACCCGATGCGTGGTCTCGGCACGCTGCTTGCGCTCTTCGCCTTCCTGGTAGCTCTCGACGATGCCGAACTCGAGGCGGATCATCCCGTTGGACATGCTCAGGTTCAGCAGGCGGTCGGCGTAGAGGGTGTTGGTCGACATGGATGGGATCTCGTTGGTTGCGCTGATGGTTGTCGGAAGGAGCGGGCCGGCCGGATCGGGGCCCAGGCTTGTCCGGGTGCCGTGATCGGCACGATGGGCCAGGGCAAGGGTGCTGCGCCCGGCCCTGGCGAAAACCGGCCCGCATCGAATCGAAGCCAAAAATTATAGCGGGTTTCCGGCCAGGCGATGCATCCGGCATTCGCTCCCGCGGTCAGCGCGGCTTGTGCCCGAGCAGGGTGCGCAGCGCCCGGAACACCCGCACCGCAAGCCGTTGCTCGTGGGCCGCCAGCGCCTGCTGCAGGGCCGCCAGCGCCTGCTGCAGGGCGGCCTCGCGCTCCTGCAGCACCCGGATGTCGGCCTCGCGCTCGCGCAGGAAGTGCTCCGTGGTCTGCAGAGCTTCGCGCAGCGTCGCGATGTCGGCCTCGCGCTCGCGCAGGAAGCGCTCTGCGCGCGCCTCGCCCGCGGCACGCCAGTTGGCCCGCATCAGCCGCTGGTTGCGGAACACTGCCGCGACCAGCGGCGCCGGTGTGCCGAAGCGCGCGAACAGTGCGCGATGCAGGCGGTTGACCTCGCCCGCGCCGCGCAGTGCCCCGCCCAGAATCGTGTTGCTTCCGTGCAGGCGATAGTCGAGCAGCCGCTCCTGCGCCAGGTAGCGGCAGGCCTGCGGCGCATGCAGCGCGGCGCGCAGCGCCCACTCCCAGTCGATCACGTAGCGCCGGGGGCGCATCGGCCCGACCTGGTCGAACAGGCGGCGCTCGAAGAAGAAGTTGGAGGTCGACACGGTGTAGTTGCCGTACAGCAGGCCCTGCACCGGTCCCAGTTCCACCGCCATGGCATGGAACTGGCCGACGCTGGCCCACCACCAGTGCTTCGGGTCGGTGATCTCCTCGCCGGCTCCGTCGATCAGCCGGCAGGCGGTGGTGACGAAGCGCGCCCCGTCCAGCGCCTGCTCCCTCAACCGCTCCAGCCGCTGCGGCGCGAAGCGGTCGTCGGAGTTCAGGATCGCGATCCAGTCGCCGCAGGCCTCGGCCACGCCGCGGTTGATCGCCGCGTGCGAGCCCCCGTTGGGCTGGCGGATCACCCTGATCCGCGCGTCCTCGCTGGCGGCGGCCATGCAGACCTCCGCGGTCCGGTCGCGCGAGCCGTCGTCGACGATCACCAGTTCGAAGTCCGCGAGCGTCTGCGCCTGGACGCTGGCGATCGCCTCGCCGACGAAGCGTTCGTGGTTGTAGGCGGGGATGACGACACTGATCCTGGGGGCTGGAATTCTCATCTTCCTGGGGGTCTGGTGCGGCCCGGATTCTACCGGGGTGTCCGCAGCGCAGGCTGGCGGGCATGCGCGTGATAGGCTCGTGCCCCTCATGCGCACCGAGCAGACCCCGTACCTGGAGCGGCTGGACCACCTGCGTCTGCTGGCCGCTTCGCTCGTGGTCTGCTTCCACGCCTTCCATCGCCATGTCGGCAATCTGCGGCCGGACAACCCGCTGCTGTCGCTGATCGACGAAGGTCACACCGGCATCGGCCTGTTCATGGTGATCAGCGGCTTCATCTTCACCGTGATCGCCGACGGGGCCCGGATCGATTACTGGGGCTTTCTGCGCAACCGCATCGTGCGCATCTACCCGCTGTTCCTGTTCGGCGTCTTCCTGACGCTGACGATCTCGACCTACAACGAGCACCGGAACTACGGACTGGCCACCTTCCTGGAGTGGGCGCTGCCCTTTCGCGCCAGCACCGTGGGCGAGTCCACCCATTTCGTCCAGCTCTGGACGATCTGGGTGGAGTTCCAGTTCTACCTGATCTTCCCCTTCCTGAAGCTCTTCTCCGAGCGCCAGGGGCCGCGCTACCTGCTGGGGCTGCTGCTGCTGCTGATGCTCATCCGGGCGATGATCTTCCTCGTCTACGGCAGCGTGCGCTTCGTTGCCTACGAGTCGATCTTCGGCCGGCTGGACCAGTTCCTGATCGGGATGCTTGCGGCCCGGCTCTGGCTCGATGGAGCGCGGCGCCGGCTGGGCAGCCCGCTGCACCTGCTGGCCGCCGGTGCGGCAGTGCTCGCGGTGGTGCACTGGTTCAACCGGCAGGGCGGGCATGTGCGCCTGGATGCCGCGTGGTGGATCGCCTGGCCCCTGCTGGAGGCGCTGGTCTGGGCATGGCTGATGCTTGCGTGGCTGGGCTGCCGCAGGGGGCTGCCCGCGCCCGTCGAGCGGGGGCTGGCTGCGCTGGGGGCGATGAGCTTCTCGATCTACGTGATGCACAACCTGGCGCTCGCGGTGATCGACCGCCTGGCCGGCGGGGTGCTTCCCCTTTCCGCCAACCCGGTGCGCGCGGCCCTTCTCCAGGCGGTGCTGGTCGCCCTCCCGGTCAGCGTGCTGGCGGCCTGGCCCACCTACCGGCTGATCGAACGGCCCTTCCTGGCCTTCCGGGGTCGCTACGTGGCGCGCTGACGCAGGCACCTCGTGTTGCTTGCCCGGCTGTGTTCGTTGCGCGTGCGATACACAATCCGCCGTCGCGGTCCGCTCGGGAACGTCTCCCCGGCGACCGTTCATCGGTTCGCGCGAACTAATACTTTCGATTTAACTCACATGTGAACACATAACGCATTGATTCATAAGGAAATAATATGCCTGGCAAGCGTGGCGCCCTGCCCGGTTCCAGCTTCGAGCGCATCAGGCGGAACGCGGCTACACCCTATGCGCCTGCCATCGACATGGCGATTCGCGTACATTCACGGCTGCAAAAAGGCAGAAATGCGCATTGCTGGTGATCCGTCAGGCACCGCAGGGCGCAGGGCAACGGGGGCGAGGGTCGCCGGAGAGCCCGCAAGGTCCAGCTTGCAAACTGGTTAGTCACTCAAAGAGGAACCACATGGCGCTGTCATACAACGAGGTTAAGTACCTGCTGGATCTCGCCGCTGAGCAGAGCGGCGGCAGGTTTCAGGGCTTCGACGCCAGCTACTACGCGTCCCAGTACGGGGCGGCAGTGGCGGGCTTCGAGGGAGATCTCCTCCAGCACTACGTCGAGGTCGGGGCTGCGCTGGGCTATGCGCCCAACGCCTGGTTCGACGCTGCCTACTATCGCGGCCAGTACAACGACCTCGTTGACGCCGGACTCTCCGGCGGTGCGGGCCCGCTGGCGCACTACGCGCTCAAGGGTGTGAACGAAGGCCGTTCGCCCAACGCGGCCCTGGCCCTGAACGGTTTCGACTACCAGCGCTACATCGCTGACGTCGGCCCGGCGCTGCAGGACTACATCGACGCCAACATCGACGACTTCGGCGGCAGCGTCGCCAACGGCGCGATGGCCCACTACGTCAAGTACGGCATCGGCGAGGGGCGCAAGGCCTACGACTACTCCGGTCACCAGATCGCCTTCAGTGCCGTGCCGAAGGAGAGCTTCATCGTCGGCGTCCAGGACGGCAACGTCACCACCGTCGCGCTGGATACCAATGACGGCCAGACCCAGCTCAAGGGCAACAACGTCCAGGTCGACGGCGGCGACGGCACCTCGGTGCTGCGTCTGACCGGCGACGCCGACATCCGCATCGACGTCACCAACTCGGCCAACCAGGTCAAGGCTATCGACCTCAACGGCGACGGCAGGATCACCAACAACGGCGTCGAGAACAACGTCTCGGGCGCCAAGGTTGCGACCTTCAAGAACTTCGAGGTCTTCGACGCCTACTCGCGCAACCCGCTCAACGAGTTCGACGCGACCAACAACTTCCTGGGCAACCTGACCTACAGCGGCACCGGCTACGGCGGTGACGGCGTCAGCACCAACGGCAACATCGTGCTGGGCGGCCTGGGCTACGACCTGATCCACGGCGGCATCGGTAACGACTTCCTGGTCGGCGGCAACGTCTCGGCTCAGAACCGCATCATCGCCAGTTCCATCCTCGGCGATCCCGCTCTGGGCGAGCTCGCCAACATGCTCCTCAGCTACTTCAGCGAGGGCGAGCTGAACTTCTGGCTGGGCGACATCCTTCGCGGTGGCCGCAACGCCGACTTCTTCTTCGGCGAATTCTCCACGGTCGACGACGTCAACGCGGTCAGCGTCTACGACGGCGGCACCACCTCCGACGACCTCTCCGCTGGCGCTGGCCAGTCTTCGCAGGACAACGACTGGGTGCTGGTCGAGGTCACGGACGACGAGGAGTACGCGGTCGTCGACCTTGGCGGCGGCTGGTACGACAACGACACCACCATGGGTGGTATCTGGCTCAACGACGGGCAGAGCCACGTCGCGCGTCTGGTCGACATCGAGAACGTCGACGCCTCGGGTAACCTCTACGGTTTCCTCGACGACTTCGACGTCGAGCTCGGCGGGCGCCGCTACGACACCCGTGACGGCGACGGCGTTGCCAACTACGGCCTGGGCTCCTCCGGCCAGCTGCGCATCTATGGCTCCTACGAGGACAACATCCTCATCGGCGGCTACGACAACGACCTGATCTACGGCGAAGAGGGCGACGACATCCTGATGGGCGGGAACATGCAGTTCCTGCTCGAGACGGTGCTTGGCGGCCGCACCAACCCGAACCTGCTCGCCATCGTCAATGACGGTCGTGACGAGCTGCGCGGCGGCGACGGCGACGACCACCTGATGTGGGAAGCCGATGGCGGCATCTACGATGGCGGCGACACCGGCGGAGATGTGCCGTACTGGGGCTGGATCTCGAACGACTCGATGCAGGGGGGCGGCTACTACGACTGGATCGGTGACGGCGACCCCGAGAGCGCCTACAGCGACACCCTGTGGCTGACCAAGTACGCGCTGGGCACGCAGACCGCGGACGACCTCACCACCGACGGCGTGCTGCGCTTCGACCTGGGCAACGGCCGCCAGCCGACCGACCGGGACAACGAGAACGACTTCGCAATGGACTACAAGGGTTACGGCGGCGCCGATGCCCTTGCCCCGGACGGCTGGTGGACTGCCGACCAGTCCAACTACAAGGACGGTGTGGTCCGCACCGAAGTCACGGACATCGACAACGTCATCGCAACGGGTCTGGGGCAGATCGACTACCGCGCCGCGGGAACGAACAACCCCGAGCTCGACTTCGCCAACCAGCAGAACTTCAAGGCCTACCACGGTGACCTGGACCTGCGCGGCTCGTCCGGCTACTTGAGCGAGAACGGTTCCGGGCGCGCGGGCGGCGACAACATCCTGTACGCCAGCAGCGGCAACGACACCATCGAGGGTCGCGAAGGCAACGACTCGCTCTCCGGTGGCAACGGCAGCGACGACTTCTACTTCAGCCTGGTGGAGGGCGAGGGCTGGTACGCGTACTATGACAATGACTACCGCTGGTACGGCGAGGACGACGGCGGCGACGGCGTCGACGTGATCCACCGCCAGACCGATGCCGACGGCGACAACCTCTGGGATCGCGATGCGTCGGGCAACGGGCTGTACTCGCGCGACTTCGACATCGGCGGCTCGCAGGAGCTCTTCGATTCGACCTTCACTCTCGGCCTGCCGGACGTTCTGGCGCCCTACGTCGACGGCGTTCGCTTCGTCCTCGGTGGCGCCACCTACGAGGTCAGCGGGCTTGCCGCCGCCACGGTGGCCGAGTGGAAGGCCAACCTCGAGGAGGCCCTCGGCGACATCTCCGGTCTCGAGGGTGTGGACGTCGCGCAGGCGTCTCCCAACCAGATCGTGCTGACCGACCCGAGCGGACGCGCGTTCGAGAAGATCCCTGCCAGCGGTTGGTTGCTGACGGGCGGTGGCCTGCCCTCGGACGGCATCGACCAGTGGTCGCAGACCGTGGGCGCGCCGCAAGGCAGCGAGACGCGTGACCGCATCATCTACAAGGCCTACGAGGACCGCTCCGACAACGAGGGCGTCGACGACAACGGCATCACCGGTTCCACCGTCTCCCTTGGCCGCGACAGCTACGCTCAGGACCTCGTAGTCGGCTTCTCGGCCGATGGCACGCGCCTTGCTGAAGATCAAACCTACCGGATCGACTTCCAGAACCTGACCACGGAGGACAAGGTCAAGATCGAAGTCAACGGCGTGGTCTACGAGCTCCAGGTGGGCGTCTCGATCGACGGCAACCTGCTGACCAACGAAGACGGTCGATTCGCGAGCCAAGCCGCGGTCCAGGCGAACTTCCTCGCCCGGATGGCCGGTTTCATCAACTCGTTCATGGACGAGAACACCGCGGCCGGCGCGATCAACGCCATGGCCGACGGCACGGGGCTGATCATCGGACAGCGCGCCTACAACGGCGAAGAGACCGTGTTCATGTTCCAGCCGGTCGTGACGCTGACGAACCTCTCCGGCGGCGAGCGTCCGTCCTCGCAGGTGACCAACATCTCGCAGCACGAGCTGCACCTGCTCGACTACATCGCGTCGAGCCTGGGTGGTCAGCTCGAGCGCAGCACGCGCTACGACGGCAGCGAGGCTGCGCTGAACAGCGAGAACGTGCTGTTCATCGGCGAGGAGTTCGTCAACCGCTCCACGCTGCAGACCGCGCTCGACAGCGGCGAGACCATCTACGGGCACGAGTCGGTCGTGATCAACGGCCGCGGTGACGATCTCATGGCGCACGCCACTGGGATCGAGGTCGTTCGCAACCAGGCCACGACCCTCTGGATCAATTCCGACAACGGTCCGGCGCGGAACGGCAACTTCAGCGTCCACGGCGACGACTACCTGATCGGCGGTCAGGGCAACGACGCCATCTACGGCGGCACCGGTGACGACCGCGTCCGCGGCTCGCTGGGCAACGACGTGGTCGACGGCGGCAAGGATCTCTACGCGGTGCGTGTCGCCGGGCAGGCCAAGTACCGGGTCGAGGTGCTGAACGCCTACGAGGCCGGCGAGCGCGTGAAGGACGCGGATGTCCTCGACATCTACCTGATCTCTCAGACCGAGACCGGGTACCAGGAGATCGACGGCGCGAACTTCGTTCCCTACTTCCAGGACACCCTGATCTTCCATCAGGCGGACTTCGCTCCGGGCCAGACGCGCTTCACGATCAACCTGAACGATTACGAGATCGAGTCGGGCACCGGTCGCGTGCTGCTCACCCATGGCGGTGCGGGTGTCGTCACGGTCGACGTCAACGGGGACGGCGTCGTGGATGCCACGACGACGTTCACGAACTTCGAGAACATCCGCACGGTCTCCGGTGTCGGCCACGCAGTGGCGGGTGACGGACAGGGTATGGACACCCTGATCCTCACCGGGCTGTCCAACGACACCGACGGCATCCGGTTCAACCTGACGAACGACGGTAATGGCGGCCTCGTCCAGGCGGATATCGACAAGACGGCTGGAGTCAACTACACGGACATCATCCGGGTCGACGGTGTCGAGACCGTGATCGGTGGTCTTGGACGTGACGTCCTGCTGATCGACGAGACCGAGGCGGCGAAGGACAACCGCTTCGAGGGCGGAGACAGTCTTGACTCGGGCGGCGCTCAGATCCAGGACGAGATCCAGTACCACAACAACTTCGGCGACCCCGACGTGGAGCCGACGGTGAAGATCGTGGTCGAGTCGAGCGCCAACACCGATCAGGTGATCATGACCGGCGGTCGTGTCGGCCTCACCGTCGCGACCGACACTCTGGTCAGCGTCGAGCGCATCGGCCTGCAGCAGAACACCGCGCAAGGCATCCGCGAGGACGACGTGCTCGACACCACGCACGTCAACGGCGCGGTGATCGACCAGGCAGCAGGTACGGTGAGCTCCGGCGGTGCGCGCCTGGTGACGATCGCCGGACTCGACGAGGTCGAGAACATCGTTGCCGGCCCCGGTGGCGACACCCTGATCGTCGCCGACGCCGCCTTCCTCGGCGGCAATGCCCGGGCAGACGCCGCTTCGACCGATCTGACGATCGACACCTACCTGAACTTCGACAAGCTGGGTCTTACGCCCGCGACAGCGCTCGACCGCCAGTCGATCGCCGATCTGCGTGCGAACAACCCGGGCGCCATCCCCGAGGCGCGTAACTTCGAGGAGTTCAAGTTCGACCTCGGGCAGGGCAAGGACCGCGTCGACTACAGCACCACCAATGACCGCGTCGCGGCGCTGGTGGCGGTGAACGCCGCGACCAACTACGTGCTGGTCGATGGCGACCTCGACGGCAGCTACGACGACGCAGGCGACCGCGTCGATGCACTCAAGGGCGTGGAGGAGATCGTTGCTTCCACGGCCGAGAGCATCCTCGACTTCACCTCGCTCGGTCAGGACGTCCGGATCGACTTCCAGTTCGACGAGACCCGTCAGAACCTCGCGCTGGATCGCCTGGAGAGCACCGTGCGCATCGGTGACGGGGTGGGCAACACCATCGCCGGAATCCCGAACTTCATCGAGTACTACGACCTCAACAAGAACCCGGCAGTGCCGGCGTTCGGCAACGCGGCGTGGACTCGCATCGAAGGCAGCGACTTCGCGGAGTCGGTGTTCTACGACGGCAGCGAGGACCTGGTGACCATGGCGGGGGTGGATCACCGCTACACCGACGACGTGCTGAACCTGCGCGGCGGCAGCAACAACGTGTCCTACTTCGCGCTCGAGACCAGCATCACCGCGGTGGTCGACGTGAAGGAGTTCGTTGCCGGGGACCCGCTGAACACGGGTCTCATCACGGCGACGATCGACTTCCAGGACGGCAGCAGCGGCTCGCTCGCAGGGGCGGGGCAGCACGTGATCACCTCGTACACGGGTGACAACGGGATCGCCGCGGGTAGCCTGAAGCTCGAGGCCTCGCAGGACGCCGAGGACAGCGTGACCTTCCAGTCCGACTCGAGCAAGCTCTTCCTGCTCGGCCGGTCCTCGGGAGTGATCGACGTCGAGATCGGCGATCTGCCGGCGATGCGCCTGACCGGCTTCGAGGAGCTGCTCGATGCGGACTCGGATGACGTCTACGACATGGCGAACCTCGCCGCTCTCGTGTCCTCCGGGTTCACTCTGACCGACAACCTGACCGACGACCGCGACACGATCAAGGTCGGCAGCGATGCGGTCGGGTTCGCCGGCGCGCCGGCGAAGACGATCAGCCTCGAGGTCCTGAACGACGAGTTCGGCTTCGACTTCGACGTGCTCGATGCGTCTGCGGTGACCACGGCCGGTCTCATGCTTGTCGGTGATGCCGATACGCTCGCCGTCGGCCGCGACACCACCTTGAACCCGCACCCGCTCGACGGCGACGCGGACGACGTGATCCTGGGCGCCCTGGACAACATCGCGAGCATCGCGCTGTTCCAGGACATCATCCTGACCGATGCCTCGATCGCCAGCGCAAGCAACGCGGTCGTGCTCGACACCGCGGCCAACCAGCTGCGCAGCGCCGGGGTGACGATCGCGGTCGACGTCAACGCCATCGGCTTGGACGCCACGCTGGTCACGCAGGCCGTCGACCTCAGCACCACCGGCCCGCGTGACGTCTTCCTCTGGGGTTCGGACTTTGCCGACACCATCACCGGTGGTGGCGGGAATGACGAGATCTGGGGCGGGCTGGGGGCCGACATCCTCGACGGCGGCACCGCGGCCGAGGTGCGTGAGATCGAGCTCTTCAACCTGCTCGATCCGCTTGGTGGCGGCACGGTTTCCGTGGAGTTCAATGGTGCAGCCTACTCGGTGACCATCAGCGAAGGCACGGAGATCGTCGACGGCGCCGGACGTCACGCGATCGGTAGCGCGCTTGCCGCCGCGGTGAACGCGGATCTGGCCGGCATCAACGCCGGCGCAGGCTGGACGAATGGTGAGCTGGTCGGTGCCAGCTACGACTCCTCGACGGGGCTGCTCCGCTTCACCTTCAGCAACGGAGCTGACGTCCTCGACGCCGAGGACGTCGCGGTGACCTTTGCGGGTGATGGCGGCACGTTCACGGCGTCGGCCCAGACCGTGGTGACGCAGGGTGGTGGCGGTGGCATCGACACCTTCATCTACGCCGCAGCGGCCGAGTCGACGGCGAGCTCGATGGACCAGATCTTCGGGTTCATCGGCGGCTTGGGCGGCGACGTCATCGACCTGGGGCTGATCGATGTGGACCCGAACACGCTGGCGGAGGATGCTTTCGTGGGCGTCAACGTCGTCAACGCGGCTGCGGCGGACTTCGCGGCGCTGTCCGGTCTCGCGGGCGCCGCCTTCGCTGGGGTCGGTAACGACGTGTACGTGGGCAGGACCGCCACCGACGCCTACGTGTTCGTCGACGTCGATCAGTCGGACAGCTACGGTGCCGGAGACCTGGTGATCAAGCTGGTCGGGGTCACCGACGTGTCGATGTTCACCGCGGTTGACAACTTCGTGCTGTAAGGGCGAACAGGCCTCGCCGGGCCTTCGGGCCCGGCGATTGCAGGTTCGGTGTTTCGGACCGCCGGCTATTGCCGGCGGTTTTTTTTTTTCATCCCGGCCCGGCGCGCGCGGGCCTCGACGGGAGTTACCGCCACCTTGGCTCGCGCCGCAGAGGCGCGGCGGGCTGCGGCTTTGCAACGGCCCGATTGCATTCGCATTCTGACGCGCGTTACAATGTGCGCCATCGCTATTGCCGCCATTCCTCCTGCCACCCATGTCCCGTGATCTCCCGACCCCGCGCGCCGAGCTGCTGCTGACGAGCGTGAAGATCACCACGGTGGGCAACTCGCTCGGGATCGTGCTGCCGCGCGAACTTCTCCAGAAGCTGCGGGTGGGCAAGGGCGATCACCTCCATCTGATCGAGGCCGAAACCGGGGTGCTGATGCTCCCGAGCGACCCCAGGCTGCTCGCGCAGATCGAGTCCCTGGAGCGGCTCATGCGCGCCGATCGCGAGCTCATCGCGGGAATCGGCGCGCGCGATGCGGCGCGGGTGGCAAACGTAGGCGCCGCTGCGCCGCCTGCGCTCACACGTCGCGGAAGTTCGGGTGGCTGAGGTCGCCGCCGCGCAGCGGGCGCCTGCCTCCGAGGTGCCCCCTGCAACCGCCGCCGGCCCGGTCTGGATCGAGCCGCCGCTCGCGTTGGTCGCGCACCAGCGCTTCCTGGCCGAGCATGGGCGGGGGCGCCGGCAGCAGGTGGACCGTGTCCGGCTCGCTGCGGCGCTGATGCTGCCGCGCACCGTCGCGAACTTCTCCTCGCCGCCGCGGCTGTCCGTGGTCGCAACGCGCTACGTACTCGGTGTGCTGCGGATGCGCCCCTTTTCCGAGGGCAACCAGGCGATGGCCTTCATCCTGGGTTTCCTCTTCCTCGATCTGAACGGGGTGCAGGTGCAGGCCCCCGCGATCGAGAAGTACACGATGTTCGCCGCGCTCGCCGATCACAGGATCGACGCCGCCGCGTTCGCGCAGTGGATCAGGCTGCGCCACCTCGCGGGCCGTTTCGGGCTGGCGGCGGTGCTCGAGGTCGGCGTGCGCGATGGCGCGCTGGTCCGGCTGGCCGGGCTGCGACGCGGCAGGGCGGCGGCGCGCAGCGGTGCGGACCCGGTGGTGACACTTTCCGCAAGCGAGGCGGATTCCCGCATCCCGGGGCAGCCGCCCCGCAACAAGGCATTGCCGGCGGCGGGCAGACCCCGCCGCCGCGCGCATCGAAGCAGCAACCCACAGGACTCCGTCAACCAATGAGTGCCGTCTTTCCCCCGCCGAAATCGAAGAAGGAGTTGCGCGAGGCGCTCGCCAGCTTCAAGCATGCCTTCGGCACCGTCGTCGTCTTCAGCCTGTTCCTGAACCTGCTGGCGCTGACGCCGTCGATCTACATGATGCAGGTCTACGACCGGGTGCTGGTCAGCCGCAACGTGACCACCCTCGAGATGATCACGGTGATCGCGCTGGGCCTGTACATGCTGATGAGCGGGCTCGAGGCGATCCGCACCTTCGTGATGGTGCGCATCGGCGCCCGGCTCGACGAGCGGCTCAAGACAAGGGTCTTCGACGTGGCCTTCCAGCGCAACCTGGCGCGCCCGGGCAGCAACGTCACCCAGATGCTGGGCGATCTGCTCACCCTGCGCCAGACCATGACCGGAAGCGCGTTGCTGGCCCTCTTCGACATCCCCTGGCTGCCGATCTACCTCGGCGTGATCTTCCTGTTCTCCTGGCAGCTTGGCGCGCTGGTGGGGGTCGGTGCGCTGATCCTCGCGGTGCTGGCCTTCCTCACCGAGCGGCTGTCGCGGCCGCTGCTGGAGAAGTCCGGGCAGATCTCCGCGCACGCGAACAACCTTGCCGCGAACAATCTGCGCAACGCCGAAGTGATCGCGGCGATGGGGATGCTGCGCAACATCCGCCAGCGCTGGTTCGATCGGCACCAGGAGTTCCTGGTGATGCAGGCCAGGGCCAGCGATCGCGCGGGGATCCTCACCGGGCTGACGAAGTTCGTGCGGATCTCGCTGCAGTCCGCCGCGCTGGGCTATGGCGGCTACGAGGTCCTGATGGGCCGGATGTCGCCCGGCATGATCATCGCCGCCTCGATTCTCGCTGGCCGGGCCCTCGCTCCGATGGAGCTGCTGATCGGCAACTGGCGTCAGCTGGTGGCCGGTCGCGAGGCCTACAAGCGCCTGCAGGAAGCGCTCGACGCCTTCCCGGAGGTCGAGCCGGGAATGCCCCTGCCGCCGCCCACCGGAGCGATCAGCGTCGAAGGCGTCAGCGCAGCTCCTCCGGGAAGCCGGAACATGGTGCTGCGCAACATGAGCTTCACGATCGAACCGGGCCAGGTGGTCGCGATGATCGGTGCGAGCGCCTCGGGCAAGTCCTCGCTGGCGCGCGTGCTGGTCGGCGTGTGGGCGCCGGTGATGGGCACCGTGCGCTTCGACGGCGCCGACGTCTCCAAGTGGAACAAGGACGAACTCGGGCCGCACATCGGCTACCTGCCGCAGGACATCGAGCTCTTCGAGGGCTCGATCGCCGAGAACATCGCGCGCTTCGGCGAGCTCGACCCGGAGAAGGTCGTCGAGGCGGCCACGCGCACTGGAATGCACGAGCACATCCTGCGGCTGCCGCAGGGCTATGACACTCCGCTGGGCGAGGCCGGCGCCTCGCTGTCGGGCGGGCAGCGCCAGCGCATCGGCCTGGCGCGGGCGATCTACGGCGATCCGGTCGTGGTGGTGCTCGACGAGCCGAACTCCAACCTCGACGATCAGGGCGAGGCCGCACTGATCGAGACCATCAAGGATCTGAAGGCGCGCGGCAAGACCGTGGTGCTGATCACCCACCGGATGGGCACGCTCGCCGCGGTCGACAAGGTGCTGGTGCTGCAGGAGGGAACGGTGAAGGCCTTCGGCCTGCGCGACGAGATCCTCGCTCCGATCTTCGCCGCGCGCGGTGGCCAGGCAGGGCCCGCGCAGGGCGCGCAGGCAGCCTTGCCGCCCGGTGCGCGGCCGGGTGTGCCACCGGGCCAGGGTGGCCGACCCGCTCAGGCGGCTCAACCCGGTCAGGCCGGCCAGGCCGGTCAGCGGGCTGCGCCCGGCGCCAGCGCGCCAGGACTGCCTCCGGGTCAGCCACCCGGAGCGCGGCCGGCCTCCCCGGGACCGTCCAGCGGTGCTCCCGGCGGCGGCCCTGCCTCGCCGCCCGAGGGCCCTGCCGATCGCAGGGACCCCTGACGCTGCCGCGCGGGCGGCAGTGCAATCGTCGAATCAGTGTGTTGTGCGCGGCGACGCCTCGGGCGTGCGCCCGCTCTCGGAGAGATCCCGATGGAATTCCTGAACTGGAAAGGCCCCGGATGGTGGCGCCTGAGCTTCGGTCCGCAGACGCCCGGGGACGCAGGGCCCGGTGCGGCGCCGCCCGCGGCCGAGCCCGAACGCAAGGGCAGCATGCCCAGCCTTGGCAAGGCGGTGACCATGGGCTGGCTGGTGCTGCTGCTGGGCGGCGGCGGCTTCTTCGCCTGGGCCGCCTTCGCCCCGCTGGACCAGGGCGTGACCGCCACCGGCCAGGTGGTGGTCACCGGCCACCGCAAGACGGTGCAGTCGCTCAGCGGCGGCCTGATCTCCGAGATCCTGGTCAAGGAGGGCGACGAGGTGAAGGCCGGGCAGCCGCTGCTGCTGATCGACACGACTCCGGCGCGCTCGCAGCTCGAGACGGCGCGCTCGCAGTGGATAGTTGCCCGCGCAACGGAGGCCAGGCTGATCGCCGAGCGCGACGGCAGCCGAACGGTGAGCTTCCCGGAGGATCTGCGCGCCATCAGGAGTGAGCCGGCGGCAGCGCAGGCGATGGCGCTGCAGTCGCGCCTGTTCGGCACCCGGCGCAGCGTCCTGGAGACGGAGCTCGCGACCATCGAGAAGTCGATTGCCGGCCTGCGTGCACAGATCGCCGGAATCGAGGCCGCCCGCGGGGCCCGACAGACCCAGCTGAAGCTGCTGCGCGAGGAACTCGGGCATCAGCGTGCGCTCGCCGACGAGGGCTATCTCCCACGCAACCGGGTCTCGGAGCAGGAGCGGATGCTCGCGCAGCTCGAAGGGCAGGTCGCCGAGGACGCAGCGACGATCGCCCGCGCGCGCACTGCGATCGGCGAGGCCGAGCTGCGTGCCGTCGGGCGCAGGAACGAGTACCGGCAGCAGTCGGAGTCCCAGCTCTCGGACGTGCAGAAAGAGGTGACCAGCCTTGGGAGCCGGATCCAGGCGCTGCGCTTCGAGCTGCAGAACACCGAAGTGCGCGCGCCTGCGAGCGGATTCGTCGTGGGGCTGCGCGTCTTCACTGTCGGCGGTGTCATCCAGGGTGGGGCGCCCCTGATGGACATCATCCCGGCTGGCGAACCGCTGCGCATCGAGGCCAACATCCCGACCCAGTTCATCGACAAGGTCCATCCGGGGCTCGAGGTGGACGTGATGTTCCCTGCGTTCAGCCAGAAGCAGACACCACACGTCGAGGCGCAGGTCGAGCACGTCTCGGCGGACGTCCTGGTGAACGATCGCACCGGCGAGCCCTTTTATCGCGCCTACGTCGAAGTGACGCCCAAAGGCATGGAGAAGCTGGTCAAGCACGAGATCAAGCCGGGGATGCAGGCAGAGGTGTTCATCCGCACCGGGGAGCGCACGGCGCTGAACTACCTGATCAAGCCGGTGTTCGATCGCGTGCGCAGCGCGATGACCGAGGAGTGAGACGATGCGACATAGGATGAGGCCGCTGCTGGCGGCGGCAATCTGTGCGGCCCTGGGCGCCGTCGCGCCAGCTGCGGCGCTGGCCGGCCCGGGACTGGTCGACGCCTGGAAGGCTGCGCAGACGGCCGATGCGCGCTTTCGCAGCGCGCGCTACGAGCTCGAGGCCTCACGCTACGAAGTCCCGATCGCGCGCTCGCAGCTGCTGCCGCAGGTGGGAATCAACACCTCGGACAGCTGGGTCAAGGGCACTCGTGAGGTCGACAGCCCGAACGGCCCGGTCGGCTCTCTCCTGGACTACACCGCACGTTCGCGGGCGCTGACCGCTCGCCTGCCGATCATCGACTTCGATCGATGGGCGCGCCTGCGCACCGGCCAAGCCCGCGCGACCTACGCCGAAAGCGTGTTCGCCGTTCGGGCCAAGGAACTGGTCGATCGGCTCGGACAGGCCTACTTCGAGCTGCTCCTTGCGCAGGAGAGCGTCGAACTCGCCAAGGCTGCGGTCCAGACCTACACCGAGGCGGTTGCGTTCACGCGCCGCCGGCTCACCGGCGGGGAGGGTACGCGCACCGAGGTCGGCGAGGCCGAGGCCCGCTTCGAGATCGCTCGCGCAGATCTGATCAGCGCCCAGGACGCCCTCGAGGTCGCTCGACGCAGCCTGCAGGCGATCACCGGGCAGGATCCATCGGCGATCGGACCGCTCGTCGGGGTCCCGCAGATCGATCCGCCGCAGCCGGCCACGCTCGATGCCTGGCTCGAGCGCGGCGAGCAGCACAACCCCGAGCTGCGCGTGCGGCGCGACCAGGTCGAGCTGGCGCGCACCGAAGTGCGGCGCGCCCGCGCCGGCCACTATCCCCGGCTCGAAGCCGTGGCTGCCGCGAGCCGCACCGAGAACGACACGGTCAACACCCTGGGGATGTCGATCAGCCAGCGTTCACTGGGCCTGCAGCTGAGCGTGCCGATCTACAGCGGCGGCTACGTGGACGCGAGCACCGAGCAGGCGCTCGCTTCGTTGCGCAAGGCCGAGGAGGACCTGGCTGCGGAACTCGATGCGCAGCGCATCGAGATCCGTCGTCAGTACCTGGCCGCGACGACCGGGCTGACGCGGGTCGAGGCGCTGGAGAAGGCGGTTCGGTCAGGGGAGATCGCACTCGAGGGCACCCGACAGGGCTTGCGCGCCGGACTTCGCACCAATCTGGACGTCCTGGACGCGACGCGGCTGCTGTTCGAGGCCCGCCGCAACCTGTCGGAGGCGCGCCTCGGCTGCCTGCTCGCCACCATGCGCCTGCGCGTGGCGGCCGGCGATCCGCTCGACGAGGTCGTCGCGCAGGTCGATCGCAGCCTGCGCAGTGCGCAAGGCCGTTAGGCGCGCCGGGGCAGTGCTTCCGGTGGATGTCCGCGACCTCCTGCCTTTGGCGTAAGCCTTCTGCGCAGTCCGGTTTCCGGTTCCGAGGTGGTACTGTCCGAGCATGGCCGTTGCTGCGCAGATCTTCGTCGATCTCGATTCCTTCTCCGCGTCCGCACCGTACCCGCTGACCCTGTCCGGCGATGGTGACGGCGCAACGCCGGACGTCGTCCTCGAGGGTGAGCTCCCCCATGGCGGGCGCTACCTCTATTCGCTCGAGCTCGAGGCGCAGCGAGACTACCGCTTCACCACCTCGGGTGTGGCCGATGGCTTCACCGAGCGCGCGCTGCTCGTCGATCGCGGCACCGGGCAGGTGCTGTGGGCCAATGCCGCAGCCGCCCTGGAACTCGGCCTCGATGCCGATTCCGCCGCCCGGTTCGAGGCAGGCTGGCTGCGGCCGGAAGCCCCCGCGGGTTGCCTGCTGAGCATCTGGTCGGATCCGGCCGAGCCTGCCGACCCCTTGACCAACGCAGTGCCCTTCCTCTTCGAGGTCTATGTAGACCCCGTCGATGATGCACCGCACACCGACGACGCCGTCTACCGTTTCTTCGATCCCGCGCGCGGGATCGAGCGCTTCACCGCGAGCGAAGCGGTGCGCGACGAACTCCTGCAGGCGCATCCCGAACTGCGCTACGACGGCGTGGCCTTCATCGGCGACGACCAGGCCCGCGAGGGCTGGGTGGGCGTGCACGAAGTCCTCGATCACGCCACGGGCCGCTACCACTACACCACGAGCGCCGAGGAGCGTGACGCCCTGCTTGCCGGGCTGGCGCAGGCCGAAGACCTCGGCGTCGCCTTCCATGTTCCCGGCGAGCCGGGCGAGAACACCCAGCCGGTCTACCGCCTGTTCAACCCCGACAGCGGAACCTGGTTCCTCACCGCGGATGCGCAGGAGCAGGCCTGGCTGCTGGCTCTCGGTTCATGGGTCGACCAGGGCGTGGCCTTCGATGCCTGGGTGCCGCCGGCGCCGGTGGTCGACTACACCGACGACGCCGTCTACCGTTTCTTCGATCCCGCGCGCGGGATCGAGCGCTTCACCGCGAGCGAAGCGGTGCGCGACGAACTCCTGCAGGCGCATCCCGAACTGCGCTTCGACGGCGTGGCCTTCATCGGCGACGACGAGATCCGCGAGGGCTGGGTGGGCGTGCACGAGGTCCTCGATCGCGTCACGGGCCGCTACCACTACACTGCGAGCACCGAGGAGCGTGACGCCCTGCTTGCCGGGCTGGCGCAGGCCGAAGACCTCGGCGTCGCCTTCCATGTTCCCGGCGAGCCGGGCGAGAACACCCAGCCGGTCTACCGGATGCTCGATCTCGACACCCGCACCTGGTTCCTCACCGCCGATCCCATCGAGCGCCTCTACCTGGTGCTGCAGGGCAACTGGTCGGATCAGGGAGTGGCCTTCAACGCCTGGGCGCCACCCGCGCCGCAGGAGCCGGGCGTCCAGCCGGCAGATGCTCCCGCCGAGCCTTCGGCTCTGCCCCAGGATGCCACGCAGGATGTCAGCCTGATCGGGCTCAGCGGCATCGACGCGCCGCTGCTCTGAGTTCCCGGCGCCGCGCGCACCGGTGCACAGTTCCTGACCTGACTCCAGCACCGCTGCGCGCGGACTCACCGTGCCCGCTTGTAGAGCAGGCTGTGCATCAGCGCGCGCAACTGCGCCGGGCGCACCGGCTTGTGCAGCACCGGATCCCCGGAGCCCGCCGCCAGATCCACCCGCTCCGGGTCGGTGTCGCCAGTGATCAGCACTGCGGGGAGATCCTCGCCGAGCTGTCTGCGGATGGCTGCAAGCATCTGCACGCCGTCCTGCTGGTCGCCGAGCCGCAGGTCGCACAGGATCAGGTCCGGCCGCTCTGCGCGCGTCAGTTGCTCGGGCAGCGAGGCCTGCCCGGCCGATGCGGCCACCAGCGCACCCCAGGTCCGGAGCATCCCGGTCAGCCCGTCCCTGACCAGTGGGTCGTCGTCGATCACCAGGATCCGCAGGCCCTCGAAGGGGCGCATCAGCGCGCCGATGGCCTCGGCGCCGCCCGGGCCTGCCTCGGCGGGTTTCGGCAGGCCGGTCGTGGCTTGCGGCGCCGGCCCCGGCTGACCCGATTGGTCCGGTCGTCCTCCCTGTCCTGTCTGCGTCGGTGCTGGCGCTGCTGGGGCAGGCGAGGCCGGTCGCGACACACGCCCGGGTGGCATCCCTGGCCGGCGGGGTGCGGCCTGGATCCGGCGCATCGGCGCTGCCCGGTGCGCCGCACCGGCCTGCTGCAGGGAAGCGGCGATCCGGACTGCGGCAGCTTCCGCGCGCTGGGCCTCGTCGTCCGGAACGCGGGGCAGCAGGATGCTGAAGGTCGACCCCGCGCCGGGCGCCGAACGCAGCTGGATCCGGTGGTCCAGCAGTTGCGCCAGCCGCCTGACGATCGACAGGCCGAGCCCGAGCCCCTTGCTGCGGTCGCGCTCGGGGTTCTCGAGCTGGACGAACTCCTGGAAGATCGCTTCGCGTGCGTCCTCGGCGATTCCCGGGCCGCTGTCGCGCACGTCGATGCGGACCTGGTCGCGCTGCGTGCCGCAGATCCGCGCGGCGACCAGGATCCTCCCCTGGGTGGTGTAGCGGATCGCGTTCGAGAGCAGGTTGACGAGGATGCGTTCGAGCAGGATGCGGTCGCTGCGCACCCACAGCGTGGTGCGCCGCAGCTCGAGTTCCAGCCCCTTGGCCTGGGCCACTGCGGCGAACTCGCTGGCGATCCGCTCGAGCAGCGGACGCAGCGGCATCGCCGCGACCCGGGTCTCGATCACGCCGGCGTCCAGCCGTGAGATGTCCAGCAGCGAGTCGAGCAGGTCGCCCATCGCGCCGACCGCGCGATCGATCTGCGCCAGCAGTTCGCGCTGGATCGGGGTCGACGGTTGCTGCGACAGGGTGGCGACGAACATCCCGAGGGCGTGCATCGGCTGGCGCAGGTCGTGGCTCGCCGCGGCGAGGAAGCGCGACTTCGCGCGGTTCGCGCGCTCCGCCTCCTCCTTCTTCTCCAGGAGCTGCTGCGTGGCCTCGAGCACCTTCTGCTCGAGCTCCTGCTTGGAGGTTTCGAGGCGGACGGCCATCTCGTTGACACCGCTCACCAACTGGTCGAGCGTCGCGATCGGGCTGGGCGCCAGGCGCACTCCGGTCTCGCCGCGGCCGATACGGTCGGCGGCGCGCGCGGCCTCGACCACCGGGCGCGACAGTCGGCGGCTCATCCGTCGCGCGAGAACCCCGGTGAGCAGCAGGATCACCATGAGGATGGCGATCACCATGAGCGTGAAGCGCTGCTCCTGGGCGCGCACATCATTGGTGGAGAGCACGACCAGCGCGGTGCCGATTCCCGCATCGGCGCCGCCCTGCGTGGATCCATGGGCGTCGTAGTCGTCCAGGGGGATCCGCGGGCTGCGCACCGGCTCGCGAAACGCCAGCCACTCGGGCTGCGCAGGCCCCGGGGCGGACCGATCAGCGGCTCTCGGGCGCAGCGCAGCCGCTGGCGCCGCTCCCGCCGATGCCAGCACCCGGCCCTCGCGATCCAGGATCTGCACCACCTGGGTCGCAGGTTCGGACGCGACCGACTCCACCAGGGTCTGCAGCGCGGTGATGTTCCCCGAGAACACGCCGTAGTCGGATGCCGCGGCCAGCTGGCGTGCAAGGAGCATGCCGCGCTCGTGCAGGCGCTCGTTGAGCTCCGTGTGCCGCATCGAGACCGACATTCCGCCGACCAGCAGCGCGAGCGTGAGCGCCGGCAGCAGTGCGATCGCGGTGATGCGCGCGTGCAGGCTGGACAGCCGGGCGCGCAGCCGGCGCGCCAGGGGTTCGCGCGCCCTCGTGCGCCTCACCGCTGTTCCTGCTGCACGATCAGTTCGCGCAGGCTTTCGTCCTCGGGCAGGGTGAGCCCGAAGGCGCGCGCCACCTGCCGGTTCACTGCGACCGAGAAGCGATCCGGATAGCGGGGCGCAGGCAGCGCCGCGCCGCGCAGCACCGCACGCGCGATCTCGCCGGCCTGCGCGCCCGACTGCGCCGGTGTGCTGAACACCGCCACGAGCGCGCCGGCGCGCACGTAGGCCGCCGAGTATGCGACCACCGGGCGGCGCATCCGGTACGAGGTGATCAGCAGGTTCTGCGCGTTCTCGGGGTTCACTGCCTGGGGATCGGGGAGCGCAAGGAAGAGATCGGTCTCGGCCATCGTGCGCTGCAGGGCAGGGAACAGTTCGGCGTCGCTGCGCACCGGTTCGGCCAGGATGCGCAGGCCCCGTGCGGATGCCGCAGCCTTCAGCGGCTCCAGGGCTTTCGCCGACTCCGAACCCACCACCAGCCCGATCCGCGTCGCGTGGGGCAGGGCCTGGCGGATCAGTTCGACCATGCGCGCGGGAGGCTGGTCCAGGAAGACCGCCGAGATGCTGCGGCGGCCCGCCGGCGGATCTGCCGATGCGAGCAGCGCATGGAAGCTTGCGCTGGGCACCAGCACGCTGAGCAGCGGCACCTTCGGCGGCGCATTGCGCAGCGCCGTCGCGGTTGCCTGGATGCCCACTGCGATCAGCAGGCGTGGCGCACCCTCGAGCAGTGCGTCGGCCTCCGGCCTGCCGAGCACCGCGCTGCGCGTGTCGACTTCGCCCATCCCCTGCAGCTCGTCGCGGATCCCCGAAGCGACCTCGCTGTAGCCGCCTCCCGAGCCAGAGAGCAGGATCGCCACCGTCTCGGGCGCAGCCCAGGCCGGTGCGATCGCGGCCGCCGACAGCGCCACGACGAGGATCAGCGCGCGCAGTCGCATCGCGTCAGTAGGCCAGTTCCAGTGACAGCCATCCCCTGCGGTCGAAGAACTGGTTGTCCCGGAAATCAGGTGAACTCCCGCCGACGATCGCCTGGCCGATCAGCGCAACGGTGCCGCGCACCCCGTCGAGGGTGAAGCGCCGCTCGAGCCGCAGGTCGAGCCGGCGCCGGCTCGGCACCGTGCTGCGCTCGCCGATCCAGCGGATCGGCGCCGAGACCTGGTAGAACATCGACGCGCTGTGCTGTGCATCCAGCCGCAAGCTGCCCAGCACATAGGCGCCGTAGGCGGGAATCGAGTCGACGACGAAATCGTTCGATCCGGACCGGCGCGCCAGGTAGTGTCCGGCGATCCAGTGCTGCGCGCGCGTGGGGCGCCACTGGATCTGGTATTCGACCCCCTGGATCCGTGCGGAGTCGGCGTTGCGCAGATCGTAGGCGCCCGAATCGGGGTCGTACTCGGAGCCGGGCGGCAGCGCGTAGAGCTGCTGGGTGATCAGCCTGCTGATGCGCTCGTCGAACAGCCGTGCATCGACGCTCAGCCCGAGTTCGCGGAATTCGCCGAGCCAGGACAGCTCGAAGGCGCGAACCCGTTCCGGGAGCAGGCCGCCGCGCGACAGGTAGCGGATGTCGATGGTCTGGCCGTTGTAGACGAAGCGCCAGTCCGAACGCTGCTCGAACAGCGAGGGGGTGCGGAAGGCCTCGGAGTATCCGGCCCGCAGGGTCTGGCCTGGCGAGGGCTTCCAGTTGACGGCGATGCGCGGCGCCAGGTGCGTTCCGGACAGCGACTCGTTCTCGACCAGTCCGCCGAGGTTGAAGGTCCAGCGCTGCGACGGCGTCCACTCGGTGTTCAGGTAAGCCCGTGCCGACGAACTGCGCTGCGCGGCGTTGCTGCTGAACAGCTGCGGCGCCGTCACTGTGTTGCGGCGCAGCTCTATCCCCCAGGCGGCGCGCAGGCCCTCGCCCAGGCCGAGCCAGTGCTGGTATTCGAGGTGCTGGCGCTGCGCCTTGCGTCCGTAGTCGATTGCGAGGGTGTCGGTGGGGGTGACCGTGATCCCGTAGCGATCGTCGCCGCGATCGATCGTGTAGGAGGCGCTCAGGCTGAACTCCTGGTCATCGGACACCACCCGCTTCAGGCGGGTCTGCGCATAGGAGGTGCTGGTCTGCTCGAAGCGCTCAGGGTCGCCGGTCGAGTGCAGCCTGCCGATTCCCAGGCGGGTGCGGTTGATGCCGGCCTCGAAGTTCAGTTCGTCGCGCGCGTTGAGCTGCACCTCGCCGCGCAGCCCCAGGTAGCGGGCGCGGCGGTCGTCGAAGACTCCGCGCAGGCCGTCGTCGGCCTGCTCGCCCGCGCTCAGCCGCCAGGCGAAGCCCCTGCCTGCCGCGCCGTAGCGCGCGGAGATGTCGCGGATGCCGCTGTCGCCCAGGCGCAGCGCGCCATGGCCGCCCTGTGTCTGCGCTGCCGCACGCGTGACGATGTTGGCCACGCCCAGGAAGGCGTTGGCGCCGTAGGTCGCCGAGTTCGAGCCGCGGAAGACCTCGATTCGATCGATGTCGTCGAGGCTGATCGGCAGCGCGTTCCAGTCGATGCCGCCGAACAGATAGGGCGCATAGAGCGAGCGCCCGTCCATCAGCACCTGCATCCGCTGCGAGATCTGCCCGGACAGGCCGTGATAGGCAACCACCGAGCGCCCGCCGCTGGCCTGGCCGACGACGAAGCCCGGCACCAGCCGGAAGAGATCGGCGACGTCGCGGGCGCCGAGCGCGCGGATCATGTCGCGGTCGATCACGGTGACTGCGCCCGGGGAATCCGCCGGCGTCTGCGGCAGGCGCGACGCGGAGAACACCCGGGGGATCTCGGCGAGGAAGTCGCGTTCCGACAACAGGCCGGCAGGGGCGGCGCCGGGGGTCGCAGGCTCGGGGGCCTTCTGCGCCCGGGCCGAGGACGGCAGGCCCAGGGCCAGCGTCGCACCGAGCACCAGGACAGCGAGAGACCTGCTGGCCGCGGCGCGCGTCCGGATCCGGGCACGCAAGGGGCGGGCGCTCATCTGCGAGGCAGCGAGCGGGCGCCCGGGAGGCGGCTCAGCGTTCCCTCCGCGGCATTTCGAAGCGCAGTCCCCGCCGTGACGCGTTGACGACCGCCTCGGTGCGGGAGTTCGCGTCCAGGGTGCGCATGATCGAGCGGACGTGGACCTTGACCGTGGCTTCGGCGAGGTCCAGTTCGCGGCCGATCTGCTTGTTCGAGCGGCCTTCCATCAGCAGGGCGAGCACGTCGATCTGGCGTTCGGTCAGGCCGAGCCCTGCACCGTCGGTCGCGGCCCTCCCGCCGGGCTCGGTGACGGGCTCGCCGGAGGGCGCCCCCTGCTCTCCTGCCGTGACTTGCGCGGGTGGCGACGCGGGCGGCGGTGGAGGCTCGGCGTGCGGCGTGTCGGAATGGCCCGGTCGGCGCAGCGCTTCGGGCGGCACGTAGACGCCACCGGCGAGGATCAGGCGCAATGCCGACAGCAGCACGGTGGTCACCGAGGTCTTCGGGATGAAACCGGCAGCGCCGGCTTCGATCGACCTGGCGACGATGCCGGCGTCGAAATCGGCCGACAGGAGCACCACCGGCAGTTCGGGCCGCCGCGTGAGCAACCGCTGGAGCAGGTCGATGCCGTCGCAGTCGGGCAGGCGCCGGTCGAGCAGGACGAGATCGATCTCCGGGTGCTCCTCGAGGCAGCGCTGGGCACTGCCGCCATCGGCGGCCTCGACGCATTCGACGACTTCGTCGAAGCCGCGCAGCACCATGCGCAGTCCTTCGCGGATCAGCGTATGATCGTCCACGAGCAGGATCTTCATCCGGGCGATTATCTCAGAATCGAAGGCCCCGGAACCGGCGCCGCTTCGAGCGCGCAACGAAACATCCGCTCGCGCCCGGCGCCCGCCTCGCATCGTGCACATCGCGCGGGCGCACATCCTCCTTCCAGGGTTCCCCAAGAGCATGCCAACCCGCCTGCATCTCGAAGCTTCCATCTTCAAGGCCTACGACATCCGCGGCATCGTCGATCGCAGCCTCACCGTCGAGGCGGTGCGGGCGATCGGCCTGGCGCTGGGTTCCACTGCGCGCGCGCGCGGCATCGAGCGTGCCGTCGTGGGCCGCGACGGACGGCTCTCCGGACCGGCGCTGGCCGGCGCGCTGGCCGAGGGCTTGCGCGACGCCGGCGTGAGCGTCATCGACATCGGCCAGGTCACCACCCCGGTGGTCTACTACGCCACCTGCGAGCTGGACACCGGCACCGGCGTGGCGGTCACCGGCAGCCACAACCCGCCCGAATACAACGGGCTGAAGATGATGATCGGCGGCGACGCGCTCTACGGCGACGCCATCCAGGCGCTGCGCACGGCGATCGTCGAGGGTCGTTTCGCTGCGGTGCCGGCCGCGCAGCGCGGCGTCCTCTCCACGCTGGACCTGCGCGAGCGCTACCTGGCGCGCGTGGTGGGCGACGTGAAGCTCGCGCGCCCGATGAAGGTGGCGATCGACTGCGGCAACGGGGTGGCCGGCGCCTTCGCGCCCGAGCTCTTCCGCCGGCTGGGCTGCGAAGTCACCGAGCTGTTCTGCGAAGTGGACGGCAGCTTCCCCAACCACCATCCGGACCCGGCACAGCCCGAGAACCTCGAGGACCTGCGGCGCTGCCTGCGCGAGACCGACTGCGAGATCGGCCTGGCCTTCGACGGCGACGGCGACCGTGTCGGCGTGGTCACGAAGCAGGGTGCGATCATCTTCCCGGACCGTCAGCTGATGCTGCTGGCGGCCGACGTGCTCTCGCGCAACCCGGGCGCGCAGATCATCTACGACGTCAAGTGCACCCGCAACCTTGCCACGTGGATCCGCGCGCATGGCGGCGAGCCGCTGATGTGGCGTACCGGGCACTCGCTGGTCAAGGCCAAGCTCAAGGAGACCGGCGCACCGCTGGCCGGCGAGATGAGCGGCCACATCTTCTTCAGGGAGCGCTGGTACGGCTTCGACGACGGCCTGTACGCGGCTGCGCGGCTGCTCGAGGTCCTCTCGCGCCACGCCGATCCCGGTGCGGTGCTCGAGGCGCTCCCCGATTCTCCCACCACGCCGGAGCTGCAACTGGCCACGGCCGAGGGCGAGAACTTCGCCCTGGTCGAGGCGCTCAGGCGCAACGCCCGCTTCGAGGGGGCCACCGAGGTGATCACCATCGACGGCGTGCGTGCCGAGTACCCGGACGGCTTCGGGCTGGCGCGCCCGTCGAACACCACGCCCGTGGTGGTGATGCGTTTCGAGGCCGAAACGCCGCAGGCGCTGGCGCGCATCCAGGAGGCCTTCCGCGCGGCCATCCTCGCCGAGAAGCCGCAGGCGAAGCTGCCCTTCTGATCCACGAGGGCTTCTCCGCGTCGCTCGGGATCTGAGCATGCGCATTGCCGTCGTCGGCGCCGGCATCAATGGCGTGATGAGCGCCTGGGCGCTGGCCCGGCGGGGGCACGAGGTCGAGCTCTTCGAGCGCGACGCGCCGATGGCAGGAACCTCGTCCGCATCGACCAAGCTGCTGCACGGCGGACTGCGCTACCTGGAGACCGGTCAGCTCGGGCTGGTCCGCGAGGGGCTGCGCGAGCGCGCCTGGTGGCTGGAGCAGGCGCCGCACCTTGCCCATCCGCTGGAGCTGCTGCTGCCCGTGGTGCGCGGGCGCGGCCGGCCGCGCTGGATGCTCAAGGCGGGGCTGGCGCTCTACGACCGGCTCAGCGGCTCGCGCTTGCTGGCCCGGCATCGCTGGCTGGATCGGGACGCGACGCTGGCCCGGCTGCCCGGGCTGCGCGCCGACGGCCTGCAGGGCGCCTATGCGTTCTGGGACGGGCAGATGGACGACCACGCGCTGGGACTCTGGGCGCTGGCGCAGGCCCGGGCGGCAGGCGTGCGGCTGCGCGCGCCCTGCGAGGTGTTGCGCATCGGCGCGGACGGCGGCCTGAGCGTCGCCGCGGGGATCGATGCTGGCGCGGCTGGCGAGCGCGCGCGGGACCTGCGTTTCGACGCCATCTGCAACCTCGCGGGTCCCGGGGCCGGTCTGCTGCTCGAGCGCAGCGGGCTTGCCAGCGCACATCGGCTGCGGCTGGTGCGCGGCAGCCATCTGCTGGTCGATGGAGCGCTGCCCTGCGGGCTGCTGGTGCAGGCGCCCTCGGATGATCGCGTCTGCTTCATCCTGCCCTACGCGGGGCAGGTGATGATCGGCACCACCGAGGTCGAGCAGGCGCCCGGCGACCCGGTGCTGCCCAGCGACGTGGAGCGCGACTACCTGCTCGAAGTCTGGAACGCGAGCTTCGAGCAGCGGCTCGCTGCCGCCGACGTGCGCGCCAGCTTCGCCGGCCTGCGGCCGCTGCTGGCCGAGGCGGGAGGCGCCAGCGAGAACACCCGGGGCCATGCCATCGAACGACAGGGGCGCGTGCTCACGGTCTTCGGCGGCAAGTGGACCACCTCACGCAGCCTGGGCGAGCAGGTGGCCGATGCGATCGGGGGCGTGCGGCCTTAGCTGTCGCGGCCGGGCGCCATCGGCGTGTCGGGAAGCGTCGACCACTCGAGCAGCGAATTGTCGTACACCGACCATCCGGGATGTCCGAGCAGTTCGAGCGCGAAGGCCACCACCGTCGCGGCCACGCCGCCGCCACAGTAGACGATGGCCTCCCGCGCCTCCATCAGGCCGGCCTGGGCGCACCTGGCCTCCAGGGCGGCCCGATCCAGCAGCCGTCCCGTGCCGGGCGAGAACAGCTCGCGCGCCGGTACGCTGACACTGCCGGGAATCGAGCCCGGGCGGCCGTAGTGCGCGCCTCCGGTGCCCAGGAACTGCTCACGGCTCAGGGCGTTCACCAGCCGTACCGAAGGGTCGTCGAGCGCGGCTCGCACGCGCTGGAGACCTGCCACCCGGTGCGCCTGCAGTTGCGCGCTGAAGCGTGAGCGCGCGCCGGCCCCCGTGCTGCGCGTCTGCGCCGGACCGGTTTCCACCGGCCCGCCCTCGTGCAGCCAGCCTTCGTAGCCGCCATCGAGCAGCGAGATCCGCTGATGCCCCAGTGCGTGCAGCACGAACCAGACGCGCGTCGCCGCCATCATTCCTCCGCGCGCGTACAAGACCACGTGGTGCTCGTCGCCGATGTCCAGCGCCGCCATCCGCGCTTCGGCCCGGGCTGGCGACAGCAGCGTGTACGGGAAGGGCCCGTCGGGGTCGGACATGTCGGTTGCCATGTTCACGTACTGCGCACCGGGAATGTGGCCCTGCAGGAACTCCGGCAGGCCGCTGACGATCCGCGACGGGCCCACCGGCTGCGGGCGCAGGTGTGTCGTGCATTCCAGCACGCGCAGCGAGGGGTCGTTCAGCCGGGCCCGGAGCTGGGCGGGGTCGATGAGGCGTGAGGCGGGCATTGCACTGTCCATGCGGTCGGCGTCAGGCATTGTAGAGCGGCGAGAGAGCGGTGCAGGCGGGCGATCGACTCGCGGCGGTGTTGGCTGCCGCTACACTTGCGCCGGTGCGCATCGCCCTGATCAAGACCAGTTCGATGGGCGACGTCATCCATGCGTTGCCCGTCGTCACCGACATCCTCGCCGCGTGTCCGGGCGCGCGGGTCGACTGGGTCGTCGAGGAGGGCTTCGCGGAGCTGCCGCGCCTGCACCCCGGCGTGCACGAGGTGATCCCGGTGGCGATCCGCCGCTGGCGCCGCGCGCTCGGGCAGGCCGCCACCTGGGGCGAGATCCGCGCGGTGCGTGCCCGGCTGCGCAGCGCCGACTACGACCTGGCGCTCGACCTGCAGGGGCTGGTGAAGAGCGCGCTGGTGGCGCGCTGGACTGGCGCGCCGGTCGCGGGTTTCTCGCGCGCCAGCGCGCGCGAGCCGCTGGCCGCGCTTGCCTATGCCCGGCGCTTCGAAGTGCCGGCGGACCTGCATGCGATCGAACGGCTGCGCGCGCTCGCGGCGCAGGCGCTGGGCTATCGCGCCGAGGGCAGGCCGCGCTTCGCGCTGGCCGCGCCGGCCCTGGAGCTCGGCTGGCGGCCCGCCGGCAGCTACGCAGTGTTCCTGCATGCGACCTCGCGCGCCGAGAAGCAGTGGCCTGCCGAGCGCTGGACGGCGCTCGGGCGTGCGCTGCTGGCGCGCGGCGTCTCGGTGGTGCTGCCCTGGGGTGGCCAGGCGGAACAGGCGGCGGCGCGGGCGCTGGCCGAAGCGATCGGAGCTGTCGCGGGCGGCAAGGAGCGTGCGGGCGCATTGCCGGCCGCGCCAGCGTCCGTCTGCGTCGCTCCCCGCCTGTCGCTCTCGGAGTGCGCGCGGCTGCTCGCCGATGCCCGTGCGGTGATCGGTGTGGACACCGGCCTGACCCACCTGTCCGCAGCGCTGGACTCGCGCACGGTGGCGCTCTTCGCGGCCACGCCCGCCTGGCGCTTCGGCCCCTACTGGACGCCGCGGGCGCGCAACCTGGGCGAGGACGGCGTCTGGCCGCAACCCGGCGAGGTGCTGGAAGCGCTCGAGGCGCTGGGGAGCTTCGACTGATGACGGGCGCACGGTCGATGCCGGGCGCACCGTCGCTGCCGGGTGCACCGTCGCTGCCGGGTGCGAGTTCCCGTATGTGTGCTTCCCGGGGGGCGTCGGGTGGGAAGCAGCGCCGGCCGCTGCATGATGCGGGGTTCATCGGCGACGCGAGGCTCATTCGATGAGCCTGCGTCTGTATTCGATCGCCTGGTGGCTGGCCACTCCGCTGGTCTTCGTCTACCTGCTCTGGCGCGCGCGCCGCCAGCCGGAGTACCGCGCGCACTGGGGCGAGCGCTGGGGCTTCCACGGCGCCGCGGCCGCGCGGCGCGGCGACGGGCCGCTGCTCTGGGTGCATGCGGTGTCGGTCGGCGAGACGCGCGCCGCACAGCCGCTGGTGAACGCGCTGCTCGAGCGCCATCCGGACGCGCAACTGCTGCTGACCCACATGACGCCGACCGGGCGTGCCGCCGGCGCCGAGCTCTTCGCGCGTCACGGCGATCGGGTGCTCCAGGCCTACCTGCCCTACGACCTGGCTTTCGCGGCGCGCCGCTTCCTGCGCAGCTGGCGCCCGACGATCGGGATCGTGATGGAGACCGAGCTGTGGCCCAACCTCTGCGCCCAGGCCCGGCGCGCGGGCGTGCCGCTGGCGCTGGTCAATGCCAGGCTGTCGGAGCGTTCGCTGCGCAAGGGCCTGCGCTGGCGCGCGCTGATGGTGCCGGCGCTGCGCTCGCTGGCCTGCGTGGTGGCGCAGACGCCGGCCGACGCGCAGCGGATCGCCCGCCTGGGCAGGGCGCAGGTGAGCGTGACCGGCAACATGAAGTTCGACGTGAGCCCCGCGCCGGCGCTGGTCGAGCGCGGCCGCCGCTGGAAATCGCTGCTGTCGCAGCGGCCCGTGCTGCTCGCCGCGAGCACGCGCGACGGCGAGGAGGCGCTGCTGCTGGACGCCTGGCAGGCGCTGGGACGGGCTGACGCGCAGCAGCCGCCGGACACGCAGCTGCGCCGGCCGCTGCTCGTGATCGTGCCCCGGCACCCCCAGCGCTTCGACGAGGTGGCCGACATGCTCGCGGCACGGGGGTCGAGCTGCGCGCGACGCAGCGCGCTGGCAGCCTTCGACGACGCACCGGGCGATGGACCGGACAACGCGCAGGACTTCGATCCGGCAGGCCTCGAGGTGCTGCTCGGCGACTCGATGGGCGAGATGTTCGCCTGGTATGCGATGGCGGACGTCGCGGTGCTGGGCGGCTCGCTGCTGCCCTTCGGCGGGCAGAACCTGATCGAGGCCTGCGCCCTGGGCGTGCCGGTGCTGCTGGGCGAGCACACCTTCAACTTCGAGGACGCGGCCGCGCAGGCGATCGAGGCGGGCGCCGGGCTGCGGGTGCGTGACGCCGGGCAGGGCATCGAGCGCGCGCTGGCGCTGCTGGCCGACCCCGACGCGCGCGGGGCGATGTCGACGCGCGCCCGCGCCTTCGCGCAGGCGCATCGCGGCGCCACCGGACGCACGCTGGCGCTGCTGGCGCCCTGGCTGCCGCGGGGCTAGGGCGGCGGGCTGCGCTGCGGCGGCGCGACCGGAGAGGCAGCGAGCTGCGCAGCGGCCGCACGAGCGTCCGGCTCGCCGCAGCCGCGCGGAATCTCGGGTCTAGTTCCGCGTGCCCCCCGTGGCGGCGCCGCCGGCCGGCGCGGGAGACGCTGCGGGCGCCCCGATCGCGCTGCCCCCGGGAATCGCGGTCAGCAGCGCATCGACCGTGCGCAGGTCCTCCTCGGAGAGCGCGCCGGCGGTGGACTTCAGCCGCAGGCCGTTGACCAGCACGTCATAGCGCGCGCGGGCGAGGTCGCGCCGCGTTGTGAACAGCTGCTGCTGCGCGTTGAGCACGTCGATGTTGATGCGCACGCCCACCTGGTAGCCGAGCAGGTTCGAGTCGAGCGCGAGCTGGCTGGACTTCTCGGCGGCCTCGAGCGCCTTCACCTGCGCCAGGCCGCTGTTGACGCCCAGGTAGGCGGTGCGGGCGCCCTGCTCGGCCTGCCTGCGCGCGTTGTCCAGGTCGAACAGCGCCTTCTCGCGCAGCTGCGTGGCCTCGCGCACCCGGGCGTCGATCGCGCCGCCGGCGTAGATCGGCACGCTGAGCTGCACGCCGATGGTCGCCGCGTTCGAGGTGAAGGAGACGCCCTGGGGGAGGCTGCTGACCTGGCGGTTCAGCGAGCTGACCAGATCGACCGTCGGGTAGTGGCCGTAGCGCTGGCGGTCCACCTCGCGCCGGGCGATCTCCCCGGCCACGCGCGCCTGCTGCACCGCGAGGTTGTTCTCGCGCGCACCCTGCGTCCAGTCGACTTCGCGCGCCGGCTGCGGCGGCTGCAGCTCGACGCCCGGGCGCAGCGTGCGCAGCTCGGGCACCGGTTTGCCGATCAGCTGGGCCAGCGCGGCGCGCCGGACCTCGAGCTCGTTGAGCGCGGCGAACTCCTGCGCCAGCGCGAGGTCGAAGCGCGCCTGCGCCTCCTGCTGGTCGGTCACCGTGGCGGTGCCGACCTCGAAGTTGCGCTTCGCCGCGGCGAGCTGCTCGGTGATCGCGGCCTTCTGCGCGCGGATCGTCGCGAGGTTGTCCTGCGCGGCGAGCACGTCGAAGTAGGCCTGCGAGACGCGGACGATCAGGTCCTGCTCGGCCTGCACGAGCTGCGCCTCGCCGATCGCCACCGCGAGCCGGCTCTGCTCGAGCGCCTCGGTGTTCTGCAGCCGCAGCAGCGGATAGCTGAGCTGGATCGCGTAGTTCTCGGGACTGACGTAGTAGCGGCCGTCACGCAGCGTGTTGTCGACGGTCTGGCGGCTCAGCGCGGCATTGGCGCTCACCGAGGGCAGCAGCCCTGCGCGCGCCTGCGGCACCTTCTCGCGGGTGGCCGCGAGCTGCGCGCGCGCGCCGGCCAGCACGGGGTCGACTGCGAGCGCGTCCCGGTAGGCCTGCGTGAGGTCCATCGCGCCGGCCAGCCCGGGCAGCAGGGCAGCGGCAAGAGCGGCCGCGAGCGCATTGAGTCGGTGCACCATCGATTCTTCCTCTGGAGCGGCCACCCGGCAGCGACCGGGTGCGCCACCGGTGGCGTGTCAGAAGCGGAAGCCGTCCTTCTCCGGGAAGCCGTGCAGCCGTGGCGCAGCGGTCTCGAAGAGGTTCTCGGCAGTGAAGCTGTCCGGGCCGGTGCGCGTGACGAGCTGTGCCTGCATCGCCGGCGCCTCACCGACGATCGCCGCGAGGCGCCCGCCCACCGACAGGCGCCGCAGCAGGGCCTCGGGAACGAAGGGCACCGAGCCCGAGAGCAGGATCACCTCGAAGCTGCCCGCGCCCACCGGCTGCGCCCCGTCGCGCTGCTCGACCAGCGCGTTGCGGATGCCGGCGCGCTCGAGGTTGGCGCGGGCGAACGCCGCCAGCCCGGGGTGGATCTCGCAGCTCACCACGTGGCGCGCGCGATGCGCCAGCAGCGCGGCCATGTAGCCGGAGCCGGCGCCGATCTCCAGCACGTGCTCGTGCCTGCGCACTGCGAGGTTCTGCAGCAGTCGCGCCTCGAGCTTCGGCGAGAGCATGCACTCGCCGGTCCGGGCGCCGTCGAGGACCAGCGGGATCTCCATGTCGGTGAAGGCGATCGCGCGGTAGACGGGCGGGACGAAGTCCTCGCGCCGGACCACGAAGAGCAGGTCGAGGACCTCCTGGTCGAGCACGTCCCAGGGGCGGATCTGCTGTTCGACCATGTTGTAGCGTGCGCGTTCGAAGTCCATCGTGCCTTCCGGATAGCCTTGGAAAATCAGCATTTTAGCAATCGCGCCGGGGTCCCTGCCCTGACATCGGTCAGTCCCGCGCGCTTTCGTCGCCCGCCGGGGCGGGGACGGCGCGGCGCCGGCGCATCACCCAGCTCGTGAGGTCGTCGAGCAGGGTGTAGAGCACCGGGACCACCAGCAGCGTGAGCAGCGTCGAGGCGAGCACCCCGCCGATCACCGCGTGCGCCATCGGCGCGCGCTGCTCTGCCCCCTCGCTCACGCTGACGGCCAGCGGCAGCATTCCGAACACCATCGCAAGCGTCGTCATCAGGATCGGGCGCAGGCGGATCTCGGCGGCCTGCAGCAGCGCCTGCGCCCGCTCGACGCCGCGCTCGCGCGCCTGGTTGGCGAAGTCGACCAGCAGGATCGCGTTCTTGGTCACCAGCCCCATCAGCATGATGAAGCCGATGATCGAGAACATGTTCAGCGTCGAGCCCCAGGCCAGCAGCGCCGCGACCACGCCGATCAGCGCCAGCGGCAGCGAGGCCATGATCGCCAGCGGCTGCATGAAGCGCCCGAACTGCGAGGCCAGGATCATGTAGATGAAGATCACCGCGAGCACCAGCGCCTGCATCGCGTAGCCGAAGCTCTCGATCATGTCCTTGGTCGCTCCGCCGGTGACGAAGCGGTAGCCCGGCGGCAGCGGCACCCGCGCCAGCGCCGCTTCCACCGTGGTGCCGACGGTTCCGGCGGCGACGCCGTCGGTGTTCGCGGAGATCAGGATCTCCCGGGTCAGGTCCTTGCGGTTGATCTGCGTGGGCCCGGTGCCAGAGACGAATTCGGCCACCTGGCGCAGCGCCACCATGCGCGGGCTGCCGTCGGCGGCCGGCTGGGAAGACAGCAGCGTCAGGCGCTCCAGGTCGCCCACCGAGGCGCGCGCCGACGGCGGCAGCCGCACCATCACCTCGTAGTTCTCGTCGTCCGGCGCCCGCCAGGTGGTGGCCGCCTCGCCGGCCAGAAGAGGGCGCAGCGCGGCGCCGATCTGTGCGACTCCCACGCCCAGGTCCGAGGCGAGCTGGCGGTCGATCTCCACCGACACCGTCGGCTTGGACGGCTTGGAGCTGGTGTCCAGGTCGACGATTCCCTGGCCCGGCGACAGGCCGTGGCGCGCCTGCAGTTCCCTGTTCAGCTCCCGGATGCGGGCGAGCGCATCGGCCGCGACGTGCTCGAGCTCCTGCATGTCGGGGCCCTGCACGCTGATCTGGATCGGTTTGCCGGAGCTGACCGCGTTCAGGTTGCCGATGTCGGTCACGGTGACGCCGGCGATCGCGTTGATCCGCTCGCGCGCCGGCTGGGTCATCTGGTGGACCGACATCGGGCGCTTCGTGCGCTCGGTCAGGCGCGCGAACACCGTCGCGTAGTTGCGGCCCTGCGCGGTGCCGGTGTTGACCGTAGCGTAGGTCTGCTCGACGCCCGGGAACTCGCGCAGCGCCGCCTCCACCTGGCGCACCTTCTCCTCGGTGAAGGCCAGCGAGGAACCCACCGGCGTGTTGAACTGCAGGTACAGCTCGTTGTTGTCGGCCGGCGGAACGAACTCGGTGCCGACCACGCGGATCAGCGGGAAGGCCGCGAGGAAGGCCGCCAGGGCGATCGTCATGGTCAGCCAGCGCCGGCGCAGGCCCCAGCGCAGCAGCGCGACGTAGCCGGCCTCGAGCCGCGTCATTGCCGCCTGGAAGCCGCGCAGCAGCCGCGCCACCGGCCCGTTGCCGCGCGCGCCGTGGGCGTCGGGGTCGTGCCAGACCGACGAGAGCATCGGGTCGAGCGTGAAGGCGACGAACATCGACAGCAGCACCGCGAAGGCCACGGTGACGCCGAACTGCTTGAAGAACTTGCCGATGATCCCGCCCATGAAGCCGATCGGCATGAACACCGCGACGATGGTCAGCGTGGTGGCCGCCACCGCCAGGCCGATCTCGGCAGTGCCGTCGTAGGCGGCCTCGCGGTGATGCTTGCCCATCGCCTGGTGGCGCACGATGTTCTCGCGCACCACGATCGCATCGTCGATCAGCAGGCCCACGCAGATCGACAGCGCCAGCAGCGTGACCAGGTTGATCGAGAAGCCCATCGCGTACATCACCAGGAAGGTGCCGATCAGCGAGATCGGCAGCGTCAGCCCGGTGATCACCGTCGAGCGCCACGAGGACAGGAACAGGAACACGATCACCACCGTGAGCACCGCGCCCTCGACGATGTTGCGCTGGACGCTGCCCACCGAGTTGCGGATCGCGGTCGACGCATCGCGCACCACCGAGACCTCGACGTCGGCCGGGACCACCCCGGTGGCCTGCATCTCGGCCAGCAGGCTGCGCACGCCGTCGACCACCGCGATCGTGTTCTCGTCCTGCGCCTTGACGATGTCGATCGCGATGGCCCGTCGCCCGTCGACCAGCGCCGAGTCCTCCTGCTCCTGCTCGCCGTCGGAGACCGCGGCCACCTGCGACAGGTAGACCGGCTGTCCGCCGCGACGCGCGACGATGATCCGCCCGAACTCCTCGGCCGAGCGCAGGCGCGCCTTGATCTGCACCACCTGCTCGCGGTCGCGCATCGTGAGCGTGCCGGCCGGAAGCTCCTGGTTGTCGCCACGCAGCGCCGCGATCACCTGGTCGATCCCGACGCGCAGCGCTTCCATCTCGGCGGGCTTCAGCCACACCTGCACCTCGCGGCTGACGCCGCCCACCAGCGTGACCCGCCCGACGCCGCGGGCGTTCTCCAGCCGGCGCTTGATCACCTGCTCGGCCAGGGTGGTCAGTTCGCGAGGCGAGCGCTCGTCCGAGCGCACCGCCACCGAGATCACCGGGGCGTCGTCGGGGTTGTACCGGGTGATCAGCGGCTCCTTGACCTCCGGGCGGAACAGCGGCTTGACCAGCGCCACTTTCTCGCGCACGTCCTGCGCGGCGACCGCGGGGTCGACGTTCAGGTCGAAGCGCACGATCACCAACGAGCGGCCTTCGTAGGAGCGCGAGGAAAGCTCGTTGACGCCGCTGATCGTGTTGACCTGCTCCTCGATCCGACGGGTGATGTCGGTCTCGACCACCTCCGGCGAGGCGCCCGGGTGATCGGTGCTGATCACCACGATCGGGAAGGCGACGTCGGGAAACTGCTCGACCGCGAGTCGCTTGTAGGAGAACAGCCCCAGCACCAGGAAGGCGACCATCATCATGGTCGCCAGCACCGGCTGGGAGATCGAGACGCGAGTGAACCACATGGTCGGGCCTGCGCGCGGTCAGCGTTGCGGGTGTCCGACGGCGGGCGTGCCCGTCGTCTGCGCGGCTGCGTCCGTCCGGCTGTCCGTCCCGGTGGCCGGTGCGCCCACGCGCACCGCGCTGCCGGCGCGCAACGGCCCCAGGTTGACCCCGACGATGGTGTCGCCCGCCTGCAGCCCGGCGACGATCTCGGCCACGCCGGTGCTGCCGTTGGCGGCGCGCGCCGCCGGGTCGCGCAGTCCGGCGGTCACCGTGCGCTCCTCGATCCTGCCGTCGACGACCCGGTAGACGAAGCTGCGTCCGGCCGCGTCGCGAACCGCAGCGGCAGGCACGACGATCACGCCCTCGCGGCGTTCGACCGCGAGCGTGCCCTGCGCGAACAGCCCTGCGCGGATGCGCGGGTCGCGGTTGTCCAGCCCGATGTAGACCGGCACCGAGCGGGTTCCGGCGGCGGTCGCCGGGTTGATCCGCACGATCTCGCCGGTCTGCGGCGCCTCGACCCCCTCGACGCGCAGCGAGACCGCCTGGCCCAGCCGCACGCTGCCGATCTCGCTCGCGGGCACCGGCGCCTCGATCTCCATCCTGGAGAGGTCGACGATCGAGACGATCCGGCTGTCCGGCGAGACCTTCTCGCCGACCTGGGCGAAGCGCTCGGCGACCACCCCGGTCATCGGCGCCAGCACTGCGGTGTCGGCAAGCGCCTTGCGCGCCTGCGCGAGCTGCGCGACCGCGGCGTCGCGGTTGGCCACCGCCACCTCGAACCCGGAGCGGGCATTGTCGAAGGCGTTCTGCGAGATGAAGCCCTTGTCCAGCAGTGCGCGGTTGTTGTCCATCGTGCGTCGCGCCTGCTCGACCTGCGCGTCGGCGCTGCGTCGCTGCGCCTCGCGTTCGCGCACGCGGGCCTCGAACTCGGTGGGGTCGATGCGCGCGATGCGCTGGCCTGCGCGCACCGCGGTTCCCTCGCGAACGAGGACCTCGACCAGTTCGCCCGAGACCTTCGCGCGCACCAGCGTCTGGTCGACCGGCTTGAGCGTGCCGGTCAGCGGGATGGTGCGCGCGATCGTTCCGGGTTCGAGCCTCAGCAGGTCCGATGCGGCGAACTCGAGCGTGCCGCGGACGCCGGCATCGCTCCCGAGGCCACCGGCCGGACCTGCGCTCGCGGAGCTCCCGGCTTCGGCCGCGCTGCCAGTGGCATCGCCTGTCCGCGATGCGGAGGCCGACGGGTCGGAACCGGCGCCTGCGGGCGTCCTGTGCGCCGCCCACCAGCCGCCCGCGACTCCGATCGCGAGCGCCAGCACGAGCAGCGCGGAGAGGCGCGTGCCCTTCATCGCCGTGCTCCGGTCGCAGCCGCGTCGGGGCGCAGCGCCGCCAGCACGAAGTCGATGTGGGTGCGCAGCAGCCGCTCGGGGGCGACGCGCAGTTCCGGGGGGGAGAGTGCATCCATCGAATGGGTCCAGATTGCCTTGAGCGCCAGGGGCGCGATCCAGAGGTGGGCGGCGACGCGCGGGTCGACCGGGGCGAACTCGCCGCGCTCGATGCCGCGCTCGATGATCGACACCAGCACTTCGCTGTGGGGGGCGATCACCTCGTCGTGGAAGAAACGGGCGACCTCCGGGAAGTTGCCTGCCTCGGCGACGATCAGCTTGGCCAGGCCGCCCAGGCGGCTCGCGCCGAAGTGCTCCCACCAGTCGGCGAGGAAGACGCGCAGCAGCTCTGCGCTTGCCAGCGGCGACTGCTCGGCGCCGCGGCGCAGTTTGTCGATGAGCGGCACGATGGTGTCGCGCACCACCGCCTTGAACAGGTCTTCCTTGCTCCCGAAGTACAGGTAGAGCGTGCCCTTGCTCACGCCGGCGCGCGCCGCGACCTCCTCGAGCCGGGTGGCGGCGTAGCCGCGCTCCACGAAGAGTTCGAGCGCCGCCGCGAGCAGTTCCGCGGGCCGGCTCTCCTTGCGACGCTCCCAGCGGGGGCTGCGGGCAGTGCTTGTCGACATTCTTTAATGACCGAAAGGTCAGCAATTCTACGCACCTGGACCCGTCACCGCCCCGGACTGTTGCTCGCTGGCAACTCGGGCTGTCGCACGCCCCCGTCGCTGGCATCCTGCGGCCCAGCCATGATCAAGCCGCAAGACCCGACCGCGGGCCAGGCGTCTCCGTCGGCTGCCGAGACCCTGCTCGAGACGCAGGCGATGCTCGCGGCGATCGGGCGCATCCAGGCTCAGCTGCTCACCCGCAAGGACGCCCAGGCCGCATTCGACGCGCTGCTCGAGGAGCTGCTGCGCGCCTCGGGCAGCGCCTTCGGCTTCATCGGCGAGGTGCGTCGCGACACCGACGGCGCGCCCTGGCTGAGCGTGCACGCGTTCTCGGACATCGACTGGGAGGAAGGCGCGCGCGTGCGGCTGGAGCGCGCGCAGGACCGTGGCCTGGCCTTTCGCAGGCTCGACACCCTGATCGGCGCGGTGCTCACCTCCGAGGAACTGGTGATCTCCAACGACCCGGCCGCCGATCCGCGCAGCGGCGGAGTCCCCGCCGGACACCCGCCGCTGCACGCATTCCTCGGGATTCCGTTCAGGCACGGCGAGCGGATGACCGGCGTGGTTGGTCTGGCGAACCGGCCGGGCGGCTATTCGGGCGGAGTGGTCGAGATGCTGCAGCCGGTGCTCGACACGGTGCGCACCGTCCTCGTGGCCTATCGGGCGGAGCGCTCGCGCATGCGCGCCGAGGCCGCGGCGGTGCGACTGAACCGGCGGCTCGAGGCGAGCGTCGCCGAGCTCCAGCGGATCCTCCATGTGGATCGCGCCCTCTCCGAGATGCGCGACAGGCTGCAGGCCTGCCAGTCGATCGAGGGGATCTGCGAGGTCGCCGAGACCTTCACGCGCTCCCTGCTCGGCGCCACCGGCGGCAGCGTGCAACTCCACCAGGACGGCGCCGACGAGCGCCGCGACGGAGTTGCTCCCGCCGCGCAGCGCGCGCCCAGGCTGCGGCTGGCGCATCGCTGGGGCGAGCGTGGAGTGGCGTTCGACGCCGGGGCTGGCGCGGATCTCGAGGCTGCGGCGCGGGCGGCGCAAACCGTCGTCGCCTGCGACGACGCGCAGGCGCCCGAAGGCGACGGTCCAACCGAGGCCCCGGTCACCGGCGCAGGGCAGGTGAAGCGGCGGACGATTCCGCTGGTCGCGCAGGGCGAGCCCCTGGGCCTGCTGCAGCTCAGCTGCGCCGGCACGCACCCGGCGCCGGCCGGCCGGGCCGAGATCGTCGAGAACATCGCGAGTCACCTGGCGCTGACGATCTCCAACCTGAGGATGCGCAACAGGCTGCGCGAGCAGGCGATCCGCGATCCGCTGACCGGCCTGTACAACCGCAGGCAGATGGACGACGTGTTCGAGCGCGAACTGCGTCGTGCGCAGCGCCATGGCGGCACGCTCGGCGTGCTGATGGTCGACATCGACCACTTCAAGCGCATCAACGACAGCCTCGGCCACGAAGCCGGCGACGAGGTGCTGCGCGCGCTCGCGCGCTGCCTGGGCGACGCGATCCGGCGCGAGGACTACGTGTTCCGCTACGGGGGCGAGGAGTTCCTGCTGCTGCTGCCGCAGGTCGGCGCCGGCGCGGTGGCGGCGCGCGCGCAATCGCTGCTCGAAGCGGTGCGCGGCCTGCACGTCGAGTGGCGCGACCGGCCGGTGGGCCCGATCCGGGTGTCGATCGGGGCAGCCACCTTTCCCGAGGATGGTCAGTCGCCTGCGCAGCTCGTGCGCGCTGCGGACGAGGCGATGTATCGCGCCAAGCGCAGCGGACGTGACCGGGTCTGCCTGGCAGCAGCCGAATCCGAGGTGCAGCCTGCGCCGCGGACCGACGACCCCGATTCCTTCGCGCTGGTCTGAACCGCCGCAGGGCCGTATCCTTCGCCAGCCTCGCAGCGGCGCTGGAGTATCCTCGCAGCTTCCCTGGAAAGAGTCATCCCGATGGAGTGCCGAGCCGGCTGCGGCGCCTGTTGCATCGCCCCTTCGATCAGCTCGCCGATCCCCGGCATGCCGCAGGGCAAGCCTGCGGGCGTGCGCTGCGTCCAGCTCGACGCGCACGCGCGCTGCCGGATCTTCCACAGTCCCCTGCGCCCCGCCTGCTGCGCCGGCCTGAAGCCATCGGCCGAGATGTGCGGCGACGGGCCCGCGCACGCGCTGCGCTGGCTGGCGTGGCTGGAGGCCGAGACCGCATGAGCAGCGCGCACGAGTTCGACGTCCTGATCGTCGGCAGCGGCCTGGCCGGGCTGTCGGCCGCGCTGCACCTGGCGCCCACGCATCGGGTCGCGGTCATCACCAAGCGCGGCATTGCCGACGGCGCCAGCAGCCAGGCCCAGGGCGGCATCGCCACGGTGCTCGCCGAGGGCGACAGCTTCGAGGCCCACGTCCGGGACACGCTGATCGCCGGCGCCGGCCTGTGCGACCTCGCGGCCACGCGCTTCGTGGTCGAGCACGGGCCGGAATCGATCGCCTGGCTCGAGGGCTTCGGCGTGCCGTTCTCGCGTGAGGCGGGGCAGCTGCACCTCACGCGCGAGGGCGGCCACAGCGCGCGTCGCGTGGTGCACGTGGCCGACGCCACCGGCGCCGCGATCCAGCAGGTCCTGATCGAACGGGTGCTTGCCACGCCGGAAATCGCGGTCTTCGAGCACCACGTGCTGATCGACCTGGTACGGGGCGTCCGCTGCGGGCTGGACGACGACCGCTGCGTCGGGCTGTACGCCCTGGACGAGCGGCAGGGCAGGGTGCGCTCCTTCGGCGCGGCCTGCACCCTGCTGGCCACCGGAGGCGCAGGCAAGGTCTACCTCTACACCACCAACCCTGACACCGCCACCGGCGATGGCGTGGCCGCGGCCTGGCGGGCGGGCTGTCGCGTTGCGAACATGGAGTTCATCCAGTTCCATCCAACCTGCCTGTACCACCCGCACGCGAAGTCCTTCCTGATCAGCGAGGCGGTGCGCGGCGAGGGCGGCCGACTGCTGCTTCCCGACGGCACGCGCTTCATGCCGGCGCACGATGCGCGCGCCGAGCTCGCCCCGCGCGACGTGGTCGCCCGCGCCATCGACTTCGAGATGAAGCGCCACGGCCTGGACTGCGTGCACCTGGACATCTCGCATCAGTCTCCGGCCTTCCTGGAGGAGCACTTCCCGACCATCCGCGCGCGCTGCCTGGAACTGGGAATCGACATCACCCGCGAGCCGATCCCGGTGGTGCCCGCGGCCCACTACACCTGCGGCGGGGTGGTCACCGACCTTGCCGGCCGCACCGACCTGCGCGGCCTGTTCGCGGTCGGCGAGGTCAGCTGCACCGGCCTGCACGGCGCCAACCGGCTGGCCAGCAACTCGCTGCTCGAGTGCATGGTGTTCGCACGTGCCGCTGCCGGTGCGATCGCCGCTGCAGGCGATGCGGCGCGCGGCGCCCCCTGCGCGATCCCGGCCTGGGACGAGAGCCGCGTCAGCGATCCCGACGAGATGGTGGTGGTCTCGCACAACTGGGAGGAACTGCGCCGCTCGATGTGGGACTACGTCGGGATCGTGCGCACCGACAAGCGCCTGGAGCGGGCCGCGCACCGCATCGCGCTGCTGCGCAGCGAGATCCAGGAGTTCTACGCCAACTGCCGGGTCACCCGCGACCTGCTCGAGCTGCGCAACCTGGTCGAGGTGGCCGGGCTGATCGTGCGCTCGGCCCGCTCGCGCCGCGAGAGCCGCGGCCTGCACTTCAGCCGCGACCACCCCGGGCTGCTTGCGCCTGCGCTGCCCACGGTGCTGGTGCCGGGGGCAGGCTGAAGGGGCTCAGACCGCGCCGAGCTCGGGCACCAGCGCGCCCGCCGGCTGGCCGGCCTTGCGTGCCGCAGTGAAGGCCAGCATCCGGTCGATCGGCAGCCGTGCTCGCGCGCCGAGCTCCCGGTCGACCTGCACCTCGCCGAAGCCCGTCTCCAGGGCCCGCGCGACGCCGGCCAGCGAGTTCATCGCCATCCACGGGCAGTGCGCGCAGCTGCGGCAGGTGGCGCTGGCGCCGCCGGTGGGCGCCTCGAGGAAGACCTTGCCGGGGTTCGTGCTGCGCAGCTTGTGCATCATGCCGTTGTCGGTGGCCACGATGAACTCGCGCGCGTCGAGCTCCTGCGCCGCCTTCAGGATTCCCGAGGTGGAGCCGACCATGTCGGCCAGCGCGATGACTTCGGCGGGCGACTCCGGGTGGACCAGCACCTTCGCGCCGGGGTGCGCGGCCATCAGCGCCTTCAGTTCCTCCGCCTTGAACTCGTCGTGCACCACGCAGGAACCCTGCCAGAGCAGCATGTCCGCGCCGGTCTCGCGTTGGATGTAGCCGCCCAGGTGCTTGTCCGGCGCCCACAGGATGCTGTGGCCTGCCGCCGAGAGCGCGCCGACGATGTCCAGCGCGCAGCTCGAGGTGACCACCCAGTCGGCGCGCGCCTTCACCGCGGCGCTGGTGTTGGCGTAGACCACTACGGTGCGCTCCGGGTGCGCGTCGCAGAATGCGCCGAACTGCTCGATCGGACAGCCGAGGTCGAGCGAGCAGGTCGCGTCGAGGTCGGGCATCAGTACGCGCTTGTCGGGCGAGAGCATCTTCGCGGTCTCGCCCATGAAGCGCACGCCGGAGACCACCAGCGTCCTGGCCGGGTGGTCGCGACCGAAGCGGGCCATCTCCAGCGAGTCGCTGACGATCCCGCCGGTCTCCTCGGCGAGGTCCTGGAGATCGGGGTGCACGTAGTAGTGCGAGACCATCACCGCGTTGCGCTCGGCCAGCAGCCGGCGGATGCGCGCCTTCAGCTCTGCGCGCTCGCTCGCCGAGGGCTCGACCGGGACCCGCGCCCACGCGTGCCGCGTCGGGCAGGCCGGCTGTTCGTACTCGACCCGGATCAGTTCTTCCTTCGTGGGCATCGCCTTCACCTCACAGCGCCTCGAAGCGCATCGAGAAATCCACCGCTTTCACGTCCTTGGTCAACGCACCGACCGAGATCCGGTGCACACCGGTGGCCGCCAGCGCGGGCAGCGCCTCGAGCGTGACCCCGCCCGAGACCTCCAGCACCGCGCGCTCGGCACCGAGCTGCACCGCCTCGCGCAGCGTCGCCAGGTCCATGTTGTCCAGCAGCACCATCCGCGCGCCGGCGTCGAGCGCTTCGCGCAGCTGCGCGATCGTCTCCACCTCGATCTGGACGAAGTCCGCGCGCGCGGCCACCGCATCGGCCGCCCTGAGCGCCGCGGTGACCCCGCCCGCGGCGGCGATGTGGTTCTCCTTGATCAGCACCGCGTCGTGCAGCCCGATCCGGTGGTTGGTGCCGCCGCCGGTGCGCACTGCGTACTTCTGCGCCAGCCGCAGCCCGGGCAGGGTCTTGCGGGTGTCGACGATGCTCGCACGGCTGCCCGGCACGCCGCGGATCGCATCGACGTGCTGCGCGGTGCGGGTGGCCACCGCGCTGAGCAGCTGCAGGAAGTTCAGCGCGGTGCGCTCGGCCGACAGCAGCGCCTGCGCCCGACCCTCGATCGTCACCACCACCTGGTTCGCCGCGCAGCGCCCGCCCTCGGCAAGCTGCCAGTCGATCTGCGCGTCGGGGTCCAGTTCGCGCACCGTGGCCTCGAACCAGGGCGCGCCGCACAGCACGGCCTGCTCGCGCACCAGCACCCGCGCGCGGGCGCGCCGATGCGGGTCGATCAGGCCGGCAGTGAGGTCGCCGTCGCCGAGGTCTTCGCGCAGCGCGCGCTGCGCGTCCTGGCGCGCCAGTTCGGCGATCCGTTGCGGGGAGAAGTCGAAGGCCATCGCGGTCCCTGCGCTCGAAGCTGAGTGGAGCGGGCAGAGGATACCCCCATCGGCAGCGGCACGCCCCGCGCGGCGCCGCTCGGCGGCGTCGCTTCGGCAAGTGGGGAGGACTTGGCATCGCCCTGGCCGACGGTTGCGGTATCGTTGCCCGCTTCGCGGCTCCGGCCACCCGTTGCGATTCCTTGCCGAGGAAACCCAGATCGTGCTCGAACTCCTCCATGGCCTGCCCCTGCTGGTGAAGGCGGCGATCCTCGGCGTGGTCGAGGGACTCACGGAATTCCTGCCGATCTCGAGCACCGGCCACCTGATCCTCGCCGGCAGCCTGCTGGGCTTCTCGGGCGAGAAGGAGAAGATGTTCGACGTCGCGATCCAGACCGGCGCAATGATGTCGGTGGTCTGGTACTACCGGCAGCGCATCGGACGCGTGCTCGCGGGGCTGGGCTCGGAGCCTGCGGCAAGGCGCTTCGCTGCCAACGTGGTGATCGCCTTTCTGCCTGCGGCGGTGCTTGGCGTGCTGTTCGGCAGCTACATCAAGGCGTGGCTGTTCAGGCCGGTGCCGGTGGCGGCCGCCTTCGTGATCGGCGGTCTCGTGATCCTCTGGGTGGAGCGCGCGCAGGCGGGCAGCGGGCGCGCACCGCGCGTGGGCTCGGTCGACGATCTCAACGGGGTCGACGCGCTCAAGCTCGGCTTCGCGCAGGCCTTCGCACTGATCCCGGGAACCAGCCGATCCGGCGCGACGATCATCGGCGGAATGCTGTTCGGGCTGTCGCGCCGCGCGGCCACCGAGTTCTCCTTCTTCCTCGCGATCCCGACCCTGGTCGGCGCCGGCGTCTACGACAGCTGGAAGTACCGCCACCTGCTGAGCGCCGACGACCTGCCCCTGTTCGCCATCGGGCTGGTGCTCGCCTTCCTGAGCGCGCTGGCCTGCGTGCACTGGCTGATCCGCTACGTGGCGAGCCACGACTTCGTGGTCTTCGCCTGGTACCGGATCGCGTTCGGCCTGGTGGTGCTGCTGACCGCCTGGGGCGGCTGGGTGGAGTGGGCTGCCTGAGCCCGCGAGCGCGCAGCGGGCCGTCGGCGGCGCCGAGGGGCGCCTGCGCTGCGCCCTGCGCAGGCTGGGGCAGGGGGCGGCGGGGCGATGCCGCCGGGCTCAGCTCCTGCGCCTGAAGAGCAGGTCGCGCACCCCGTGGCCCAGGCGCAGGCCGCGCCGCTCGAACTTGGTCAGCGGGCGATGCTCGGGCCGCGGCGCGAAGTCCTCCGCGGTGTTCTCCAGCAGGGGCTCGGCCGACAGCACCTCGAGCATCTGCTGCGCGTAGTGCTCCCAGTCGGTGGCGCAGTGCAGGTAGCCGCCCGGACGGATGCGACTGGCCAGCAGCGCGACGAAGGGCGGCTGGATCAGCCGGCGCTTGTGGTGGCGCGCCTTCGGCCAGGGATCGGGAAAGAAGACGTGGACACCGGCCAGGGTGTCCGGTGCGATCATGTCGCGCACCACCTCGAGCGCGTCGTGCTGGATCACGCGCAGGTTCGTGAGCCCCGCCTCCTCGATCCGGCGCAGCAGGCTGCCCACGCCCGCCGGGTAGACCTCCACGCCGAGGAAATCGACTTCCGGCTGCGCTGCGGCGATCGCTGCGGTGGTCTCGCCCATGCCGAAGCCGATCTCCAGCGCCACCGGCGCCTGTCGTCCGAATGCGGCAGCCAGGTCCAGGGGCTGCGGCGCGTAGCCGATCCCCCAGCGCGGCAGCAGCCGCTCCCAGGCCGCGCGCTGCCCGCTCGTGATGTGGCCTCGACGGCCGGAGAAACTGCGGATGTGCGGGTGCGCGGCCGCGCCGGACGCGGCCCCGGACTGCCACGGGGACGGGGACGGCTCCGGCATCAGCCGAGATCCGGTTCCACCGTGACCGGGAAGTTCACCGAGTTCGACATGAAGCAGTTGCGGTGCGCGCGCTCGTGCAGGCTGGCGAGCTTTGCTTCGTCCGCAGGGTCCGCGAACCCGACCTTCGGACGCAGGGTCACGGCGACGAAGCCGGTCTTGCCGCTGTCCTTGCGCCCCAGCGTTCCGCTGCCGCTGTCCGAGTAGCTGGTGACTGTGACTCCCGACTTGGCAGCCACCGCCATGAAGGTCAGGAAGTGGCACTGCATCAGCGAACCGAGCATCAGGGTCTCGGGGTTCGCGCGGGTGTCGTCGCCGTTGAACTGCCCGGGTGCGGACGCATCGATCGAGGCGCCGCCCACGAACTCCAGCCGGGTCGCGCGGTCGAAGGTGTCGTAGTTGAAGGCTTGCGCCGGCGAATGTCCTCCCCAGTGGAGCCGGCCTTCGAAGACGGTGTTTTCGGCCATTTGGCGTGTTCCTCGCGGGATGCTGCGCGCAGGCAGCGATGGCTCGGATTCTCGCATGTCGGGCAGGGCAGGG
>CAUJHG010000002.1 GCA_963204785.1 Pseudomonadota bacterium | reverse complement strand
GAAGACCTCGATCTCGACCTCGGTGCGCTGGATCAGGTGCTCGACCTGCGCCAGCGTGAGCACGCGCGGGATCACCGCGCGACGGATGCCGAACTCGCGCCGGCAGAACTCGATCGCCTCGTGGTTGGTGGCCGAGCCCTGCACCGAGAGGTGCAGTCGCAGGTCCGGGTGCCTGTTGCGCGCCCAGGCCATCAGGCCGAGGTCGGCGACGATCAGCGCGTCCACGCCGAGTTCGGCGGCGGCATCGATCGCGGCGTGCCACTCCGCGGTGCGGCCGACCTGCGCGTAGGTGTTGATCGCCACGAGCACCTCGGCGCCACGGGCGTGCGCGTACTGCAGCCCCTGGACCAGCGTGGAGCGATCGAAGTTCAGGCCCGAGAAGTTGCGGGCGTTGGTCGCGTCGCGAAAGCCGCAGTAGACTGCGTCGGCGCCGTTGTCGACCGCCGCCTTCAGCGCGGGCAGGCTTCCCGCAGGGCAGACGAGGTCGGGTTTTCGGGGCATGGACATCGTCGGAGCATCTCCACTGACCGGAAAACGACTCAGGCTATCCCCTGTCGGGCACGGCGGCCTTGACCAAGGTGAAGTCGGCAGGCGTTCCGTGCCGGCAGGCTGGGCGATCGGATCTGCGCCGCGACAGGGGCACGAGCCGCGCGTTTGCTAGAATTTCGGGCTTTCCAGGCGCCTTGGGCGCGCGTCCCCGGGCGCGTCGGCTGCAATGCGCGCCACCGCCGGCCGCCGTCCGTGTACCCGACGCGCAGCCCCCTCGCGAACCCTCGTCCATCGGATCGGGCCCTGCATGAGCAAGCGCCGCCTCTTCGTCACCACCGCCCTGCCCTACGCGAACGGCTCCTTCCACATCGGCCACATCATGGAGTACATCCAGGCCGACATCTGGGTGCGGTTCCAGCGGATGCGCGGCCACGAGGTGCATTTCGTCGGCGCCGACGACGCGCACGGCGCGCCGATCATGCTCAAGGCCGAGGCGGAGCAGATCACGCCCGAGCAGCTCGTGGCGCGGGTCGCGGCCGAGCGGCCCCAGTACCTGGACGGCTTCCACATCTCGTTCGACAACTGGCACTCGACGCACTCGCCCGAGAACACCGAGCTCTCGCAGGACATCTACCGCAAGCTCCAGGCCAACGGCCTGATCACCCGCAAGACGATCGAGCAGTTCTTCGATCCGGTGAAGGGGATGTTCCTGCCCGACCGCTACATCAAGGGCGAGTGCCCCAGGTGCGGTGCGAAGGACCAGTACGGCGACTCCTGCGAGGTCTGCGGCGCGGTCTACGCGCCCACGGAACTGAACAGGCCCTACTCGACGCTGTCGGGCGCTGCGCCGGTGATGCGGCAGTCGGAGCACTTCTTCTTCCGGCTGTCGGACCCGCGCTGCGTCGAGTACCTGCGCGGCTGGACGCAGGACGGCCGGCTGCAGCCCGAGGTCGCCAACAAGGCGCGCGAGTGGCTCGACGGCGACCAGGGCCTGGGCGACTGGGACATCTCGCGCGACGCGCCCTACTTCGGGATTCCGATCCCGGACGCACCGGGCAAGTACTTCTACGTCTGGCTGGACGCCCCGATCGGCTATCTCGCAAGCCTGAAGAACCACTTCGACAAGGGCCAGGCTGCGGCGCAGACCTCGCAGACCTACGAGGAGTTCGTCAGCGACCCGGCGGTCGAGCAGTACCACTTCATCGGCAAGGACATCGTCTACTTCCACACGCTGTTCTGGCCGGCGACGCTGCACTTCTCGGGCCGCAAGGCGCCCGACAACGTCTTCGTGCACGGCTTCATCACGGTCAGCGGCGAGAAGATGAGCAAGTCGCGGGGCACCGGGATCTCGCCGCTGCGCTACCTCGAGATCGGGATGAACCCGGAGTGGCTGCGCTACTACATCGCCGCCAAGCTCAATGCGCGCGTCGAGGACATCGACTTCAACCCGGACGACTTCGTCGCACGCGTCAACAGCGACCTGGTCGGCAAGTACGTGAACATCGCCAGCCGCGCCTCGAACTTCCTGTCGCGGCTCTTCGACGGTGAGCTGTGCGATGTGCATGGGCTGCCGGCGTGGCAGGCACTGGGCACCGCGCAGCACACCGACGAGATCGCCGCCTGCCTCGAGGCCAGGGAGTTCGGCAAGGCGATCCGCCTGGCCATGGAATACGCCGACCGGATCAACCAGCACTTCGATGCCGAGAAGCCCTGGGAGCTGGCGAAGGACCCGGCGGCGCGCGAACGGCTGCAGCAGGTGTGCTCGATCTGCATCGCGGGTTTCCAGGCGCTCACGGTCTGGCTCAAGCCGATCCTCCCGGCGCTCGCCGCACGCGTCGAGGCCTTCCTGGGCGCCGGTCCGTTCGGCTGGGCCGACGCAGGCACGCCACCGGCGCGGATCGGACGCTACGAGCACCTGCTCACACGCATCGACCCGAAGCAGATCGACGCACTCTTCGATCTGCAGGACAGCCCGGCCCCCGCCGCATCGACCCGGCACAAGGGCGGGAGCAAGAGCGGCAGCAAGGGCGCCTCAGCCGACGCGCAGGACACGCCGGCAGCGCAGCAGGCGATCGGCATCGACGACTTCGCGAAGATCGATCTGCGCGTGGCGCGCATCGTCGCCGCCCGGCTGGTCGAGGGCTCGACCAAGCTGCTCGAGCTGACGCTCGACTGCGGCGAGCCGGCGCCGCGCACCGTATTCTCGGGAATCCGCTCGGCCTACGCGCCCGAGCAGCTGGTGGGCCGGCTCACCGTGATGGTGGCCAACCTCGCGCCACGCAAGATGAAGTTCGGTGTGTCCGAGGGGATGGTGCTCGCGGCGTCCTGGGAGGATCCCTCGCGCGGGGAAGGCATCCACCTGCTCGAGCCGCACACGGGCGCCGAGCCGGGAATGCGCATCAGCTGAGCGGCGTGCGCGGGCGCCGCTCGGGCACGGCGCCCGGATCCATCGGAGACGGCGGCGCCCCGGAGCGCCGCCCCAGGCTCAGCGGCCGGGCTCGGGGCCGTCGCGCGCCGCGGTGACGCTGGTGGTGCGCACCCGTCCATCGGGGCCGAAGTGCACGTTGAACATGTCCGGCCGGTTGTAGTCGCTGGCGAAGCGCCAGCTCCACACCTCCTCCTGCTTCAGCGGCAGGCGCCCGATCTCTCCGGGCTTGCCGAGCATGCGGCGCACGTCGTCGCGCGCCATGCCGGGGCGCACCCGGTCGAAAGTCTCCTGGACGAGCACGTTCTTCATTCCGAGATAGCGCCCTTCGGCGTCGATCTCGACCATGTAGGTCTCGGTGCCGGCGGGCCCGCGAACGAACTCGAGCACCTGGCTGCCGCTGTCCTCCTCCCAGATCATCTCGGGCCGGCCCATCAGCCGCCGGACGTCCTCGACCGTGGACACTCCCGGCTTGAGTTCCTTCTGCGCGACATAGTCGCAGCCGCCGAGCGTGACTGCCGCAAGAAGCCCGCCGGCGACCCTGCGCTTCCAGTCCATTCCTTCCTCCGTGTTCGCACGCCTGTGCCGACGGGCTGCCGGAACCCGGGTGCCGGCGATGCCTTAGAATGCCGCAGGAGAGACCAAAGCCATGTACGAATCAGACATTACCCGATTCCTGCGCGAACTTAAGCACGCCCGCCCCCACCTCGAGGAGCAGCAGCGCCGCGGCCGCGCGATCTGGTGGGATCGCCCGCAGGATCCCGAAACCCAGAAGCGCTTCAAGGCATCGCGCATTCCCCAGCAAGCCTACGTCTACCAGAACAAGGGGTGAAGCCCGGCGCACCGGAAGACCACGCCCTGGCGGCCTCCGAGTCGACATCCTGGCCCGGCGAGCGGCTGGAGGCCGAGGCCGACGCCCAGGACGCGCAGATCGACCTGAAAGTGGTGGCCCGGCTCTACGGCGAGCCGGTGCTGAAGCTGCCGCAGGATCTGTACATCCCGCCGGACGCACTCGAGGTGTTCCTGGACACCTTCGAGGGCCCGCTCGATCTGCTGCTCTACCTGATTCGGCGACAGAACTTCGACATCCTGGACATCCCGATGGCCGAGGTCACGCGGCAGTACCTCGCCTACGTCGAGCAGATCCGCGAGCACAACCTCGAGCTCGCCGCCGAATACCTGCTGATGGCAGCGATGCTGATCGACATCAAGTCGCGGATGCTGCTGCCGGTGCGCAAGGCAGACACCGGCGAGGAGGTCGAGGATCCGCGCGCCGAGCTCGCCCGCCGCCTGGTCGAGTACGAGCGCATCAAGCAGGCGGCACGGCAGCTCGACGCGCTCCCGCTGGCCGGCCGGGACTTCCATTGCACGCAGGTGCTCGTCGACCACGAGGCGGTGGCCAGGCTGCCGGAAGTCAGCGTCGAGGACCTTCGCGCAGCCTGGACCGACGTGCTGCGTCGGGCGAAGCTCACGCAGCACCACCGCATCAGTCGCGAGGAGCTGTCGGTTCGCGAGTTCATGACCGTGGTGCTGCGCACCCTGCAGCACCGGCGCTTCGCCGAGTTCCAGGAACTGTTCGACACCGAGGGCGGCGTGGCAGTCGCGGTGGTGACCTTCGTCGCGCTGCTCGAGCTCGCCCGCGAGTCGCTCGTCGAGATCACCCAGGCCGAACCCTTCGCCCCGATCTACGTGCGGCTGGCCTACCGGCCAAGCTGACGCCCCTCCTGCACACGCCCCTCGCGGAATGCCGATCGCCGTCAGCGAGAACGCCAGCCTGCGCCGCCTGAACTCCTTCGGCGTGGAGCAGCGCGCTGCGCGCCTGGTGCGGATCGACGAAGCCGCCGACCTGGCCGAGGCTGCCTGTGCGCTGCGCGGGACGGCGCCCAGGCTGGTGATCGGCGGCGGCAGCAACCTTCTGCTCACGCGCGACTTCGAAGGCACGGTGCTGCTGCTGCGCACGCGGGGGCTGCGCGTGCTCGCAAGCGAGGACGACGCCACGATCGTCGAGGCCGAGGCAGGGGAATCCTGGGACGGCTTCGTGCGCTGGTGCTTGTCGCTCGGGCTGGGCGGCCTGGAGAACCTCTCGCTGATCCCGGGAACCGTCGGCGCAAGCCCGATCCAGAACATCGGCGCCTACGGCACGGAGATGCGCGAACACTTCGACGGACTGGACGCGATCGATCTCGACTGCGGCGAGGTTCGCAGCTTCGGGCCCGACGATTGCGGCTTCGGCTACCGCGACAGCGTATTCAAGCGCCCCGGCGCAGCGCGGTGGCTGGTTGCGCGAGTGCGCTTTCGCCTGCCGCGCACCTGGACCCCCCGGCTGGACTACGGCGAGATCCGGGCCGAGCTCGCCCGGTTGGGGAGGCAGCCCTCGCCCTCGATGATCGCCCAGGCGGTGTGCGCGATCCGCCGGCGCAAGCTCCCGGACCCGGCGGTGCTCGGCAACGCCGGCAGCTTCTTCAGCAACCCGGTCGTCGATCCTGCGCTGGCGGTCGAACTCCAGGCACGCCACCCGGGCCTGCCCGGCTGGCACACCGCCGCTGGCACCAAGCTCTCGGCGGCGTGGATGATCGAGCGCTGCGGCTGGAAAGGCCACCGCGAAGGCGATGCCGGCGTGCACGCGGCGCACGCGCTGGTGCTCGTGAACCACGGTCGTGCGAGCGGCGCACAGCTCCTCGCGCTGGCCATGCGCATCCAGGCGTCGGTGGCGGAACGCTTCGGGGTGGCGATCGAGCCTGAGCCCACCATCATCTGACGCGCTCCCCGCTATAATCGAGGGTTTGTTGCCGCTGATGCGCAGGGCGCGGCAACCTCACTGCCGCACCACCCGATCCGGACTGCCCCATGGATGACGCACAACAGAACGAACCCAACACCCTGGTCGCCTGGGTCGTTGGCCTGGCCACGGCGCTCGCGATTGCGATCGCCCTGATCTTCTCCTTCGTGGGCGCGTTCGGCAGCGGGAAGGCGGCCCCGGCGCCGGCCCCCGCGGCCGAACAGCAGGCGCCGGTCGTGGTGCTGGTCGAGGTCGACCAGCCCCCGCCGCTGGCCACCGGCGACGGCATCCCAGCGCTCGTGAAGTTCCACTTCGAAACCGGCAAGGCGGAGCTCCCGGCCGGCGCCGAGGGGCAGGTGGGCATGCTCGTCGAGTACCTGAAGAGCGCGCCCGAAGGCCGCCTGGGGATCTCCGGCTTCCACGACAAGACCGGTGACGCAGCGGCCAACCGCGAGCTGGCGAAGGATCGGGCGCTGGCCACGCGCGCGATGCTGGTGACGGCAGGCGCTCCGGCCGACCGGCTGATCCTTGTGCGGCCCCAGGAGACCGAAGGCGGGGTCGACGACGCCGAGGCGCGCCGCGTCGAGGTCTATCCCACCCGCTGATCCGCGCGCGGGTCAGCCCGCGCGCCGGAAGACCATGGTGGCCGGACCGGACGCCTGCGGCGCGAACGAATAGCCGTCCCGGTCGAAGCGCTCGAGCAGTTTCGGATCCTCGATCCGCTGCTCGATCGCCCAGCGAGCCATGGCCCCGCGAGCGCGCTTGGCGTGAAAGCTCACCACCTTCCAGGCCGCACCCTTGCGCTCCTGGAACACCGGTTGCAGCACCGGATGGCCGAGCGCGCGCAGCGGCACAGCCTTGAAGTACTCCTCCGACGCGAGGTTGACCAGCACCGGGTGCGCATGCCCCGAGAGCTGCGCCCGGAGCGCCTGCGCGAGCCGCTCGCCCCAGAATGCATAGAGATCGCGCCCGCGCGGGTTCTCCAGCCGTGTCCCCATCTCGAGCCGATAAGGCTGGATCAGGTCGAGCGGACGCAGCAGTCCGTACAGGCCCGAGAGGATGCGCAGGTGGTCCTGCGCCCAGGCGAGGTCCGCTTCGCTCAGCGTGGCGGCCTTCAGGCCTTCGTAGACGTCGCCGGCGAAGGCGAGCACCGCCTGCCTGGCGTTGTCCGGGGTGAACGGCGGTTTCCAGGCGCCGAAGCGGGCGACGTTCAGCGCGGCCAGCGCGTCGCTGATCTTCATCAGTTCCGCGAGCTGGACGCGGTCCAGAGGAGCAAGCACGCCCACCAGTTCCCGGGACTGGTCGAGGAGTTCCGGCTGGCTGTGGCGGGTGACGCCCAGGGGCGTCTCGAAGTCGAGGGTCTTGGCGGGCGAGAGGACGATCAGCATGGTGTTCGGAGCATGGACGGGAATCGGACGCGGACCACGCGTGCCTCGGGTGCGGGGATGATGGCATGAACGAGCGATCCGGGCCGGCGCGCACCGACGGCCGATCGACCTGGCCCGAGGCCGCCGTGCTCGACACCAACGTCTGGCTCGACTGGCTGGTCTTCGAGGATCCGGGAATCGATCCGGTGCGCGCGCAGGTGCGCGCCGGCCGCATCCGCCTGCTGAGCCTGGCGCGGGCGCGCGAGGAACTGGCCGAAGTGCTCGCGCGCGACGCAGTGCGCGCGCAGGCAGGGGCGGCGCGGCGCCGGCGCGGACTGGATGAGGATGGCTGCGATCCGGTGCGTGCGATCGCACGCTTCGACGCGCTGGTGGACCTGCGCGCGGCCGCAGGGCCCTGCGGGCTGATCTGCAGGGATCCGGACGATCAGTGCTTCCTCGACCTGGCGGTTGCGCACCGTGCGCGCTGGCTGCTGACCAAGGACCGTGCGCTGCTGTCGCTGGCGCGCGACGCAAGGCGGCACTTCGGCCTGGAGATCCTGGCGCCGCTGGCCTTCGCCCAGCGTACCGCGGACGCCTCGCCCCCTGGCGCAGGCCTATAATTCCGGCCGATGCGCTCCGCCCTGCCCCAGCTGCAATCCCGCCTGCCGAAGGTCGGCACCACGATCTTCACCGTGATGTCGGCGCTGGCCGCCGAGCACGGTGCGGTCAACCTCGGCCAGGGGTTTCCCGACTTCGAGTGCGACCCGAAGCTGGTCGAGGCGGTGGCCGACGCGATGCGCGCCGGCTTCAACCAGTATCCGCCGATGCCCGGAGTCGCGCCGCTGCGCGAAGCGATTGCGCACAAGATCGCGCAGCTCTACCGCGCCGAGTACGACCCCGTGAGCGAGATCACGGTGACCGCCGGCGCCACCCAGGCGATCTTCACCGCGGTGCTCGCGGTGGTCGGTCCGGGCGACGAGGTGATCGTGCTCGAGCCCGTCTACGACAGCTACATCCCCAGCATCGAGCTTGCCGGCGGCAAGGCAGTGGTCATTGCGATGGACGCCGACTTCCGGGTGCCCTGGGAGAAGGTGCGTGCCGCAGTCACGCCACGCACCCGCGCGATCATGGTCAACTCGCCGCACAATCCGAGCGGGACGATCCTGCGCGATGCGGACCTGCGCGAGCTCGAGTCGATCGCGACGCAGGCCGATCTCGTCGTGATCTCCGACGAAGTCTACGAGCACATGGTGTTCGACGGCGAGCCGCACCGCTCGGTCAGCAGCTGGCCGGGGCTGGCGCAACGCAGCTTCGTGATCTCCTCGTTCGGCAAGACCTTCCACGTCACCGGCTGGAAGGTCGCGTACTGCGCGGCGCCTGCCGAGCTGAGCGCCGAGTTCCGCAAGGTCCACCAGTTCAACGTGTTCACGGTCAACACGCCGGCGCAGCACGGCCTTGCCGAGTACATGCGCGATCCCGCGCACTACCTGGACCTGTCGGCCTTCTACCAGCGCAAGCGCGACCTGTTTCGCGAGGGACTGGCGCGCACGCGACTGCGGCTGCTCCCCTGCGAGGGCACCTACTTCCAGGTCGTCGACTACTCCGCGGTGTCCTCGCTCGCGGAGGCCGACTTCGCGCGCTGGCTCACCACCGAGCTGGGCGTTGCCGCGATCCCGCTGTCGGCCTTCTGCGACCAGCCGGTCGAGCGCGCGATGGTGCGCTTCTGCTTTGCCAAGAGGGACGAGACGCTTCGGCTGGCGCTGTCGCGACTCGAACGACTGTGACGCGTGCGCCGGCCCGCACGCCTGCCGCGCACCGCGGGCGGCGGCGCGTGCTCGCAGCCTGCGCCGCACTGCCTGCGATGCTCGCCGCCTGCTCGGGCTTTCCGCCCGCCCGCCTGAAATCACCGAAGCTCTCGATCGCGGGGCTGTCGGTGTCGCGGCTCGGCGCCTCGGAGATCGAATTCCGGATGACGGTGCTTGCCGACAACCCGAACGATGTCGATCTGCCCCTGTCGAACCTGAGATTCGAGCTCGACCTGCTCGGCCAGCCCTTCGCCTCCGGTGGCGCCAGCGAGGCGACGATCACGCTGCCGCGCCAGGGCACCCGGCAGGTGCCGATCGTCTTCACGGTGCCGACGCAACGCCTGCTCGAACTGGTGTCGACGGTGCGCGGCGACGCAGCCGGTCGCTTCGAATACCGGCTGCGCGGCTCTGCGAACTGGGCCGACTCCCCGTTCACGCTGCCCTTCGAGAAGACCGGCGAGCTCGAGGCGCTGCAGCGCCTGCGCAGGCCCTTCGTCCGTCCCGCCCGCTGACAAACCCACGAACCGTCCAACGAGACTCCCATGTCACCCACGCCACGCACCCCCGAGTACTACGCACGCATGTTCTTCGGAGCCATCCCGCATGTCGTCGAGACCGGAATCCGGCTGGAGCGCGTGGATGGCGGCAAGGCGACCATGGTGCTTCCGGCGCGCGCCGACTGGCTCGGCGATCCGCAGCGCGGTCTGCTGCACCCGGGCCCTCTGACCGTGCTCGCGGATTCGGCCTGCGGCGCCGCGATCGGGCTCGCCCTGGAACGACCGCAGCCCTATGCGACGCTGGACCTGCGCCTGGATCTGCTGCGACCCGCCGGCCCCGACCGTGACGTCTGGTGCACTGCCGAGTGCTTCCGGATGACCGAGAGCATCGGCTTCACGCATGCGACGCTGTGGCAGGATCGGGAGGACGCACCGATCGCCACTGCCCTGGCGACCTTCATGCGCGCCACCGCCACGAAGCGCTCGGCGCCGCCCCCATCGAATCCCGGCACGGCTGCATCGGGCACGGTCTGGACCCCGCCAGCGGTTGGCGAAGCGATCGAATCCAGGCATCCGCTACCCTACATCGACTATCTCGGGATGCGCCGCTCGCGCGACGCGGACGGCGGGCGCATCTACCGGCTGCCCTTCGAGCAGAAGCTGATCGGCAATCCGGCGCTGCCGGCACTGCACGGCGGGGTGATCGCAGCATTCGCCGAGAGCGCGGCGCTGCTGCACCTGCTCGAGACCCTGCCCGAGCCGAAGTTCCCCAAGCCGATCGACTTCTCGCTCGACTACCTGCGCTCGGGCCGCCCCGAGGAGACCTTCGCCCGCTGCGAGACGATCCGCGTCGGGTCCCGCGTCGCGCTGGTGCAGGTGTGGTCCTGGCAGAGCTCCCCCTCGCAGCCGATCTCGCTGACGCGCGGACACTTCCTGCTCGCCGATCCGGAAGCCGGGTGAGCAGGGGCAGCGCGGGTCCGCCTCCGGCCGACCCCCCGCAGGCGGGCGCGGCGGGAGCCGGCCGGGCGGACCAGACGCTGCTTTGGCTCGCAGCAGCCTCGTTCGCCAGCATGGCGTCGATGCGCATCTGCGATCCGATGCTGCCTGCGCTCGCGCAGGACTTCGGCGTGGCGGCGGCATCGGCCTCGGGCGTGGTGACGCTGTACGCGATCGGCTACGGCGTCGCGCAGCTCGCCCACGGTCCGCTGGGCGACCGCGTCGGCAAGGCCCGCTACATCGCGGGCGCCGCACTGGTGGCGGCGCTGGCCTCGCTGGCGTGCGCGCTCGCACCGGGGCTTCCTGCGCTGGAGCTGGCGCGGCTGCTGACCGGCTCGATCGCCGCAGCGATCATCCCGCTGTCGATGGCCTGGGTGGGCGACACCGTGCCGTACGGCCAGCGGCAGGCCGCGCTCGCCCGCTTCCTCAACGGGACGATCCTCGGCGCGATCCTCGGCCAGGCGATGGGCGGGGCGCTCGCGGACACCTTCGGGTGGCGGTCGGCCTTCGTGATCCTGGCGGGGATCTTCGCGCTGTCCGGCTGGAAGCTGGGCAGCACGGTGCGAAGCGAGCGCCGCAGCGGCACGCAGGCCACCAGGACGCCCGGTGGCACGGCAGGCGGCACAGCAGCGCTGGCGCGCTACCGGATCGTCCTGGGCAGCGGCTGGGCCCGCACGATCCTGGCGATCGTCGCGATCGAGGGCCTGCTGGCCTTCGGGCCGCTCGCCTTCGTCCCGACCGCACTGCACGAACGCGCGAACATGCCGATCTGGGTCGCCGGTGCGACCGTGGCTGCCTTCGGCCTCGGGGGATTCGCCTACACCTGGAACGCAGCCCGGCTGCTGGCCCGTTTCGGCGAGCCCGGGCTGGCGCTGGGCGGGGGCGCGCTGATGGGCTCCGGCTTCGCGCTGCTCGCGGCGGCGCCGGCGCTCGGCGTGCTCGCCTGCGTCCTGCTCGGCCTCGGCTACTACATGCTGCACAACACCCTGCAGACGCACGCCACGCAGATGGCGCCGGCAGTGCGCGGCACCGGTGTCGCGATGTTCGCGATGTGCCTGTTCCTGGGTCAGTCCTCAGGGGTCTCCCTGGCGGCGCCGCTGGTGCTCGCCTCGGACTTCGTCGCGCTGTTCGCCGGCGCGGCCGCCGGGGTGTTCGCCACCGGCGCCGTCTTCGCGCTGCTGCTTCAGCGCCGCGTGGGGACGAAGATCGAGTAGGTGCACGTGGCGCGCGCGACCAGCGCGTCACCCGCCATCAGGTCGGCTTCGAGGTGGGCGATGCGCTTGCCGCGGCTCACCAGCCGCGAGTCGCAGACGATGCGCCCCTCGGACACCGGACGATGGTAGGCGATGCGCATCTCGATGGTCGCGCACAGTTCGCCCTCCGCGAGCGAGGGGTACAGCGCCTTGCCCATGCCGGTGTCGGCGAGCGAGAACAGCACTCCCCCGTGCACCACGCCGTGCGGGTTGAGGTGCTCGGGCCGCACGTCGATGAAGCACTCGCTGCGCCCCGGCGCGTGGCCGGTGTCGCTGAAGCGCATCCCGATGAGATCGGCGAACGGATGTCCCTGGTCGTTCCACTTCACGGTCGTCTTCCTCGGGGGTCAGGCGTTGTACTCGAGGCGCAGCCCGGGCACCGGCCAGTCGTCGATCGCGATCAGCCTGCCGGTGCCCGACAGCGTCACGTACGCGGTGCGCATCTGCGGGCCGCCGAAGCACAGGTTCGTGGTGTAGGGGTCGGGAAGCGGGACGTGGCTGCACTGGCTGCCGTCGGGCGAGATGACGGAGATGCCCCCGTGCAGCAGCGTGGCCACGCACAGATTGCCGAAGGCATCGACCGCCATGGAGTCGAAGCGCTGGTAGTGTCCGCCCGGGGCTGCGGCGATCATGCGTCCGCCATTGGGCGAGGGCCACGGTTTGCGATCGATGGCGCCGGGCCCGGTGAGGTCGAAGGCCCACAGGCGGGCGCCTTCGGTTTCGGCGTAGTAGAGCGTGTTGCCGTCCGGCGAGAGGGCCACGCCGTTGGGCGTCATCACCGGACGCGAGATCACCGTGGCGGCGCTGCCATCGGGGCGCATGTAGTAGACCGCGCCGCGGTCCATGTCGTGCTCGCGGCCCTTGCCCAGGTCGGTGAAGTACATGCCGCCGTGCGCGTCGAAGACCAGGTCGTTCGGGCCGCGCAGCGACAGGCCGTCCACCGCTTCGAGCACCCGCTCGAAGCGGCCGGTGGCAAGGTCCACCCGCTCGATGCGCCCGCCCGCGTAGTCGTCGGCCTGGGCCACCGGACGCATCAGTCCGTCGGCCTCCCGAGCCCACCGGAAGCCGCCGTTGTTGCAGACGTAGACTGCGCCGTCGGGTCCGATCGCAGCGCCGTTCGGTCCTCCCCCCAGATCGGCGACCACCTGCACCCCGCCCTCGGGAGTCACCCGGGTGAGCGTGCCGCGGGCAATCTCCACCAGCAGCACCGAGCCGTCGTCCATGGCCACCGGGCCTTCGGGGAACTGCAGTCCTGTCGCGATCTCGCGAATCCTCATCGGGGGTCTCCTGTGTCGTCTGCCGATCCGGTCAGGGTCGAACAGAACACGCGCCTTGACAAGACCGGCAAGCGCAGCACCGGGCGCGCCGGTGTCGGAATCGCTGCGTGCGCCGACGCAGCACGCTCAGCGAGCGCCCAGCCAGGGGGTCAGCGCGGCCGCCGCGATGCCCAGCGGCGCAAGCCAGCGCAGGGTCAGCCGCAGCAGCGCGGCACCCCGTGGCCCGAGCTGCAGCGCGTGCACGATGCGCTCCCAGGAGGCCGCCCAGCCCGCAAACAGTGCGAGAGCGCACCCGCCGGCTGGAAGCATCAGGTTCGAGGTGATCCAGTCGAGCAGGTCGAAGAAGCTCGCCTGCTCGAAGCCGGCCACCATTCCCAGCGGCCGCCAGCCGGACCACAGATTGAAGGAGAACACCGTGGCCAGTCCCGCAAGCCAGCAGGCGCCGCCCGCCAGCAGCGCCGCACTGCTGCGGCTCCACCCGGTGCGCCGCGCCAGCCAGGCCTGCACCAGTTCGAGCGACGAGATCGAGGACGCCAGTGCGGCGACGAACAGCAGCACGAAGAAGGCCACCGCAGCCACCGTTCCGAGCGGCATCCGAGCAAAGGCCAGGGGCAGCGTGACGAAGACCAGCCCCGGTCCGCTGGCGGGATCCAGTCCGTGCGCGAAGACGATCGGGAAGACGGCGAAGCCGGCCAGGAAGGAGATCAGCGTGTCGGCGATCACCGAGCTCGATGCCACCTGCCTCAGCGAGATCCCTTCGCCGGCATAGGCAGCATAGGTGATCATCAGCCCGAGGCCGACCCCGATCGAGAAGAAGCCGAGCCCCAGCGCGTCGAGCGCAGTGGCCGCGTTCAGGTGACCGGGGTCGATGCGGAACAGGAAGGCCAGGGTGGCCGCCAGGTCGCCCTCGACGATCGCGTAGCCGGCCAGCAGCAGCATCAGCGCCAGCAGCAGCGGCATCAGCACCATCGAGGCCGCCTCGATGCCGCTGGCGACGCCGCGCGCGACGATCAGCGCGGTCGCCCCCATGAACAGCGCATGCCAGCCGGCGAGTTCCAGGGGCGAGGCGAGGAAGGCTTCGAAGCGCCCGCGCACGGCCTGCGGCTCCACTCCGGGCAGCCCGACCATCGCGGTCTCGACGGCATAGCCGATCGTCCAGCCGCCGATCACCGAGTAGAAGCTGAGGATCAGGAAGCCGGTGAGCACCCCCAGGCCTCCTGCCCAGGCCCAGCGCGGACTGACGCCCGAGGCCCGGGCGACCGCGGCAAGACTGCCTGCGGCATCGGCGCGCCCCAGGCGCCCGAGCGCCAACTCGGCCAGCATCAGCGGCACGACGACCAGCACCAGTCCGATGAAGTAGAAGAGCAGGAAGGCGCCACCGCCGTTGGCGCCGACCTCGTAGGGAAACTTCCAGATGCTGCCGATCCCCACGGCCGAGCCGGTGGCAGCGAGGGTGAAGCCGAGCCGGCCCGACCAGGACTGCGAGCCCGCGCTCACCCTGCAGCGCCCCTGGCGCACGCACCGCGCGCTGCATCGATCCCCGAAGCCTCCACCTGCACCCCTCCCCGAGTGTCTGCGCATCGACATCCGCGAAGGCCTCAGGTTACCCTGCCGCATGCCCGACCGATCGCAGCCCCGCGCCCAGCCCGGCGCAGACAGCGCGCAGCCTGCGCCGCCTGCCTCCCGCTCAGGGCCCGCTGCGCCACCTGCTCCAGCCACGCCGCTGCGCCATACCCGCCTCGAGGATGCGATCGCCTTCGCTTCGGCAGCGATCCTGGCGAGCCTCGGCGTTGCGTTCTTCGAGCGGGCCGGGCTGATGACCGGCGGAACCGCCGGACTCGCACTGCTGCTGTCCTATTCCAGCGACCTGCGCTTCGGGCTGGCCTTCGCGCTGGTGAACCTGCCCTTCTTCGCGCTCGCGCTGCTGCGCATCGGCTGGCGCTTCACTGCCAAGACCGTCGCTGCAGTGACGATGCTCTCTCTGGCCACCGAGGCCCTGCGGCCGCTGCTGGTGGTCGAGCGCATCCATCCGGTCTACGCGGCGCTCGCTGGCGGACTGCTCATCGGGATCGGCCTGCTGATCCTGTTTCGCCACCGCGGCAGCCTGGGCGGCTTCAACGTCCTCGTGCTCTACCTGCAGGAGCGCTTCGGGTGGCGCGCCGGCTGGGTGCAGCTCGCGCTGGACGGGGCGATCCTGCTGGGCTCGCTCGCCGTGGTCCCGCCGGCCACGGTCGCGATCTCGCTGATCGGTGCGCTGGCGCTCAACGCCACCCTCGCGATCAACCATCGGCCCGGCCGCTACATGGCAGTGTGAGCGCTCCGGGCCCTCTCTCGGGAACCGTCCATGGAAAAGACCATCGATCTCGAACCCTTCCGCTCCTGGATCGGCCGCAGTGAATCGGTCGAGGAGACCCTCACCCCGGTGCCCGCGCTGTGCCTGGCGGCCACGCTGAACCTGCCCGCGGACAGGCCACCCGAAGCCCTGCCGCCGCTGTGGCACTGGCTGCATTTCCTCGACCGCACCCCGACTGCCCAGCTCGGCGAGGACGGATCACCGCGTGACCGGCTGCTGCGCCCGCCGATCCCGCTCGAGCAGGTGATGTGGGCCGGCGCGGAGATCGACTTCGAAGCACCGCTGCAACTCGGTCTGCCCGCGCGCAGGACCTCCCGGATCGCGGACATGGTCGCCAAGAGCGGCTCGCGCGGGCCGATGGTCTTCCTCACCCTGGAGCACCGCGTCGAGCAGCAGGGACGCACGGCGATCGTCGAGCGCAACCGCGCGGTGTTCCTCGGTGCCGCCACCGGCGCTGCGGCCCCCGGGGCCGTCGAGGAGCGGCCCGCAGCGAGGCAGCGGCGCTGGCCGATTGACGAGGCGACGCTGTTTCGTTTCTCCGCACTCACCTTCAACACGCACCGCATCCACTACGACCTGCGCTACGCGACCCAGGTCGGCGGCTATCCGGCGCTGGTGGTCCACGGCCCGCTGCAGGCACTCCTGCTGGCCGAGACCTTCCGCGAGTGGCATCCGCAGAAGACGGTGCGCAGCATCGCGCTGCGCGCACGCGCCTCGCTGTACTGCGGCGAGCCGCTGACCGTGTGTGCTGGCGAACCCGTTGGTGGCCGCCTCGCGCTGTGGACCCGCACCCCCGAGGGAGGTGCTGCGATGGAGTGCACGATCACCGCGGACTGATCCGATGGATCGCTTCAAGCAGATCGAGACCTTCGTCGCCGTCGTCACGCGCGGCAGCCTCTCGGCCGCAGCACAGGCCGAGGGCGTCGCGCCGGCAGTGATCGGACGCCGGATCGACGCGCTCGAGGCGCGCCTGGGCGTGAAGCTGCTGGTGCGCACCACCCGGCGCATCACCCTCACCTTCGAGGGCAGCGCCTTCCTCGAGGATTGCCAGCGGATCCTGAACGACTTCCACAACGCCGAGGCCTCGGTGTCGCTGGGCGGCGTCAAGGCCAGCGGGCACGTCCGGGTGACGGCTCCCGCCGGCTTCGGCCGGCGTCACGTCGCGCCGCTGGTGCCAGCCTTCCTGGCACGCAATCCGGAGGTGTCGATCTCGCTGGATCTCACCGATCGCCTGACCGACATCGTCAACGAAGGCTTCGATCTGGCGATCCGGATCGGCCAGCTCGAGGACTCGAGCCTGGTGAGCGTTGCGCTCGCAGCGAACCACCGGGTGGTCGTGGCGAGCCCCGACTACCTGCGCCGCCGCGGCACGCCGCGCACGCCCGCCGAACTGGCCGGCCACGAATGCCTGACCTTCGGCACCTATGGCAACCAGGCGCGCGGCTGGCTGTTCGCGATCGATGGCCGGCCGCAGGCGCTGCGGGTGGCCGGAACGATGGAGTGCAACGACGGCGCCGTGCTGCTGGACTGGGCGCTGGCCGGAATGGGCCTGGCCTGGCGCTCGATGTGGGAGGTGCGCGACGACCTCCAGGCCGGCCGCCTGGTCACGGTCCTCGACGAGTTCGCAGCACCGGCCAACGCGATCTGCGCGCTGTTCCCGCAGCGCCGTCACCTGCCGCTGCGGGTCAGGATGCTGATCGACTTCCTGAAGGAGACCTACGGCGCGCAAGGCTACTGGGGCGAGGCACCGCCGGCGCCCTGAAACAACGAAGGCCGCCCATGGGCGACCTTCGCGAAAGAAGCGGCTGCTGCGCGCGCGACCCAGGGCCGCACGGCGCCGGGCTCACTTCAGGTGCTGACTGATCAGCTTGGTCATCTCGAACATGTTCGCCTCGGCCTTGCCGAAGATCTCGCGCAGCTTGGCGTCGGCCTTGATCATCCGCTTGTTGGCCTCGTCCTGCAGCTTGCCCTCCTTGATGTATTCCCAGATCTTCTTGACCACCTCGGTGCGAGGCAGCGGCTTGTCACCGACGATCTGGGCGAGCGCGGCGCTGGGCGTGAGCGCCTTCATGAACGCGGCGCTGGGCTGGCGCTTCGCTGCAGCCGGCTTCTTCGCAGCGGCCTTCTTCGCCGGCGCGGCCTTCTTCGCCGCCACCGTCTTGGCGGCCGGGGCAGCAGCCTTGCGGGCCACGGCCGCCTTGGCAGCCGGTTTCTTCGCGGCCGGCTTCTTCGCTGGAGCCTTCGCGGGTTTCTTCGCAGCCGTCTTGGCGCCAGCCTTGGCAGCAGTTGCCATCGTCATCCCTCCGAGAGATTGGGTTCAGTCCAGTACGCGATCGATCCGACAGAAGAACCGCACGAGCACCGGTTCTCGCAAGCGCAAGAATGACGCGTCTTTCGGAGCGCGCCAATAGAGGCCACGCGAATTTTTCCACCGCGCCGGAGCGGATGTTGTTTTTCGCTACATCCGGCAGCCCCGACACGGGGTTTCCCCGAGGCAGCGCGCGCTCCGGCGGCGCCCGCGCCCGCGTTTGCGCGAGCGCGGGCGCCGGTCTCACCAGGTATCGACGAAGGGGCGCTTCTTGCCGGTGCGAGGCCTGGCGGGGGGCGTCGCGCGCAGCGCGCCAAGGATCCAGCGCCGGGTCTCGGCAGGATCGATCACGGCGTCGATCTCCAGGAAAGAGGCCATGTTCGTTGCCTTGCCCTTCTCGTAGGCGGCGGCGACCATGCCCTCGTAGGCGAGCTTGCGCTCCTGCGGATCCGCGATCGCATCGAGCTCCTTGCGAAAGCCCAGTCGCACTGCGCCTTCCAGCCCCATGCCGCCGAACTCGCCGCTCGGCCAGGAGACCGTGAACATCGGCGAATGGAAGCCTCCGGCTGCCATCGCCTGCGCGCCCAGCCCGTAACCCTTGCGCAGCACGACCGTGAAGAAGGGGACCGTCAGGCTCGCTGCGGTGACGAACATCCGCGATACGTGGCGCACCAGCGCAGTGCGCTCGGCCTGCGGCCCGACCATGAAGCCCGGGGTGTCGCACAGCGAGATCATCGGCAGATCGAAGGCGTCGCACAGCTGCATGAAGCGCGCAGCCTTGTCGCCCGCATCGGCATCGACCGCCCCGCCCAGATGGCGCGGGTTGTTCGCGATCAGACCGAAAGGCCGGCCCTCGATGCGCACCAGCGCGGTGACCACGCCGATCCCGAAGTCGCGGCGCAGCTCGAGCACCGAGCCACGATCGGCCAGGGTCTCGATCACCGTGCGGATGTCGTAGACCCGCAGCCGGTTCTCCGGGATCAGGTGGCGCAGCAGCCGCTGATCAGGCGCCTCACCGGGAAGGGTTGCGCCCTGGAAATAGCTCAGATAGCGCCGGGTGGCCGCCACCGCCTCAGCCTCGTCCTCGACCAGGATGTCGATCACTCCGTTGGGCGCCTGGATCTCGACCGGCCCCACCTCCGCCGGCTTGTAGACGCCCAGCCCGCCGCCCTCGATCATCGCCGGTCCGGCCATGCCGATCGAGGAGTTGCGGGTGGCGATGATCACGTCACAGCAGCCCAGCAGTGCGGCGTTGCCCGCGAAGCAGTAACCGGAGACCACTCCGACGCGGGGCACCAGCCCGCTGAGCCTGGCGAAGCTCGCGAAGGTTGTGGTGTCCAGTCCCGCCACCCCGAGATGGTCGACATCGCCAGGGCGCCCGCCGCCGCCCTCGGCGAAGAGCACCAGCGGCAGTTGCCACTCCTGCGCCACCTGCAGCGCACGGTCGGTCTTCTTGTGGTTCATGAAGCCCTGCGTGCCCGCCAGCACCGTGTAGTCGTAGGACAGCACCATGCAGCGCGACTGCTCCGGCGGGAAGGACTCACCGTTGATCGAGGCCAGCCCGATGACGATCCCGTCGCCGGGCGTGTTGCGGATCAGGTCGTCGATCGGGCGCCGGGTGCGCTGCGCGGCCACCGCAAGGGCCCCGTACTCGATGAAGCTGCCCGGATCGACCAGGTCGGCGATGTTCTCGCGGGCGGTACGCTGCCCGGTGCGCCTGCGCCGGGCGATCGCCTCCGGGCGCGCCTCGTCCATGCCGAAGGCAATGCGCTCGCGGACCTCGGCGAGGTCGGGACGGATCGCGTCGAGGTCGAGCTCGCTGCCGGCGTCGGCGCGCGCGGCGTCCACCTCGCCGGGCTCGATGAAGACGATGGCCTGGCCCTCGAACAGGGTCTCGCCCTGCCGGGCGGCCAGCATCCGCACCATGCCGGAGATCGGCGCCTCGACGATGTGCTCCATCTTCATCGCGTCGAGGACCGCGACCTGCGCGCCCGCGTGCACCTGGTCGCCTTCGCCGACTGCGAGCGAAACCACCGTTCCCTGCATCGGCGCCTCCACCGCAAGCGTGCCCTCGGGCCCCTGCTCGTGCGCCGCACCCGATGCCAGGCCGGCGCCCGCGTGGGCGTCGGCGAAGTGGAGTTCGCGATGGGCGTCGCGTCCGAGGTGGAGCACCTCGTCGAGGTGCGACTCGACGAAACGGGTGTGGACGCGGCCACTGGACAGATCCGGGTGCTTCAGCAAGCCGTGCAGCAGGGTCTTGTTGGTGGCAACGCCGGTGATGCCGAACTCGCAGAGCGCGCGGTCGGCCTTGGCCAGCAGCCGCGACAGGCCACCCTCGGGCGCGTGCACCACCAGCTTGGCCAGCAGCGAGTCGTAGCGCGGGCTGGAGGTATAGCCCGCATAACCGAGGGTGTCGACACGCACGCCAGGACCGGACGGCGGATCGAAGGCGCCGAGCGTGCCCCCCGAAGGCCTGGCGCTGCCGTCGGGCTGCATCGTCTCCATGTTGATGCGCAACTGCACCGCGTGGCCGCGCGGCGCCGGGATTCGCGACTGCTCCAGCCCGGCGGCCGCCAGCGACTCACCGGCCGCCAGCCGCAGTTGCGCCTGCACCAGATCCAGACCGGTGACCATCTCGGTGACCGTGTGCTCGACCTGCAGCCGCGGATTGGCCTCGATGAAAGCGTAGCCCGCAGCCCCTGCGCCGGCCGAGGCGTCGACCAGGAACTCGAAGGTGCCCAGTCCGCGATAGCGCGCCTGCGAGGCGAGCGCGACCGCGTCGGACAGCAGTCGCTCGCGCAGGCCGGGGGCCAGGCCGAGGCTGGGAGCGAACTCGACCAGCTTCTGGTGGCGCCGCTGCAGGCTGCACTCGCGCTCCCACAGGTGCGAGACCGCGCCGCTGCCGTCGCCGGCGATCTGCACCTCGACGTGACGGGCCACGGGCATCAGGCGCTCGACGTAGAGCGCGCCGCTGCCGAAGGCTGCCCGCGCCTCGGACTCGCAGCGCTCGAAGGCCTCGTCGATCTCGCCAGGCGAGGACACGATCCGCATGCCGCGGCCGCCGCCGCCTGCGACCGCCTTGATGACCATCGCCGCACCGGGTCCGAGCGAGTCGAGGAAGGCGCGCGCACCGCGCAGGTCGACAGGCTCGCCGGAACCGGGGATCACCGGCACTCCCGCCTGCTGCGCGTAGGCGCGCGCCCGAGCCTTGTCGCCGAAGAGCTCGAGCACCTCGGGCGCGGGCCCGACGAAGGTCAGTCCGGCCTGCGCGCAGCGCTGCGCAAGGGTGGCGTTCTCGCTCAGGAAGCCGTAGCCCGGGTGGACCGCGTCGCAGCCCGCCGACAGCGCCACCTGCACGATCTGCTCGATGTCCAGGTAGGCCTGCACGCCGATCCCCGCGAGCGGGCGCGCCTCGTCGACCTTGCGCACGTGCAGCGCGCGGGCGTCGTCCTCGGAGTGCACTCCCACGCTGCGGATGCCGAGCTCGGCGGCGGCACGGGCGATCCGGATGGCGATCTCGCCACGGTTGGCGATCAGCAGGTTCTCGATGGTCATCGGTGGATCCGTCGGTGGCGCACAGGGCGCGGGCAGCGTCGATTGTCCACGACCGGCAGACGATGCCGCAGCAGGCTGGGGCAGCTTGCGGAACGCGAGCAGTGGCCTGGAAGCGAAAGGGCCGCCGCTGCGCATTGCGCAGAACGGCGGCCCGGCGCCTGCTGCGGGCCGCGCCGTCGGGGCGACGCGGCTGCAGCGGCAGCTGCCTGGCTGGGGGATCAGGCCTTGGCGGGGATCGGCAGGTGCTTGGCCAGCTCGACCTTGGCGATCGCGTTGCGGTGCACCTCGTCCGGGCCGTCGGCAATGCGCAGCGTGCGCTGGTGGCAGTACAGGCTGGCCAGCGGGAAGTCCT
>CAUJHG010000001.1 GCA_963204785.1 Pseudomonadota bacterium | reverse complement strand
GCGTGCCGCTGTTCTACCGCGAGACCAGCGCAGCGCAACCGCTGACCGACTGGCTGAGCGCGATGCTGTCCACCACGGGCAGCGGCTGGGACAACCGCGCCTGCGCCGACTGCACCACGCTGCCCGCCTGCCCGTTCTGAGGATCGGGTCCAGGCCGCACCCCTGCGCGGCCTGCGCCCCGCCTGCGAGGCCCGGCCCGTGCCGGCGGGGCCGGAACCGGCGCGACCCGCTGCGTCGGCGGCGCCAGGCGGGCTGGCGCCCCGCCGGCCGCTACCGGTCGACCGGCTGCAGGCCGACCACCACGCTGCGCGCCCGGATGCGCGAGAACACGCCGGCCGGAACGTCGACGGGGATGGACTTCACCTGGCGCAGGCTGTGCGAATCGAAGATCGCGAGCTGTCCCGCGGGCGCGCCCAGGCTGCGGTCGCCGCGATACCGCGCGCTCACGTAGAAGAAGTCGCCGCGCGCGGTGTACTCGGGGAAGTGCGAGTGCCCGAGGGTTCCGGCGACCTCCAGCGTGCGCACCACCTCGAGCGTGTCCTTGTCGATGAACTGGATCTTGTTGGCATCGGGCCCGGTGCCGACGATGTCGACGACCACGTAGGGCGCATTCGGGTGCGCCGCCGGCGATTCGGTCGGCCCGATCACCGGGATGCGCTTGACCACTTCCAGCGTCTCCATGTCGAAGACCGTGACCTCGAAGGACTTGCACCCCTCCTCGCCGATGTTGGTGCCGATTCCGGCGAGCCGCCCCCTGGAGCGCACCACGGCGCCCGAGCCGAGGTGCGGCTTGCAGCCGGAGGGGATCTTGCGCAGGATGCGCGCCTGCTCGAGGTCGATCACGGTGTTCAGGTGGTCGTCGTAGGAGGAGACCACCAGCTGCCTGCCATCGGGCGACAGGAAGCCGTCGTGCAGGTGACGCCCGACGTCGGTGATCACCTTGTAGGGCATCCCCGGGCGGTCGAGGTCGACGATCCACACCTGGCCTGCCTGTTCGAGGGCCACCACGAACCGGTTCGCGAACGGGGTCGCGATGATCATCCCGGCGTCGGCCTCGACCATCTTCCCGTCCGGATCGACTCCTTTCAGTTCGAGCAGGTGCAGGGGCTCGAGCGTGCGCGCGTCCATGATCACCATCGTGTGCGGCACGTAGGACCCCGCCGCGAGGTAGCGCCCGTCACGCGAAACCGCGAGCGAGGTGCCGTTGAGTCCCGCGCGCACCTTGCGCACCGTGCGCATCGAGTACAGGTCGATCTTGTGCACGTAGCCAATGTCGTCGCGCACGTAAGCCCAGCGCGGTTCGGTCGGGTGGAAGTCCATCAGGTGCGGCGCGTACCCGGTGGGCACCTCGCCCACCTTGCGGTGGGTCCGGCCGTCGAAGAAGAGCACCTTCGCCTCCTTGCCGGCGGCGCGGCGGCCGCGCGACATGACCGCCATCAGGTCGTCGATCCGGTCGATCCTGTACCTGGGCGCCGCCGGCAGCTTCGACTCGTCGGCCACGAGCACCTCGAGCGAGTTGCGCACGTCCTCGATCCCCCACTTCGGGTCGGTCTTCGGCTGCGTGGTGATCAGGGTCGCGAGCAGGTCGCGGTCCTTCGACTTCAGCGCGCTCCCGCCCCACGACGGATGCTGCGGCATCAGTGCCGAGGGGCTGCCGCTCAGGATCGTCTCGGCCACCTGGCCTGCGCTGATCCTGGTCTCGTCGCGATTGAGCGCCGGGCCGATGTAGCCGCCCCGGTCGGCGCCGTGGCACACCGAACAGTGCTGCGCGTACAGGCGCTCGGCGCGCTCGAAATCCTGTGCCCCGGCTGCCATCGACGCGCCTGCGATCAGCAGGGACGTCAGGAGCTTGTCAATCCTCATGATCCACCTCCCGGTTGCAGTTCGTGTGCGCTCGCGCGGTGCGACCGGCGGCGCGTCCAGAACATGTGATGATCGCCCCCGAACACGCTGCGGACCCCCGATAACCGAGCAGGAACGTGCGAAACCGGAGGGCCTCGTCAGGGCGGTGGCGCGCCGCAGTGCCTCTATACTGAGGACACGGATCAGAGCAGCCGGCATCGGCCCGGCGCCGGTCCATCATCGAAACCAAAGGAGACAACCCATGCCCCGCGTGCGCCTTCGCGCTGCCGCGGCCGCCCTCGCCGGCGCCGCGATGCTCGCCTTCACTCCGCTGGCCCAGGCCCAGCAGAAGTTCATCAACGTCCTCACCGGCGGCCAGAGCGGCGTCTACTACCCGCTCGGCGTGGCCCTCGGTCAGATCTACACGAAGGCCATCCCCGATGCGAAGGTGAGCGTCCAGGCGACCAAGGCCTCGGTCGAGAATCTCAACCTGATCCAGAGCGGGCGCGGCGAGATCGCGTTCACGCTGGGCGACTCGCTGTCCGACGCCTGGAACGGCGTCGAGGATGCCGGGTTCAAGGCGCCGCTCAAGGGGCTGCGCGCCGTGGCCGGCATCTACTCCAACTCCATCCAGATCGTGGCCAGCGCCGAATCGGGGATCCGCACGCTCGCCGACCTCAAGGGCAAGCGGATCTCGGTCGGCGCGCCCCGCTCGGGCACCGAACTCAACGCGCGCGCGATCCTCAAGGCGGCGGGCCTGTCCTACAAGGACTTCGCGAAGGTGGAATACCTGCCCTTCGGCGAATCGGTCGAGCTGATCAAGAACCGCCAGCTCGACGTCACCCTGCAGTCCGCGGGCCTGGGCGTCGCGTCGATCCGTGACCTGGCCAGCGCGATGAACATCAACGTGGTCGCCATCCCGGCCGAGGTGGTGACCAGGATCGGCGATCCTGCCTACCAGGCGGCGACGATCCCGGCCGAGACCTACGCGAAGCAGAGCGAGAACGTGCCCACGGTCGCGGTGCGCAACTTCCTGGTCACCGGGGAGAAGGTCCCTGCGGACACCGTGTATGCGATGACCCGTGCGCTGTTCGAGAACCTCGGGCAGATGGTCGCGGCGCACGCGGCGGCCAAGGCGATCAGCGCGGCCGAGGCGCCGAAGGCGTCGCCGGTGCCGCTGCATCCCGGCGCGGAGCGCTACTACCGCGAGGCGGGCCTGCTCAGGTAGCGCGCCCGCGCCTGGCGCCCGCACGGCCCGTCCTGTCCGGGGCGGGCCGCCCCCTTCGGTCAGTCCCCGGAAAGCGCGACCATGAGCAGCATCGTTCCCGACGCCGGCGCCGAACTGCAGCACGGCACTGCGCCCATGGCGCCCGCGGTCTTCACGGTCGCGGTGGCCTTCTCCACCTTCCAGGTGATCACGGCCGCGTTCAGCCCGCTGCCCAGCACCGTGGTGCGGGCGGTGCACGTCGGCTTCCTGCTGCTGATGACCTTCCTGCTGCTGCCGCCAGCGGGGCGCCGCTGGATCGGCTGGCTGATCGGAGGCGCCGGCTTCGTCGCCGGCCTGTATCACTGGGTGTTCGAGGCCGACCTGGTCCAGCGGGCCGGCGAGCTGACCGACGCCGATCTCGTGATCGGCGTGCTGACGATCGCGCTGGTCTTCGAGGCCGCCCGGCGCGTCATGGGGGTGGCGCTGCCGCTGATCTGCGCGCTCTTCCTGCTCTACGGCCTGTTCGGCGAGCACCTGCCCGGCGCGCTGGCGCACCGCGGCTACGGCCTGGACCAGGTGATCGGGCAGCTGGGCTTCGGCACCGAAGGCATCTACGGCACGCCCACCTACGTGTCGAGCTCCTACATCTTCCTGTTCATCCTGTTCGGATCCTTCCTCGAGCAGGCCGGGATGATCCGGCTGTTCACCGACTTCGCGCTCGGCCTCTTCGGCCACCGGCAGGGCGGCCCCGCGAAGGTCGCGGTGGTGTCCTCGGCGCTGATGGGGACGATCAACGGTTCGGGGGTCGCCAACGTGGTCACCACCGGGCAGTTCACGATCCCGCTGATGAAGCGCTTCGGCTACAGGCCCGCGTTCGCGGGCGGCGTGGAGGCGACCGCGAGCATGGGCGGGCAGATCATGCCGCCGGTGATGGGGGCCGTGGCCTTCATCATGTCCGAGACCATCAACGTGCCCTACGTGGAGATCTGCAAGGCGGCGCTCGTGCCGGCCCTGCTCTACTTCCTGACGGCCTTCGTGATGGTCCACCTCGAAGCGGGCCGCGCAGGCCTGCTCGGGATTCCCCGCGACGAGTGCCCCGATCCGTGGAAGGCGGTGCGCGAGCGCTGGTACCTGGTGCTGCCGCTGCTCGTGCTGGTGTTCCTGCTGTTCTCGGGCTACACGCCGCTCTTCTCCGGAATGGTGGCGCTGGCGCTGACCGTGGTGCTGATCTTCGGCTTCGCGCTGGCCTCCCGCTTCGGCGCCCTCGGAATGCGGCTGCTCTTCTGGGTGGTGATCGGCGTGGCCTGCTCGGCCTTCTTCCGCTACGGCATCAGCGCGATCCTCGCGCTGATCGCCTTGCTGGCCGTGGCGCTGTTCGCGGCCAGGGGCGGGCGCGCGACGCTGCGCATCGCGGTCGATGCGCTGGCCGACGGCGCGCGCCACGCGCTCCCGGTCGGGGTCGCCTGCGCGCTGGTCGGCGTGATCATCGGCATCCTGACCCTGACCGGCGCGGCCACCAGCTTCGCCGGCCACATCATCTCGCTCGGGGAGAAGAGCCTGTTCCTGAGCCTGGTGCTGACCATGCTCGTGTGCCTGGTGCTCGGGATGGGGATCCCCACGATCCCCAACTACATCATCACCAGCTCGCTGGCCGCGCCGGCGCTGCTGCAGCTGGACGTGCCGCTGATCGTCTCGCACATGTTCGTCTTCTACTTCGGGATCATGGCCGACCTCACTCCGCCGGTGGCGCTCGCCGCCTTCGCGGCGGCGCCGATCGCGCGCGAGAGCGGGATGAAGATCGGCCTGCAGGCGATGCGCATCGCGATCGCCGGCTTCATCATCCCCTACATGGCGGTGTACGCGCCGGCGCTGATGCTGCAGGGCGGCACGCCGGGCGCGTTCGCCTACGTGCTGTTCAAGGCGATCCTCGGCATCCTGCTCTGGGGCGGCGCAGCGATCGGCTACTGGCTGGCGCCGCTGAACCGGGTCGAGCGCGCCCTCGCCTTCGTCGCGGCGGCCCTGCTGGTGGCCGCGGTGCCCGCCACCGACGAGCTCGGCATCGCGATGTCGGCCGCCCTGGGCGCGTGGCATCTGTGGCGCGCCCGCGCGCGCCGGCATCGCGGCGTCGCCGCGCCGCGCGGAGCGCAGCGCCCGTGAGCATCGCGGCGGCGCTGTGCATTGCCGCCGGAGCGCTCACGGTCGCGCTGCCGGCGCGCAGCTTCACCCTCTCCTGGGAGCACAGCGTCGAGAAGCTGCTCTGGGAGGAGGACTACCTGATCGCTGGCGACTGGCTGTTCCTGTCGGCCGCCCGCATCCGCGGCTCCGGCGCAGGAATGGAGCCTCCCGCCGACGCGGTGCGCATCGACGGCCAGTGGGTGTACCGGCCCGCCGACCCCTGGCGGCGCAGCCTGGTGCTCGCGGCCTCGGAGTACGGCGGCGACCACCTGCTGTGCATCGAGGGCCGCTGCCGCCGCCTTGCCGGACTCCTCGGAGGCGCACGCGGCCCGGTGACCCTCGCGCCCTGCACCGCCGCCGGGAACCACTGAGCGGCGCGGCTGCACCGATCCCGCGCTCCGCCCGGACGCGGCGGAGCGCTCGCTCCGCCAGGAAATCGCAGGCGGATGTGCGAAATGCCAACGAAAGCGGGAACGCGCGAGGCCTCGGTTGCATCCAATGGGCACGAGGGACGGCAGGGCAATCCGCCCGGACCTGGCAAGCGGGCCGCCCCTTCGACCAGCCCAACCCGAGGAGCCGATCATGTCCGTTCGCAAGACCCCTGCCGCCGCAGCCCTTCGCCGCACCGCCCGCGCCGTCGCCGTCGCGACGGTGCTGGGCCTGTCCTTCAACGCCCCCGTGGCGCTCGCCCACAACGGATCGCACGCCGCCGCGGCCACCGCGCCCGCCAGCAAGGCCCTGCACGACGCGATGCGCAAGCTCTGGGCGCAGCACATGGAGTGGACCTACGCCGCGGTCACGGCCTTCGCCACCGGCTCGCCCGCGTTCGAGGCGACCGCGGCGCGGCTGATGAGCAACCAGGCCGACATCGGCGACGCGATCAAGCCCTTCTACGGCGACAAGGCAGGCGACGCGCTGACGAGACTGCTCCAGGAGCACATCGCCGGCGCGGTCGAGGTGGTCAAGGCCGCCAAGGCGAACGACAAGGCCGGGCTCGACCGGAACGTGGCCAGCGCCTACGCGAACGCGCAGGAGATCGCCGACTTCCTCGCGGGCGCCAACAGCCACTGGCCGCGCGAGACGGTGCGCAGCATGCTCAGGGAGCACATCGACACCACGCTGGTCTACGCGACCTCGCTGCTGCAGGGCCGCTACGCGCAGGGGATCGCCGAGTACGACAAGGCCGAGGAGCACATGCTGATGCTCGCCGACGCGCTCACCGACGGCCTCGTGGCCGCCTTCCCGGCGAAGTTCGCCCGCTGAGCCCGGCAGCGCAGGCCGCAAGATGAGCGCGAACGTAGCGACTCCCGTCTTCCGCAAGGAAGGCGCCGGCACGCGGACCACGGCCTCCGGCCGGATCCGCCGGCGCCTTGCCGAGGCGGGTCAGCGTTTCCACGCCAACGACAACATCGCCGCCTTCCTGCGCCCCGGCGAGCTCGACGAGCTGCGCAGCGAGGTCGAGGCGCACATGCAGGAGGTCCTGCGCGCCCTGGTGATCGACGTCGACAGCGACCACAACACCGTCGAGACCGGCCGCAGGGTGGCGAAGATGTTCGTCGACGAGGTGTTCCGCGGCCGCTACCAGGCGGCGCCGCAGGTCACGAGCTTTCCGAACGTGGCGCAGCTCCAGGAGCTGATGATCGTCGGGCCGATCGCCGTGCGCAGCGCCTGCTCGCACCACCTGTGCCCGATCATGGGCCGGGTGTGGATCGGAGTGCTGCCCAACGCCGGCTCCGACCTGATCGGGCTGTCCAAGTACGCCCGCTTGTGCGACTGGATCATGAGCCGTCCGCAGATCCAGGAAGAGGCGGTGGTGATGCTCGCCGACGAGATCGAGCGGCGCGTGCGCCCCGACGGCCTTGCGGTCGTGATGGAAGCGGATCACCACTGCATGCACTGGCGCGGCGTCAAGGACACCGAGTCCGTGATGACCAACTCCGTGATGCGCGGCGCGTTCCTGCGGGATCCGGACCTGCGGCGGGAGTTCCTCGCGCTGATGAAGCGCGATCATCGCTGATCGCCGCGTGGATTGCGCCCCGGCCGCGGGCGCGGTGCGTGAGAATGAACGCCTGGCACGAGCACGGAAGTGACCATGCCCGGCAAAGGAGTGAGGATGTCGATTCCCGCAAGAGCAGAACAGGCGCGCAAGCCCCTGTCCCCCACCACGCCGGACGAGGAGCTCGTCCGGCAGGCAGCGGCCGGCGACGGCGCGGCCTGCGAGGCTCTGATGCGCCGCTACAACCAGCGGATGTTCCGCACCGCGCGCAGCATCCTGAAGGACGATGGCGAAGCCGAGGACGCGGTCCAGGAGGCCTACCTGCGGGCCTGGCGCGGGCTGGCCGGGTTCCGCGGCCAGAGCCGCCTGTCGACCTGGCTGATCCGCATCGCCGCCAACGAAGCCCTCGGTCGGCTGCGCCGCAGCGGCGCCGAGGTCATCCCCCTGGAGGCCGCGATGATTTCCCCCGAACCCGAGGTCCAGTCGGCGCTCACCGACACGGTCGAGCGCGAACCGGAGCAGCGCGCGATGCGCGGGCAGCTGCGCCGCCTGATGGAGTCGCGCGTCGACCTGCTGCCGGAAGCCTATCGCGTGGTCTTCGTGCTGCGCGCGGTCGAGGAGATGAGCGTCGAGGAGGTCGCACAGGCGCTGCAGATCCCCGAGGCGACCGTGCGCACGCGCTTCTTCCGCGCGCGCAGCCTGCTGCGCGAGGGGCTCGCCCGCGAGATCGACCTGAGCACCGCGGAGCTGTTCGCCTTCGACGGAGCGCGCTGCGACCGGATCGTCGCCAGGGTGCTCGAGCAGGCCGCGATCGAGGGCCTGAACAGGACCGTCCGACCCTGACCCCCGGGGCGGGCGCCGGCAGCGGCGGCCCGCCCCGCCCCCACTGGAGAGAGCGCATGAGTGCACACGAGACGAGCGATGCCGGACCGGACCTGGCCCGCGGCGTCACCCTGGCCCAGTTCGAGGGCCGCAGGCTGCTGCGCGGCCACGTCGGCGACGAGGCGGTGCTGCTGGCGCGCGTCGGCGACGAGGTGCTCGCGGTCGGTGCGACCTGCACCCACTACAGCGGTCCGCTCGACCAGGGGGCGCTCGAGGGCGAACAGGTGCGCTGCCCGCTGCACCACGCCTGCTTCTCGCTGCGCACCGGCGAGGCGCTCGGCGCCCCCGCATTCGACCCGATCCCGTGCTGGAAGGTCGAGCGCGAGGGCGAGCGCTTCGTCGTGCGCGAGCGCAGCGCGCCAGCGCCCGCGAGTGCGAGTGCGAGTGCGCGCAGCGCGCCGCCCGGCGAGCCCGCGAACATCGTGATCGTCGGTGGCGGCGCGGCGGGCTTCGCGGCCGCCGAGATGCTGAGGCGACGCGGCTGGCAGGGGCGGCTGACGATGTTCAGCGCCGAGGCCGACGCACCCTGCGACCGCCCCAACCTCTCGAAGGACTACCTTGCCGGCAGCGCGCCGCAGGAGTGGATTCCGCTGCGCGGCGAAGACTTCTACCCGGCCAGCCGGATCGACCTGCGGCTGTCGAGCACGGTGCAGCGGATCGACCCTGCCGCACGCCAGGTGGTCACCGCCGACGGCGCCTCCCACGCCTACGACCGGCTGCTGATCGCCACCGGCGCCGAGCCGGTCAGGCTGCCGATTCCCGGCGCGCAGCTGCCGCACGTGTTCACGCTGCGCTCGTTCGCCGACAGCCAGGCGATCGTCGCGCAGGCGGCCCGCGCCCGTACCGCCGTGGTGCTCGGATCGGGGTTCATCGGCCTGGAGGTCGCAGCGGCGCTGCGCGCGCGCGGGCTCGCGGTGCACGTGGTCTCGCTCGACGCCCGCCCGCTCGAGCGCGTGCTGGGCGCGCAGCTCGGCGACTTCATCCGCGGGCTGCACGAGAGCCACGGCGAGGTCTTCCACATGGGCGCCTCGATCGCCTCCATCGACGCGGGTTCGGTGACCCTGAGCGACGGGACCGTGATCGCTGCCGAGCTCGTGGTGCTGGGCCTGGGCGTGCGGCCGAGGCTGGCGCTCGCCGAGGCGGCGGGCCTTGCGGTCGACCGCGGAATCCTGGTCGACCGGCGGCTGCAGACCTCCCAGCCCGACATCTACGCGGCGGGCGACGTCGCACGCTGGCCGGCCGCCGACGCAAGCACGATGCGCGTCGAGCACTGGGTGGTGGCCGAGCGCCAGGGGCAGGTCGCCGCGCAGAACATGCTCGGCGCCGACCAGCCCTACCTCGACGTGCCGTTCTTCTGGAGCGCCCACCACGAGGTGACGATCCGGTACGTCGGCCACGCGCAGGACTGGGACGAGATCCGGATCGACGGCGACATCGCCGCCCGCGACTGCGCGGTCAGCTACCTGAAGGACGGACGCACGCTGGCGGTGGCCACGATCGGGCGCGACCAGGTGGCGCTGGAGCAGGCGCAGCGGCTGGCATCGCAGGCCTGACCGGGGCCTGCCGCCGCCGCGCGTCGCTCAGGCGCGCGCGTACAGCGGCAGGACCGCGCCGCTGATCTCCAGGTTCGAGGGCGAGATCAGCTGCAGGATCGCCTCGGCGGCCGCCTGCGGCGACAGCCACCGGGAGACGTCGGCATCCGGCATCGCCTTGCGATTGGCCGGCGTGTCCAGCGTCGACGGGGCGATCGCGTTGACCAGGATGCGCTCGCCCTTCAGCTCCTCCGCCAGCGCCACCGTGAGCGCCGCGACCGCCGCCTTGCTCGCGGTGTAGGCGGCCATCCCCGCGCCCTTGCGCGGATCGAGCCCCGGGCGCGCCGAGACGTTGACGATGCGTCCGCCCTGGCCGGTGCGACGCATCGCCTCGACCGCCGCGCGCGCGCACAGAAAGGTCGTCACCGCGTTGGTCTCGATCATCTGCAGGAAGTCGGCGCGCGTGGTCTGCGTCAGCGCAGCCATCGCGAACCCTCCGGCCAGGTGCACCGAGGCCCAGAGCCCGGGCAGCCCCGCGTAGAAGCGCTCGACCGCAGTCTCGTCGGTGAGATCGACACCGTGGGCGAGCTTCAGGCGCCCGCCCCTGTCCGGAATCGGAGTCGCCGAACCCTGGGGCCGGTGGGTGGGCACGTGGCAGATCGCCCCGGCGACGATCAGCCGGTCGACCACGGCCTCGCCCAGCGCGCCGGCTCCGCCGGTGACGACCACATTCCTTCCTGCCAGTGTCTCGTCCATGTGCACCTCCGCGGGGGCGCAATCGTAGCGCGCTCGCAACGGCCGGACAAGGCGCGCGGCCCGATGATCGCGACGCTCTCCACCGTGAAGGGATGCCGGACTCTCCACCGCGACGGAACGCTGGTGTATCTTCGCTCCGACCGGACCGATGGCGCTCGATGACGAGCGCTCACGCGTGTCGCCAGCCCGCCCTTGCCACCAGATCCACCGATGACTCGAGAGCACTTGACCCGCTTCCTGGCGACCACCGGCCTGGCGGCGCTTCTGGGGCTGGCTGCCTGCGCAGCGCATGCCATGCGCGTCCCGACGACGGTCGACTCATTCGGTCAGGGAACGCTGCTGCCGCAGGAACTGCGCTTCCGGATGCAGTCGCCGCTGGTGCGCGAACTCCAGGTGCGCCTGCGGCACGCGAAATACCTGGCGGTCTACGACGTGATGGACCGCTTCGACGGGCTGACGCGCACCGCGGTGCTCAAGTTCCAGCGCGACCACGCGCTGCGGCCGACCGGCGTGGTGGATCAGGCGACCTGGACCGCGCTGCTGTCGCGCTCGCGCCCGCCCACCGAGGCCGAGCTGAACAACACCGACGTCGGCGCCTGGTTCACTGCCCCGACGCAGACCGGCTACGTGAAGGAGCTGCAGCACAGGCTGCGCCAGGTCGGTCTGTACCAGGGCCCGCTGCACGGCGACTACGACGAGCCCACGCGGCAGGCGATCGCCGGCTGGCGCGAGCGCATCGGCCTGCCGGCGAGCGAGGTCATGGACGAGCGCAGCTGGGCAAGGCTGCTGCGGCGCAGCCACAACCCGCGCTACTCGACGCTGTTCGATGCGCCGCCCGCCAGCATCCTGAGCCAGGAGCTCGACCCGCGCTGCGCCACCGGCAAGGTGGTGTGCATCTCCAAGCAGCAGCGGAAGATGTCCTACGTCGTCGACGGGAAGGTGCAGTTCACGCGCGAGGCCAGGTTCTCGATGCCCGGCTGGGACAGCCCGGAAGGCGAATTCCGCATCTGGTACATGAACAGCGACACCGTCTCGAAGATCTTCGGCGAGCGCACGCCGATGCCCTACGCGATCTTCTACCACGGCAACGTGGCGATCCACTTCTCGCAGGACTTCGCGGACAGGGGCTACGAAGGCGGCTCGCACGGCTGCAGCCAGCTGCGCGACTACCAGACCGCGAAGTGGCTCTACGAGCAGGTCAGGGTCGGCGACCGCGTGGTCGTCTACTGATCCGCCGGCAGGAGCGCCGCCCATGCGTTCGGATGCCTTCGACGCGGTGATCGTCGGCGCGGGCCTGGCCGGCATCGTCACCGCGCTGGAGCTGCTGCGCGCCGGGCGTCGCGTCGCGCTGGTCGACCGCGACCTGCCCGAGCGGCTCGGCGGCCTCGCGCTGTGGGCCTTCGGCGGGATGGCCCTGGTCGGCACCCCGCTGCAGGCCCGGATGAAGATCCCGGACACCCCCGAGCGGGCGCTCGCCGACTGGCTGCGCTTCGGCGAGCTGGGCGCCGACGACCACTGGCCGCGCCGCTGGGCGCAGCACTACGTCGAGCACTCGCGCCCGCAGGTCTACGACTGGCTGACCCGGGAGGGCGTGAAGTTCATGCCCGCGGTCAACTGGGTGGAGCGCGGGATGCAGGGCGACGGCAACAGCCTGCCGCGCTACCACATCGTCTGGGGCACTTCCCGCGAGCTCACCCGGCGCATGATCGACGCGCTGCGCCAGGCCGACAGCGGCGGGCGGCTCACGCTGCTGCACCGCCACCGCGTGACCCGGATCGAACGCGCCGGCGCCGGCATCGAGGGGGTGGAGGCGGTCGACGAGGCCTCGGGCAGGGAGATCCGGCTGCGCGCCCCGGTGGTGGTCCTGGCCACCGGCGGGCTCAACGGCAGCCACGAGCAGGTCCGCGCGAACTGGCCCGCAGGACGCCCGATGCCTGCGGCGATGCTCAACGGCGCCCATCCCTACGCCGACGGCAGCCTGCACCACGCAGCCGCCGCGCTGGGCGCGCGGATCACCCACGCCGGCGAGATGTGGAACTACGCGGCCGGTTTCCCTCACCCCTTTCCGCACTTCCCGGGCCACGGGCTGTCGGCGATCCCCTGCAAGTCGGCGCTGTGGCTCGACCACAGCGGCAGGCGGATCGGGCCCGAGCCCCTGGTGACCGGCTTCGACACCCACTGGCTGTGCCAGCGCGTTGCCGCCCAGGCCAAGCCCTGGACCTGGCACCTGCTGAACTGGCGCATCGCGGCCCGCGAGTTCGCGATCTCGGGGGCCGAGCACAACCAGCGGATCCGCGACATGCAGTTCCCGCTGTTCCTGAAGGAGACGCTGCTGGGCAACCACCGGCTGGTGCGCCAGATGCAGCGCGAGAGCGCGGACTTCCTGGTCGCCGGGACCCTGCCCGAGCTGGCGGCGAAGATGAACGCGCTGACCTGCTCGCACGACGTCCGCCCGGAGGTGCTGCAGGCCACGGCCGACGCCTTCGACGCCAACTTCGCCCGGGGCGCGCGGCTGCACAACGACGACCAGATCCGCCGCATCCTGCACGCCCGCCAGTGGGGCCCGGACCGGCTGCGCACCTGCAAGCCGGCCCCCCTGCAGCGCAAGGGGGCCGGCCCGTTCATAGCAATCCGCATGCAGCTGATCACGCGCAAGAGCCTGGGCGGGCTGCGCACCGACCTGCACAGCCGCGTGCTCGACGGCCACGACGCGCCGATCCCGGGGCTGTTCTGCGTCGGCGAGGCTGCCGGCTTCGGCGGCGGCGGCGCCAGCGGCAAGCGCTCGCTGGAGGGCACCTTCCTGCCGGGGTGCATCCTGACCGCGCGCGCGGCGGCGCGCGCGATCGCGGGCTGAGCCCGCCTGCGCCCGGCCCGTGAACGCCGAGCAGGACTTCATCGTCGTCGGCGCCGGCCCTGCCGGCTGCGCGGTGGCGTCGCGACTGTCGGAAGACCCGGCCCACCAGGTCCTGCTGCTCGAGGCCGGGCCGGGGCAGCGCAGCGGGCTGCTCGGCAGCAACGCCGCGCTGGCGGCGCTGGTCTACGGTCCACGCCGCAGCCGCTACAACTGGGGCCTGCGCACCGTCGAGGACCCCGGGCTGAACCATCGCAGGGCCTACCATCCACTGGGGCGCGGGCTCGGCGGCGGAACCTCGATCAACACGCTGATGTACATGCGCGGCAACCGCCTCGACTACGACGACTGGCGTGCCGCGGGCAACCCGGGCTGGGGCTGGGACGAGGTGCTGCCCTACTTCCGCCGCAGCGAGAACAACCAGACCTTCCGCGACGCCTTCCACGGCAACGACGGTCCGGTCTGGGTCGAAGAGCTGCGCACCGACAACCCCTGGCACGCGATCCTCCACCAGGCCTGCGCCGAAGCGGGCTGGCCGGCCAACCCGGACCTGAACGGCGAGACCCAGGAGGGCTTTCGCACCACCCAGGTGATGATGAAGAACGGCGAGCGCCACCACGCCGGCCAGGCCTACGTGCTCCCGCACCTGGGCACCCGAGCGAACCTGAGCCTGCAGTGCGAGGCCCACGTCACGCGGATCCTGTTCGAGGGCCTGCGCGCAGTGGGCGTCGAGGTGGTGCGCCAGGGGCGCCGTCAGGTGCTGCGCGCACGCAAGGAGGTGATCGTCAGCGCCGGCGGCGTGCTCTCGGCCAAGCTGCTGCAGCTCTCGGGGGTGGGCGACGGGCGCGCGCTGCAGGCGCTGGGGATCCGGCTCGTGCACCACCTGCCCGCAGTGGGGCAGAACCTGCACGACCACGTCGACGTGATCATGGGGCACCACGTGCCCGGCGATCCGGACCTGATCGGGATCTCGCCCACCGGGGCGGCCGCGCTGCGGCGCGCCTGGCGACGCTGGCGGGACGAGCGCCGCGGGATGCTCACGACGAACTTCGCCGAGGTCACGGGCTTCATGCGCCTGACGCCCGAGGCGTCGCGACCGCAGATCCAGTACGAGTTCGTGGTCATCCTGGCGATGGACCACGGCCGCGACATCTACTTCAAGCACGGCCTGTCCACCCACGTGCTGCTGCTGCACCCCGAAAGCCGCGGCAGCGTCGGCCTGTCCAGTCCGCGCTGGGAGGACGACCCGGTGGTCGACTTCCGCTACTTCTCCGACCCTCGGGACATGCGCACCATGATCGAGGGCCTGCGCGAGGTCCGGCGGGTGTTCGACACGCCGACGCTGCGCGCCCGCGTGGGGCGCGACCTGCGCACCGCCGACTGCCGCACCGACGAGGACTGGGAGCGCTTCTGCCGCAACGCCGCGGGGACCAACTACCACCCGGTCGGCAGCTGCAGGATGGGGCCGGACGCGCGCGACAGCGTGGTCGACGCCCGCCTGCGCGTGCACGGGCTGCAGGGGCTGCGCGTCGTGGACAGCTCCATCTTCCCCGCCATTCCGGGGGGCAACACCACCGCACCCACCTACATGGTCGGGGAGAAAGGGGCCGACATGATCAGGGAGGACTGGCGATGAACGGTGCGCAGGCGCTGCTGAGGACCCTGGTCGACGCCGGGATCGAGGTGTGCTTCACCAACCCGGGCACCAGCGAGATGCACTTCGTCGCCGCGCTCGACGGCGAGCCGCGGATGCGTGCGGTGCTGACGCTGTTCGAAGGCGTGGCCACCGGCGCGGCCGACGGCTACGCCCGGATGGCGGGCAAGCCCGCAGCCACGCTGCTGCACCTGGGCTGCGGGCTGGGCAACGGCCTGGCCAACCTGCACAACGCGCGCAAGGGGAAGGTGCCGCTGCTCAACATCGTCGGCGATCACGCCACCGGCCACGTGAAGTACGACGCACAGCTGCAGTCGGACATCGAGACGGTGGCGCGCAACGTCTCGCCGGGCTTCGTGCGCACCAGCGCGAGCACCGCGCAGCTCTGCCAGGACGCGGTCGACGCCCTTCAGGCGGCACGCAGCCGGCCCGGGCAGGTGGCCACACTGATCCTGCCGGCGGACGTGTCCTGGGGCGAAGGCGGCCAGCCCTGCCCCGCCGCGCCGGCCCCGATGTCGCCGGCGGCCGATGCGGCGATCGTCGACGCGATCGCGGCGGCGATCCGCTCGGGACGCCGCAGCGCCCTCCTGCTCGGGGGCGCGGCGCTGCGCGAGCCGGGCCTGCTGGCTGCCGCCCGCATCGCGGCGCACTGCGGCGTGCGCCTGCTGGCCGAGGTCTTCCCCACCCGCATGGAGCGCGGCGCGGGCCTGCCCGCGGTCGAGCGCGTCGCCTACCTGGCCGAGATGGTCGGCGTGCAGCTGGCCGGCGTCGAGCACCTGATCCTGGTCGACGCGAAGGCGCCGGTGTCCTTCTTCGCCTATCCGGGCAAGCCCGGCGACCTCGTCCCCGAAGGCTGCACGGTGCACACCCTGTGCGCGCCGTCGCAGGACGCGACCGCGAGCCTCGAGGCGCTCGCCGGCGCGCTCGGCGCGACCGGGGCCACGCCGCGCCTGCAGGCGCCATCGCGCCCGCCGCGCCCCCGGGGAGCGCTCACCGCCCCCAAGGTCTGCAAGGCGGTGGGGCACCTGCTGCCCGACGACGCCATCCTCATCGACGAGGCGATCACCTCCGGCCTGCTGCTCAACGTCATGACTGCGGGCTGCCCGAGGCACGACCTGCTCACCCTCACCGGCGGCGCGATCGGCCAGGGGCTGCCGAACGCGGTCGGCGCGGCAATCGCCTGCCCGCAGCGTCCGGTGGTGGCGCTGATCGGCGACGGCACCGCGATGTACACGATCCAGGCGCTGTGGACGATGGCGCGCGAGGGGCTCGACGTCACCGCGATCATCTTCAACAACGCCTCGTACTCGGTGCTGAACGTCGAACTCGACCGCGTGGGCGCGGGCGAAGGCGGCGCCAGGGCGCGCGCCCAGCTCGACCTGGGAGGCCCGCAGCTGAACTACGCCCAGCTCGCGCAGGCGATGGGGGTGCACGGGGTGCGCACCAGCACCGCGGAGGATTTCTGCTCCGCCTTCGAGTACGCGCTCTCCCGGCCGGGTCCGCACCTGATCGAGGCCGTGGTTCCGGAGTCCCTGTCGGGGGCCAGGCGCAGGCTGCTCCCCTGGCTGCTGCGCTCGCTTCCCGCCCTGCCGGCGCCCGCTGCGCGCGCCCTCAAGCGGGCGATCGCACCCTGAGCGTACGAGCCGTGCGGGCGGGCGCCGGCTGCGCGTGCGCACGCGCTCGGGGACGTCCGCTGCGCCACCGGGGGGTCTGCAGCCGCGCCGACGCAGGGCTCACGGATTGCGCCCCTTTGCCCTGAGCGCGAGTTCGATGCGGCTGCGCGCGTGCAGCTTCTCCATGATGCGGCTGACGTAGTTCTTCACCGTGCCCTCGGCCAGGAAGATCCGCGCCGCGATCTCGCGGTTGGACAGACCCTCGCAGAGCAGGCCGAGCACCCGCTGTTCCTTCTCGCTGAGCGGCTCGTCCGCAAGCGCTTGCCGCGCACCGGCAGGCGCACCGGCAGGCGCGTCGCTGCGCCGCACGCCGGCCGCCGTCCCGAGCGCGGTCCCCGCCGCTGTCCAGGGCGCCGACGCGCCCGCAGGTGGCGCATCCGCCGCTGCCGCCTCCGCGGCCCGCCAGGCCCCATCGGCCGCTGCAGCGCTCGCAAGCCCGCGGAACTGCTCGAGCACCTTGCGCGCCACCGTAGGCGAGAGCCTGGACTCGCCGCGGTGGACCGCCCTGACCGTCTCGAGCAGCTCGGCCTCGCTCGCATCCTTGAGCAGGTATGCGTGCGCTCCCGCCTGCACCGCCTCGAAGACCAGCTCGTCGTCGTCGAAGGTGGTCAGCACCACGACCCGCGTGCCCGGAAGCCGCTCGGAGATCAGGCGCGTCGCGGTGACGCCGTCCATCACCGGCATCCGCAGGTCCATCAGCACGACGTCGGGGCGAAGCGCCTGCGCCAGCGCGAGCGCCTGCGCGCCGTCGGCGGCCTGTCCGACCACCCGCACCCCCGGTTCGGTCTCGAGCATCAGCGCCAGCCCCCGCCGGATGATCGGCCGATCCTCGACCACCAGCAGGCTCACCGCCGCCTCGTCGCGATCGACCTGCGTCTTCGTCTGGCTCATCCGGCCCGTCCTTCCTCGCATCGACTGTCGCAGGCAGCCCCGGGTTCCGTCCGATCCCGGGCGACGCGGCCTGCGCACCGGAGCAGAATAGCCGCTCCACACCGTCGCCGCTCACGATGAACCCGTCCTCGACGCAGGAGGAGGATCCACCCGCAGCGCGTACGCACCGCTCCGGGTGGCGCCGCTTCGACCCTCGCCGCAGCTTCGCGGCGGCGATCGGCTGGGCGGTGCTGGCGCTGATGGGCGTGGTCGCCTTCGCAAGCGCCGAATGGGCGGCGGACCTGGTCCAGCGTCACCGCAGCGCCGAGAGCGTCGCGCAGCTGCAGCGCAGCGCCACGCGTGGCGCGGACGCCCTGATGGGGCGGATCCTGATCCGCTGCGCCGCGATGCGCACGCTGGCGGCCGATCTGCGTCCAGCCGAGGCCGGGACGCCGGCGACCGCCGCCCGCCTGCGCTCGCTCGCCAGGCTGCTGCCCGAGACCGCCTGGATCGGCATCCGCGATCACACCGGCCGCCTGCTGAGCGCCTCCAGCGAGGACCACGGGTTCGCGCCCGCGCCGGATCCCGCGTGGTTCGCGCAGGCGCTGCAGGCGCCCGTCCTGGCCGCGGTGCCCGACGGCTCCGGCAGCTTCGGCGCGAGCTTCCTGGTGATCGCGGTCCCGCTGACGGACGCAGCCGGCAGCGCCTTCGGCGTCCTTGCGGCCCGCATTCCGACCACCTGGCTGCATGGCGAGCTCGACCAGCGCCTGCGCCTCGTCGACCCGGACGCGGATCTCGAGGCGGTGCTGCTCGATCCCGCAGGACGCGCGGTCGCAGGCTCTGCCGGCCTGCTCGGATCGCCCCCGGACGCCGATCCATCCGGTCGCGGCGCCTTCCTGGTCGCCAGCGCCCCTCTGGCCAGCGCCGACACCGAGATCCCGGCAGCCGCCCGCTGGCGGATCCTGCTCAGGCAGCCGCTGGCGCACGCGCTGGCGCCGGTGCGCCAGGCGCGCCGCACGGTCCTGCTGGGGGTTGCCGCAATCGGCCTGGCCGGGGCACTGACCGCCGTGGCGCTGGCCCGCTGGCTGACGCGCCGGCTCGACGCGCTCGCCCGGCAGGCGCGTGAGGTCCGCCGCGGCGCCCGCGCGACCATCGACGTCCCCGCCGGGCACGACGAACTGCACACGATCGGGCTCACCCTGGCCGAACTGGTCGCGCACCTGAGAGCCGAGCGCGACGGGCTCGTGCGCATCAACGCCGAGCTCGACGCCCGGGTGGCGGAGCGCGCCGTGCAGATCGAGCGGCTCGAGCGCGAGGCGCGGGATGCCGAGCTCGAGCGCGAGCGCCTGCGCCTGGCCCGCGGGCTGCACGACACCCTGGCCAATTCGCTGGTGAGCCTGATCACCCAGATCCGCCTGGTGCGCAAGCTCCACGATCGCTGGGACGCGGCGCGGCTCGACGCGGAGCTCGCGCAGGCCGAACAGGTGGCCACGCAGGGCCTGGCCGACGCGCGCGCGACCATCGGGCGGATGCGCAGGTCCGCCGCCGCGCCGCGTCCGCTGGGCGCCGGGCTGGCGGCGCTGCTCGACGAGCTGGGCGCACGCTGCGCGCTGCGCGTCGAACAGACGATCGACCCCGAGGCTGCGGCGCTCAGCGGCGCGCGCGCCGACCTGGTCCTGGGCATCGCGCGCGAGGCGCTGCGCAACGTCGAGCGCCACTCCGGCGCCCGGCACCTGCGGCTGACGCTCGCGCGCGCGCCCGCGGACGCCGACAGCGGCGTGCGCCCTGCGCGCTGGCGCCTGGAGCTCGCCGACGACGGAACCGGATTCGATCCGCAGGACCCGGCGCCCCAGGGACACTACGGACTCGTCGGGCTGCGCGAGCGCGCGCAGCAGCTCGGTGCGTCGCTCACGCTGGACAGCGCCCCCGGCCGCGGCAGCCGCGTGATCCTGTGCTTCGATCCCTGAGCGCCGGGCGCGGGCGCAGGCCGCGTGGCCCGCGCCGCGCCTGCGCTCAGCCGGAGACCTGCTCGGACATCCACTCGGCGGTCGGCAGCGCCCAGCCCGGAACCCGCCCGCCTGTCCGGAAGAACACCTCCTTGTAGGCCACCTTCTGCAGGTAGGGCAGCCGGCCCATCCGCAGCTCCTGGAGCTTGCCGCCGTACCAGGCGTCGGCGTGGATGTAGAAGGCCTTCCCTCCCCCCATGTCGCCGATGCACACGACCTCCGGGGCGAAGGGCGTGTCGGCCTGGGCAGGCTTCATCACGCCCAGGTCGCGCGCGATCTGCCGACCGACGATGTCGGTCTGCTGGTGACCGATCGCACCGAGCTTGGGCACGGTCAGCGCGGCCGCGTCGCCGCAGGCGAAGACCTCGGGGTGATCGGGATTGCGCATCAGCAGATCGGTGACCACGAAGCCCGCCTCGTCGCAGATCGGCAGCCCGTGCAGGAACGCGTGCGGCTTCCAGTTCGGGAACACGATCTTCAGTTCCGCCTCGAGCGAGCGCCCGTCGGCGAACTCGATGCCCTTCGCGGTGAGCCGGACGATGTCCCGGGTGTCGTTCATGTAGCCGAAGCCCATTGCCGAAGCTGCGGTGAGCAGCTGCCCCACCACCTTCTCGCCGGCATCCTCGGCGATCATCGGCGCCGGCGTGAAGATCGTGATGTTCTTCGGGCCGCCCTTGCCGTGGGTCTGCAGCCAGTGCGCCAGGGCGAGCGACACCTCCACCGGCGGCCCTTCGCAGGCGGCCAGCGCGGTGGGCAGCCACGGCGGTCGCCCCTTGCTGCCCTGCGTGAAGCGCGCCGAGCCCACCGCGATCGGACCGCCCCTGTATTCGTTCTCGAGGTAGTCGATCAGCCGGTTCGCCAGGAAGGCGTCCGAAACCGAGTGGCCGTGCTCGGCGAAGCCCTCGATCTCGTCGTAGGCCAGCCGTGCGCCGAGTGCGATCACCAGGATGTCGTAGCCGATCCAGTAGTCGGTGGACCCGGGGCGCTCGTTCGGGCGCACGCGCACCCGGCGCGCGTCCAGGTCGATTCCGAGCACCTCCGCCTGGCGGAAGGCCACCTTCTCGCGAGCCAGCGGCCCGATCAGGTCCATGTGCATGGTGCTCGACGGATCGCGCCCCTCGAACACCTCGAGCGGGATGTTCGGGATGTAGTCGAGGTAGGCCTTGCGGTCCACCAGCGTGATGTCCACGCCGTCGCCGGCGTGGTCGCGGATCTTCTGCGCCGCTCCGAGGCCGGCGAAGTTGCCCCCCAGGATCAGCACCTGTTTCCTCTGCTTGGACATGTCGATCTCCTGCCCGCCGTTGGTTCGATTCCCGCCTCAGGCCGGTGCGAGCGCGACCTGCGACGCGGGTGGGCACGCCCCGCCCGCGCTGCTGCGCGAACGCAGGGCCGCCTCCTGATCGGATGGAAGCCTCACTGCATGAACCAGCCGTGACTCACCACCAGCGACTGCCCGGTCAGCGCGTTGCTCGGCCAGGTCGCGAACACCAGCGCCGCCTGCGCGACGTCGTCCACCGTGGTGAACTGGCCGTCCACGGTGTCCTTGAGCATCACGTTGCGGATCACCTCGTCCTCGGTGATGCCCAGCTCGTGCGCCTGCTCGGGGATCTGCTTCTCCACCAGCGGCGTGCGCACGAAGCCCGGGCAGATGACGTTGCTGCGGATGCCGTAGGGCGCGCCCTCCTTGGCGATCACCTTCGCCAGTCCCTCGAGCCCGTGCTTGGCGGCGACGTACGGGCTCTTCAGCCGCGACGCCTCCTTCGAGTGCACCGAGCCCATGAAGATGATCGTGCCGCCGCGGCGCGAGGCGATCATCTGCCGCACCGCGGCGCGCGCGGTGAGGAAGCCGCCGTCGAGGTGGACCGCGAGCAGCTTCTTCCAGTCCGCGAAGCGGAACTCGTGGATCGGCGCCACGATCTGGATGCCGGCGTTGCTCACCAGGATGTCCAGCGCCCCGAGCTGCGCCTTCGCCAGCTCGAAGCCGGCCTCCACCGACTGCTCGTCGGTGACGTCCATCTGGACGGCCAGGGCCTTGTGCCCGGCCGCGCCGATCGCCTCGGCGGCGGCCCGCGCGTCCTCGAGCCTGAGGTCGGCGATCACCACGCTGGCGCCAGCCTGCGCGTAGAGCTCGGCGATGCGCCGGCCCAGCCCGCTCGCGGCGCCGGTGACCAGCGCGTTCCTTCCCTCCAGGCTCAGGCGGGTGCTGGCCCGCCCTGCCGGTTCTGCGGTCGCAATCATGTCGTTTCCTTCGTCTGTCCGGGGTTTCCGGGTTGGTGTGCGCCCGAGCGCGCCCGGCGCAGCCGGGGCGCCTGCGGCGCATCGGGTCTGCAGTCGAGGACGCGGAATTCGCCCGCCGCCAGCGGCGGCTGACGCTGCAGCAGCGCCAGCGACGCGCTCATGTCGGCCGCGCCCGCTTCCCAGTGCTCGGTCATCGAGATGCGCGAGAAGGCGCAGTCCTTGCTCTGCGTCTCGTAGGGCCTGCGCCGGTGGATCACGTGGATCAGCGTGATCGGCGGATCCTCGGTGCCGGCGAGCAGGCGGCGCGCCTCGGCGCTCGCGCGCACCTCGGGCGGCAGCAGCGCGCCGAGTGCGCGCAGCCGCGCGTGCAGCTGGTGGCGCTCGCGGACCCGGTCGCTGACCGCGCGGGTGCGGCTCGAGTACTGGATGTCCTTCTGCCGCTCGGCGGCCTCGGCGAGCGTGGCCGGACGCTTTCCGCGCGCGGCGAACAGGTCGACCTGGAACACCGTCAGCGGCCGCGCGTCGGCCGGCGCCGTGCTCGACAGGACGTGCGCCAGCGGCGTGTTGGACACGATGCCTCCGTCCCAGTACCAGCGCCCGTCCACTTCCACCGCCGGAAAGCCGGGGGGGAGCGCTCCGCTGGCCATCACGTGCTCGGGTCCGATGCGCTCGGCGCGGTTGTCGAAGTAGGTGAAGTTGCCGCTCTCGACGTCCACCGCCCCCACCGAGAGGCGCACCGGCCCGTCGTTGAGCAGCTCGAAGTCGACCAGCTCCTCGAGGGTGCGCCGCAGCGGCTCGGTGTCGTAGAGACTGGCCGGCGGCTGCGGCCACCAGGCCGTCGGCCCGCGCGGCCGGAAGAAGCCCGGAATTCCCTGCCAGGCGCCGAAGGACGCCACCGCGTCCTCCCACCACGGGCGCATCGGGCCGAGCAGGCCGCCCAGCGCGGCCGCGGGCAGCAGCGCGACGCTCACCTGCTCCCAGAAGGCCCGCAGACGCTCGACGCGGCGCTGCGGCGGATTCCCCGCGATCAGCGCCGCGTTGATCGCGCCGATCGAGATCCCGGCAATCCAGTCGAGCGTGCCGCCCGGCTGCGCCAGCGCCTCGTAGGCGCCGGCCTGGTAGGCCCCGAGCGCGCCGCCTCCCTGCAACACCAGGACCTTCCGGGGCTCGTCGTGCTTCGATTCGCTTCGCATTGGGGTTCTCGATGCGCTAGCCTGCGCGTTGCTCGCAGCTCATGGACACGGAAGCCATCTTCCGCGCGCCGCAGCGGCCGCGACAGTGCCCGCAGTCACGGATCGCCGTGACCCCGGTCACCAATGCGAACCGGCGCTTTCGCCAGGCCAGCCGCACCGCTGAACGAACGAGGCATCACCGATGGACATCGCCGCCTGGGTCGAGAGCTACGGACTGCTCGCCGTGGGCGTGGGCACCTTCCTCGAAGGCGAGTCGGTGCTGCTGGTCGCCGGCGGCGCGGCCGCGCACGGGCACCTGCCGCTCGCCTCGGTGATCGCGGTCGCGACGATCGCCAGCTTCCTCGGCGACCAGCTCTTCTTCCAGATCGGGCGCCGCCACGGCGAGGCGCTGCTCGCGCGCTTCCCGAAGCTGCAGCCGCGCGCGCAGCGGGTGCGCGCCTTGCTCGAGCGGCAACACCTCCCGCTGATCCTGTCGATCCGCTTCCTGTACGGGCTTCGGGTCGCTGGGCCCATGGCCATCGGGATGAGCCGGGTGCCCTGGTCGCGCTTCCTGCTGCTCAACCTGGCCGGCGCGCTCGTCTGGGCCACGCTGGTCGCGGCGCTGGGCTACGGCGCCGGCCACGCGCTGGGCCGGCTGATGAAACGGTTCGAGGCCGACGCCGCCTGGGGCCTCGCGCTGCTGGCCGTGGTGGCCGTCGCGGGATGGCTGGCCGCGCACCTGCTGCACGCGCGCCGCGCGGCGCGAGCGGGGCGTCAGGGACGCCCGCAGGCGCCGGCGTCCGGCTCCGGAGGAGGCGGCACCGGCTGAAGAGGCCGGGCCATCGGGACTTGCGTCCTGCGCGGCCCGGAGGCGGCCGCTCACACCGGCAGCGGCACCAGCGGATTGCCGTACATCGGGTCGTCCGGCTTCGAGGCGAGCGCTTTCGCCAGGTCGATCCCCAGCGCCTTCGCCACGCCCGCCGCGTACGCGGGATCGGCGGCGTTGCAGTTGCGGATGTGACGGAAGCGGACGAACTCGGGCGCATCGCCCATCGCGCTGGCGGTGTTGTCGAACAGCGCCTGCTTCTGCGCGTCGCTCATCAGCTGGAACAGCCGGCGCGGCTGTTCGAAGTGGTTGGAGTCGTCCGCGTGCGCGTCCCAGAAGTCCGCGGCGCCGGAGATCGCAAGCGGCGGCTCCCTGAACTCCGGCTGCGCCTGCCACTGGCCGAAGCTGTTGGGCTCGTAGTGCGGCGCGCCCCCGTAGTTGGCGTCCACCCGGCCGGCGCCGTCGCGGTGGTTGCTGTGCACCGGACACCGGGCCCGGTTGACCGGGATCTGCTGGTGGTTCACGCCCAGCCGGTAGCGCTGGGCGTCGGCGTAGTTGATCAGCCGCGCCTGGAGCATCCGGTCCGGGCTCACGCCGATCCCCGGCACCAGGTTGCTGGGCGCGAAGGCGCTCTGCTCGACGTCGAGGAAGAAGTTGTCGGGGTTGCGGTTCAGCTCGAACTCGCCCACCTCGATCAGCGGATAGTCGGCCTTGTACCAGACCTTGGTCAGGTCGAAGGGGTGCAGCCGATACGCGAGGGCGTCCTTCTCGGGCATCACCTGCACGTACATCGTCCACTTGGGGAAGTCGCCGCGCTCGATCGCCTCGTACAGGTCGCGCTGGTGGCTCTCGCGGTCGCGTCCGATCAGCTCGGCGGCCTCGGCGTCGCTCAGGTTGCGGATGCCCTGCCGGGTCCTGAAGTGCATCTTGACCCAGAAGCGCTCGCCCGCCGCGTTCCAGAAGCTGTAGGCGTGCGAGGAGAAGCCGTGCATGTGGCGGTAGCTGGCCGGAATGCCGCGATCGCTCATCACGATCGTGACCTGGTGCAGCGCCTCGGGCAGCAGCGTCCAGTAGTCCCAGTTGTAGGTCGCCGAGCGCAGGTTGGTGCGCGGATCGCGCTTGACCGCCTTGTTCAGGTCGGGGAACTGGCGCGGGTCGCGGATGAAGAAGACCGGCGTGTTGTTGCCGACCATGTCCCAGTTGCCTTCCTCGGTGTAGAACTTCAGGGCAAAGCCGCGGATGTCGCGCTCGGCGTCGGCGGCGCCGCGCTCGCCGGCGACCGTCGTGAAGCGCGCGAACATCTCGGTCTTCTTGCCGACCGCGCTGAAGATCTTCGCCCGGGTGTAGCGGGTGATGTCGTGGGTGACCGTGAAGGTGCCGAAGGCGCCCGAACCCTTGGCGTGCATGCGCCGCTCGGGGATCACTTCGCGCACGAAGTTCGCGAGCTTCTCGTTGAGCCAGACGTCCTGCGCCAGCAGCGGGCCACGGGCGCCGGCGGTCAGGCTGTCCCGGTTGGTGGCCACCGGGGCGCCGAAGTCGGTGGTCAGGCGGGTTGCCGGGCACTTGCTTGCATCGTCCTTCATCTCGGCTCCTTCAGGGCTCACAGTCATAGGATCGCGCGCATGAAGCGGGCTGGACTCATGCTAGGCGCCAGACCTGGAAAGACCAAGCCAATTGAATCAATCGAATCGATAGCCAATGGAGTCGGACACCGATGGAATCGACGGCCGACCGCGGCGCGGCCGGTTCAGGCGAGCTTGGCGGCAAACTCGACCAGGCGGCGCGCCTGGTGGCCGATCGCGGCCTTCACGTCGTCGGTGAACTCGGCGCCCTGCGTGTGGCTGTAGCCATAGGGGTTGCCGCCGACCTTGAAGATCGACTGATCGGTGAAGCCCGGCGCGACCACGATAGCACCCCAGTGCATCGCAGTGGTGTAGAAGGACAGCAGCGTCGCCTCCTGCCCACCGTGGGTGTTCTGCGCCGAGCTCATCGCCGAGACCGCCTTGCCGGCCAGCCCACCCTTGGCCCAGACACCGCCGAGCGTGTCGATGAAGGCGCGGATCTGGCTCGCCATCACCCCGAAGCGCGTCGGCGCCGAGATCAGGTAGGCGTTGGCCCACTCCATGTCCTGCGCAGTTGCGGTCGGGATGTGGGCAGTGCGCTCGGCGTGCGCCTTCCAGGCGTCCTGGCTTGCGACCACCTCGGCGGGGGCGGTCTCGGGCGCCTTCAGCAGGCGCACCTCGGCCCCGGCGGCGCGTGCCGCCTCCGCAGCGATCTCCGCCATGCGGTGGTTGGTGCCGTAGGTCGAGTAGTACAGGACGACGAGTCTGACGGACATTGCGATTCTCCTCAGTGGGTGGATCCGCCCCGGCAGTTGGTGTGACGCCGCGGATCCGTGATCGGGGAGCCCTGGTCTGCGCTTGCTGCCAGGGCCTGCGGTCGATTCTATTGGTGATTCCTGCGCGCATGAAGTGCGCCGAAAGGATTTCACTGTGCCACGGTTGAGACAATCAAGCCGCTTTCGGACTGGTGTCCGCGGGCGGCGGCGCCCGCAGCGTACTGCCACCCGGGAGCGTCGCCCGCAGCGCAAGCCGGATCGGCGAGCGCATCCCGCCCCCGCCCCGCGTGGCCCGGGCGCGCAGGCAACCCGGAGCGGACGCCTGCGCGCCGCGCTCAGATCACGTACAGGTCGACGTACTCGTTCACCGGCATCGCCGCGAGCGCCTCGGCGTCCAGCGAGACCTCGAGGATCCGCTGCTGCTGCCGGGGCGGGAAGCGTCGCGCGAGATTGGTGCGGAACTTCTCGATCAGCAGCGGGATCCCCTCCTTGCGGCGGCGGCGGTGCCCGATCGGGTATTCGACCACCACTTCGGGGAGCTTCGTGCCGTCGGCGAACTCGATCGTGATCCCGTTGGCGATCGAGCGCTTGTCGGGATCGAGGTAGTCCCTGCTGAACTGCTGATCCTCGACGCAGACCATCTTCGCGCGCAGCGCGTCGATGCGCGGATCCGCAGCGACCTCGTCCTCGTAGTCCGCCGCCGTCAGCCTGCCGAAGATCAGCGGCACCGCGACCATGTACTGGATGCAGTGGTCGCGATCGGCCGGGTTGTCCAGGGGGCCGGTCTTGTCGATGATCCGGATCGCCGACTCGTGCGTGCGGATCGTGATCTTCGCGATCTCCTCGGTCGAACGCCCGGCCTTCGCCAGTTCGGCGTGCAGGGTCATTGCGCACTCCGCAGCGGTCTGGGCGTGGAATTCTGCCGGGAAGGAGATCTTGAACAGCACGTTCTCCATCACGTAGCTGCCGTAGGGGCGCTGGAACGCGAACTCGCGGCCCTTGAAGGAGACGTCGTAGAAGCCCCAGGTCTTCGCGGTGAGCGCAGTCGGGTAACCCATCTCGCCGGTGCGCGCGATCAGCGCCAGGCGCACCGCGCGGCTCGTCGCGTCGCCGGCGGCCCAGCTCTTGCGGCTGCCGGTGTTGGGCGCGTGCCGGTAGGTGCGCAGCGACTGTCCGTCGACCCAGGCCAGCGAGACCGCGTTGATCAGCTCGTCGCGCCCGAGCCCCATCAGCATCCCGCAGACCGCGGTCGAGGCAACCTTGACCAGGACCACGTGGTCCAGCCCGACGCGGTTGAACGAGTTCTCCAGTGCGATCACGCCCTGGATCTCGTGCGCCTTCACCATCGCCTCGAGCACCCGGTCCATCCGCAGCGGCGCCTTGCCCTGCGCGATCGCGGTGCGGCTGAGCCAGTCGGCAGTGGCCAGGATGCCGCCGAGGTTGTCCGACGGGTGGCCCCACTCGGCGGCCAGCCAGGTGTCGTTGAAGTCGAGCCAGCGCACCATCGCGCCGATGTCGAAGGCTGCCTTCACCGGATCGAGCTGGAACTGCGTGCCCGGCACCTTCGCGCCGTTGGGGACGAAAGTTCCCGGGACGATCGGCCCGAGCAGCTTGGTGCAGGCCGGATAGGACAGCGCCTCCAGCCCGCAGCCTAGCGTGTCGATCAGGCAGGCGCGCGCGGTCCCGATCGCTTCGCTGCTGCGGATCTCGTGCTCGAGCACATAGTCGACGATGTCGACCAGCACCTGGTCCGGCTTGGGCCGGCCACCCGGGGTCTGTGCGTGCATGGACTGCCTCCTTCCAGGGGTGCCTGTGGACCGGGCCGTGCCTGGCGCGGACTGCTTCGGCACCGGTTCGATTCTGTGCCTCTTCGCCGGGCCCGGCACGGGAGCCCATGGCGCGACCGGGGCTGAGGGGCCAGCCCGCCTGCCTGCGATGCCGCTGACGCGGATGCCGCGTCGGCGCGATAATCCTGCGCATGGGCCGGTGCTGCCGGCGGTCGCCCGATCAGCGCCCGGCACCAGGCCAGGCGCGCCGACCGCGGGAGGTGGACATGCAGATCGGCATGGTGGGACTGGGCCGAATGGGCTCGAACATGGTCCGACGGCTGCTCGGCGCCGGGCACGACTGCGTGGCCTTCGACCGTGACCCGGCCGCAGTCGCCGCGCTTGCGGCAGCGGGCGCACGCCCCGCCGCGTCGCTCGGCGAACTGGTCGATGGCCTCGCACCGCCGCGCACCGTCTGGCTGATGCTGCCGGCCGCGGCAGTCGACGCCAGCATCGATGCACTCCTGCCGCTGCTGCTGCCCGGCGACACCGTCGTCGACGGCGGCAATTCGCACTACCGCGACGACCCGCGCCGCGCGGCCGCGCTGGCCCGGCACGGCCTGCACTACCTCGACGTCGGCACCAGCGGCGGCGTGTGGGGGCTGGCCGACGGCTACTGCCTGATGATCGGTGGCGAGCCTGGCCCGGTGCAGCGGCTCGAACCGGTCTTCGCCGCCCTCGCACCCGATGCGGCCGCCGCAGCCCCGACGCCGGGGCGCGAGGCCGCGCACACCGGCGCCGCGCGCGGCTGGCTGCACTGCGGCCCGAGCGGCGCGGGCCACTTCGTGAAGATGGTCCACAACGGGATCGAATACGGGCTGATGGCCGCCTACGCCGAGGGCTTCGAGCTCCTGCGCCAGGCGGGCTGCGGCGGGCAGTCGCAGCCTGGCGATGCCGGCGCCCTCGCTGCGGACGATCCGGGCGCCCCTCGCTATGAGCTGGACCTCGCCGAGATCGCCGAGCTCTGGCGACGCGGCAGCGTGGTGCGCTCCTGGCTGCTCGATCTGCTCGCGCACGCGCTGCTGCACGATGGCGGGCTGGACGACCTGCAGGGACGCGTCGCCGATTCGGGCGAAGGCCGCTGGACCCTGCAGGCCGCGATCGAGCTCGGCACGCCTGCCCCGGTGCTGGCCACGGCGCTGTTCGCGCGCTTCGCCTCGCGCGGAGGCAGCGACTTCGCCAACCGCATCCTGTCGGCGATGCGCCGCGAGTTCGGCGGCCACCAGGAGCAGCGCTCGTGAACGCGGCGCCCAGCGACGCACTGGTGCTGTTCGGCGCCACCGGCGACCTCGCCCATCGCAAGCTGTTCCCCGCGCTGCATGCGCTGGTGCGCAGCGGCCGGCTCGATGTCCCGGTGATCGGCGTGTCCCGCTCCGGCTGGACGCTCGCACAGCTGCGCGAGCGCGTGCGAGACAGCCTGCAGGTCCACGGGGCCGGGCGCGACGCCGCCGCCGAGCGGCTGCTGGGCCTGCTGCACTACATCGACGGCGACTACACCGAGGCGCAGACCCACCAGCGCCTGCGCACGGCGCTGGGCGCGGCGAAGCGCCCGCTGCACTACCTGGCAGTGCCGCCGAGCCTGTTCCCGATGGTGGTCGAGGGCATCGCCGGATCGGGCAGCGGGGCCGGCGCGCGCGTGGTGCTCGAGAAGCCCTTCGGGCGCGACCTCGCCTCGGCCAGGGCCCTGAACGAAGCGCTGCACCGCAGCTTTCCCGAGAGCTCGGTGTTCCGCATCGACCACTACCTGGGCAAGGAGGCGGTGCAGAACCTGCTCTACTTCCGCTTCGCCAACGCCTTCCTCGAGCCGATCTGGAACCGCAACTACGTGCGCTGCATCCAGATCACGATGGCCGAGCAGATCGGGGTCGAGGGGCGCGGTCGCTTCTACGAGGAGGTCGGCGCGCTGCGCGACGTGGTGCAGAACCACATGCTGCAGGTGCTCGCGCTGCTGGCGATGGAGCCGCCCGTGGACAGCGGGCCGGAGGCGCTGCGCGACGAGAAGGTCAAGGTCTTCCGGGCGATCCGCCCGCTGGCGGCCGGCGACGTGCTGCGCGGGCAGTACGAGGGCTACCGCGACGAACATGGCGTCGCAGCCGATTCGCAGGTCGAGACCTTCGTCGCGATCCGCCTGCAGATCGACTCCTGGCGCTGGGCGGGCGTCCCGATCCTGATCCGCGCGGGCAAGCGGATGGCGACGACCGCCACCGAGGTCCTGGTGCAACTGGAGCGCGCACCGCAGCAGGTGTTCGACGAGCACGCTGCGGTGGCGAACTACATCCGCTTCCGGCTCGGCCCGGACCGCGTCGCCATCGCGATCGGCGCGGCGACCAAGCGCCCCGGCCCCCTGATGGCGGGCGATCCGGTCGAGCTCTTCCTGTGCAACGCGCCCAGCGCGCAGCCGGGCGACTACGAACGGCTGATCGGCGATGCGCTGGAGGGGGATCCGTCGCTGTTCGCGCGCGAGGACGGCGTCGAGGCCGCCTGGCGGGTCGTCGACCCGGTGCTCGATGCCGGGCTCGGACTGCACCGATACCCGCAGGGCAGCTGGGGACCGCAGGAGGCCGACGCGATCGCCGCCTGCTGCGGGGGCTGGCATCGCCCGGAGCTGCCCCGGCAATGAGCGAAGCCCCCTGCCCCGACGCAGGGCGCGCGCAGCAGGGCGGCCCGGCCCCCGGCGCTCCGGGCATCGCGCCGACCTGGTCCAGCAGCGCCAAGGACCTGGTCGGCGGTTCGCTCGGCCCGGCACGACTGTGGTTCACGATCGGCTTGGGTATCGTCAACGAGGTCTATCACCCCTGCGTCGACATGCCGCAGATCCGCGACCTCGGCTTCATCGTCGCCGACGACGCCGGGTTCTGGTGCGAAGTCAAGCGACTGGGCAGCTACCGCATCGAGACCCCTGCGCCGGGGGTTCCCGCAGTGCGCATCGTGCATTCGCACGAACGCTTCACGCTGGGCCTGCGCATCGTCACCGATCCGCGCCGCGATGCGCTGCTGATCGAGATCGAGCTCGACGGCGACCCGAGGCTTCGCCCCCATGCCCTGCTTGCGCCGCACGTCGATGGCAGCGGTCAGGACAACCTCGCCGAACTCGGCCGCCAGGGCGGGCGCCGCGTGCTGCGCGCCGGACGCGCGCACCCGGGCGCCACCTGGCAGGCGCTGGCCGCAGTCGACCCCGACCAGCGCGACGCCTGGGGACGCGTCAGCGCAGGCCACGTCGGGGCGAGCGACGGCTGGCAGGACTTCGACCGCAACGGGGCCATGCGCTGGCAGTTCGACCGTGCCGGCCCGGGCAACGTTGCGCTGTGCGGTGCGCTGCCGCGGCGCTGCGTGCTCGCGCTGGCCTTCGGCGCCAGCCCCGAGGCCGCCGGCACGCTGGCGCTCGCCGCGCTCGCACAGTCCTTCGACACGCCCTGGCGGCAGCAGGTGGACGACTGGCAGCGCTGGCACGCCGGGCTCGCCTGGTCCGCCTGCCCCCTGTCCGACCCGGCGCTGCGCGCCCAGCTTGCCGTCTCGGCGATGGTGCTGCGGGTGCACCAGGACCGCATCCACCCCGGCGCGCTGGTCGCGAGCCTGAGCATTCCCTGGGGCAACAGCCGCGAGGAGCGCGGCGGCTACCACCTCGTCTGGCCGCGCGACCTGGTCGAGTGCGCCGGCGCCCTGCTCGTGCTCGGACAGCAGGCAGAGGCGCGCGACGTGCTGCGCTACCTGATCGCGTCGCAGCACGCCGATGGCCACTGGAGCCAGAACCAGTGGCTCGACGGCAGACCCTACTGGCAGGGGGTGCAGCTCGACGAGGCCGCCTTCCCCGTGCTGCTGGCCGCGCTGCTGGCCGAGCGCGACGCGCTCGACGGAATCGTGGTGCGCGACATGGTGCTGCGGGCGCTGGGCTTCATCGCGCGTGCCGGGCCCTCCAGCGACCAGGATCGCTGGGAGGAGGACGCCGGGCTCAATCCGTTCACGCTCGCGGTGTGCGTCGCCGCGCTGGTGGCGGGCGCGGCCCTCGTCGAGGACGGGGAGACGCGCGACTTCCTCCTCGCGCTGGCCGACGACTGGAACGCGCGCATCGAGGAATGCACTGCGGTGTCGGGCACGGCGCTGGCCAGGCGCCTCGGGGTGGCCGGCTACTACGTCCGGGTGGCGCCTGCGGCGATCCTCTCCGACGAGCAGGCGCTGCACCGGCGCATCCCGATCCGCAACCGGCTGCAGGCGGTGGCCCCGCCCGCCGACGAGCAGGTGTCCACCGACGCGCTGCAACTGGTGCGCTTCGGCCTGCGCGATCCGCACGATCCGCTGGTGCGCGACACCGTCCGGGTGATCGACGCGCTGCTGCGCGTGCAGACCCCGTCAGGGCCCGCCTGGCGCCGCTACAACGGTGACGGCTACGGCGAGCACGAGGACGGCGCGCCCTTCGACGGCAGCGGCTGCGGGCGGCCGTGGCCGCTGCTGGCCGGCGAACGCGGCCACTACGAACTGCTCGCCGGGCGCGATCCGATGCCCTTCCTGCGCGCGATGGCGGCGATGACCAGTCCGGGCGGAATGCTGCCCGAGCAGGTCTGGGATGCGGACCCGATCCCGGCGCTGGGGCTTCGTCCGGGAGGGCCCACCGGCGGCGCGATGCCGCTGGTCTGGGCACACGCCGAGTTCGTCAAGCTCGCGCTGTCCGGCCAGGACGCCCGGGCCTGCGACTGCCCCGCTGCGGTGTGGGAACGCTACCGGGGCCGGCGGCCCTCGCCGCAGTTCAGCATGTGGCTCGAGCACGCGCCGGTCTCCCGCGCCAGGCCCGGGCTCGACACCCTGGTGTGCCTGCACCAGCCGGCGCTGGTGCACTGGGGCGTCGACGGCTGGCAGCACGCCTCGGACCTGCGCACCCACCCGGTGCCGGGGCTGGCGCTGCACCTGGTGCGCCTGCCCACCGCCCGCCTGCGCGCCGGGCAGGCCGTCGACTTCACCTGGCGCCTGCAGACCGAGGGCCGATGGGCCGGCGTCGACCACCGGCTCGCGCTCGGTTCCGCGCGCACGCGCCGCGAGCCCGAGGATGGGGGGCCGGTCAGTCCTTGAACGGGTCGCGCACCTCGGGGCCGGCCATCACGACGATCAGCGGCCGCAGGGTGTGCTGCACGACGATGGTGCCGCGCTGGTCGCGCAGCACCTCGTGCAGGCGCCGATAGACGTGCGGGCTCTCGTCGACGTCGCCGCCGCGAACCACCACGCCGCGGGCCCGGATCCACTCGTCCATCATCCGTCGGGTGACCGCACCGCCGCCGCGCGACCTGCGGCCCCGCGGCGCTCCCCTGGCCGCGGTCCGGCTCATCACCCGGCCGGCGCCGTGCACGGTGCTGAACAGCGCCTGCTGCTGCAGCTCGCGCACCGGGTCGGGGCCTGCGCCGGCCGCGCTCTCGTAGCCCGCCACGATCACCGCGTCGTCGCCCATCGAGCCGCCGATGAAGCCGCGCTGTCCCGGGAAGGCCGGGGTCGCCCCCTTGCGCACCACCACCAGATCCTCGCCGAAGTGACGCTCCTTCCAGGCGAAGTTGTGATGGTTGTGGACCATGTCGAGCTCCGCGCCGCCCAGGATCGCGACCACCTTGCGCGCAACGTACTCCCGCCCGGCGTACGCGTAGCGGCCGGCCAGCTCCATCGCGGCCCAGTAGCGCTGCCCCAGCGGCGAGTCCAGCTCGAACAGCACCTCCTTCTCGGGCACCCGCACGCCCCACGGCATGCCCTGCCCCAGGGCCATGAAGCCCGAGGCGATCGCGTGGCCGAGCTGCCGGCTTCCGAAGTGCACGCCGACCCAGACCTGATCGTCGGCCGTGTCGGCGAACACGTCGACGTAGTGGTTGCCGCTGCCCACGGTGCCCAGCTGCGCCCGCGCGATCGCGCGCAGCTCCTCGCGCGCGTGATCGGGGATCGCATCCCAGGCAGGCAGCTCGAACAGCGGATGATCCACCGGGGCGTCGGCCTGCCGGTTGGTGCGGCCCAGGCCGAAGCTGATCGTCGCCGCGATCTCGTCGGCGAGCGCGCCCAGGCGCTGCCGGGAGAAGTCCGAGGCCTTCAGGTCGGTGCGGATCGCGCAGTTCCCGCAGGCGATGTCGAAGCCCACTCCCACGACCGAAACCTGGTCGCGGTAGCCCGCCACCCCGCCGATGGGCATCACGAAGCCCACGTGTCCGTCGGCCATCAGCGCAACGCGCCGCGCGCGGCGCGCCACCGCCTCCAGCTGGGCGATCGTCTGCGCGTCGTGCGTGCCGCAGATCAGCATCCCGTCCCTTCTCCCGATATCCTGTGCGCATTCGCGCCGACCGACGATGGTCCACGGTGTCCGCTGCAGGGGTCAAGCGGCGCGAGCGAAACACTCGGGAATGTCCGCTGCGCGCCGCGCGGCCAGACCGGAGGCTGGGGGGCGTCATGCTCAGAACGCTGATCGAACGGCTCGCTTCGCGCTGGTCCCGCCCGCGGCCAGCCACCCCGGCCGCAGCCGGGGCCGCCGGTGTGTCCGATCCGCTCGACATCGCCGCCCTGCCGTCCACCCTTCCGGCGCCGCCTGCGCCGGCCAGCCTGGCGGGCATCGGCGCGCGCCGGCCGCTGCTGCGCGCCGACGGGGCGGTGGCCGGCTACGAGTTCCGGCTCTCCGAGACCCTGATCCGCCGGGCCGAGAGGCCGGCGCAGGCGGCCTACACGCGCGCGATCCTGACCGCGATGCGTGCGACCGCCGACGCCGACCGCGCCGCCCTGGTGGAGCTTCCGGCGCGCTGGCTGCTCGAACCGCAGGCCGCGGCGTTGTTCTGCCCAGGGATGATGCTGTGCCTGCGCCCCGACGCCGGTGCCGACAGCGCGGAAATCCTGCTTGATGCAACGCAGCGAATCCGCGCCACGGGAGCGCAGGCAGGGTGGATCGCCGAGCCACCCCTGGTCCGGGCCAAGGCTTCGCTGCAAGGCGCCGACAGCACGGCCGCCCCACCCGACTTCCTGCTCCTGCGCGCAGGCGATCCGCAGTCGGTGGGCCCCCTGCTCCAGGCAGTCAAGGACGCCGCCGCCGGTACGCCGCGCCCCCGACTGGTCGGGACCGATCTTCCCGGCCTGGAAGTGCTCGAGCTGGCGCTGGGGCTTGGCCTGGACTATGCAAGCGGCAGCATGTCAAGGAGCGGCGAAACCGAGGCGGCGGGACCGATCTCACCGGAGGTCCAGCACCTGTGCCATCTGCTCAACCGCCTGCTGCGCGGCGAGGATCCGACGCGTCTCGTCGACGACATCAAGCGCGACCTCAGCCTGTCGGTGCAACTGCTGCGCAAGGCCGGCAGCGCCCACTGGGCGCGCGGCCGCACGATCGACACCGTCGAGGCCGCAGTGCTGCTCATGGGGCACGACGAACTCTGCCGCTGGCTCTCGAACGTCCTGGTCCGCTCGGCGGGCACTCGGGCCACCCGCCGGGCGGTGCAGGAAGTGACGCTCGCCCGCGCCCGCCTGCTCGAACTGCTGGCCGGCCAGCGCGGCGAATCGCATCCGTCGAGCTTCTTCACGCTGGGGCTGGCCTCGATGCTTCCCACCCTGCTGGACACCTCGACCAGCGAAGCCCTGCGCTCGATCGAGCTGGCGCCGGAGGCGGTCGCGGCGGTGCTCGACCGAAGCGGCCCCTGGTTCGACTACCTGGAGCTGACCCAGACCCTGGA